>NZ_JALLIZ010000019.1:0-128516 GCF_023242345.1 Pseudomonas sp. MWU12-2037 | reverse complement strand
ACTCAGCCTTGTTCGATGCGGTTACGTCCGGCATTCTTGGCCCGGTAAAGCGCCTCATCGGCCCTTTTCAGCGCATGGTCGCTGCGCTCGCCGGTCTTGAACGCCGACAGCCCGACCGACACGGTGATGGTCACGCGCTCGCCCTTGAAGTGGAACGGACAGGCCTCGATGGCCGCGCGCAGGCTCTCGGTCAATTTGAGCCCCGCGGTGACCGAGGTATCGGGCACCAGCAGGACAAACTCCTCGCCGCCGAAACGGGCAATGAAGTCACCGGGACGCAGGCGCTTGCGCAACTCGCTGGCAATGATCTTCAGCACCTTG
Organism: Pseudomonas sp. MWU12-2037; assembly: GCF_023242345.1. Classification (NCBI taxonomy): domain Bacteria; kingdom Pseudomonadati; phylum Pseudomonadota; class Gammaproteobacteria; order Pseudomonadales; family Pseudomonadaceae; genus Pseudomonas; species Pseudomonas sp. MWU12-2037. Next base: position 128,195 of record NZ_JALLIZ010000019.1, on the reverse strand, counting down.
TCACCGGCCAGGTGGCCGTAGTTGTCGTTGATCCGCTTGAAGTGATCGAGATCGAGCATGGCGATCAGCAGGGTGTTGCCGTGCTGCTGCCACTGCGCCATTTCCTGCTCCAGGCGCTCGCTCCAGGCCGCACGATTGGGCAGGCCGGTCAGCGGGTCGACCAGGGCTTTCTGGCGCTGCTCCTCGAGGTGGTCACGATAACCCTGGGCCTCCTGCTCCATATGCGCCACGCGTTCGGCCAGGCTTTGCAGGCGCACGGCAACCTCCTGCTCGCGGATGGCCCGCTGTTGCTGGTGCTGGTCCATGGTGCCCAACAAACCTTCGAGGCGATTTTCCAGGACATGCTTGAGGCTTTCCAGGTCCGCGGCATCCTGCACGCTGCTTTGCAGGCTATCGACATGCTCGCGCAACTGGCTGTGCAGCTCGTTCGCCGCCGTACGCCCTTCGGCATGCCCGGCACTGGCCGCCTGCAGGTTGCTCTGGAACGACTCCAGGCGTTCGTTGAGTTGCTTGAGGTAGATCTGGAAATCGTGTTGACCGCTGTCGTTGATCGCCAGCATCAACACCGCCAGATCATCGAGGATCGGCAGCAATTCGTACCAGTTCAACCCATGTTCGAGGCGGTGGCGCATGGCTTCGGCATGGGCCTGGTGACGTTCGGGCAGGGTCAGGTCGTCGAGCAGGCCCAACAACGTCGACTCGATATGTTCGGCCACCGAGCTGTAGGACGGCTCCGGGGATTCGGGCAAGGCGAACAGCACATCCGGCTCGGGGTACTCCGGGTCGACGGCCGCCAGCGCTTCAGCCATCACCGGGGGTAACGGCAGGCTGTCGATAAACACTGCGGGAGCGGGATGCAGCACAGGGGCTGGCGCTTCAGCCGGTGCGGCCGCCTTGGCGGCAGGCGTGGGCACCATGTTGGGCTCGACGGCCAGAATCGGCGGTTGCCCGGCCGAGCTCGCCATAGCCACGGATGGCACTTCGGGCACCGCCTCGGCGACAGCGACAGACGGCTCCGGCTGCACCACCTGCGGCACATAGGCCACCGCATCGACGGACTTGGCCGCGGGCACCAGCTCGGGCTCGGTAGCGGACGGCGGCACCGACACAGGCACTTCGAGCTCGGCTGGCGCTGCGGCCTCAACAGGGGCAACAGGGGCGGGGACGGACGCCGCTGCCGGCTCGACGGCAGGGGCCGCTAAGGCTACAGGTGGCGCGATTGTTGGTGCGGATGCATGAACAGCCTCCGGCACTTGAACCTCAGGGTCACGCGCCACGGGTTCGACCGCGTGGCTCGGAACCTGTTCGGCCCCGGCGGGCTGGGCCGGCGACTGACCCGGGGTGGCTTCTGGCGGATTCTCCTTGCCACCGAACAACCGTTGCAACAGGCCGGGACGCCCTGGCTCGGCCGGCTGCTCAAGCTGCGTCAGTGCCTTGCCTTGCAAACCACTGAGCTCGCTGAGCAGCAACGGGATTTCCCGCGCCTGGCCAGCACGGCCCTCAAGCTGCTTGGCGAAGTTCTTCAGCGGCCGCCGGACTTCACGGGTCAGCGGCAAGGATTGCAGCTGGGTCACCAGCGAGGTCAACGCGGTGCTCACCTGTTCGGCGCGGGTCTCGCGACGCTGTTCGGAGTCGAGCACGGCTTTTTCCAAGCGAGGCAGCAGCGCCGCCAGGCCCGCGTCCATATCGTCACTGCGGATGATATCGCGCATTTCCTTCATGCACTGGTCGACCGCGCGGTCGGTCCCTTCCGCCGCCAGGGTGCTGCGCACCAGCCCACGGCGAAGCAGGTCCAGACGGGCGTCCCAACGACGCTCGAGCTTTTCCTGTTGTTCGATGCTTTTAAGGTATTTCTCTTTCCAGCGTTCGACTTCTTCGCTGCTCATGCCGGCGTCCGCGAGATTTAGCTACTCAAGGCCGGCAACGTATCAGAACCGATGGAGCCTGGCAGGCGAATTTCGACGGCCACCGGCAAATGATCGGAAATAGGTTGGGCCAGCACCTCGACTCGCTCCAGCGTCAGGCTGGGGCTAAGCAGAATGTGGTCCAGGCAACGTTGTGGACGCCAGCTGGGAAACGTGGCTTCCACCTGCGGTGCGAGCAAACCGAGGTCGCGTAAAGGCGAGTGTAGCAGCAGGTCGCTGGCCTGGGTGTTCATGTCGCCCATGAGCACCAGGTGCCGAAAACCGCCGATCAGCTCGCGGATATAGGCCAGTTGCCGGGTACGCGCCCGCGCCCCCAGGGCCAGGTGCATCATCACCACCACCAAGGCTTCCGAGCCCTCGCCAAAGCGCACGAGAATGGCTCCGCGCCCGGCCGGCCCCGGCAAGGGATGATCCTCGATCGCCGAGGGCCGCAAACGGCTCAGCACGCCATTGCTGTGCTGGCCCAGGCGTCCGAGGTTGCGATTGAGTTGCTGGTACCAGTAGGGAAAGGCCCCGAGCTGGGCCAGGTGCTCGACCTGATTGATATAACCTGAACGCAGGCTGCCACCATCGGCCTCCTGGAGGGCCACCAGATCGAAATCGGCGAGCAGGCCGCCGATCTTCTGCAGGTTGTCCGCCCGCCCGGTATGGGGCAACAGGTGTTGCCAGCCACGGGTCAGGTAATGTCGATAACGCTGGGTGCTGATGCCCACCTGGATATTGAAACTGAGCAGGCGCAAGCGGTTGTCCGCCGGCAGGCCGGTGCTCTCCAGGTGACGCTCGTTGACCTTGGGCTCATGCAGGCCAACGAGACGCTCCGTCCCCCAGCGCCCGATCACGGCGGCGGCCTTACTTGGCCGCCGTCATGGCGGCCCGCTCCTTGGCGATCAGCTGGTCGGCGACATTCAGTGCGGCTTCTGGACCACCAGCAGTGCCGAGGTCGAAGCGGTACTTGCCGTTGACGATCATGGTCGGTACGCCACTGACTTCATACTTCTTGGCCAGATCACGATACTGGGCCATCTTGCCCTTCACGGCGAAAGAGTTGAAGGTTTCCAGGAACTTGGTCTTGTCTACGCCTTGGGTGGCGACAAAGTCAGCCATGTCGTCAGGCTTGACCAGTTGCTTGTGTTCCTTCTGGATGGCATTGAACACTGCAGCGTGGACCTTATGCTCGACACCCATGGTGTCCAGGGTCACGAAGAGCTGGCCGTGGGCATCCCAGGGGCCTCCGAACAACGCCGGAATACGCACGAAATTCACATCGCTGGGCAGCTTCTCGACCCAAGGGTTGATGGTCGGCTCAAAAGCGTAGCAATGCGGGCAACCGTACCAGAACAACTCGACCACTTCGATTTTGCCCGGCTCGGCAACCGGTACAGGGTTGCTCAGTTCCACGTAGGTCTTGCCGGCCTCAAGTGGCACATCGGCGGCCTGGGCCGTCATGCCGAACAGGCTGGCGGTGACGAGTGCGGCGCTGAGAATCAGATTACGCATGCTTTGCTCCTGGACATGGAAAGTGGCCCCAGACGCGACCTGTAACTCAGACAGACCGGGGCGGGCTCTAGTTCGATAATTAGTGTAACGGCAGCGGCCACAAAAAAGGGCGGCCAAGGCCACCCTTTTATCGTTGCAGCAGTGGATTAATCGATCATTAACGTTGCCAAAGATGACAATCCACCGCGCGCCAGGCCGTCAGCCCCTCAGTGCAGGCCCTGTACGTAGCTGGAAACGGCGTCGATATCCTTGTTGCTCATCTTCGCGGCGATGCTGCGCATGATCATGGTATCGCCGTCGTTGGTGCGGTTGCCTTCGCGGAAGTCGGTCAACTGCTTGGCGATGTATTGCGCGTGCTGGCCGCCCAGGTGCGGGAAACCGGCGGCGGCGTTGCCCGCGCCATTGGGCGAGTGGCAACCGATGCAGGAGGGCATGCCCTGGTCCAGCTTGCCGCCGCGGAACAGCTCTTCGCCGCGGGCCACGACCTTGGGATCGGCGGCGCCGACGCTGCCTTGCTGGCTGGAAAAGTAGGCGGCGATATCGGACAGGTCCTGATCGCTCAGGTTGGTCAGCAGGCCGGTCATTTCCAGCACCGTGCGCTTGCCCGACTTGATATCCTGCATCTGCTTGGTCAGGTAGCGCTCGCCCTGGCCGGCGAGTTTCGGAAAGTTGGGGGCCATGCTGTTGCCGTCGGGCCCGTGGCAGGCTCCGCAGACAGCAGCCTTGGCCTGACCGGCCTTGGCATCGCCGGCGGCCTGGGCCAGGCCTGTGATCCCCAGGGTCAACAGCAGACTCACGATCAGTTTGTTCATCAGCTAATCCAACTACGGCTAAGGGTTAAGAGTTATGGACCGGGCTTACTCGCTCATCCACTGGATGATGCTTCGGTAATCCTCGGTACTGCAGTCCATGCACAAACCACGCGGCGGCATCGCCTTGAAACCCTGGGTCACGTGTTGCACCAGCGTCTCCATACCTTGCGCCAATCTTGGCTTCCAGGCCGCCTGGTCACCCTTTTGAGGGGCCATCGGCAACTGTCCGGCATGGCAGGCACCACAAACACGGTTGTACACGGCTTCCGGATCCTGTGTAGCCTGCGCGCTGTAAAGCGGCATCAAGAGCCCGGCGGCCAGCAGCCATTGGGTCATCAATGACCTTCTCAGGGTTGGGAACGTACCGCGTTCTACTGCGCGGTCTAGGTCTATCGCCCCCGTGGGCCTTATCCTATGCAGGGACAAAGCACACACAAAATCTGCGGCATTATATACTGGCGCTACTGAAACGGAAATGACACTGCTGCCGCGTCCATCCCCGGCACCGCCCATATCGGAAATCCCATGCAACTCAAGAACCCCATTCTCGGCCTGTGCCAACAGTCCACCTTCATGCTCAGCGCCGCCAAAGTCGACCAGTGCCCGGACGACGAAGGTTTTGAAGTGGCCTTTGCCGGCCGTTCCAACGCCGGCAAATCCAGCGCCCTCAACACCCTGACCCATGCGAGCCTGGCGCGCACCTCGAAAACCCCGGGTCGCACACAGCTATTGAACTTCTTCAAGCTAGACGATGATCGGCGTCTGGTCGACCTGCCGGGCTACGGATATGCAAAAGTTCCTATTCCGCTGAAGCTGCACTGGCAGCGTCACCTGGAAGCCTACCTGGGTGGCCGGGAGAGTTTGAAGGGTCTGATCCTGATGATGGACATCCGCCATCCGATGACCGACTTCGACCTGTTGATGCTCGATTGGGCGGTGGCCAGCGGCATGCCGATGCATATCCTGCTGACCAAGGCCGACAAGCTGACCTACGGCGCGGCGAAGAACACCTTGCTCAAGGTCCAGGCGGAAATCCGCAAGGGCTGGGGTGACGCCATCAGTATCCAGCTGTTCTCGGCGCCCAAGCGCCAGGGCCTGGAAGAGGCCTACACTGTATTGGCGGACTGGATGGAACTGGCGGACAAGGGCGCAGAAGCGGCGGCGGAATAAGGCTCGCTTTTGAGGCCCGACAGACGGACACCAAACTGGCTGTGGTGCGCTCAGGCAAGGCAAAAACGCGGCGTGAAAGGCGAAGTTTACTGGCTGTAAATGAGTCTTTCACGCCGCGCTTTTAACGCAGCATGAGCGTGCCACAGCCAGTTTGGGGGCAAAAAAAACCCCGGACTTCGTATGGGGAGGGGAAGTTCGGGGTCCAAGTTCCGAACCGCTAGGGCGGCGTCCGGAATATCTGCCAACACTTAACACAACATAGGAGCATCGAAGGGCTTCACCAGCCATTCAGTAACTCTGAGTGTCGTTTTGCCGATTTAGTTCCGAAAATCTTCAAAAACTATTTGGCATAAGTGCCGCCTATTTCTGAACTAATGGCCTTTCGATGGTGTTTTGCCGCGACGCCATGCCGCGGCAAATGTCGGACTCAGTGCGCCTCATCCCAGTTGTTGCCCACGCCCACATCCACCAGCAACGGCACATCCAGCTGCACCGCGCCGCTCATGTAGGCGCGAATCTTCTCGCTGACCTCTTCCACCAGATCCTCACGCACCTCCAGCACCAGTTCATCGTGCACCTGGAGGATGACCCGGGCATCCAGGCCGGATTCGCAGAGCCAGTTATCCACCGCCACCATGGCCTTCTTGATGATGTCCGCCGCCGTACCCTGCATCGGCGCGTTGATCGCCGTGCGCTCGGCGCCGGCACGCTCCTGGGGCCGGTTGGAGTGGATCTCCGGCAAGTACAGCCGACGCCCGAACAGGGTTTCGACATAACCCTGCTCCGAGGCCTGGCCGCGGGTGCGCTCCATGTATTCGCGAACCCCCGGGTAGCGAGCGAAATACACGTCGATGTAAGCCTTGGCGGTCTTGGTGTCGACGCCGATGTCCTTGCCCAGCTTCTGCGCGCCCATGCCATAGATCAGGCCGAAGTTGATGGCCTTGGCGCTACGGCGCTGGTCGGACGTCACCGCGCCCAACTCGACCTTGAACACTTCCGCCGCCGTCGCCGTGTGCACGTCGAGGTTGTGGCGGAAGGCATTGAGCAGGCCTTCGTCCTTGGACAAGTGGGCCATGATCCGCAGTTCGATCTGCGAATAGTCTGCTGCCAGCAGCTTGTAGCCCTTCGGCGCGATGAACGCCTGGCGAATGCGCCGGCCCTCGGCGGTGCGCACCGGGATGTTCTGCAGGTTCGGATCGCTGGAGGACAAGCGTCCGGTGGCCGCCACCGCCTGGTGGTAGGAGGTGTGGATACGCCCGGTACGCGGATTGATCTGTTCCGGCAGGCGATCAGTGTAGGTGCTTTTCAGCTTGCTCATGGAGCGGTACTGCATCAGCACCTTGGGCAACGGATAGTCATCCTCGGCCAGCTTGGCCAGTACTTCTTCAGCCGTGGACGCCTGCCCCTTGCCGGTCTTCTTCAGCACCGGCAGGCCGAGTTTTTCGTAGAGGATCGCGCCCAACTGCTTGGGCGAGCCAAGATTGAACTCTTCGCCGGCGATCACGAACGCCTCGCGCTCCAGCTCCACCATCTTCTTGCCCAGCTCGATGCTCTGCACGCCGAGCAAATCGGCATCCACCAGCGCGCCCTGGCGCTCGATCCGCGCCAGCACCGGCACCAGCGGCATTTCGATATCAGTCAGCACGCTGAGCAGGCTCGGCACGGCGGCCAGTTGCTCGTGCAAGGCCAGGTGCAGGCGCAAGGTCACGTCGGCATCTTCGGCGGCATAGGGCCCGGCCTGTTCCAGGGCGATCTGGTCGAAGGTCAGTTGCTTGGCGCCCTTGCCGGCGATGTCCTGGAAGCTGACGGTGTCGTAGTCGAGGTACTTCTTCGCCAGGCTGTCCATATCATGCCGGGTCGCCGTGGCATTGAGCACGTAGGACTCGAGCATGGTGTCGAAGGCGATGCCGCGCACCGTGATACCGCACGCCGGGTCGCCGCCGATGGCGCAATTGGCGAGGATATTCATGTCGAACTTGGCGTGCTGGCCGACCTTGAGCTTTTCCGGGTCTTCCAGCAGCGGCTTCAAGGCCCGCAACACGCTGTCGCGATCCAGTTGCTGCGGCGCATCGATGTAGGAATGGGTCAGCGGCACATAGGCCGCTTCATTGGCCTGTACGGCGAAGGAAACACCGACCAACTGCGCCTGCTGCGCGTCGATCCCGGTGGTTTCGGTGTCGAAGGCAAAGAGCTTGGCGCCCTTGAGTTTCTCCAGCCAGGCATCGAAGCGGGCCTGGTCGAGGATGGTTTCGTATTGTGGCTCACTGGGAGCCTCGGCCACTGGCGGGGCAGCGTCCGCCGGCCCGGCGTCGAAGAGCCCGGCGTTGTCCGCCGCAGGCGCCGCCGCAGCGGCCAACTCAATGCGCTTGGCTTCACGCTGCAACTCGTCGATCCAGCTCTTGAATTCCAGCTCGGCATACAGCTCGGCGAGCTTTTCCCGATCCGGCTCGCCCAAGTGCAGGTCGTCCAGGCCGATCTCCAGCGGCACGTCGACCTTGATGGTCGCCAACTGGTAGGACAGGAACGCCATCTCCTTGTGCTCAAGCAACTTGGCCGGCAAGGTCTTGGCCCCGCGAATCGGCAGGTTCGGCACCTGGTCGAGCTGCTCGTAGAGTTCTTTCAAACCACCGTTGACCCCCACCAGCAAGGCCACGGCGGTTTTCTCGCCGACCCCCTTGACTCCGGGAATGTTGTCGGAAGAGTCACCCATCAACGCCAGCAGATCGATGATCTGCTCGGGAGCGACGCCAAACTTCGCCTTTACGCCCTCCACATCCATCGAGGTTTCGTTCATGGTGTTGACCAGCGTAATGTGCCCGTCGACCAACTGCGCCATGTCCTTGTCACCGGTGGAGATCACCACCGGACGGTCAGCGGCCGCGCTACTGCGGGCCAGGGTGCCGATCACATCGTCGGCTTCCACGCCTTCCACGCACAGCAACGGGAACCCCATGGCACGCACGCTGGCGTGCAACGGCTCGATCTGCACGCGCATATCGTCGGGCATACTCGGGCGGTTGGCCTTGTAGTGGGCATACATTTCATCGCGAAAGGTCCCGCCCTTGGCGTCGAAAACCACCGCGAAGGGGCTTTGCGGATACTGTTTGCGCAGGCTTCTGAGCATGTTCAGCACGCCCTTGACCGCCCCGGTGGGCAACCCCTTGGACGTGGTGAGCGGCGGCATCGCGTGGAAGGCGCGATACAGGTAGGAAGAACCGTCCACCAGGACGAGAGGAGCTTGGTTCATGAGTACGATCAACCTTTTCGGCGGGTGCGGCGCTAGAATAGCCGGACCGTTGACGACAAAGGGACAAGGTTATCATGCGTAAACTCAATCGCCTGTTATTGGGCGGCTTGCTTGCGCTCGCGCCGCTGGCCGTCATGGCCGCGTCGGATGCGCCTTCAGCCGAACCAGAAGTGACGATTCACACGGAAGGTGACAAAACGATCCAGGAATACCGGGTAAATGGCTTTCTGTACGCCATCAAGGTCACCCCCAAAGGTGGCAAGCCCTACTTTCTGGTCCGTGCCGATGGTACTGATGCAAACTATATCCGCTCGGACCAGCCCGATATGCTGATTCCAGCGTGGAAGATCTTCGAGTGGAAGTAAGCCCTTAACTTTAATCGGCGCCGCCTTGAGCGGCGCCCGTACTGGCAGTTTTAACCATGTCTGTGTTCACCCCCCTGGCTCGGCCCGAGCTGGAAACCTTTCTCGCCCCTTATGGGCTCGGTCGTCTGCTCGATTTCCAGGGAATTGCCGCCGGCAGTGAAAACACCAATTTCTTCATCAGCCTGGAGAAGGGTGAATACGTCCTGACCCTGGTTGAACGCGGACCGGTGCAGGAAATGCCGTTCTTCATCGAACTGCTCGACGTGCTGCATGACGCCGACCTGCCGGTTCCCTATGCCTTGCGCACCACCGACGGCCAGGCCCTGCGCGAACTGGCCGGCAAGCCGGCGTTGCTGCAACCGCGACTGGCCGGCAAGCACATCAAGGTGGCCAACGCCCAGCACTGCGCCCAGGTCGGCGAGCTGCTCGGTCATCTGCACCTGGCGACCCGTGACAGGATCATAGAGCGCAAGACCGATCGCGGCCTGGACTGGATGCTCGAAGAGGGCGAGAAGCTGAAGTCGCACCTGGACGAGGAGGCGCGCGGCTTGCTGCAAGCGGCGCTGGAGGAGATTGGCCGGTACAAGGCGCAGATCCTCGCGCTGCCAAGGGCCAACCTGCACGCCGACCTGTTCCGCGACAATGCAATGTTCGAAGGCACCCACCTGACCGGGTTGATCGACTTCTACAACGCCTGTTCCGGGCCGATGCTCTACGACGTGGCCATTGCCTTGAACGACTGGTGTTCGGATGACGCCGGGGTACTCGACGGGCAACGGGCCCGGGCACTGTTGGGTGCGTATGCCGGTCTGCGGCCGTTTACCGCGAGTGAAGCCGAGTTGTGGCCGACCATGTTGCGGGTGGGCTGTGTACGTTTCTGGCTGTCGCGGCTGATTGCCGCCGAGTCCTTTGCCGGGCAGGACGTGCTGATCCATGACCCCATGGAATTCCAGCGCCGCCTGGCCCAGCGCCAGCAGGTCAGCTGCTCGTTGCCGTTCGCAATGTAGGAGCGAGCTTGCTCGCGATGGTAGTCCAGGCGCCGCGGGGCATCAGGTTCCCCGCGTTATCGTTGACGGCCATCGCGAGCAAGCTCGCTCCTACAAGTGCTCCAGGCATCCCGCCAGGTCATTGCCGAGTTTCTCCAGCACCTGCTCATAGCCATGGGCCGACGCCGGCGTGTAGCCACCCAGGGCATCCAGCTCGGCCAGCTTCACCGGCAAGCCGCTCACCAGGGTTTCCGCCAAGCGCGGACGCAACGGCGGCTCACTGAATACACAGGTCTTGCCCACTTCCTGCAAACGCGTGCGCATCGCCGCCACGTGCTGGGCGCCCGGCTGCACTTCGGCGGCCACGCTGAACACGCCGGTGTGCTTGAGCCCATAGGCATCCTCGAAGTAATCGAAGGCCTCATGGAAGACAAAGTACGGCTTGCCCACCACATCCGCCAGACGCGCCTTCAACCGCGCATCCAGGGCATCGAGCCGCGCATCGAAGGCCTTCACGTTGCCTTGATAGCGCTGCGCATTGGCCGGATCGGCCGCACTCAGGTCCGCGGCCATGCGCGCGGCAATCACCCGGGCATTCACTGTCGATAGCCACAGGTGCGCATCCAGCGTGCCCGGGCGATGATCGTGATCATGCTCGTCGGCATCTTCAGCGTGGGAGTGGCTATCTTCGGCGAACCGGCGCAACTTCATCCCCGCCAGGTCCTGCACCGCGACGGTTGGCAGGCTGCGGCCCTTGAGCACCCGGGGCAGGAAGCTTTCCATGTCCGGGCCGATCCAGTAGAGCAAATCCACCGACTGCACCTTGCGTACATCGGAAGGCCGCAACGCGTAGTTGTGCGGCGAAGCGCCCGGCGGCAGCAGTACTTCAGGGGTGTCGACGCCCTCCTGCACGGCGGCGGCAATCAACTGCAGGGGCTTGATGCTGGTCAGTACGCTGACTTGCGCCTGAACCGGGGAAATCACCAACAAACTGGCACTGATCACGACAAAAAAGGCAAAAAGACGGGGCACGATGAACACTCAAGGCGGCAGGAACAGGTAACATAATAACGTCTCTCACAAACGCCGTCGCCGCTCATGCCCAAAACCCCTCTCGCCAGTCGTCCCCATGATCACTCTCACTGCGTGCACAGCGCGCTGTCCGACGCCGATGCCCTGTGCGCACGCCAGGGCCTGCGCCTGACCGCCCTGCGGCGGCGGGTGCTCGAGCTGGTCTGGCAGAGCCACAAGCCGCTGGGCGCCTATGACATCCTCGCGGTACTGAGCGAGCAGGACGGCCGCCGCGCCGCGCCGCCGACCGTCTACCGCGCCCTGGACTTCCTGCTGGACAACGGCCTGGTCCATCGCATCGCCTCGCTCAACGCCTTTGTCGGCTGCAACCATCCGGAACATGCCCACCAGGGCCAATTCCTGATCTGCCGCCAGTGCCACGCCGCCATCGAGCTGGAACAAAAAGCCATCAGCGACGCCATTATCGGCAGCGCCCGCGACGTCGGTTTCGCCGTCGAGGCCCAGACCGTCGAAGTGATCGGGCTCTGCTCGGGTTGCCAGGGGGCCTGATGAGCACTGCGCTGATTCGCCTCGAGCAGGTGGGCGTGACCTTTGCCGGGCAGAATGTGCTCGACAATATCCACCTGAGCGTCGAGCCCGGGCAGATCGTCACCCTGATCGGCCCCAACGGCGCCGGCAAGACCACCCTGGTGCGCGCCGTGCTCGGGCTGCTCAAGCCGGATCGCGGGACGGTCTGGCGCAAGCCGAAACTGCGGGTCGGCTATATGCCGCAGAAACTCCATGTCGACCCGACCCTGCCGCTGTCGGTGCTGCGCTTCCTGCGCCTGGTGCCGGGCGTCGACCGCGCGCGGGCCATGGCGGCCCTGGGCGAAGTCGGTGCCGAACAGGTGATCGACAGCCCGGTGCAAAGCATCTCCGGCGGCGAAATGCAGCGGGTGCTGCTGGCCCGCGCGCTGTTGCGCGAACCGCAACTGCTGGTGCTCGACGAACCCGTGCAAGGCGTCGATGTCGCCGGCCAGGCCGAGCTCTACAGCCTGATCACCCGCCTGCGCGACCGCCACGGCTGCGGCGTACTGATGGTCTCCCACGACTTGCACCTGGTGATGAGCACCACCGACCAGGTGGTCTGCCTCAATCGCCATGTCTGCTGCTCCGGCCATCCCGAGCAGGTCAGCGGCGACCCGGCCTTCGTCGAGCTGTTCGGGCAGAACGCCCAGAGCCTGGCGATCTATCACCACCACCATGACCACGCCCACGACCTGCATGGCGCCGTGGTCAGCGACGCGGCCCCGGCGGCCCACACCCACGTTCATGGAGAAAGCTGCAAGCATGGCTGATTTCCTGCTCTACGCCCTGCTTGCAGGCTTGGCCCTGGCGCTGGTGGCGGGCCCGTTGGGTTCGTTCGTGGTCTGGCGGCGCATGGCCTATTTCGGCGACACCCTGTCCCACGCGGCCCTGCTCGGCGTGGCCCTGGGCTTTCTGCTGGATGTCAGCCCGACCCTGGCGGTGACCGTCGGCTGCCTGCTGCTGGCGGTGCTGCTGGTGACCCTGCAACAACGCCAGCCCCTGGCCTCCGACACCCTGTTGGGAATTCTCGCGCCGAGCACCTTGTCCCTCGGCCTGGTGGTACTAAGCTTCATGCATGAAGTGCGGATCGACCTGATGGGTTACCTGTTCGGCGACCTGCTGGCCATCAGCACCACTGACCTGTACTGGATCCTCGGTGGCAGCGCGGCGGTGCTGGTGCTGTTGATCAGCCTCTGGCGGCCGCTGCTGGCGATCACCGTGCATGAAGAGCTGGCCACTGTCGAAGGCCTGCCGGTGGCGTCGTTGCGCATGGCCCTGATGCTGCTGATCGCGGTGGTGATCGCGGTGGCGATGAAGATCGTCGGCGTGCTGCTGATCACCTCTTTGCTGATCATCCCGGCCGCCGCCGCCCAGCGCCACGCCCGTTCGCCGGAGCAGATGGCCCTGGGTGCCAGCCTGCTCGGCATGCTCGCGGTGTGCGGTGGTCTGGCGCTGTCCTGGTTCAAGGACACCCCGGCGGGGCCGTCCATCGTGGTCACGGCCGCCGGCCTGTTTCTGCTGAGTTTTGTCCTGCCACGCAGAGGGGTGTAGACTTGCTCGTTTTTTGCGCAATTAGAGAGTCGCAGGAATGAAGCCGTTCGCCTCCCGTTATCTGCTCCTTGTCGCATTTTCCCTGCTGCTGGGCGCCTGCCAGAGCACCCCGCCGGTGGACACCTCGGTGCCCGACGCTCGGGTCGCGGCCATCGCCGCGCTGGAGCAGAGCATCAGCAGCAATGAACTGGCCACTGCCGAGGACCAATTGGGTGCCTTGCAGACGCAGTCGCCGGACGATCCCCAATGGGTGACCTACCAGCGGCAGCTGGCCGAAGCCTATTTGCAACGCAGCCAGATCGTCCTGCAAAAAGGCGACGTCAACGCCGCCGCCACGGCCCTGAGCCGTGCCCGGGCACTGATGCCCAAGGCACCGGCCCTGACCGGCGGGGTCAACGGTGCGATTGCCCAGGCACGCAAGGCCGAGCTGGAAAAGGCCGAGGCCGCACTCAAGGCTGCCGAAGCCAAGCCGGCGGCGCGCTTGATCGACCCGAGCGCCGAGAGCAGCACCATTGCCCTGAACATCCAGGACATTGCGCAACTGCGCAAACAGATGGATGCGCTGGCGGCGGACGTGGTGAATTACCAGTGCACGGTGACCTTCCAGGTGCCGCGCACCCAGGATTACCCGTGGCTGGCGACCTTGCTGGAAAAACGTGTGAAGAAGCTCGATGCCGATTTTGCGCTGACGATCGACAAGCAGATCGACCGGCAGGTGAAGGCCCAGGTGGTCTTGAGCCCACGCAAGCCTTGAAGCCGGCGCCCGCCGCTTGCTCCTCAAGCGGCGGGTGAAACATTATCCGAGCCCGCGATTACAGCCCATCACGCAGTATCTCGATACGCCACCGCTGACGTGCATCGATAGGGTTTCTGTAGGTCGAGACCCAGTCCGGGCTGACCTGCGGTGAAACACCATTTTCGTTGGGCATCACGTCGCCCGCCGAAGGCGCTCCGGGATAACTGGCCCACGGGATATTGAAGCGGTTGAAGGCGTTGACCGGCACATCGTCGAAGGCCATCGAGCCGTCCGGCTTTGCCGAGGGTCGCGTCCCCTGGACAAACAGCCGCCAGTCCAGGTTATAGAGCGAATGAATCCGGTCGGCACGCCACTCCCATTGTTGGCGATTGTCGATACGGCAGGTTTCAGTCGACAGCGCACCCGAGCGCTCCTGCAACGCAAGGCACTTTCCAGACCCACGGTTTACATAACGACTTTCCGAGTCGAGTCCCCATAGATGGCTTTTTTGCTGGGCATTGCACGCGGCAAGCGTCACCGTGCTCCCCGACTCGACCAGGCATCTTCCGGCACCGTCCTGGGAGCGGATAAGCACCGACATCTCGCGAGTCAGGTAAGGGCTTGATAAATCCAGGACAAACTCACTGTTATGGGCATAGTTGACCAATTCGCTCCTCTTCTTGATCTGGGTCCGATCCCGCCACCATTCATCCAGTTGGAGGTCATAGCCGGCACCGACTATCACTTTCGCATTGCCGCTGTAACTGCCCGGTAACTCCCAGACACTGTAGGTTTCCAGGCTGGCCTGGCGCATCATCGGCGTCATGCGACTCTCTGTCAGAATCGGCCCGTTGGCGGTGACCCTGTCAATCAACGCACTTCTGAGACGAGGTGCGATGGGGGCCACCCAATGCGCGCCGCGGTTATTTGACGATGCCAACAACGAGTAGTCCTTGAAGCTGGTCGCCAGGGTTTTGCTATTGGTGTGCTCATAACTGGCACCCAGACTGAAAGGGGATTTGGCCACGTAGGTGGCCTTATCCGTCGCTCCGGGTCCGAATTCGGCACCTACCGAGCCACCGATGGTGAAACCACGGGTCTGCGTCTCGTTGTAACTGAACTCCGTTCGGCCATCACTCGGGGGAGCAAATCTCACCAGGCCCGGACCGGCACCGGCGGCCTCGACCACATGGCTTACCCGGTACGTCTGGGGCAGATAGGAGGCCCAGAGATTCCTGACACCGGGTATCGGTGTGAGAATGCCATTTCTCTCCGATTTAATCGTCGTCGGATTACCCTTGATAATAATGAACTTCTTGTCTTGAGCGCGCAGGGCACTTCTGATGATCTCGATATTGGCCAATGTCGAGACTTCACCCCTGCGGCCCGTTTGAGACAAGTTGAATGTCAGGCTCGGCACCGCTGTAAAATCCGAAGAACTTACTTGCACCGGAGCACCGGCAGGTAGATGTTCTGCCGATCCCTGTAATGTCGCGACGCCTTCTTCCGCCTCAGTGGCCGTATGCCCATCTTGCCCGGACTGCCACTTCAGCACTTGTTCTTCGAGTGCGGCAATCTGTTCCTGCGTGTTCAAATCATCGAAACCCTGGACCTCTACCTGGGCGTTATTTTTTCGGTAAAACAGCGTATAGCGCGAGGAACCGGCGATACCAAACAAAGCGGCAACCTGCCCCTTCAACTCGGCATTATCACCGTCCATTTTCAGCAAAACAGGTATCTGCTCGGCAAACAGCTGACCCACCTTGGCCTGAACGTCCTCATCTTGCGTAACGGCCGCGATATCCAGATAAGCCAAAGCAATACCTGCCCGCTGCCGCTCTATCTCCTCGGGCTCCAGGGCATCGGCCATCAGGCGTGGCCAGGCCTCAAACGTCTCCGGAAGCACCTGTGCGGAAGGGGGGCCGAACATCAGCAGTTTTTGAGAGGAGATAATATTCTGGGCGCTCGACGAACCCGTCGAACTATCACTGGCGGCTGCGATATTATGAATCGACAGGGCAAGCAAACCCATAACCATGGTCTTGAGTGGTTTCAATGCGATCACCTTATTTATTGTTTCCAAACTTATCGGAAACACGGAAATTCCGTGTCAAACAAATAAAACGACTAAGGCCATCCATTGCTTTCCGGCTAAACACTCAATTCACAAATTTCAATCAAGAAACTTGTAACACCCGAAGATAACACCCCACTTCGGGAGCCGGATTAGTTAAAAGCCTACTTGAACAAAAACAACAAGTCTCGGAAAAAGCCGATTCAAAATATTAACATCCAGAAGCCGAATTGGATCCACTCGCTACTATAAGACCCTGAACTTCACACAAAAGAAACCTCCTACACAACACAGCACAATCGATGTAAACCCGTTACCCGCTGATGGGGAGACTGCCAGCCAATACCGCCACTCGACGGCGCCCGGCGCGACGACCGCCGCTGATCGAGATATGCCCAAATTAAAGGTAGAATGCGAAATAAATGCTAAGACGACCTATACGGACAGGCTAAAATGCCCGCCCGGCTAACCGCTGACCTTTTTCCATTGCGCCCCACAAGGTTCGCTACGTGATCGAGTTTCATAACGTCCATAAAACCTACCGGGTCGCCGGTAAGGATATTCCCGCCCTGCACCCCACCAACCTGCGGGTTGAGAACGGCCAGGTCTTCGGCCTGATCGGTCATTCCGGCGCAGGAAAAAGTACCCTGCTGCGTCTGATCAATCGCCTGGAAGCCCCCAGCGGCGGCCAGATCATCGTCGACGACGAAGAGGTCACGGCGCTCGACGCCAATGGCCTGCGGCGTTTCCGCCAACAGGTCGGGATGATCTTCCAGCACTTCAACCTGCTGGCCTCCAAGACCGTGGCCGACAACGTCGCGCTGCCGCTGACCCTGGCCGGCGAGCTGTCCCGGCGCGAGATCGACCAGCGGGTCGCCGAACTCTTGCAACGGGTCGGCCTGTCCGACCACGCGAAGAAATACCCGGCCCAGTTGTCCGGCGGCCAGAAGCAGCGGGTCGGCATTGCCCGCGCCCTGGCGACCAAGCCGAAGATCCTGCTGTGCGACGAAGCCACCAGCGCCCTCGACCCGCAAACCACCGCGTCGGTCCTGCAACTGCTGGCCGAGATCAATCGCGAGCTGAAGCTGACCATCGTGCTGATCACCCATGAAATGGACGTGATCCGCCGGGTCTGCGACGTGGTCGGGGTGATGGATGCCGGCGTGATCGTCGAACAGGGTCCGGTGGCCGAGGTGTTCCTGCACCCCAAGCACCCGACCACTCGCCGCTTCGTCCAGGAAGACGAACAGATCGACGAAAGCGAGCAGCGTGACGACTTCGCCCATGTGCCGGGCCGTATAGTGCGTCTGACCTTCCAGGGCGAAGCCACCTACGCGCCGCTGCTGGGTACCGTCGCCCGTGAAACCGGCGTGGACTACAGCATCCTTGCCGGGCGCATCGACCGCATCAAGGACACCCCTTATGGGCAACTGACGCTCGCCGTCACCGGCGGCGACATGGAGGCCGCCTTCGCGCGCTTCACCGCCGCCGACGTCCATATGGAGGTACTGCGCTGATGGACCTGTTTCTGAGTTTCTTCGCCAACGTCGACTGGGCGGATATCTGGGAAGCCACAGGCGATACCATGCTGATGCTCGGCACCTCGCTGGTGTTCACCATCCTGCTGGGCCTGCCCCTGGGGATCCTGTTGTTCCTCTGCAGCCCGCGCCAGTTGCTGGAGCAGAAGGCTACCTACGCGATCCTGGCCTTCGTGGTGAACGTGGTGCGCTCGCTGCCATTCATCATCCTGCTGATCGTGATGATTCCGTTCACCGTGCTTCTCACCGGCACCTCCCTGGGCGTGGCCGGGGCCATCCCGCCGCTGGTGATCGGCGCCGCGCCGTTCTTCGCGCGGCTGGTGGAAACCGCGCTGCGCGAAGTCGACCGGGGCATTATCGAAGCCACCCAGGCGATGGGCGCGACCACCCGCCAGATCATTCTCAATGCGCTGTTGCCGGAAGCCCGGCCGGGCATTCTCGCGGCGATTACCGTGACCGCCATTACCCTGGTGAGCTATACCGCCATGGCCGGTGTGGTCGGTGCCGGCGGCCTCGGCGACCTGGCGATCCGCTATGGTTACCAGCGTTTCCAGACCGATGTCATGGTGGTCACGGTGATCATGCTGATCGTCCTGGTGCAGGTGCTGCAGAGCATCGGCGACCGGCTGGTGGTGCACTTTTCCCGTAAGTAAAATCCGCCTTTTACACCTGAATAAGCCGGCCCCAGGCCGGCATGCGCCCCTCACATGGAGTCGTTCGATGAAAAAACTGATTGCTGCCTTTGCCGCCGTTGCCGCCCTCTCGGCCCACGCCGCCGAAACCCTGACCGTTGCCGCCTCGCCGGTCCCCCACGCGGAAATCCTCGAGTTCGTCAAACCGGCCCTGGCCAAGGAAGGCGTGGACCTGAAGGTCAAGGTCTTCACCGACTACGTGCAACCGAACGTGCAAGTGGCCGAGAAACGCCTGGACGCCAACTTCTTCCAGCACCAGCCGTACCTGGATGAGTTCAACAAGAGCAAGGGCACCCACCTGGTCAGCGTTGCCGGCGTGCACGTGGAGCCGCTGGGCGCCTACTCCAGCAAGTACAAGAAACTCGCCGACCTGCCAGGCGGCGCCAATGTGGTGATCCCGAACGACGCCACCAACGGCGGCCGCGCCCTGCTGCTGCTGCAGAAAGCCGGCCTGATCAAGCTGAAGGACGCCACCAACATCCTGTCGACGCCCAAAGACATCGTCGAGAACACCAAGGACCTGAAGATCCGCGAACTGGAAGCCGCCACCCTGCCGCGCGTGCTGACCCAGGTCGACCTGGCCCTGATCAACACCAACTACGCCCTGGAAGCCAAGCTGGACCCGGCCAAGGACGCACTGATCATCGAGGGTAGCGACTCGCCGTACGTGAACATCCTGGTGGCCCGCGAGGACGACAAGGATTCGGACGCGATGAAGAAGCTGGTCGCGGCGCTGCACAGCCCTGAAGTGAAAGCCTTCATCCTCGAGAAGTACAAGGGCGCGATCGTACCGGCGTTCTAAGCCACACAGTTAAGACCGAACACCGTTCCTGTAGGAGCAGGGCTTGCCCGCGAAGCTTTTAGTGGCCTTCAGGGCCGCGGGCAAGCCCTGCTCCTACAAGGGTTGGTGCCGTTTGCAAGGAATCGAACAGGCCGTTATACCGGCTGACGCAGACACTCCAGCAGACAATCCAGCGCCGGCTGCCGCTGGGCGCGACGCAACACCGCAATCAACTGCCGCTCGAAAGTCAGCTCGCCCAACCCGATCACCCGCAACTGATCCGCCCGCTGCAACCACAGTCCCGCCCGTGGCACCAGCGACACCCCCAGCCCGCACTCCACCATCCGCGCAATCGCTTCCAGCTCATCCAGCTCCAGCGCATCGCGTACCTGTATCCGCTGTTCCCGCAGAAACTGACTGACCAGCCGCCCGCCAAAGGATGCCCGGTCATACCGTACGAACGGCTGCTCGGCGAGCAATTGCAGCGGGTCATCACCCGGCAGATGCAGCGGCGCGATCAACACAAAGGGCTCGCTGGCCAGGGGAATCTCCAGCAACTCCTTGGGCAGCTCGAACGGCGGCTTGATCAACAGCGCCAGGTCCAGCTCACCGGCATCCACCTGGCCCAGCAGATTGAGGGAAACGCCCGGCACCAGCTTCAACTCCACCCGTGGCGCCGCCTGGCGAAAGCGCGGCAAGGCCTGGGGCAACAAACCGGTCTGCACCGTGGCAATGGCGCCGATACGCAACTCCCCCTGCCACTCGGCGGCGCTCGTCGACAGGGCCATCTGCCCGTACAAGGCGAGGATCTGCTCGGCCAGGGGCAGCGCATGGCGACCCGCCGCATTCAGCACGGCGGCCCGCCCACTGCGGTCGAACAGGCGCACCCCGAGGTTCTGCTCCAGCACGCGCATCTGCGCGCTGACCGCCGACTGGGTCAGCCCCACCTGCTGGCCGGCGGCGACAAAGGTGCCTTCGCGGGCAACGCGGATAAAGGTCTTGAGTTCACGAAGCATGGCTTACTCAACAAAAATAGTCGGGCTCGGAAACAAGAATATGCGCTTTTCAGCAAAATAATCATCGCTACACTGAAAGCTCCTTCCCCCAGCCTGGTATCCGACATGGCGCTTTCACCCTTCCACCTGGCAATCCCGGTCCATGACCTGGCCGCGGCCCGACATTTCTACGGCGATGTTTTTGCCTGCCCGGAAGGACGCAGCAGCGATCACTGGGTGGACTTCGACTTCTTTGGTCATCAGTTGGTGATTCACTACCAGGCCAAGACGGCGGCCCAGGAACAGGCGTTGAGCAACCCGGTGGACGGCCACGACGTGCCGGTACCGCATTTCGGCGTGGTGCTGGAATGGGAAACCTGGGAAGCCCTGGCCGAGCGCCTGAAAGAGAAGGGCACCCGGTTCGTGATCGAACCCTACGTGCGCTTCAAGGGGCAGGTGGGTGAACAGGCAACCATGTTCCTGTTCGACCCGTGCGGCAATGCCCTGGAGTTCAAGGCCTTCAAGGATATCGGGCAGATGTTTGCCAAATAGCGGCTACCTGCGCGTGAGCAACCCCGGCAACTGCGCCACCAGCTTCTGGTTGTTCAGCGGCGCGCGGATAAAGCCGCGCTGGGTACCGTCCGGCCCGACGATCGCCAGGTTGCCACTATGGTCGACGGTGTAGTTGGGCTTGCTGGTGTCCGCCGGAATAAACGGAATGCTCAGCGCATTGGCGACCTTCTGCAGGTCGTCGATCGAACCCGCCGTCAGCCCGCGGAAATCCGGATCGAAATACCCCAGGTACTGCTTGAGCTGCTGCGGCGTATCGCGGTTCGGGTCGACGCTCACCAGGATCACCTGCAACTGGCCGACCACGTCCTTGGGCAACTCGCTCTTGATCTGGCGCAGCTGGGCGAGGGTGGTCGGGCAGATGTCCGGGCAGAAGGTGTAGCCGAAGAACAGCAGGCTCCACTTGCCCTTGAGCTCGTCGACCTGCACCGGCTGGCCGTTCTGGTCGGTCATCTTCACCCCGGGCAGCGAACGGCTCTGGGGCAGCAGGATAATCCCGGCGTCGATCATCGCCGTGGGCTCGCCCTGGCGCTGGTTATGGATCACTTTGTTGACCGTCAGGCCCAGGACCAGGGCCACCACGGCGACAAGAATAAAAACGGTTTTCTGAACTCGAGTCATAGATTCAACAATAGGTAGTGATCGACAAGCAGCGCGATAAACAGCAGGAACAAGTAGTAGATAGAGTACTTGAAGGTGCCGATCGCCGCATGCGGCTGACTGCCACGGTACAGCACCCACGCCCAGTGCAGGAAGCGCGCGCCCAGGAGCGTGGCGCAGACCAGGTAGAGCAGGCCGCTCATGTGGATCACGAACGGCAGCAGGCTGACCGCCAGCAGGACACAGGTGTAGAGCAGGATATGCACCTTGGTGTAATGCTCGCCATGGGTCACCGGCAGCATCGGGATATCCGCCTTGGCGTACTCTTCCTTGCGGTGGATGGCCAGGGCCCAGAAATGCGGCGGGGTCCAGGCGAAGATGATCAGCACCAGCAACAGCGGTTCGGCGCTGACATGACCGGTGGCCGCGACCCAGCCGAGCAACGGCGGCGCCGCCCCGGCCAGGCCGCCGATCACGATATTCTGCGGCGTGGCGCGCTTGAGAAAGCCGGTGTAGATCACCGCGTAACCGAGCAGGGACGCCAGGGTCAGCCAGGCCGTCAGCGGGTTGGTGAAACTCAGCAGCAAGGCCTGCCCGAGCACCGCGAGGACCAGCGCGAAACTCAGCGCCGCCGCCGGCGATACCCGGCCCTGGGCCAGCGGCCGCTTGTGGGTGCGGGCCATCAGCGCATCGATGCGCCGATCCACCACATGATTGACCACCGCCGCGCCGCCGGCACACAGGGCGATGCCCAGGTTGCCGAACACCAGCACGGTCCAGGGCACGCCGGCACGGGTCGCGAGAAACATGCCCACCAGCGAGGTGATCAGCATCAGCACCACCACCTTGGGTTTGGTCAGCTCCAGGTAGTCGCGCCAGAGCGCCTGGGCCTGAGCCTCACCGATTACAGTCGCCACGGCATTTCTCCCTTGATCGTGATGGGCGCATGGACCGCTTTGATCGGGCTCAGACGCCAGCGTGCCGGCGCTTGCGCGCGCACCCGGACCAGCGCGGTACGCGCGTGGTAGTTGACCAGCACCAGCGTCAGCAACAAGGCCGCGCCGCCGGCATTGTGCGCCACGGCCACCGGCAGCGGCAGATGAAAGTAGACATTGCTCAGGCCCAGGCAGATCTGCGCCGCCAGCGCCAGCAGCAGCAACCCGGCGAGCCGGGTCATGCCCACCGCCCGCAGTTGCCAGGCCAGGCCTAGCAGCACCAGGGTCACCAACAGGGCGCCGATGCGGTGGGTCAGGTGAATGGCCGCGCGCGCATCGCTGTCGAGCTGGCCGCCCAGGTAGTTGGGGCCGATATGCTGGGTCAGGTGGAAACCGTTGGCGAAATCCGCGTTCGGCCACCATTGCCCGTGACAGGTCGGCAGGTCGATACAGGCCACCGCCGCATAATTGGAACTGACCCAGCCGCCGAGGGCGATCTGCAGAATCACCAGCAGCAACCCGGCCGTGGCCCAGCGCTGCAAACGCCGTGGCACCGCCAGCGCCGGCAGCACGCCGGACAGGCGCAAGGTCAGCAGGAACAGCAGGCTCAAGGTGGCAAAACCGCCGAGCAGATGGGCCGTGACCACCTGGGGCCAGAGCTTGAGGGTGACCGTCCACATGCCGAAGGCCGCCTGGGCGAAGACCACTCCCAGCAGGAACAGCGGCAGCTTCAGTGGTTGCCCGTCACGCCGGCGTTCATGCCAGGAGCGTGCGGCCAGCAGCACGATCAGCAGCCCCAGGGTCCCGGCGAAGTAGCGATGGACCATCTCGTTCCAGCCCTTGTGGGCTTGCACCGGGGTATCGGGAAAATGCAATTCGGCATGGGCCAGTTGGACTTCGCCCTTGGGCACGCTGATAAAGCCGTAGCAACCCGGCCAGTCGGGGCAGCCCAGGCCGGCATGGGTCAGGCGGGTGTAGGCGCCCAGCAGGACGACAATCAGCGCCAGCAGCGTGGCGAACAGCGCGAGGCGAAATCCAGGTTTGGCCATGACGATGCCCTCATCCGATATTCGACAGTTTCAACAGTTGCACCAGGTCGTTGAGCAGGTCCTTGCCGTTGACCCCCGCGTCATAACGCAGCACCAGGTTGCCGTGGGGATCGACGATCCACAGTTGCGCCGCGCCGTTGCCCTTGGCCTCCCGGTTGTAGGCCGCAAGATCCAGCGGGTAGCGTTGCAACTGCGGGTATTCGCGCTTGAGCTTGGCGTCGTAGAACGTCTCCAGGGGTTGCGCCGTCGCCAGGGCATGGCTGGCCCGGGAAGCATCGCGGCCCAGGGCGATCTGGATCTGCCGCGCCAGGTAGACCAGTTGCTGGCAGTCCGCGGCACAGTCCCCCGGCGCGGTCACCAGCATCTGCCAGCGCTGCTCGTCGGTCTGCACGCCCAGGTCGGCACGGCTTTCGCCATTGCCGATCAACTCGCCGTGATAACTGCGGCTCTCCGGCACCCAGAACTGCAACTTGTACATCCCGGTGGCGAGGACCATCGGGCCGATCACCACCAACAGAATCATGATCAGTTGCCAGCGACCGCGGGCACGCCGTGGCGGGGTCGGGGCTTCAGCTGTGTTCAGTGGATTCATGGCCGCTCCCATGGTGTTTCTCCCTTGCGTTATGCCATCCGAGGTAGAGATAAAGGCCGAACAGCGCCAGTGCCATGGCGAACCACTGCACGGCATAGGCCACATGTTTTTCCGGCCCCATGCCTTCGGAGACCACCGGCCAACCGGCCTCATAGGCCGCCGGGCCGGACTCCTGGCGCAGTTCGTAGTTGAAACCTGTGCGTCCCAGCTCCGCCCAGAGCTTGTCCGGGTCGATCGCGGTCACCAGCCGTGGCCAGCTCGCATTGGCCGGGTCGCTGCCCAGTTGGAAGGTCGCGCCAGGCGAGACATACACCCAGGCGCCGATCTCCAGCCGTTGCGCAGGGGTGCTGAACACCGGCGGCGTGCGCCGATCCGGCCAGGGCAACCAGCCCCGGTTGACCAGCAGCCACAGGCCGCTGGCCTCGTCGTGGAACGGCTGCAACAGCTCGACGCCGACCCGGTCGTCGCGCATGCGGTTATCCAGCAGGTAACTGTGTTCGGCGTCGAACTGCCCGCTCAATCGCACCCGCCGGAAAGCCGGATCGGTCATGGCTTTCAACTGGTCGCCCGCCACCGGTTCGGAAGTGCGACGCTGGGCATGGTTCTCCAGCAGCACGCGTTTCTGCTCGCTGCGACTCAGCTGCCAGAACCCCAGGCAGACCAGCAACGGCAGCAGCACAAGCACCACCAGGGTCGGCGCGATGCCGGGCTGGAAGCGCCTCATGAGCGCGCTCCTGCGGCCGTTATTCGACTCGCTATACTCAATTGCATGCGCATCTCCCCCGGAGTCTCACCATGTTGAAAGCGGCGATTGTCCTGATGCTGTTGGCCACGGTGGCCAGCCTGTTCAGCGGCCTGTTCTTCCTGGTGAAGGACGACGCGCACTCCAAGCGCCTGGTCCATGCCCTCACCGTGCGGGTCGGGCTTGCCGTGATCACCCTGGCCTTGATCACCTGGGGCTTTTTCAGCGGCCAACTGGTGTCCTCGGCGCCCTGGTAGGAACCCTGGCCCGGCAAGGCTCAAAGCACGTAGACGAAGACGAACAGGCCGATCCAGACCACGTCGACGAAGTGCCAATACCAACTGGCCGCTTCAAAACCGAATTGATGCTCGGCATTGAAGTGCCCGCGCATGACCCGCATCAGCATCACGAACAGGATCAGGGTGCCGATGGTCACGTGGGCACCGTGGAAACCGGTGAGCATGAAGAAGGTCGCGCCGTAGATGCCCGAGCCCAGGGTCAGCCCCAACTCGTGATAGGCATGCATGTATTCCTTGGCCTGGAAGCTCAGGAACGCGATCCCCAGCAGCACGGTGATCGCCAGCCAGATCTTCAGCGCGCCGCGATGGCCGTTCTTCAGGGCATGGTGAGCGATGGTCACGGTGACGCTGGAACTGACCAGCAACACGGTATTGAGCAGCGGCAAGCCCCAGGGACTGATAGTTTCCCTGGGTCCGGGAAAGAGCTTCGGATCGGGGTTGTTCAGCAAGGGCCAGGCATTCTGGAAGTTCGGCCACAACAGGTGGGCGATCCCTTTCGCGCCACCGTCACCGGCCAGCCAGGGCACCGACAGATTGCGCACATAGAACAGCGCGCCGAAGAAGGCGATAAAGAACATCACCTCGGAAAAGATGAACCAGCTCATGCCCCAGCGGAACGAGCGGTCCATCTGCGGGCTGTAGAGCCCGGCGCGACTTTCCTTGATCACCGTGCCGAACCAGCCGAAAAGCATATAGGCCAGCAGCAGTCCGCCGACGAAGAAAATCAGCGGGCCGTGGGAATCCGGGCGCGCCGCCTTCAGGTCGTTGAACCAGGTGCCCAGACCGAACATCGTGGTCAGCATGCCCGCCGTGGCAATGATCGGCCACTTGCTCTGGGCCGGTACGTAGTAATGCTCATGAATCGCCATTTATTGTTCTCCTTATCGGGCACGCCAAATGTCCTAGCCGCCCGTACCCGCCACGGGCGGATTGCGGGCGGTGATGTCGAACAGCGTGTAGCCCAGTGTCAGTTGCTTCACATCCTTGGGCATGTCGCGGTCAACGATGAAACGTACCGGCATCTCGATGCGCTGCCCGGGCTGCAGGGTCTGCTGGGTGAAGCAGAAGCATTCGGTCTTGTGGAAATACACCGCCGCATTCGCCGGGGCGATGCTCGGGATGGCCTGGGCCTTCATCACATGGTCGGTGGGGTTGTAGGCCACGAAGAGCATCTCGTTGACGGCACCGGGGTGCACGGTCAACTGGTTGGCCTTGGGATAGAACTCCCAGACCATGTCGACGGCATTGGTCGAGAGAAACTGCACGCCGATCTTGCGCGACAGGTCGACCACCTGCTCACCTTCATACTGCCCGGCGGTCTTGCCGTTGATCCCGAAGGCCTTGCACATCACGTCGTAGAGCGGCACCAGGGCAAAACCGAAGGCGAACATCGCTACCACCACCAACAACAGGCGTGTGACCAGGCGCTTGAGCGAGATCGAGTCGGCCATGATCTATTTCACTTCCGGCGGCGTGGTGAAGGTGTGGTACGGCGCCGGTGACGGAATGCTCCACTCCAGGCCTTCCGCGCCATCCCAGGGCTTGGCCGGGGCCGGCGGGCCGCTGCGGATGCACTTGATGACGATAAACAGGAACAGCAGCTGGGTGACCCCGAACATGAAGCCACCGATCGAGGAGACCATGTTGAAGTTGGCGAACTGCAGGTTGTAGTCCGGCACCCGCCGTGGCATCCCCGCAAGGCCCACGAAATGCATCGGGAAGAAGGTCAGGTTCATGCCGATGAACGACAGCCAGAAGTGCAGCTTGCCGAGGGTTTCGTCGTACATGTGACCGGTCCACTTCGGCAGCCAGTAGTAGGTGGACGCGAAGATCCCGAAGATCGCCCCCGGCACCAGCACGTAGTGGAAATGCGCCACCACGAAATAGGTGCCGTGGTACTGGAAGTCCGCCGGCGCCATCGCCAGCATCAGCCCGGAGAAGCCGCCGATGCTGAACAGGATGACAAAGGCCACCGCAAACAGCATGGGCGTCTCGAAGGTCAGCGAACCTTGCCACATGGTGCTGACCCAGTTGAACACCTTCACCCCGGTCGGCACCGCGATCAGCATGGTCGCGTACATGTAGAACAGCTCGCCGACCAGGGGAATGCCGACCACGAACATATGGTGGCCCCAGACGATGAACGAGAGGAAGGCGATGCTCGCCGTGGCGTAGACCATCGAGGTGTAGCCGAACAGCGGCTTGCGGGAAAACGCCGGGATGATCGCACTGACCGCGCCGAACGCCGGCAGGATCATGATGTACACCTCGGGGTGGCCGAAGAACCAGAACACGTGCTGGAACAGCACCGGATCGCCGCCACCGGCGGCGCTGAAGAAGCTGGTGCCGAAATGGATATCCATCAGCATCATGGTCACCACACCCGCCAGCACCGGCATCACCGCGATCAGCAGGAACGCGGTGATCAGCCAGGTCCAGACGAACAGCGGCATCTTCATCAGGGTCATGCCCGGCGCACGCAGGTTGAGAATGGTCGAGATCACGTTGATCGCGCCCATGATCGAACTGATGCCCATCATGTGGATGGCGAAGATAAAGAAGGTCACGCTTTCGGGCGCGTAGGTGGTCGACAGCGGCGCATAGAAGGTCCAGCCGAAGTTCGGCCCGCCGCCGGGCATGAACAGGGTCGAGACCATCAGCGAGAAGGCCGCCGGCAACAGCCAGAAGCTGAAGTTGTTCATCCGCGGCAAGGCCATGTCCGGCGCGCCGATCATCAGCGGGATCATCCAGTTGGCCAGGCCGACGAAGGCCGGCATCACCGCGCCGAAGACCATCACCAGGCCGTGCATGGTGGTCATCTGGTTGAAGAACGCCGGCTCGACAATGTGCAGCCCCGGCTGGAACAACTCGGCGCGGATCACCATGGCGAAGGAGCCGCCGAGCAGGAACATGGCGAAGCTGAACCACAGGTACAGCGTGCCGATATCCTTGTGGTTGGTGGTCAGCACCCAGCGCATCAGGCCCTTGGCGGGACCGTGGGCGGCGTGCTCATCGTGGCCGCCATGGCCATGGTCATCGATCACTGCACTCATGTCCTGTCTCCTGCAAACGGGGGAACGGCTTGGCCCGGGAGCCTCGGCTCCGACCGGTTCAGCGAACACGCAACGGAGCTGTTCATTTGCTGCCCTCCGCCTGCTTCAGTGCCAGGACTTCCTTGGGCGTGACCATGTCGCCCTTGTTGTTGCCCCAGGCATTGCGTTCGTAGGTCACGACGGCGGCGATATCGACTTCCGACAACTGTTTGCCGAAGGCCGCCATGGCCGTGCCCGGCTTGCCGAAGAACACCCGGTGCAGGTGGTCTTCCTTGGGACCGGTGGCGATTTTCGAGCCCTTGAGTGACGGGAACATCGGCGGCAGGCCCTGGCCCTCGGCCTGGTGACAGGCCACGCAGGTGGTGTGGTAGACCTTGTCGCCGCGCTCCTTGAGCTCGTCGAGGGTCCACTCCTTGCTGGTCAGTTCCTTGAGCTTGGCGGACTCGG
This sequence comes from Pseudomonas sp. MWU12-2037, assembly GCF_023242345.1. Lineage (NCBI taxonomy): Bacteria > Pseudomonadati > Pseudomonadota > Gammaproteobacteria > Pseudomonadales > Pseudomonadaceae > Pseudomonas > Pseudomonas sp. MWU12-2037. The sequence goes on along the minus strand of NZ_JALLIZ010000019.1, from coordinate 99,940 downwards.
CCTTGCGATCGGCCAGCCAGCTGTCGTAGTCGGCCTTGGTGCGGACATCGACCACCACCGGCATGAAACCGTGGTCCTTGCCGCACAGTTCGGAGCATTGCCCGCGGTAGAGGCCGGGCTTGTCGATCCGGGTCCAGGCTTCGTTGAAGAACCCCGGAATGGCATCGCGCTTGACCGCCAGGGCCGGCACCCACCAGGAATGGATCACGTCGGCGGAGGTCACCAGGAAACGCACCTTGGCGCCCACCGGCAAGACCAGCGGCTGGTCGACTTCCAGCAGGTAGTTTTCGCCCTTGGGCACCTGGTTATGCATCTGTTCGGCGGGGGTGGACAGGTTGCTGAAGAACTCGACATCCTGGCCCAGGTATTTGTAGTGCCATTTCCACTGATAGCCGGTGATCTGGATATCGACGTCCGACTCACTGGTGTCATACATCTTGATCAGCGTGGCGGTCGCGGGAATCGCCATGACCACCAGGATCAGCAAGGGCACGATGGTCCAGAGGATTTCCACGGTGGTGCTTTCATGGAACTTGGCCGCCACCTGGCCGGTGGAGCGTCGGTGCATGATCATCGACCAGAACATCGCACCGAACACGATGATGCCGATCACCACACAGATCCAGAAAATGGTCATGTGCAGATCGAAGATCTCGTGACTGACTTCCGTCGCTCCTGGCGCCATATTCACGGTCCAGGCGGCATGCGCCTGACTGAATATCGACCACAACAGGAGGCCCATCCAGACTCGTGGATGTCGCATCATTGCGGGTTCCCCTTATCGTTCTTGTTATCCCGCCGGCTTTCACCTGCGGCCAAGGGAATGGTCGTACTGCGTAAGCGGACCATTCGGCCGGGCCTGCAACAGCTGCCGGGCGTCAACAGCTAACTCCCTACGAAATCGAGTATAGACAGCGACCGGGACAGCGCCATGCGATCTGGGAAATGAACTGAAGGCGACTTTGCATCAGGCTGGAGGCCACGAATTACCTGGGGCAGAGCAGAAATGACGGCAAACCGATATAACCCACGCATATAAGCATGAAATAATTATTACAAATGCGTCTGAACATCTTTTATAACCCAGCTACTTTGTACTCTCCCTATTTTCCCTTTGCCGTCCCCCCCTGGAGTTTTCATGAACACCGCCGCATTGCGCGAGCAGATTCAACGTGCCCATCAACACGAGGCCGGTAGTGGCCAGTTGACGCGTCAACTTGAAGTTCAATTGCCGCACCTTCACCCCGCTATTCAACTGCCGGATGTTGACGCCAAAGGCGTGCTGACCCGGTTTGTCAAAGCCTATATCGACCTGGTTCCCGACCTGCTGGATGCGGCCAATGAAGTAGCGCGCGAAGCCGGTATCGAGTCGCAGATCAAGCCGGTGCTGAAAATCGCCGAGCAGTTTTTCCTGCAGCCCCCGGCGATCCTGGAAGGCCATGTCGGGCTCGACGGCCTGCTGGACGAAGCCTATCTGGCGCATCGCCTGGTGGAGGAGGTCAATGACTTGTACATCAAGCATTTCGGCCAGCCGTTGATTCCCTCGGACATTACCGTGGCCAACCTGATCGCCCACCAGTTGATCGGCGAGACGTTCGCCAACCAGCTGGATGAAGCGGTGCATCACGCGGTCGATGAGATGCTCAATGAAGAAAGTTTTGCCCTGGAGTCGGTGGAAACCTATCGCGAGCGCCTGCACAGCCCGGACACCGAGGCGGCGTGGAAGCGCTGGCCGTGCCTGTCGCGCCAATTGGGCGTGGGGCTGGAGCTGGAGCAGCCGGGCGCTTGAACCGACAACGCTATTGATCGCAAGCGAACGCGATCCGCTGCCGACGCGCTCTCCTGTAGGAGCCGAGCTTGCTCGCGATCGGCTGCGCAGCAGTCGTAAAACCTGCGCATGCGGTGCATCTGGCACACCGAGTCAGCCGGATTGCGGCCGCTGCGCGCCCGATCGCGAGCAAGCTCGGCTCCTACAGGTTTTGTGGCGTTTTACCATCGTCAGGCTGCGGCGGAACCGATACCGCTGGTGGTCCGCAGCCGCCCTTCCAGGCGCCGTTTCAAGCCATGGGCCTCGATCACCAATCGCGAACCCTTGGCCCGGTTGGCGCGGTCCCACTCCTCCAGCAACTCCAGGCAAGAGTGGTCGATATAGCTCAGGTTGCCCAGCGGCACGTGCACCACCGTGCCCGTGGGAACCGTCGACAGCACCCGGGTCAGCGCAGGCACCTTGAGAAAGGTCGCCGCTCCCAGCAGGCGCAGCTCCATCTCACCCTCGGCAGGCAAGTCCACCAGGCTGATTTTCAGGCGCGAGGCTTTCCAGGCCAGCTTCGCCAGGGTCAGGCCGAAACCGATCAACACACCCGTCAACAGATCAGTGCAGACAATCGCCAGGGCCGTGGCCCCATAGGTCAGCATCGGCATGCGCCCGTAGCGCCCCAGGCCGCGAAAGACCTTGAGGTCCACCAGCTTGATGCCCGTATACACCAGCACACCCGCCAGGCTCGCCACCGGAATGCTTTGCAGCACGCTGGACAACAGCAGCACAAAGGCCAGCAGCCACAAGCCATGGAACATCGTCGACAGGCGGGTCCGGGCACCGGCCTGGACATTCGCCGAACTGCGCACGATCACCCCGGTCATGGGTAGCGCCCCGAGCAAGCCGCAGAGCATGTTGCCCACCCCCTGCGCCGACAGTTCGCGGTCGAAGTCCGAACGCTGGCCGTCGTGCATGCGGTCAACGGCGGCGGCTGAGAGCAGGGTTTCGGCGCTGGCGATAAAGGCCACGGCAAAAGCCGCGATCAGCAGGTTGGGATCGGCCAGGTTGAGCAGGTCGGCGGGCCGCAGCCAGTCGATGGCCTCGGCCAGGTTGGCGGGGACTTCCACGCGCTTGACCGACAGCGCCAGCAGCAGGCTCGCCAGGGTCGCCAGGCCCACGCCAAGCAGTGCACCCGGAACAAAGCGCAGGGCATGGGGTTTGCGCTTGTCCCAGAGCCACATCACCAGGATGGTTCCCAGGCCCAGCGCACCGGCCTGCCAGCCGCTACCTTCGCCGGAAAACGCCTGGCCCACAGCGGCGGGGAAGCCCAGCAGGTTGTCCAGCCCCGAGGGTAGGGGAGAGCCGTCGAGCATCACATGGACCTGGGACAGCACGATCAACACACCGATCCCGGCAAGCATGCCGTAGACTACCGCCGGGGCGGTCACCCGGAACCAGCAGCCCAGGCGCAGGCGGCCAGCCAGTAATTGCAATACGCCGGCCAGCAACAGGATCGGCCCGAGCATGGCCATGCCGTGCTCGCGCACCAGTTCGAACACCAGCACCGCCAGGCCCGCGGCCGGACCGCTGACCTGCAACGGCGAACCCGCCAGCCAGCCCACCACCAATCCACCGATGATGCCGGTAATCAGCCCTTTGGCCGGCGGCATGCCGGACGCGATGGCGATCCCCATGCACAGCGGCAGGGCCACCAGGAATACCACCACGGAAGCCAATAGCTCCCGTGGCAAAACCGCTTTCAGTTGTGCAGCACGCATGATCAATCTCCCGAGGATTTCTTCAGGCATGGCCAAGCCCGACCGCTCGAACGTCGGTCGTGGCTGAACCCAATGGATGGAGGAGGCTTCAGGCGCTAGAAGCGGGCTTTGGGCGTCGCACTCGGGATCGGATGAGTGCCATCGAGGGGCAGGAAGCAGGCCCGATCGGCGTCATACGCTTTGATTTCGCTGGTTTCGATGTTGTAGATCCAACCATGGATAAACAGGTGACCGTTGGCCATGCGCGAGGCTACCGAAGGGTGCGTGCGCAAGTGCTGCAACTGGGCGATAACATTTTCTTCGGTCAGCACCTGCATGCTTTCACTTTCGTTGGCACAGTTGCAGTTTTCATGGACCATGGTCTTCGCCACTTCGGCATGGCGCAGCCAAGCCTTGACCGTGGGCATCTTTTCCAGGCTGTCGGGGTTGAGCACCGCACGCATGGCGCCGCAGTCCGAATGCCCGCAGACGATGATGTGCTGCACGCCGAGGGCCAGCACCGCGTACTCGATGGCGGTCGAGACACCGCCGTTCATCTGCCCGTAGGGCGGCACCACGTTACCGACATTGCGGGTCACGAACAGGTCGCCGGGCGAGCTATGGGTAATGAGCTCAGGCACGATCCGCGAATCCGCGCACGTGATGAACATCGCCCGGGGGCTCTGGGCCGTGGCGAGCTTCTTGAACAGCTCCTCCTGCTGCGGAAAGATTTCATGATGAAAATGCAGGAAGCCATCGACGATATGCTGCAACGCCGCATCGGCGGTTTCGGCCCCGGGGAGCCCTGGTGCCGACGCAGCCGACGGCTGTTTATCCTTGTCACTCATGATTCATCCTCTTTTCTGACGGATTGAAGGGGATTTTCCTGATTGGGCTCGCTCATGGCCAGCACCCATCGGATCAATACGCCCGATTCCTTGAACGCACCTGTACACAACAGGCAGCTTCACCCTAGTCGCGAAAACTTAACTCAAGCTGAATCAGAGGCTCTAGGACGGACGTTCCAGAAGTTTCTTAGGCGGCTTACCCGAGAGTATAGGCGCAGGCCAAACGCCATCAGACACCTTTGTCCGGATCCCGACTCAGAGTAACGACATTTGCCCTCCGGGGGGACAAAACGCCGTGCAATCGAGGTTGTAACCTTCGCGGCGGTTGAGGCCCAGGCGCTTGATGGCCTTGGCAAAACGTTGCGCCAACAGGTCGGCAAACGGCCCTTCGCCGCGCATCCGCGCACCGAACCGGCTGTCGTAGAGCTCGCCGCCGCGGGTCTGGCGAATCAGGCTCAAGACATGGGCTGCCCGTTGCGGATAGTGGGCGGCGAGCCACTCCTCGAACAGCGGCGCTACCTCCAGGGGCAGGCGCAGCATCATGTAGGCGGCGCTCTGGGCACCGGCGTCGCGGGCCTCGGTGAGCAGGCTTTCCAGCTCGCTGTCGTTGATCATCGGAATCATCGGCGAACATAAAACGCCAACCGGGATACCCGCTTCACCCATGACCCGGATCGCCCGCAAGCGCGCCTTGGGCGCCGCCGCACGGGGCTCGAGGATGCGCTTGAGTTCGTCGTCGAGGCTGGTCAGGCTGATCATCACCGCCACCAGGCGCTGCCGTGCCAGTTCCGTGAGCAGGTCGAGGTCGCGCAGGATCAGCGAGCCCTTGGTGACGATGGTCACCGGATGCCGATAACGCAGCAACACCTCGAGGATCCGCCGGGTGAGCTGGTGCTCGCGTTCGATCGGCTGGTAGGGATCGGTATTGGAGCCCAGGTTGATCGGTGCGACGCGATAGCCCGGCCTGGACAATTGCTGCTCCAGCACGGCGGCGGCGTTGGTCTTGGCGATCAGCCTGGTTTCGAAATCCAGGCCTGGGGACATATCCCAGTAGGCATGGCTGGGGCGTGCGTAGCAGTAGATGCAACCGTGCTCGCAGCCGCGATAGGGATTGATGGAGCGGTCGAAGGGGAGGTCCGGCGAGGTGTTGCGGGTGATGATGGACTTCGCCGTCTCGATGCGCACCTCGGTGCCCTGGGTCAGCGGAACCTCCTGGTACCAGCCGTCGTCCTCGGCCACCGAACGATGGGGCGCGAAGCGGTTGTGCGGGTTGGTCGCGGTGCCACGGCCACGGGGTGGGAGCGGGGTGAACATGGGAAAGGCTCCATTACTGTATCTATATACAGTAATAGAGCCAGGCGGATCTGCCTAGCACCGTCTGGCAGAGGCACCATAACGGCCACGCCGAACGCGGACCTTGTGGGAGCCTGGCTTGCCAGCGATGGCGGCCGTGAGGACACCGCAAGACTCAAGGGCCTCATCGCCGGCAAGCCGGCTCCTACAGGGGTCCGTGGTGCTCTTGGGATCTTATGGCTTGGCCGGCATATCCTCCTTGCGCAACGCCGCCACATCGCTGGCCTTCACCGCGCCGCCCTGATTACCCCAACTGCCGCGAATGAAACCGACCACGTCCGCCACTTCCTGGTCCGACAATCGCCAGGCAAACGCCGGCATGGTGAAGTTCGAAGGTGCGGTGTGGGTCGCCGGCAAGGTGCCGCCCTTGAGCACGATATGGATCAACGACGTCGGGTCCGCCGATTGCACCACCGGGTTACCGGCCAACGCCGGGAACACCCGGGTATAGCCGTGACCGTCGGTACGGTGGCAGGCCGCGCAGTTGTCGATATAGACCGACGCCCCCGGCTTGCTGTCATCACCTTTCCACAGGGCTTGTGCGACCTGCGGCTCATAGGCGTGAGGCGCGTCCTGCGGATCCACCGGCGGCAAGCTCTTGAGGTAGCGGGCAATCGCCGTCAGATCGTCATCGCTCATGTATTGCATGCTGTGCACCACCACATCGCTCATGCCGCCGAATACCGCGCTGCGATCGCTGCGACCGGTCTTGAGGAACTGCACCAGCTGCCCTTCGTTCCAACTGCCGAGGCCATCCTTATGGTCGCCGCGCAGGCTTTTCGCGATCCAGCCCTCGAGCGGCGCGCTGCCCGCCAGGAAGGCACTGCCGTCATTCGCGCTCAAGGCTTTTTCCTGCATGGTCAGGGCCCGTGGCGTATGGCAGGCACCGCAATGGCCGAGCCCTTCGACCAGATAGGCGCCACGGCTCACCACCGGGTCAGCGCCGCTGCCGGCCTGGTATTCGGCGACCTTGGGCGCAAACACCCAGCGCCAACCCGCCAACGGCCAGCGCATGCTCAGCGGCCAGGGGATATCGACAGCCTTGTTGTCCTGGGCCACCGGCGCCACGCCCTTCATGAAGTAGGCGTACAGCGCCTGCATATCGCTGTCGCTGACCCGGGCATAGGACGGATAGGGCATCGCCGGGTAAAGCGTACTACCGTTCTTGGCGACACCATGGCGGACCGCCTGGTCGAAATCCTCGAAGCTGTAGGCGCCGATCCCACTTTTATCCGGGGTGATATTGGTCGAATAGATCGTGCCGATGGGCGTCTGCATCGGCAGCCCGCCGGCGAACGGCTGGCCGCCCTTGGCCGTGTGACAGGCCACGCAGTCCCCGGCTCGCGCCAGGTATTCTCCCTGCTTGATCAGGGCCGACGGATCGGCCTCGGCGGCGCTGACCGCGCCATTGCCCAACAACGCCAGGGTGGCGATAACCAGTGCTTTCATGTTTATCGCTCCTTATGCCTGGACCAACGGGCCGGGATTTTTCAGGTACTGCTCGCGGATCGCCCGGGCCGACCAGTAGGTCAGCGCCGCCACCAGGCCGGTGGGGTTGTAGCCCAGACCCTGGGGGAAAGCCGAAGCGCCAGGGACAAAGACGTTGTGCACATCCCAGCATTGCAGGTAGCGGTTCAGGGCGCTGGTCTTCGGGTCGGTGCCCATGATCGCGCCACCGTTGAGGTGGGTGGTCTGGTAGGACGACGTGTTGAAGTGCTCACCGACCTGCTTGCCCAGCAGGGCAATGGACTTGGGGTTCATCGCCTCGGCGACCTTGCTCAGTTTGTCGACCATGAAGCGGTTCATCTTGATGTCGTTTTCCTGCCAGTCGAAGGTCATCCGCAACAGCGGCAAGCCGTAGGCATCACGGTAAACCGGGTCGAGATCCAGGTAGTTGCCCCGATAGGACTGGTGCGCACCGTGGGCATCCATCGACACCTGGTGGGTGTAGTAATCGGCCGTGGCACGTTTCCAGGCACTGCCCCAGGCTGGTGTGCCCGGCGGGTTCGAAGTCCCGGCAATCGGCCGGCTGCCGGCCTGGTTGACCCACATCGGCGACCCGCCGACAAAGCCATGGGGGCCGTGGTCGAAGTTATCGGCGTTGAAATCGTCGATCGCCACACCGTTGCCGCCGGCACCGATAAAGTTGTTGGTGTGCACGTCCTTGTCGAAGAAGGCCTTCACGGTGGCCATGTTCTGGTAGGCGAAGTTCTTGCCCACCACGCCTTCACCGGTGACCGGATCGTAGGGCTTGCCGATGCCGGACAGCAGCATCAGCCGCACGTTATGGAACTGGAAGGCGCCGAGAATCACCAGGTCCGCCTCTTGCTCCACCTCGCGGCCCTGGGCGTCGATGTAGGTCACGCCGGTGGCCTTGCGCTTGGTGCTGTCGAGATTGACCCGTAGCACGTGGGAATTGGGCCGCAGTTCGAAGTTCGGCACCTGGCGCAACGCCGGCAGGATGTTCACGTTCGGCGAGGCCTTGGAATACATGTAGCAGACATAACCGCTGCAGAAGCCGCAGAAATTGCACGGGCCCATCTGCGCACCGTAAGGGTTGGTGTAGGGCCCTGAAGTATTTGCCGACGGCAGATTGTAGGGCTTGTAGCCGACTTCACTGGCGGCTTTCTGGAACAGCTGCGCGGAGTAGGTGTTCTTCTGCGACTCCAGCGGAAAGGGATTGGAACGATCCGGCGCGTAAGGGTTGCCGCCCTTGCCCTGGCCGACCAACTGGCCCTTGACGGTCCAGGCCTGGCCCGAAGTGCCGAAGACCTTTTCGGCATGGTCGAAGAACGGTTCCAGCTCTTCGTAACTGACGCCGAAGTCCTGGATGGTCATGTCCTTGGGAATGAAGTGTTTGCCGTAGCGCTCTTCGTAGTGACTGCGGATGCGCAACTCGATGGGGTCGACCCGAAAGTGCACGCCAGACCAGTGCAGCCCCGCACCACCCACGCCATTGCCCGGCAGGAACGCGCCGAGCTGGCGGTTCGGCAGGGCGACGTCATTGACGCTATGGCGAATGGTGACGGTTTCCTTGGAGATATCCTGGAAGAGTTTCTTGCGCACGCTGTAGGTGAGCTCGTCGATCACCTGTGGGTAATTGCCGTCTGGGTAGGTGTCCTGCATGGGACCGCGTTCCAGGGCCACGACATTGAGCCCGGCTTCGGTCAGTTCCTTGGCCATGATCGCCCCAGTCCAGCCGAAACCGACGATTACCGCGTCGACCTTCTTCATTTGAATCGCCATGCTCATGCCCTCTCGCCGCGAATGGATACAGCCGGGAAGGGGTATTGCTCGTTGCGTTCAACCCAATCCATAAAATCGGCGCGGGCGCCGGGAAAGCCGATCATGGTCCAGCCGACCAGACCTTTGTTGCCGCCATGGATCGGGTCGCTGAAGAAACCTTCCTTGGTGTTTTGCAGCAGGAAGCTGAAGAAAATCTTCGGCGGGACACTGTCGAAATCGGCGTCTCCGACCTCCAGTCGCTTGAGCAAGGCATCCTGGGTAGCGCTGTCTTGCGCGGCAAAGGTTGAACCGTGCAGCTTCTTGCACCAGGCCTCCGTAGCAGCGATGCCCAGCCGATAGATCTCGCGGGGCACCAGTTTGCTTTGCCAACCCATCTCCGGCGGCGCATCGGCGGCGAAGGGCCCCTGCATAAACCACAAGGCGCCACTGGCGTAAGGGGTGTTCATTTGCCGGTCGATAAATTCCGGCACACCAGCTTCCAGGGCACCCGGCCCCTGGGCATCGGCCGGAATCAATCGGGCCACGGCGGCATTGAGAAAAGCCCATTCCTCGGCGGTGAAGAAGCTCGGCTCGTAATGCCCGCTGTTGACCGGAGCCTTGTCGGCGGCCGCTGGCGTCACTTGCGAGGCGGCTTGCAGGACACTGCTGCCCAACGCGCTGCTCGCCACGGTGACCACCGGGATCAAGGTCAGGGTTTTGCGCAGGAACTCACGCCGCGGGTTATCTCGATCTTGATCAGACATGGCGTTACCTCTCTCATCTTGCACGCACGGATTATTCGGTCACTTCAATTGAGCAACCTGTCTTTTTCGGGTAGCGGTCTCTATCGAGACACCTCGAATTGAGAACACACTGGCAACCTTTAGTTACAAATGATAGCAGCCTAAGCATCAGGATGAATCGATTCAGCTAAAAATCTCGACCTTTTCCGCCCCCATTCCACCCCTCTCACAAATCTTTGACGCTCGACTCACGGGCTTTTGATCCGTAAAAAACAATGCTATAGGGCAATATCGAGTTCTCTTTTCCGGGCGCCGTCCATCTATGTCGATCGTTCGCTGGTTTTCCCTCCTTGGCCTGATGCTGATCAGCGGTCTGGTGCTGCTCGCCGCCCAGGCCGGCGACAACAGCAGCCAACGCCCGCCGCAATGGGCCACGCCGGTGGGCAACCAGTACAACCTCAACCAGATGACCCCGACGCTCTATCGCAGCACCTTGCCCGACAGCAATGCCGTGCCGATCCTGGCCAGGCTGAACATCACCACGGTCATCAACTTCCAGCCGGAGGCCGACTCCAGCTGGCTGTCGGCCCCGAACATCAAGCAGGTGCAACTGCCCTACCGGATCGGCCATGTCGATGACGCCGACGTGTTGACCGTCTTGCGCGCGATCAAGGACGCCGAGGACCGGGGTTCGGTACTGATCCACGACCGGAAGGGCACGGAACGCACCGGCCTGATGGCGGCGATGTACCGCGTGGTGGTGCAGGGCTGGAGCAAGGAGGAAGCCCTGAGCGAAATGATGATGGGAGGGTTTGGCGACACCCCGCACTTCAAGGACAGCATCCGTTACATGATGCAGGCGCCGGTCGACAAGCTACGCGAGGCCCTGGCCAGCGGCGCGTGCAGCACCAGTCCCTACGCTACCTGCGCGGTGCAGAGCTGGCTCAAGTCGGCACAGGTGCAGTGAGTTCATCGAGGGTTCGTCCCAGAAACGCCTCAATGGATTTCAGGATGGGCCGGGAACCGCCCGGCGCGAAGACCAGCTCGCGCAGGCGCCTGCCTTCCACGGGATCGAAGAGCCCCTGCTCTTCGAAACGGCTGAACACCGCCCTCGCCAGCATCTGCCCCCAGGGATAGATGAAATAGGCGGCGTCCGTGCCGGTGACCAGGTGACTGAAACTGTAGACCTGACGCACATCGCTCGGTGCCGGCAGCGACAAGACCTCATCGCGCACCCGTGCGCTGCGCTCCAGGACGCTTTGCTCCCGGGCGGGGTTCTGGTGCAGCTCCAACGCGAGCGCGGCAAGAATCAGGGTACTGGCCGACTTCAAGCCGTTGCCGGTGGTGAGTGAAATCATCAACCGGTCGGCCTGATCGGCAGAAAGCGCGGCGCCGGTCTGGTGGTGCCGACTGATCTCGACGAGATAGGCAGGCGAATGACACCAGCACTCCAGCAACGCCGAGAAGAACTCGCCAGCATCCCTGGCCGAATCGGTACCGGACAAGCTCCAGCAAGGAGAGCGGTCCAGCAACTGATGCAGGCAGTGCCCGAACTCGTGGAACAGTACCCGCATCTGTCCGTGCTTGAGCAGCAGGGGCTTGTCAGCCGCGGGCCGCGGAAGATAACAGTACAGCACCACGACCGGCAGGGTCAGGCTGCGGCCCTCGACCGATAGCAGCCGATGGCGCAGCGCATACATCGCGCCGCTCCTGGTGGTCTTCTCCTCGCGGGCGAACAGATCGAGGAACAGGTAGCCTATCGCCTGCCCATACTCGCGAACCTCGAACGGGCGGACGTCGGGGTGCCAGGTATCCAGTTCGTCGCGGGCGATGAATTCAACGCCGAACAGGCGAGCGGGGAGTGCCAGCAGGCTTTTCAGAACCTGCTCGAGTTCGAAGTAGGCGCGACTTTCATCCTCGCTGATCGCGCCCTTGTGCAGGCGCAGCTGCTGGCTATAAAAGGGCCGGTCCCAGGGTTTCAGCTCCGTCAGGCCCTGCTCGGCGGCAAACGCCTCCAGTACCTCCACTTCGCGGATCCAGCCTGGTTTTTCCGCGGCCACCAGTCGGCGCAAGAATCCCTCGACCTGCTCGGCAGAACTCAACGAAAGGCTTTGCAGTTGCAGTGCCGCGCTGTTGGCGAAGCCCAGCAGCTCAGCCTTCATGAAGCGCAATTGCAGCAACTCGTCGAGCACGGGCGTATTGTCATGGTCCGTTTCGGCATCGCTGGCACGGCTCACAACGGCCTCATAGACCTGCTGGCGCAGCTCGCGCCCTCGCGCATCCCGAAAGATCGAGCTGACCGCCTGCGGATCGTCGATGTTCAACCACCAACCGGCAAAGTTCGACTCGTGGTACAGCTCCATATGGACCTTGTCCTCGTCCGAAACGCCCTCCAGGGTACTGTCGTCGCTGAAGTACAGGCTGCCGTCTTCACTGGCGATGCGCACATTGTTGAGGAAGCGCAATTCCAGTTGCCGGATTCGCGCGTCCAGCGCCCGCAACCGGGTCTTCTGTTCCTCGGACAAATGCGCCCCCGCCAGCCGGCAATCCAGCACGACCCGCTGGAGCGCGGCGACACGCGTGGCGTCGAACAGGCGCGCGTTCGCGCTGCCCGCCAGGCGTTCGTAGAGTTGAAAGAGCCCGGGATGCTGGCTGACTTCAAGGCGGTAAGCGAGATAACGCCGGCGGCAACTGTGGAACGCCTCTCCCCACACGGGGTAGGGACGGGCGGTACTCAAGGCGGTAATGACGCCCATAAGCCCCGCCAGGCGCCCCCGCAAGGCGTCGACCGGTACGAAGAAGTCGTCCCAGGTCGGGTTTTCGCTCTGGTTCGCGATAATCTCGTCGATCGCGCTCCAGTGGTGTTTGATCAGCGCCTCGAGCGCCGGCAGCAGGTGCTCGACACGCACCGATGAATAGGCCGGCAGATCAGGCGGCTGCGCGTGCAGCAAAGGGTTGAAGGTCCCCACGGTTCACTCCTGGACAGGCACGGACCGCCAGCGGGTCCGCTCAAGGCCACAGTCTGGGGTAGCAGGCGCTTGCGCGAGTGGTACAGGGATAAGACATCCCCGGGCCTTGGACGGCCCGGGAAAGCGGAGCGGCGGGATTACTTGTCGTCGGGCTTTTTCAGCTTCGGATTTGGGAAAAACTGCACGGTCTGGACCTTATTGTCCTGCGGGGCCTTGGCCGGTGCGGTATTGACCCGCGTGCCCAGCTCCTTGGGCACCGACAAACCCTGTTCATTCAGGGTGTCGGCATAGCCGCAAGCCACGCACTCACGGTGCGGAACGTCGTCTTCGCTCCACATCATCAGCTTGTCCTGCTCGCTGCACGCCGGGCAGACCGCCCCGGCGATAAAGCGCTTCTTGGTCTTGATCACGGGTGCCTCGCTCATGCCGCGGCATCCTCGCTCAGGCCGCTATGACGCAAGAGTGCGTCAATCGACGGCTCGCGGCCACGGAAGTCGACGAACAGCACCATCGGCGCCTGGGAGCCACCGCGGGCCAGGATCGCTTCACGGAAGGCACGACCGGTCTGTTCGTTCAGCACACCCTCTTCCTCGAACTTGGAGAAGGCGTCGGCCGACAGCACTTCCGCCCATTTGTAGCTGTAGTAGCCCGCCGCGTAACCGCCGGCGAAAATATGCGCAAAGCTGTTGGGAAAGCGGTTGTAGGCCGGCGGACGCATCACCGAGACCTCGTCGCGCACGCCTTCGAGGACCTGTGCCACGCTGCGGCCGTCGCCGTGGGTGGCATGCAGTTCGAAGTCGAACAGCGAGAATTCCAGCTGGCGCACCATCATCAGCCCGGACTGGAAGTTCTTTGCCGCGAGCATTTTTTCCAGCAGGTCCTGGGGCAGCGGTTCGCCGCTTTCGTAGTGACCGGAGATCAACGCCAGGCCTTCGGGCTCCCAGCACCAGTTTTCCATGAACTGGCTCGGCAGCTCCACGGCATCCCAGGCCACGCCATTGATACCGGACACGCCGGCATGGTCGATACGGGTCAGCAGGTGGTGCAGGCCATGGCCGAATTCGTGGAACAGGGTGGTGACTTCGTCATGGGTCAGCAGGGCCGGCTTGCCGCTGTCGGCCGGGGCGAAGTTGCACACCAGGTTGGCCACCGGGCTTTGCAGGACGCCATCAACCGTACGCCGACGATCACGGGCACCGTCCATCCAGGCCCCGCCACGCTTGTTGGCGCGGGCATAGAGGTCAAAGAAGAAACGCCCGACGTGCTGGCCGTTTTCCTTGATTTCGAACAGGCGGACATCCGGGTGCCAGGTGTCGAAACCGCTCTGCTCGGCAATCTCGATGCCGTACAGGCGCTGGACAATGGCGAACAGCCCGCCGAGCACCTTGTCGATCGGGAAGTAGGCGCGCAGGGCTTCCTGGGAAACGCTGTAGCGTTGCTCACGCAGCTTCTCGCCGTAGTAACCGCTGTCCCAGCTTTGCAGCTCGGCACAGCCTTGTTCGGCGGCGTAGGCCTTGAGTTGTTGCAGGTCCTGGGCGGCAAACGGCTTGCTGCGCTTGGCCAGGTCGCGCAGGAAAGTCAGCACCTGGTCGCTGGAGTCGGCCATCTTGGTCGCCAGGCTCAATTCCGAGAAGCTGGCGAAACCCAACAATTGCGCCAGTTCCTGGCGCAGGTCGAGGATTTCTTCCATCACCGGACCGTTGTCGTACTGGCCGGCATTCGGTCCCTGGTCCGAGGCACGGGTGCAGTAGGCGGCGTACACCTCTTCGCGCAGGGCGCGGTCCTGGGCGTAGGTCATCACCGCGTAGTAGCTCGGGAATTCCAGGGTGATCAACCAGCCGTCCAGGCCCTTGGCCTGGGCCGCGGCGGCCATTTGCGCCTTGGAGGAGTCGCTCAGGCCGGCAAGACCGGCCTCGTCGGTGACGTGCCGGGTCCAGGCCTGGGTCGCGTCGAGCAACTGGTTGGAGAAGCGGCTGCCCAGTTCGGACAGCTTGCTCTGCACCTCGGCGTAGCGCTTTTGCTGCTCGGGCGGCAGGTCGATACCCGACAGGCGGAAGTCGCGCAGGGAGTGTTCGAGAATGGTTTTCTGGCCGACGTCGAAGCTGGCGGCCTGCGGGCTGTTCGCCAGGGCTTCGAAGGCCTGGAACAGTTCGCGGTTCTGGCCCAGCTCCGTGGAGTAGGCGCTCAAGGCCGGCAGGCAGGCCTCGTAGGCTTCGCGCAACTCAGCGCTGTTGCACACGGCATTCAGGTGGCTGACCGGACTCCAGGCGGCGCCCAGACGATCGTTGAGTTCATCCATCGCCAGGATCAGCCCGGCCCAGGTAGGCTGTTGGCCTTGAGTGGCGAGGATTTCGGCGATGGCCGCGCGGTTGTCCGCCAGGATCTGTTCGATGGCCGGCAGCACGTGTTCCGCGCGGATCGCCGAGAACGGCGGCAGGTCGTAGGACTGCAGAAGAGGGTTGTTCACGCTCACGGTTGGCACCTTGGCTGGAAGAAACATGGGCCCATCTTAATTACAATCGACGTCGACCGCAGCTATCAACCAAAGAGAGAGCGCCTATCGTGACCCTTCGTACCTATCAGAACCTCACGCCGGCACTCGGTGAACGGGCCTTTGTCGACCGTTCGGCGGTGGTGATCGGCGACGTCGAAATCGGCGCCGACAGCTCCATCTGGCCGTTGACCGTGATCCGCGGCGACATGCACCGCATCCGCATCGGCCAACGCACCAGCGTGCAGGACGGCTGCGTGTTGCATATCACCCACGCCGGGCCTTTCAACCCCGAGGGTTTCCCGTTGCTGATCGGCGACGACGTGACCATCGCCCACAAGGTCATGCTGCATGGCTGCACGGTGGGCAGCCGGATTCTGATCGGCATGGGCAGCATCGTCATGGACGGCGCGGTGATCGAGGACGAGGTGATCGTCGGCGCCGGCAGCCTGGTGCCGCCGGGCAAGGTCCTGGAAAGCGGCTTTCTCTATGTCGGCAGCCCGGTCAAGCAGGCGCGCGCGCTGACGGACAAGGAACGGGCGTTTTTCACCTACAGCGCGGCGAACTACGTGAAGCTCAAGGACCTGCACATGGCCGAAGGTTATCACCAGGCCGTTTGATTATTTTTTGTACAGCCAGGACATTCCATGCATTACCAGACGATTCTCTTCGACCTCGACGGCACCCTGACCGACCCGCGCGAGGGCATCACCCGTTCGATCCAGTACGCGCTGGGCAAACTGGGGATCGACGAGCCGGACCTCGGCAAGCTCGAACACTTTATCGGCCCGCCGTTGTTGCAGGCGTTCATGCAGTTCTACGGGTTTGACGAGGCCAAGGCCTGGGAGGCGGTGAACTTCTACCGGGAGCGCTTCAAGGTGACCGGGCTGTATGAGAACCGGGTGTACGAAGGGGTCATGCCGTTGCTGGAGCTGCTGGGCGGGCAGGGGCGCACCTTGTATATCGCCACGTCCAAGCCCTGGGTGTTTGCCCGGGAGATTGCCCGGCATTTCGATTTTGCCCGGCACTTCAAGATGATCTACGGCAGCGAGCTGGATGGCACGCGGACCGACAAGGTCGAGCTGATTGCCCACCTGATCGCCGAAGAAGGGCTGGAACCGAGCGATACGCTGATGATCGGCGACCGCAAGCACGACCTGATCGGCGCGCAACGCAATGGTCTGGATGCGGCGGCAGTGGGGTATGGGTTCGGCAGTTTCGAGGAGTTGAGTGCGCAGCAGCCGGCTTATCATTTCCAGACGTTGGCGCAGTTGCATCGGGCGTTTGTGTAAGACGTGAAACCGTGTCGCCTGCATCGCGAGCAAGCTTGCTCCTACAAGATATCGGTCGTCCGCAACTTATTGGCACGACACAAACATTGTAGGAGCAAGCTTGCTCGCGATGGCGCCCTTCAGCCAGGCATCAGCTTGCGCAACGCCGCCGTACGATCGCCAACCGGCAAGCCCCCCAGCTTTTCCACAGCCTTGAAGAACGATGGCCAGTCGCCATTCACCTGCTTGAACAACGCCGCAAACGCCGGCACCCACTGGTCATACAGCCCGAAGGGCAGCAGCTTGGCGTTATTCAGCGGCCCGTTGATCCAGGCGTCATAACGCTTGTCACCCGCCCACTGACTCGCCTGCATCTGGTGGTACTCGTCCCGCAAGCGCTGGAACTCCTGCGCCTTGCGCTCACGCATCTGCTCGACCGGCAAGGCCTGCGCATACAACTGCTGCAAGCGCGTCCGGGTCTTCAGCACCAGCTCGATAAACTGATCCTTCTGCGCTACATCGTTGACCTTGGCCGGCGGCAAGCCTCGCGCCGCCCGCCATTGCCGCGTGCCTTCCTGTTCGACGAAGTTGGCATAGGACTCATTGAACTCGGTGTCGTCCTTCACATAAAAACGCTGGTGCGCCAGTTCATGAAAGATCAGCGTCGCCAGGCGCTCGTCGCCCCAGGTCATCATCGAACTGATAATCGGATCGTCGAACCAGCCCAGCGTCGAGTAGGCCTCGACCCCGCCGATATACACGTCCATGCCCTGCTGCTTCTGCAGCGCCGCCTCACCCCGCGCCGCGCCCTGGTTGTAATAGCCGCGATAGGCCACGCAACCGGCAATCGGGAAACAATGCTGCTGCGGGGTCAGGGAAAATTCCGGCGTGGCAAAGACATTCCAGACCACATAAGGGCGTTTGATATCCGCATACAAGCGGTAACTGCGGTTGTCCGGCAGGTGCAGATGCTCGCTGGCAAAGGCCCGCGCCTGCTGGGACTGGGCCAGGTGTTCGCGCAGTTTCGGGTCCCGGGCCGGATCGGCAATCACCTCGGCCACCGGCTCCCGGGCGTGCAACAGGCTCAACTGGCCACCGGCCAGCTGGCTATAATAATTGAGACTGCTGCAACCACCGAGCAACAGCAGCAAGGCGCCTATCGAACCGCGTACCACGGGCCTGAACATCATGGGAATCACCTGCAGGGAGCAGACACAAGACTAGCGCGCGGGCTGAAGGCTTTTCCATGAAGATTATCGAGGTTGAGGTGTTCACCGCAGGGAGGCCCCACCACAAGCTTCACGCCCGGGCGTCCCGATACCCCTGAACGCAGGTATGCTGATCTCCTGAACAGAGTGGAAACATCATGCGCAAACATCTCCCCGTACTCTTCGCCCTGGCCAGCCTGGGCGGCTGTATCAGTCCGTTACCGGCGGTGAATCCGCAAATGGCCTGGGTCGACCTGGACACCCACACCGGTACGGTGATCATGGCCGAAAGCCTGGACAAGCAGCGTCTGCGCGACGGACGCTTTTTCCAGGTCACGCCGGGCAGCCATGACCTCCTGGCTCGTTTCGATTACGAGGTCTATATCGGCGGCATGGCGATGAACACCGACCCGCCGAACCGGCTGTGCTACCTGAGCGTGCACTACGACCACTTCGAAGCCGGCCGGCGCTACCGCCTGGAGGGTATAGCCCTGGGCTTCAACGCCAGCGCGCGGCTGTACAACGACAAGGGTGAAGTCGTGGCGGAGCAGAACAATGTGTTCTGCATTCCGTAGCTTCAGCGGTCGTTCTTCTGGTAGATGATTTTCTTGCTGCCGCCTTCACAACTGCCCACGACCATGTTCTGGTCGTGGACTTCATCCCTGGCAACGATCTCCAGGGTGTAGGAACTGACGCCGGCCGCCTGGATCTTGGTTTCGATCTCGGACTTGAGCTCTTCACACGGCTTGGTCGCGGCCAGGGCCGAGGTGGCCAGCACGCAACAGAAAATCCCCAGGGCAATACGTTTCATGGTCGAACTCCTTGACTACGGCAGCGCGTCGCCAGGGCGTACGCGCAAACTGCCACAGTTCATTCGACCACACTTGCGCCAGCCAAGTTCTGAGCCGCCTCACATCCCTGGGTCTTGCCAGTGCACAATCAGTGCACCAAGGTCCCGGTGAGGCTGATCTTCGCGTTCAACACCTTGGACACCGGACAACCTTCCTTGGCCTTTTTGCTCAGCTCATCGAACTGCTGCTGGCTGGCGCCGGGGATTTTCGCCTTGAGAATCAGGTGCACCGCGGTGATCGCAAAACCACCGTCAACCTGGTCCAGGGTCACTTCGGCCTGGGTGTCGATACTGTCGGCCTTGAGCCCGGCCTCGCCGAGAATCATCGAAAAGGCCATGGAGAAACACCCCGCGTGGGCGGCGCCGATCAGTTCTTCCGGGTTGGTGCCCTTGCCGCCTTCGAAACGTGCCTTGAAACCGTAAGGCGCTTCACGCAACACCCCGGTTTCCGTGGAAATGGAACCAATACCGGTTTTCAGGTCGCCTGCCCAATGAGCCGATGCTTTCTTCGTGATACTCATAGCTGCCTCCTCAAAAGCCGGCGCGAAGGGTTCACGCCGGGGTCAAGGTTCTGAGGATAGACGCTGGATTAAAGTTCACCCTGTCAGACTCATCTGAAAAAAATGCCGGTTAAAAACAGCGCCCCCCTTGAAACTCGGGTATATGCCCACATTCCCTGGAGACCGGCAGGTTTTTCGACAGCAGACGAAGCCTGCGTACCCTCACAGGAGTAGCAGGCTCATGAAGCGACTGTCCGACGTCAAGTTTTCCACCCTCGACCTGGTGCCCGTGCGCCAGGACGGCAGCCCGAGCCAATCCCTGCGCAATTCGCTGGATCTGGCCCGTCATGTGGAAAAGTTCGGCTACCACCGCTTCTGGGTCGCCGAGCACCACAACATGGACGGGATCGCCAGTTCGGCGACGTCCGTGCTGCTGGGTTACCTGGCGGGCGGCACCTCGACCATTCGCGTCGGTTCCGGCGGCGTGATGCTGCCCAACCATGCGCCCCTGGTGATCGCCGAACAGTTCGGCACCCTGGAAAGTCTCTATCCCGGCCGTATCGACCTGGGCCTGGGCCGCGCCCCGGGTTCCGACCAGATGACCGCCCGGGCCCTGCGCCGCGAGCGTTCGGGCAGCGCCGACGACTTCCCCGAAGATGTCACTGAGCTGATGGGTTACCTCGGCCCACGCACACCGGAACAACGGGTCATCGCCATGCCGGGCACCGGTACCCAGGTGCCGGTCTGGCTGCTGGGTTCGAGCCTGTTCAGTGCACAGCTGGCCGGGGAGCGGGGTTTGCCCTACGCCTTCGCCTCACATTTCGCACCGCGCTACATGCATGAGGCGATTCGCGTCTACCGCAATCACTTCAAGCCTTCGGCGGTGCTCGACAAACCCTACGTGATGCTCGGCGTACCGCTGGTGGCCGCGGATACCGATGAAAAGGCCGACTACCTGGCGACCTCGGTGTACCAGCGCATCCTCGCGCTGATGCGTGGCCAGAGCCTGGTGCAACGGCCGCCGGTGCAGACCATGGATGGCCTGTGGCTGCCCCATGAAAGAGAAGCGGTGGCGAGTTTCCTCGGCCTGGCGATGGTCGGCAGCCCCGAGAAGATCCGCGCCAAGCTGGAAGTCCTGATCGAGCAGACCCAGGCCGATGAGCTGATCTTCACCTGCGACCTGTATGAACATGCCGATCGACTGCATTCCTACGAGTTGCTGGCGCAGGTCATGAAGGGCTGACGGCCAGAAACAGAAAAGCCGGCGCCTGGCGCCGGCTTTGATCCCCACTCACGCTTATTTGCGCTTGTAGACGATTTCCTTCTTGCCCGCCTCGCAGCGGCCAACGGTCTTGCCATCGGAACCGGAATTGCTGGCCTTATCGACGATCTGCAGCGAATAGCCATGGATCCCTTTGGCTTCAATCTTGTCCTTGATTTCCTTCTCCACCACGTCACATGGCTTGCCCGCCGCAAGGGCGGTTCCCGCCAGACTCAACAACGCTACCGCCAGCACAAGCTTCTTCATCGATCATATTCCCTGGTCAGATCAAAAAAAGTGCGTCGGCTTTTGGGCGACGCACTGGGGGGCTATTTAGCGCCCTCTGTATAGCAATCAATATGGCAGTCGGCCAGTCTATAAGTTCAAAAGGCCAGTATTTGTTCAGCTATTGGCGATTCTGAAGCCGACTTTCAGGGTGACCTGGAAGTGCGCGGCCTTGTTGTCCTTGATATGCCCACGGGTATCAAGCACCTCGAACCATTCCAGATGCTTGATGCTTTTACCGGCTTCGGCCAGGGCATTGTTGATGGCGTCTTCGATACTGGTGGGGGAAGAACCTACCAGTTCGATTTTCTTGTAGGTGTGGTGGTCGCTCATGCTGTTCTCCTAAGTCCCGGGGGCTGTCCAGAGAGCCTAGCAGTGATTTTTCCCACAGCTCGCTGTCGAGTGATTTCGTGATCCGCTGCAGATTTTCTGCACTTTCACACAACGCTGAAGTCCCAATCTGCACACGCCACTCAACTGCGGGAGAACGCCGATATGGCCAGCAACGCACTACGCAAAGCCTCATTGCAAAGCATGGAAGCCGAAATCGAGAGCCTGCTCAAGTCCCTCGAAAGCCTCAAGGACGACGCCTCGGACGAGTCGCGCAAAACCCTCAAGGCCCTCAAGAGCAATGCCGAGAACGCACTCAAGCATTCACGTCACCTGCTCAGCGATGCCTATGAAGAGGTCAAGGTCAGAACCCGCGAAACCGGGATTGCGACCCGTGATTATGCCCAGGAACATCCGTGGACAACCGCCGGTGTCGCGGTGGGTGCGCTGGGGCTTTTGGCCGCTTACCTGTTGTGCAAACGCGGCGATTAAGCCCTGTGTTCCAACTCGGTCTTGAGCCATTGGGCCAACTGCTGGGCGCGTCCGTCCGTGGCGCGCCGGGGTAGCCACAAGGCCAGCCGCCCCGGGGTTTCATTGAAGCCCCAGGGCGCCACCAGCCGACCGCCACGCAAATCGTCCGCGACCAGCGGCTGCGGCGCGATCGCCACCCCCAAACCGGCCACCGCCGCTTCGAGCAGGTAGTACAGATGCTCGAAACCCTGTCCGTACTTCAACTGCGCCGCATCGATACCGTTCTGCCGCGCCCAGCTGGGCCAGGCCTGGGGTCGTGAGGTGGTGTGCAACAACGCTTCACCCACCAGGCCACGGGCCGGGGACCGCAGCAATGACTCGTAGCGGGCAAAATGCGGACTCATGACCGGGCCGATGCGCTCGCTCGCCAGTTCTATAACCTGCATATCCGCCGGCCATGGCGGCTCGGCGAACAGCAGCAGGGCATCGAGCCCCGGCTTGCGCGGATCGAGATCGCCTTCACCCGCCGACAGGTGCAGGCGCAGGTCGGGCAAATCGGCATTCAGCCGCCCCAGTCGCGGAATAAACCAGCGCGCCAGCAGGCTCCCGGAACAGCCCAGCACAAAGGGCGCATCCGCCGTGTTCTGGGTCAACTCGGCGCAGACCGCCCGCAGCCGCTCGAACGCCTCGAAACTGGCGTCGCGCAGGCGAATGCCCGCATCTGTGAGTTTCAGGCCGCGGCCTTCCTTGGCGAACAGGCTCAGGCCCAGATGCTCCTCAAGCACTTTCAACTGCCGGCTGACCGCTCCATGGGTCACATGCAGCTGTTCGGCGGCCTGACTGACGCTGTTCAAGCGGGCGGTGGCCTCGAAGGCGCGCAAGGCATTGAGCGGGGGAAGGTCACGGCTCATGGTATCTGTGAGTTTTCCTGACAGGTTACGGCGATCTTATCGGTTTTCATCCGCGCCTGTCATGGTTAGAGTGAACCCCATCGAACATTCAATCGCCCACCTGGAGCCTCCCATGACCCAGTCCAACCTGCGCAACGGCCCCGACGCCAACGGCCTGTTCGGCGCATTCGGCGGCCGCTACGTGGCCGAAACCCTGATGCCGCTGATCCTCGACCTGAACCGCGAATACGAAGCCGCCAAGATCGATCCTGCGTTCATCGAGGAACTAGCCTACTTCCAGCGCGACTACGTCGGTCGTCCGAGCCCGCTGTACTTCGCCGAACGCCTGACCGAACACTGCGGCGGCGCGAAGATCTACCTCAAGCGCGAAGAGCTGAACCACACCGGCGCCCACAAGATCAACAACTGCATCGGCCAGATCCTGCTGGCGCGGCGCATGGGCAAGAAACGCATCATCGCCGAGACCGGCGCCGGCATGCACGGCGTGGCCACCGCCACCGTCGCCGCGCGTTTCGGCCTGGACTGCGTGATCTACATGGGCACCACCGACATCGAGCGCCAGCAGGCCAACGTGTTCCGCATGAAGCTGCTGGGCGCCGAAGTGATCCCGGTGGTCGCCGGCACCGGCACCCTGAAGGACGCAATGAACGAAGCCCTGCGCGACTGGGTGACCAACGTCGACAGCACCTTCTACCTGATCGGCACCGTCGCCGGCCCGCACCCGTATCCGGCCATGGTCCGCGACTTCCAGGCGGTGATCGGCAAGGAAACCCGCGACCAGTTGCAAGCCCAGGAAGGGCGCCTGCCCGACAGCCTGGTGGCGTGCATCGGTGGCGGCTCCAACGCCATGGGCCTGTTCCACCCGTTCCTCGATGACACCAGCGTCGAAATCATCGGCGTCGAAGCGGCCGGCCACGGTATCGAAACCGGCAAGCACGCCGCCAGCCTGAACGGCGGCGTCCCGGGCGTGCTGCACGGCAACCGGACCTTCCTGCTGCAGGACGACGACGGCCAGATCATCGATGCCCACTCGATTTCCGCCGGCCTCGACTACCCCGGCATCGGCCCGGAACACGCCTGGTTGCACGATATCGGTCGCGTCCAGTACACCTCGATCACCGATCACGAAGCCCTGGCCGCGTTCCACCAGTGCTGCCGTCTCGAAGGCATTATCCCGGCCCTGGAAAGCGCCCATGCCCTGGCCGAAGTGTTCAAGCGGGCGCCGACCCTGCCCAAGGATCACCTGATGGTGGTCAACCTGTCCGGTCGCGGTGACAAGGACATGCAAACCGTCATGCACCACATGCAACAGTCCCAGCAGGAGAAACACTGATGAGCCGCCTGCAAACCCGCTTTGCCGAGCTGAAAGAACAGAACCGCGCCGCCCTGGTGACCTTTATCACCGCCGGCGACCCGGGTTATGACACCTCCCTGGCGATCCTCAAGGGCCTGCCCAAGGCCGGTGCCGATGTGATCGAGCTGGGCATGCCCTTCACCGATCCGATGGCCGACGGCCCGGCGATCCAGCTGGCGAACATCCGTGCCCTGGGCGCCAAGCAGAACCTGGCAAAAACCCTGCAGATGGTTCGCGAGTTCCGCGCCGAGAACAACGACACCCCGTTGGTGCTGATGGGTTACTTCAACCCGATCCACCACTACGGCGTACCGCGTTTTATCGCCGATGCCAAGGCCGCCGGTGTCGACGGCCTGATCGTGGTCGACCTGCCGCCGGAACATAACGGCGAGCTGTGCGACCCGGCCCAGGCCGCCGGCCTGGACTTTATCCGCCTGACCACGCCGACCACCGACGACGTGCGCCTGCCCACCGTGCTCAACGGCAGCTCCGGCTTCGTCTACTACGTGTCGGTGGCCGGTGTGACCGGTGCCGGCTCGGCGACCCTGGAACATGTCGAAGAAGCGGTGGCCCGCCTGCGTCGTCACACCGACCTGCCGATCAGCATCGGTTTCGGTATCCGCACCCCGGAGCAGGCCGCGGCCATCGCCCGGCTGGCGGACGGCGTGGTGGTCGGCTCGGCGCTGATCGATCACATCGCCAACGCCAGCAGCGATGAGCAGGCCATCGATGGCGTGCTGAGTCTCTGCGCGGCCCTCGCCGAAGGCGTACGTACCGCGCGCTGACTCGCGCGGCACGGCACAGAGGGATCCAGGACCACCGCCCTGGGTCCCTTTTTCATGGGCGCCGACCTGAGCGTTTATTGACAGAACTGCGCTGTCAAAGGGGTAATCATTACATGCTCTTTCCGGGAAATACCGGCAAGAGACGGCCGCGCAGGAGCGCTGGATCGTTACCTATGAACATGGATGCCCCCTATGACCCTTGCTGTCGCCTGTACCTTCCTCGATCACCTGTCCGTCACTGAAGTCCCACGCCCAAAGCGGCTCAGGTCGGTCACTTCGCGTCCACGCCAAACGCCGCCACCACGACAAGACCTGTCCAGCCTGTTCGCGTTCGAAGCCCTGGCGCCCAGTGCCACGAACCTGGCCTCCGATCCCGCAAGAACCGTTGGCGAGCCAGCGAACGATGCCTCCTTGCGCGAACGCCTCGAAGCCCTGCGACACGGCATGAGCGAACAGCATGATCGCTGGCGATAACGTCGGCGCCGGCCAAAGGTAAAGTTCCTGATACAAAGGAATCTAAATGCCACCATGTGGACTAATAAAGTATGACCCGGGGGTTTGAAGCCAGATCTTCACCCCTATTCGATGTATTGCCCGTGTGGTGAGGAATGCCCCCGATGAAAATGTCCAAACGCCTGATGGCCGGTCTCGGTCTGCTGGTACTGAGCGCCAGTCCGCTGCTGCATGCCGAGGATCAATGGCACGGCGAAGACCATGATCACGGTGGCTATGACCAACGGGGTCCCGACAGAGGCCCGGACAGAGGCCATGACGAACGCAATATGCACCGTCCGCCCCAGGACTTCGGCCCGGTCCGGCAGATCATTCATGATGACCGTGAACACTTCGGCCGTGGCGCGCCACCGCCACCGGGCTATCGTCTGGAACGCGGCCGGCCGCTGCCACGGGGCTACGAAGGCGAGCGCCTGGACGACCGGGCACTGAGCCGCCTGCCGAGGTATGAGGGTTACGAGTGGCGGCGCATAGGCAATGACGTGGTCCTGATTACCATCGGCACCGGGGTTGTCTACGAGATTCTCGACGGCGTGCTGAACTGACCGCCTAGAACAGCGACAGATCCAATGGCCTGACCGCCCCCATCCAGATCCCATGATCGCGATGGTCGGCCAGGTCATCGCCGGTCAGGGGATGGATGAACACCACCAGGCCCTTGCGGTGCAACGCCAGCCACGGCAAGACCACGCCGATATATTGCGCTTCGAACGCCAGTTGGCAGCTCCAGTCCGGATGAGGTCCCACCGGGCGCTCGTGCACCCGTCCCATCTGCAGTGGAAAGGTCGTCGCCGCCAGCTCACATAGCTCACGGGCCTGCTCCAGGGTCGAAGCATCGAAATAGATGTGGGCGTGATAACCCTTGATACGTTGCATGCCGCTCTCGTTCAGCGTCGGTTAATGGCCTAACGCTACACCGCAATCGAGGGCAAGCCCAGCCCCACCAGCGATTGCGCACTGTCGGCCTGCTCGGCCATCAACCAGTCGAAGAAACGCTGGATCAGCGCGCCACGCCGTTTACGCTGGGGCAAGACCACGTAATAGCCAAAAGTGGAAATCGCCGTCTGGCTGATCGGCCGGCATAACAATCCCTGCTCCAACAGATTATCCACCAGGTGACGCCAGCCGATGGCCACGCCCTGGCCGCCGATCGCCGCCTGGATCAGCAAGGTGTAGTTGTCGAAGCGCAATTGCCCCGGCGCCGGTGCCGTGGTCAGTCCCAGTTCGCGAAAAACCCCGCTCCAGTCGAACCAGTGGCTGCTGTTTTCGCCCTTGAGGTGCAGCAGGGGAAACTCCAGCAGGGCCTCGGTGGGCAGCGGCAGCTCACGGCCCTTGAGCAATTGCGGGCTGCACACCGGGAACACTTCCTCGCTGAACAGCCAATGACTCTCGCCCTGCTTGAAACGGCCCTTGCCGAACAACACCGCCACATCGATATCAGTGCGCAACATGTTGTGGCTACGCTCACTGGTCACCAGGCTGACATCGACCTGCGGATTGGCCGCATGAAAACGGTGCAGGCGCGGCATCAACCAATAGGCGGCAAAAGCAAAGTCGGTAGCGACCTGCAGCACCTCGTGCTGACGCTGGGCGGTGACCGCGCTCAAGCCACTGTCGATGCTCTGCAAACCGGCCTGCACCTGCTCGAACAGAATCGAGCCGGCTTCGGTCAACTCGATGCCCCGGTAGATGCGGTCGAACAGGCGGGTGGTCAACTGGTCTTCCAGGCGCTTGATCTGCTGGCTGATGGCCGGCTGAGTCGTGCCCAGCTCCACCGCCGCGGCGGTAAAGCTGTGATGACGGGCCGCCGCTTCAAAGGCCCGGAGCAGATCGAGGGACAGGTCACCCAGCGCTTCATACATAAGCTGTACTTATCCTAGTCATTGTTTGGCAGGGGCTTTACCACAGATTCCGTGGGCCACATGCTGGATCACAGCACTATCGCATAACAATTCACTATGGAATGCCGCGATTACATGAAGCGCAAGAACATTCTCTTCATCATGGCCGATCAAATGGCCGCGCCCCTGTTGCCGCTCTACGGTGCATCGCCCATCAAGCTTCCGAACCTGAGCCGCCTGGCCGCCGAAGGCGTGGTCTTCGATGCCGCCTACTGCAACAGCCCGCTCTGCGCGCCTTCACGTTTTACCCTGGTCAGTGGCCAGTTGCCGAGCAAGATCGGTGCCTACGACAACGCCGCCGATTTCCCCGCCGACGTACCGACCTATGCCCACTATCTGCGGCGCCTGGGCTATCGCACCGCGCTGTCGGGCAAGATGCACTTCTGCGGGCCGGACCAGTTGCATGGCTACGAAGAGCGCCTGACCAGCGATATCTACCCGGCGGACTATGGCTGGGCGGTGAACTGGGACGAGCCCGACGTGCGGCCGACCTGGTACCACAACATGTCCTCGGTGCTGCAGGCCGGTCCCTGCGTGCGCACCAACCAGCTGGACTTCGATGAAGAGGTGGTCTTCAAGGCGCAGCAATACCTGTTCGACCATGTGCGCGAAGACGGCAACCAGCCGTTCTGCCTGACCGTGTCCATGACCCACCCCCACGATCCCTACACCATTCCCAAGGCCTTCTGGGACCTGTATCGCGACGAAGATATCCCGTTGCCGCAGACCCCGGCCCAGGACAGCCTCGATCCGCATTCCCAGCGTCTGCTCAAGGTCTACGACCTGTGGGACAAGCCGCTGCCTGTGGATAAGATCCGCGATGCCCGTCGTGCCTACTTCGGCGCATGCAGCTATATCGACAGCAACGTCGGCAAACTCCTGCAAACCCTGGAGGAAACCGGGCTGGCCGAGGACACGGTGATCGTGTTCTCCGGCGACCACGGCGACATGCTCGGCGAGCGCGGCCTCTGGTACAAAATGCACTGGTTCGAAATGTCCGCGCGGGTGCCGCTGCTGATCAGCGCCCCGGGTCAGTTCGCCGCCGGACGCGTCAGCGCAGCGGTCTCCACCGCCGACCTGCTGCCGACCCTGGTGGAACTGGCCGGCGGCACGCTGCAGGCCGAGCTGCCGCTGGACGGGCGCTCGCTGGTCCCGCACCTGAAAGGCGAGGGCGGCCACGACGAAGTGTTCGGCGAATACATGGCCGAAGGCACCATCAGCCCGCTGATGATGATTCGTCGCGGCGCCTACAAATTCATCTACAGCGAAGACGACCCCTGTCTGCTCTTCGATATCCACCATGACCCACGCGAGGAGGAAGAACTTAGCCAATCAGCGCCGCACCAAGCACTCTTCAACGACTTCCTGGCCGAAGCCCGGGCGAAATGGAACATCCCGGCGATCCACCAACAGGTGCTCGCCAGTCAGCGCCGGCGGCGTTTCGTCGCCAGCGCGCTGACCCAAGGAAAGCTGAAGAGCTGGGATCACCAGCCACTGGTGGACGCCAGTCAGCAATACATGCGCAACCATATCGACCTCGACGATCTGGAACGCAAAGCGCGTTATCCACAACCCTGCCAAAATCAATAACGAACGTAAGGGGAAGGCGATGAAGAAGTTATCCACAGCACTGACGGTAGGCCTCCTGGCCATGAGCAGCCTGAGTGCCTATGCCGAGCAGAGCTGCGACACGGTGAAAATGGCCGATCCGGGCTGGAGCGATATTGCCGCGACCAACGCCATCACCAGCCTGCTGCTGGATGGCCTGGGCTACAAGGCCAAGGTCGACACCCTGGCGGTGCCGATCACCTATGGCGGTCTCAAGGACGGCCAGGTGGATGCATTCCTCGGCAACTGGATGCCGGCGCAGCAGGGTTTCTACGACAAGTTCGTGGCCAACGGCGATGTCACGCAACTGGCGAAGAACCTCGACGGCACCGAATTCACCCTGGCGGTCCCGGATTATGTCTGGGACGCGGGTGTGCATAACTTTGCCGACCTGAACAAGTTCGCCGACAAGTTCGACAAGAAGCTCTATGGCATCGGCTCCGGGGCCCCGGCCAATATCTCGCTGGGGGAGATCATCAAGAAGAACGAGTTCGACCTCGGCCAGTGGAAACTGGTGGAGTCCAGCGAGCAGGCTATGTTGGCTGAAGTGGCCCGTTCGGTGAAGAAGCAGAAGTTCGTGGTGTTCCTCGGCTGGACCCCGCACCCGATGAACGTGCAGATGAAGATGCATTACCTCAAGGGTGGCGAGAAGTACTTCGGTGATACCGGCAGCGTCTACACCGTGACCCGCAAGGGTTATGCACAGGCCTGCCCGAACGTCGGCAAGTTGCTGAGCAACCTGAGCTTCACCCAGGACATGGAAAACAGCATCATGGCCGAGGTGGCGAACAAGAAGCTGACCAATGCCGACGCGGCCAAGGCCTGGATCAAGGCCAATCCGGCGGTGCTGGACAAGTGGCTGGACGGGGTCAAGACCGTGGATGGCCAGGATGGGTTGTCGGCGGTGAAGGCCAAGCTCTAACGGCCAACACACAATCCGACGTGTAGGCTTGCTGGCGATGGTGGCCTTGAGGGCTGTGCAACGTTCAAGGGCCTCTTCGCGAGCAAGCTCTGCTCCTACAGTTAGGCGGCGAGCACAGGCATTGTGCACGGCACAAAATCTGTAGGAGCCTGGCTTGCCAGCGAAGAGGCCCGTAAGCCTTGCATCGACTGTCTGGTCCATCGCCAGCAAGCCGGCTCCTGCAGGTCGGTGTTTCACCGCGAAAATCTCAGATATACCCCTCACCCTGACACCGCCTCATCCGACCGAGAGACCCATGGGCTGGACCAACCGCCACAAACTCCTGCCATTTCTCAGCTGGTTGCCCCGGCAAACCCGCGCCAGCGTCAGCCGTGACCTGATCGTCGGCCTGAGCGGCGCCATCCTGGCCCTGCCGCAATCGGTCGCCTACGCGCTGATCGCTGGCCTGCCACCCGAATACGGCCTCTACGCGGCCATCGTCCCGGTACTGATCGCCTGTCTCTGGGGCTCGTCCTGGCACCTGATCTGCGGGCCCACGGCCGCCATTTCGATTGTCCTGTTCGCCAGTGTCAGCCCCCTCGCGGTACCCGGCAGCCAGGACTACGTGACCCTGATCCTGTTGCTGACCTGCATCGCCGGGATCTTCCAGTGGCTGCTGGGCATGCTGCGCTTCGGCGCCCTGGTGAACTTCGTCTCGCATTCGGTGGTGCTGGGTTTCACCCTGGGCGCCGCCGTGGTCATCGCCCTCGGGCAGCTGCCGAACCTGCTGGGGCTCAATATCCCCAACCAGGCCACCGCCCTGAACAGCCTGCTGCAACTGAGCCAGCACCTCGGCGAACTGGACAAACCCTCGCTGCTGCTGGGGCTGGGCACCCTGATCCTCGGCTTTACCCTCAAATCCCTGCTGCCACGCTGGCCGACCCTGCTGATCACCCTGGTCCTGGCCAGCACGCTGGTCTGGCTGTGCCCGGGCCTGTTCGGGCATGTGCAACTGGTCAAGGGTTTTATCGGCCGGTTGCCGCCGTTCAGCGCCTTGCCGCTGGACCTGGAGACCATCCTGCGCCTGCTGCCCAGTGCCGTCGCGGTGGGCATGCTCGGGCTGGTGACCAGCCTGTCGATTGCCCGCTCGTTGTCCGCACGTTCGCAACAATTGCTCGATGCCAACCAGGAGGTCCGCGCCCAGGGCCTGTCGAACATGATCGGCAGCCTGTTTTCCGGCTACCTGTCCGCTGGCTCGTTCACCCGCGCCGCGCTGAGTTATGAGGCCGGGGCCTGCTCACCGCTGGCCGGGGTGTTTTCCGCGCTCTGGGTGGCGCTGTTCGCCGTGACCGGCTCGGCGCTGATTGCGCATATCCCGATCCCGGCAATGGCCGGCAGTATCCTGCTGATCAGTTGGGGATTGGTGGACCGGCGGGGGATTCGGGCACTGTTCCGAGTCAGTCACGCCGAGTTCGCGGTGATGGCCCTGACCTGCGTGGCGACCTTGCTGCTGGAGTTGCAGACGGCGATTTACGCCGGGGTGCTGGCCTCGCTGTTTTTCTACCTCAAGCGCACCTCGCAGCCACGGGTGCAGCATTGGCGCGATGGCGACGAGGATGTGTTGCGGGTGGGGGGGTCGATCTTTTTCGGTGCCAGCCATTACCTGCAAGTGCAGTTGCAACGGTTGCACGGGGTGAAGGTGGTGATCGAGGCGCAGCAGATCAACTTTATCGATTACTCGGGGGTTGAGATGCTGCATCAGGAAGCCCGGCGGTTGATACGCGAAGGCCGTAGCCTGACCCTGAGACGGGCGCGGGCGCCGGTGGTGGAGGAGTTGGTCAAGCTGGAGGGTGTGGATAAGTGCCCGATCCTGTTTGAGGATTGAGCACACGACACGATCTTGTAGGAGCCATCGCCGCGATGGCGTCCTCAGGGGCGGTGCAAGACTTTCGGGCCTCCTACAAGGCCAGCAACCGCCGCAACTCCGCCAGCACCGGCGCCGTATCCGGCCGTACGCCGCGCCACAGCAGGAAAGCTTCCGCCGCCTGCTCAGCCAACATGCCCAGGCCATCCATCGACACCGCCGCGCCATGCTCGCTCGCCCAGCGACAGAACGCCGTCGGCTCCTTGCTGTACATCATGTCGTAGCAGAAGGTCTTGCCCGGCTCGATCAGGCTCGGTGCAATCGGCGGCACATCCCCCGACAGGCTCGCCGAAGTGGCGTTGATGATCAGGTCCACCGGCTCCCGCAGCCAGTCAAACCCACTGGCGGACAGCGGCCCCAGGTCGGCGAACAGCTCGGCCAGCAACTCGGCCTTCTCGATGGTCCGATTGGCGATGATCACCGAAGCCGGCTGCTCCGCCAGCAACGGTTCCAGCGCCCCACGTACCGCACCACCGGCACCCAGCAGCAGGATACGCTTGCCCTTCAGGCTGAATCCGGCATTCACCGTCAGATCGCGCACCAGCCCGGCGCCGTCGGTGTTATCGCCCAACAAACTGCCATCAGCCAGCTTGCTCAGGGTATTCACCGCCCCGGCCCGCTGCGCCCGGGCCGTCAGGCTGTTGGCCAGACGATAGGCCTCTTCCTTGAACGGCACCGTCACATTGGCCCCGCGCCCTGCTTGGAAAAACGCCCGGGCACAACCGGAAAAATCGTCAAGGGGCGCCAGCAGGGTGCTGTAGACCAACTGCTGGGCCGTCTGCTCGGCGAACAGACGGTGAATCAACGGCGACTTGCTGTGGCCGATGGGATTGCCGAAGACGACATAACGATCCATCAGACAGCACCCTCCGCCAGCCAGTCGCGATCCTGCAGGAAGTATTCGGTCAACCGCGCCTCTTCACTGCCCGGCTCGGCCTTCCAGTCGTAGCCCCAGCGCACTTGCGGCGGCAACGACATCAGGATCGATTCGGTGCGACCACCCGATTGCAGGCCGAACAACGTACCGCGGTCGTACACCAGGTTGAACTCCACGTAACGACCACGACGGAACTCCTGGAACTCGCGCTGCTGTTCGGTCCAGGCCTGGGCCTTGCGCCGCTGCACGATCGGCAGGTAGGCCTCGATATAGGCGTCGCCGATCGCCCGCATGAAGGCAAAGCTGGTGTCGAAGTCCCACTCGTTCAGGTCATCGAAGAACAGGCCGCCGATACCGCGCGGCTCGTTGCGGTGCTTGATGTGGAAATAGCTGTCGCACCAGGCCTTGTAACGTGGGTAGACATCGGCGCCAAACGGCGCACAGGCGCGCTCGGCCACCCGGTGCCAGTGCACGCAGTCTTCTTCATTGCCGTAGTAGGGCGTCAGGTCGAAACCACCGCCGAACCACCAGACCGGTTCCTCGCCTTCCTTCTCGGCGATGAAAAACCGCACATTGGCGTGGGACGTCGGCACGTGGGGGTTATGCGGGTGAATCACCAGGGACACGCCCAGGGCCTCGAAGCCACGCCCGGCCAGTTCCGGCCGATGGGCACTGGCCGACGGCGGCAGGCCGTTGCCGAAGACGTGGGAGAAGTTCACGCCGCCTTTCTCGATGACCTGGCCGTTGCCGATCACCCGGGTCCGACCGCCACCACCGGCGGGGCGGGTCCAGGCGTCTTCGACGAAACGCGCGCCACCGTCTTCGGCCTCCAGGGCGGCACAGATACGGTCTTGCAGGTCGAGCAGATAGGCTTTCACGGCCTCGGTGCGGGTAGTCATGACTTCACCTTGATCGGGCAAAGCTACTCGGCACATCGGACGGCCGGTAGCAAAGAGGCGCGTAGCATAGCACCGCGTTTGTACTCATCGCAGTTGACGAAGGTCAAGCGAAGGAGTCCGATAGGGCCCTTGCATCGCGCTGCACGGCGCCCCTTTGTGAAATGTCCAAGGAGAGAAAGATGGCCAAACGTATCCTGTTTCGCGCCCATGGCGGCCCGGAAGTCCTTGAGTATGTCGACTACACCCCCGCCGAGCCGGGCCCGCAGCAGGTGCGGGTACGCAACCACGCCATCGGCCTGAACTTTATCGACACCTATCTGCGCAGCGGGCTGTATGCACCACCAGCCATGCCGTCGGGCCTGGGGGCCGAGGGGGCGGGCGTGGTCGAGGCGGTCGGCAACGAGGTCAGCCAGTTCAAGGTCGGTGATCGCGTGGCCTATGGCAGCGGTCCACTGGGCGCCTACAGCGAAGTGCATGTGCTGCCGGAAGCCAACCTGGTCCATCTGCCGGACAGCATCAGCTTCGAACAGGCCGCCGCGGTGATGCTCAAGGGCCTGACGGTGCAGTACCTGTTGCGCCAGACCTATGAGTTGAAAGGCGGTGAAACCGTGCTGTTCCATGCGGCGGCCGGCGGTGTCGGCTTGCTTGCCTGCCAGTGGGCCAAGGCCCTGGGCGTGAAGCTGATCGGTACCGTCAGTTCGCCGGAAAAGGCGGCGTTGGCCAAGTCCCTCGGCGCCTGGGAAACCATCGACTACAGCCATGAAGATGTGGCCAAGCGGGTGCTGGAACTGACCGATGGCAAGAAAGTGCCGGTGGTGTATGACGGCGTGGGCAAGGACACCTGGCTGACTTCGCTGGACAGCCTGTCGCCCCGTGGGCTGATGGTCAGCTTCGGCAATGCCTCGGGCGCGGTGGATGGGGTCAACCTGGGGATTCTGGCGGCCAAGGGCTCGCTGTATGTGACCCGGCCGACACTGGCGACCTACGCCAACAACGCGGAAAGCCTGCAGATCATGGCGAAGGATCTGTTCGGGATGATCACCAGCGGCAAGCTGAAGATCGAGATCGGCGCGCGGTACAGCCTGGCGGAAGCGGCCAAGGCCCACACCGAACTGGCGGCACGGCGGACTACCGGGTCGACGGTGCTTTTGCCTTGATCGGGGTGGATGGCCGCTGCTGATGCAGCGGTTCGCCAGCAAGCTGGCTCCTACAGTATTTGTGTCGTAGCACCTTTTTGTGATCGACACCGTCCCTGTAGGAGCCAGCTTGCTGGCGATGAACGATAACGCGGTCCCCTTGTGGGAGCTGTGCTTGTCGGGCCGAACTTACGCCGGACGCACCACCTTGCCGGTCGCCAGGTCGCGGATCAGGCTCGGGTTCTTGCGCCCGCCCAGGTTACCGCCCAGCACCAGGTCGATCTGCCCTCGGAAATACTGCTCCACGCGAATCCGCGTGCGCGCCGCCGGCCGCCCCTGGGGATTGGCCGAAGTGGAAATCAGCGGCCCCACCAACGAACACAGATCCCGTACCAACGGATGATCGCTGACCCGCAGGGCCACGGTGTCATGCACACCGGTGACCCACTCCGGCAGCAAGTCCTGATGCGGCACCAGCCAGGTATTGGGCCCCGGCCAGGTACTGGCCATGCGGTCGATCCAGTCTTCCGGGAAATCCTCGAAGAGAAAATCGAACTGGCGGATATTGTCGGCGATCAGGATCAAACCCTTGTCCACCGAACGATTCTTGATCGCCAGCAAGCGGTCCACCGCCTCTTCGTTCCAGGGATCGCAACCCAAACCCCAGACCGCCTCGGTTGGATAGGCAATCACCGCTCCTGCGCGAATTTCTCGTGCGGCTTCTTGCACACGCCAACTCTTGACCATTACTCGTTCTCCGGATTCAAAGCTGCTCGCAGTTTACTCAGGTAAACCTACCTCGCGCGAGCTAACCAGCGTCCGTTTTCATTGGCAACCCGGCCTTCAAGCTCCAGTTCGGTCAGCGCCGCCAAGACTCGCGGTAATGCCCAGCCACAGGCGTTGGCCAGGGCCTCACTGCTTTGCGGTGCGGCATGCAGCAAGCCTAGCAGCGGATGCTCGGGCACGGCGGGAATCGCGCTGGCGGTCACTCGCTGCCAACCGCGCAGGGGTTCGAGGATATGTTCGACGGTTTCCACCAGTACCGCACCGTCGCGGATCAACTGATGACAGCCCTTGGCGCCGGGGTGATGGATCGAGCCGGGAATCGCATACACCTCGCGCCCCTGTTCCGCCGCCAGCCGCGCGGTGATCAGCGAGCCGCTGGCGACACTGGCCTCCACCACCAGCACACCCAGGGACAAGCCGCTGATAATCCGATTGCGCCGGGGGAAGTTGCTCGGATGGGGCGGCGCCTCCAGTGGCAACTCGGAAACCACGGCGCTGCCATGGGCAATCATCGCTTCCGCCAATCGCCGATGGCGCTGTGGATAAAGATTTTCCAGGCCAGTGCCAAGTACGCCGATCGTTCGCCCGCCGACGTCCAGGGCCGCCTGATGGGCCGCCCCGTCGATCCCCAGCGCCAGCCCGCTG
Source organism: Pseudomonas sp. MWU12-2037 (assembly GCF_023242345.1). Taxonomy (NCBI): domain Bacteria; kingdom Pseudomonadati; phylum Pseudomonadota; class Gammaproteobacteria; order Pseudomonadales; family Pseudomonadaceae; genus Pseudomonas; species Pseudomonas sp. MWU12-2037. Next base: position 64,382 of record NZ_JALLIZ010000019.1, on the reverse strand, counting down.
GTGATGACAAAACCGGCACCGGCCAGGCTCCGGGAAAAGGCCGCCGCCGTATCCATGCCCGGCTTGGATGCACGCCGACTGCCAACCAACGCCAACTGCGGTTGTTCCAGAATGGCAGGATCGCCGGCCACGAACAGCAGCGGCGGCGCGTCGTCCAGTTCGGCGAGAAGGGCGGGGTAATCGGCCTGGTCCCACATCACCAGATGACAAGCCGGGCGCTCTAGCCAGCGCAATCCAGCGCTGGCAGCGTCCCGCACTTCAGGACTGCGGCGCGCCTCGGCACAGGCCGCCGGCAAGCCCAGCGCACGCCAGGCAGCGGCGGGTGCACCGAGGGCCGCCGAGGCCGAACCGAAGGCTTGAATCAGGGTTCGAAAGCGCCGCGGACCGAGTTCCGGCAGACGATGCAGACGCAGGCGGGCTTCCAGCTCCGCCGGGGACAGGGAGGTACAGTTGGACAACGACATCGGATCATCCTTGATCTGTGGCGGTCCTGGAACAGCTGGAACAAGCTGTGGATAACTCTGTGGGTAACCTGTTTAGCCTGCTAACGGAATCGGCCCTGCGTTATCGTCCGGCGCTACGGGTTGCGCACCTTGTCCATGACTGTCAGGGACCGCGTGGCAGTGAGTACTAAACCATAGCTGAGCTTTTCGTAGGTGCGGAACACCATCAGCAGGCCCGAACGCTCGTCGGGGACCTTCACCCGCTGCCCGGTGACCTGGTCGTGCACGGTCTCGCCGGTCTTCATCACCGCTAGAACGTTGCCTTCGACCAGGCCATCGCGTCGACCTTTATCGATCGTGACCACGTCCATGACGCCGATCTGTGTAACACCCCGTGGCACATCTATGATCGTGCCGCGGATCTGCGCTTGCGGCGCGCTGGGCATGAACGTCGAATTGACCGGGCGCTCTTCGCTGACGAACAGGCGGTCCCCCAGGCGAACTTCCTGGGTGGTGCGGCGCAGGTTCAGGGTGCCGATATCGCCTTCGGTCGCCACCAGCTCGCCGGTGCCGACGTCGTCGGCGTTGATCCCCAGGAACTCCTTGGTCTGCGCGTCGGTATAGACCTTGCCCTGGCGGAACAGGCCATACACCGAGTGCGCCGGATCGAACACGCCACGGGCGTAGATCCGGTCGCCCATGCCGCTGAGCACCCGCTCATTGTTGCCGGCCAGGATATACGGGGCTTTCTGGAAGTCATTGGGGCTGTCGACAATGCGGTTGCTCAACAGGAACGCGTTGATCTTTTCCAGCGGAATGCTCGGAATCGCCTCGGCCACCGGCGAGCGGCGCACCTGCGGCGACAGTTTCACGGTCCCCCGCGACACACCGCGATCCACGACCAATCGTGGCTGACCGTCGACGAATTGCAGCGTCAGCGTATCGCCGGGGTAGATCAGGTCCGGATTCGCCACCTGGGGATTCGCGTGCCAGATTTCCGGCCACTTCCACGGCTCACTGAGAAACTTGCCGGAAATGTCCCAAAGTGTGTCACCGCGCACCACCGTATAGCGCTGTGGATAACCGTCCTTGAGTTGCACTTGCGCCTGCACGACGCCGGTAACAGCCAGCAACAGGGCGAGTAGTGTTTTCCTCATGCAGTGAATCCCTTTATTATGTGCCTTCGCGTGAAACGCCAGAGCCCCCGCGGCTCGCTCCCAAGGAGAACGTTTTACAACGGTAGCCGATCCCACCGGGACATTTCGGCAACCGTCTCTGACTTTACCTCACAAGTGCAGCAAATACGCCTATGGCCATTTTAAACATCCTCGAATTTCCAGACCCGCGCCTGCGCACCATCGCCAAACCCGTGGCCGTGGTGGACGACCAGGTGCGGCAGCTGATCGATGACATGTTTGAAACAATGTATGAAGCCCCGGGCATCGGCCTGGCGGCGACCCAGGTCAATGTGCACCAGCGCATCGTGGTCATGGACCTGAGTGAAGATCGTAGCGAACCCCGGGTGTTCATCAACCCCGAGTTCGAAACCCTGACCACCGACGTCGACCAGTACCAGGAAGGCTGCCTGTCGGTGCCGGGTTTCTATGAGAACGTCGATCGCCCGACCCAACTGCGGGTCAAGGCCCTGGACCGCGACGGCAAGCCGTTCGAGCTGGAGGCCGAGGGCCTGCTGGCGGTGTGCATCCAGCATGAGTGCGATCACCTGAACGGCAAGCTGTTCGTCGATTACCTGTCTACGCTCAAGCGCGACCGGATCAAGAAGAAACTGGAAAAGCTGCACCGCCAGAACGCCTGATCCGCCCCTTCCTGTATCTCCTGTAGGAGCGAGCTCGCTCGCGATGGACGTCAACGATAACGCGGGGTACCTGATACCCCGCGCTGCCCCGGCCACCCTCGCGAGCAAGCTCGCTCCTACAGTATCCAAGCGAGCCCTTTTTATGTCTGAGCCACTGCGCATCGTCTTTGCCGGCACCCCCGAATTCGCCGCCGAACATCTCAAGGCCCTGCTCGACAGCCCTTACCAGATCGTCGCGGTCTACACCCAGCCGGATCGTCCGGCGGGCCGTGGGCAGAAGCTGATGCCAAGCCCGGTCAAGCAACTCGCCCTGGAGCACGGCATTGTCGTCCTGCAACCGCCGACCCTGCGCAATGCCGAAGCCCAGGCCGAACTGGCGGCGCTCAAGCCGGACCTGCTGGTGGTGGTCGCCTACGGCCTGATCCTGCCGCAGGTGGTGCTGGATATCCCGCGCCTGGGCTGCATCAACAGCCACGCCTCGCTGTTGCCGCGCTGGCGCGGTGCCGCGCCGATCCAGCGCGCCGTGGAAGCCGGCGATAGCGAAAGCGGCGTAACCGTGATGCGCATGGAAGCCGGGCTCGACACCGGGCCGATGCTGCTCAAGAGCGTCACCCCGATCAGCGCCGAAGACACCGGCGGCACCTTGCACGACCGCCTGGCCGAACTCGGCCCGCCCGCCGTGCTCCAGGCCATCGCCGGTCTCGCCGCCGGGACCCTCGAAGGTGAAGTCCAGGACGACAGCCTTGCCACCTACGCCCACAAGCTGAACAAGGACGAGGCGCGCATCGACTGGAATCGTCCGGCGGTGGAGCTGGAGCGACTGATCCGCGCCTTCAACCCCTGGCCGATCAGCCACAGCACCCTCAGTGGCGAAGCCCTGAAAGTCCTCGCCGCCAGCGTCGCCGAAGGCCAGGGCGCGCCGGGTGAAATCCTCGCCGCCAGCAAGGACGGCCTGATCGTCGCCACCGGCACCGGTGCCCTGTGCCTGACCCGCCTGCAACTGCCCGGCGGCAAGGCGCTGAACTTCAGCGACCTGTTCAACAGCCGCCGCGAGAAGTTCGCCCTCGGTACGGTGCTCGGCCAATGAACCCGCGTCTGGCCGCCGCCAAGGCACTCACCGCCGTCCTCAACGGCAAGGCCTCGCTCAACAGCTCGTTGCCGCTGCAACTGGACAAGGTCGAGGCCCGTGATCGCGGCCTGACCCAGGACCTGGCGTTCGGCACCGCGCGCTGGCAGCCACGCCTCTCGGCGCTGGCGGCCAAGCTGCTGCAAAAACCCTTCAAGGCCGCCGACGCCGACGTCGAAGCCCTGCTGCTGGTCGGCCTCTATCAACTGCTCTACACCCGCGTTCCGGCCCACGCCGCCATCGGCGAAACCGTCGGTTGCGCCGAAAAGCTGAAAAAGCCCTGGGCCAAGGCCTTGATCAATGCCGTGCTGCGCCGCGCCCAGCGGGAAGGCGAGGCGCTGCTCGCCGAGCTGGAACATGACCCGGTGGTCCGTACCGCCCACCCGCGCTGGCTGCAAAAATCCCTCAAGGCCTTCTGGCCGGAACAGTGGGAAGCCATCTGCGCGGCGAACAACGCCCATCCGCCGATGATCCTGCGGGTCAATCGCCGCCATCACTCGCGCGATGCCTACCTCAAGCTGCTGGGCGACGCCGGGGTCATCGCCCACGCGTGCGTCTACAGCCCGGACGGCATCGTGCTGGAAGAAGCCTGTGACGTACGCAACCTGCCTGGCTTCAATGAAGGCTGGATCAGCGTCCAGGACGAAGCCGCGCAACTGGCCGCCGACCTGCTGGACCTGGCCCCCGGCCAACGGGTGCTCGACGCCTGCTGCGCCCCCGGCGGCAAGACCTGCCATATCCTCGAAGTCCAGCCACAACTGGCCGGCGTGGTCGCCGTGGACCTGGAGGCCAAGCGCCTGGTGCGGGTACGCGAGAACCTCGCGCGCCTCGGCCTGGACGCCGAACTGATCGCCGCCGACGGCCGTGATGTCGCCACCTGGTGGGACGGCAAGCCGTTCCAGCGCATCCTGCTGGACGCGCCGTGCTCGGCCACCGGCGTGATCCGCCGCCATCCGGACATCAAGCTGACCCGCCAACCCGACGACATCGCCGCCCTGGCCGCCTTGCAAGGCGAGCTGCTGGACGCGATGTGGACGACCCTGGAAGTCGGCGGCATCCTGCTCTACGCCACCTGCTCGACCCTGCCGACCGAGAACACCGAAGTGATCGAGGCGTTTCTCGCCCGCACCTCCGGTGCCCGTGAACTGGATATCGCCGGGGACTTCGGCCTCAAGCAGCCCCACGGTCGCCAGTTGCTGGCCCAGCAAGGCGGACACGACGGTTTCTACTACGCCAAGCTGATCAAGATCGCCGCCGCGCGCGGCTGAGCCGGGACAACGGAGCGCCCCGATGAAAATCATCATCCTCGGTGCCGGCCAGGTCGGCGGCACCCTGGCCGAACACCTGGCCAGCGAAGCCAACGACATCACCGTGGTCGACACCGACGGCGAGCGCCTGCGCGACCTCGGCGACCGCCTGGACATCCGCACCGTGCAGGGCCGCGCCTCGTTTCCGACCATCCTGCGCCAGGCCGGCGCGGATGACGCCGACATGCTGGTGGCGGTGACCAACAGCGACGAAACCAATATGGTCGCCTGCCAGGTCGCCCACACCCTGTTCCACACCCCGACCAAGATCGCCCGGGTCCGCGAGGCGGCCTACCTGACCCGCGCCGGGCTGTTCGACAACGACGCGATTCCGGTGGATGTGCTGATCAGCCCGGAGCAGGTGGTCACCCACTACATCAAGCGCCTGATCGAACACCCGGGGGCCTTGCAGGTGATCGACTTCGCCGAAGGCAAGGCCCAGTTGGTGGCGGTCAAGGCCTACTACGGCGGGCCGCTGGTGGGGCAACAACTGCGCCAGTTGCGCGAACGCATGCCCAACGTCGACACCCGGGTGGCGGCGATCTTCCGCCGCGACCGGCCGATCATGCCCCGTGGCGACACGGTGATCGAAGCCGACGACGAAGTGTTTTTCATCGCCGCCAAGGCCCATATCCGCGCCGTGATGGGCGAAATGCGCCGTCTCGACGAGCGCTACAAGCGCATTGTTATCGCTGGCGGCGGGCAGATCGGCGAACGGCTGGCCGAAGCCATCGAAAGCCGTTACCAGGTCAAGATCATCGAGAAAAACCCGGCCCGTTGCCGCCACCTCTCGGACAGCCTGGACAGCACCGTGGTGCTGCAAGGCAGCGCCTCGGACCGCGACCTGCTGCTGGAAGAGAACATTGCCGACACCGATGTGTTCCTGGCCCTGACCAACGACGATGAGGCCAACATCATGTCGTCGCTGCTGGCCAAGCGTCTGGGGGCGAAGAAGGTCATGACCCTGATCAACAACCCGGCCTATGTCGACCTGGTCCAGGGCGGCGAGATCGATATCGCCATCAGCCCGCAACTGGCGACCATCGGCACGTTACTGGCCCATGTGCGCCGGGGCGATATCGTCAGCGTGCACTCGCTACGGCGAGGGGCGGCGGAGGCCATCGAGGCGATTGCCCATGGCGACGCGAAGTCGAGCAAGGTGGTGGGTCGGGCCATCGCCGATATCGCCTTGCCGCCAGGGGCGACCATCGGTGCGATCATTCGCGACGAAGAGGTACTGATCGCCCACGATGCCACGGTGATCCAGGCCGGCGACCATGTCATCCTGTTCCTTGTGGATAAAAAACAGATCCGCGATGTGGAAAAGCTGTTTCATGTCGGCCTGAGCTTTTTCTGACCCATACCGAGGATCACCATGCTCGAATCACTGGAAAAAATGCTCGCCAAGGGTGTGGATAACTCACTGCTGCGCTTCGGCCTCGGCAAGGGTTACCTGGACCTCGGGGAAAACACCAAGGCCGCCGAACACCTGCAACGCTGTGTCGGTTTCGACCCGAAATACTCCGCCGCCTGGAAACTGCTGGGCAAGGCGCATCAGGCCGCGGGCGACAATGCCGCCGCCAGAGAAGCGTGGGAACAGGGACTGGAAGCTGCCCGCGCCCATGGCGACAAGCAGGCGGAAAAGGAAATGACGGTGTTTCTGAAAAAGCTCGAAAAAGCCGCGCTCAAAGATCAATAAAGCGCAGGCCGATGCCGTCGGCGTCGACCCGGACCACTTCCATCCGAATCCGCGGCGCCACCGCGGGCAGACCCTGCACCTGGCCATAGACCACCGCGCCGGTGGTCAGGCGCGACAAGCTCGGGTGCGTCACATACACACCTTTACTGGATAGATTGCGCGTGTGCCCCAGGCACTCGCCGATGCTGGGGTGTTGGATCTTGATGCGTAGAGAATTCTTGTTATTGGACATCTACTGCGTCCTGAAAATACATCTGTGGATAAATCCCCGTCGCTGACTTATCCACAGATCATGCCAATCCTGTTTCAATACCAGCGCTTCTCACCCGCCGGACGTCGGCGAAAGCGCTTCATGCTCCACATGTACTGGTCCGGATAAGCCCGCACATAACGCGCCACCACCTGGCTCATGGCGGCCACGGAGGTCTCTGTATCGGTGCTGTACATGGCTTCGGGCGCAGCTTCGAGGATCACCTTGAAACCCGAACCGTCGGGCAGGCGCAGCGCGTGGAGGAACACCCCCACCGCCTTGCCGCCGGCGAGCATATTGGGCACGAACTTGCTGGTCAGCGCCGTGGTGCCAAGGAAAGGCACGAATACCCCGGCGGATTCGGCCGGTTCCGGGTCAGCGGGGATGCCCACCGCACCACCTTTGCGCACTTCCTTGATCACACTGAGGATGCCTTCCTTGGTGGAGGCGGCCACCCGGTTGCCCAACTGCACCCGCTGCTTGCGCAACAGTTCGTCCACCGCCTTGAGCTTGGGCGGACGGTAGAAAATGATCGGCTTGCACTGGCTGCAATAGAAGTGATTGAGCACTTCCCAGTTGCCCAGGTGGCTGGTGATGCCGACCACGCCCTTGCCCGAGGCCAGGGCCTCCTTGAGGATGTCCAGGCCTTCGACTTCACGGACCCGCTCCATCGAGCGATGGGCCGGCCAGATCCAGGCACAAGCGCTTTCGGTAAAGGACTTGCCGATACCCATCAGGCTGCGACCGACCAACTGCTCGCGGGCCACCGGGTCGAGCTCCGGGAAACATTTCGCCAGGTTGATCCGCACCACGTCCCGGGAACGGTTGGGCAGCTTCCACATCAGCCAGCCGATGGCCGCACCCACCCGTTGCACAGCGCACCAGGGCAGCAGGGCAAACAACCGCAACGCCCCCACCAGCATGGCGCCTTTAAACTTGTCCACAGGCCACTCCTGTCGTGATCGAGCTTGTTATCAGCCGGCTATTGTAACCGTGGCGTGGCCAATGTGGCGTAGCGATCACAATCGGTGGTGTGGTCCATGACCATGCCCGACGCCTGCATGAAGGCGTAGCAGATGGTCGGGCCGACAAATTTGAAGCCGAGTTTCTTCATCGCCTTGCTCATGGCCTCGGCCTCGGGCGTGACGGCCGGGACCTCGCCGCGCACCTGGAAATGATTGATCTTCTGCACCCCGCCGACAAAGGACCAGAGCAGCGCCACCGGGTCCTCCAGCGTCAGCCAGACCTGCGCATTGCGCCGCGCGGCATTGAGTTTCAAGCGATTACGGATAATTCCGGGATCGAGCATCAGTTGCTCGATATCGGCGTCGCCCATGGCCGCGACTTTGTGCACATCGAAACCGAACAGCACCTTCCGATAGTGCTCGCGTTTCTTCAGGATGGTGATCCACGACAAACCGGCCTGGAACCCTTCGAGCAAAAGCAACTCGAACAGACGCTGCCCATCGTGCAGCGGCACGCCCCACTCCTGATCGTGATAGGCCATGTACAAAGGATCGTCGTTGCACCAAAAGCAGCGTGGCATAAGGCTCCAGGGGGCGTGCGCGTGGCCGAATCGGGTATACTCCCGCCTTTTGAATCGCAGCCCAAGTAACAGGTGAATTTCGTGAGCCAGCCTACGCCAGCCGTGCGTACCTTCCAAGACTTGATCCTCGCCCTCCAGCAATACTGGGCCGAGCAAGGTTGTGTGGTACTTCAGCCCTACGATATGGAAGTAGGCGCCGGCACCTTTCATACCGCCACGTTCCTGCGCGCCATCGGCCCGGAAACCTGGAACGCCGCCTACGTACAGCCCAGCCGCCGCCCGACTGACGGCCGCTACGGCGAAAACCCGAACCGCTTGCAGCATTACTACCAGTTCCAGGTGGTCCTCAAGCCGAACCCGGACAACTTCCAGGAACTGTACCTGGGCTCGCTCAAGCACGTGGGCCTCGACCCGCTGGTGCACGACATCCGTTTCGTCGAGGACAACTGGGAATCGCCGACCCTCGGCGCCTGGGGCCTGGGCTGGGAAGTCTGGCTCAACGGCATGGAAGTCACCCAGTTCACCTACTTCCAGCAGGCCGGCGGCATCGAGTGCTACCCGGTCACCGGCGAGATCACCTACGGTCTGGAGCGCCTGGCGATGTACCTGCAGGGCGTCGATTCGGTCTACGACCTGGTCTGGGCCGACGGCCCGTTCGGCAAGGTGACCTATGGCGACGTGTTCCACCAGAACGAAGTGGAGCAGTCGACCTACAACTTCGAACACGCCAACGTCGAGAAGCTGTTCGAACTGTTCGATTTCTATGAAAGCGAAGCCAAGCGCCTGATCGAGCTGGACCAGCCGCTGCCGTTGCCGAGCTATGAAATGGTCCTCAAGGCCTCGCACACCTTCAACCTGCTGGATGCACGCCGGGCGATCTCGGTCACCGCGCGTCAGCAGTACATCCTGCGGGTCCGTACCCTGGCCCGTTCCGTGGCCCAGGCCTACCTGATGGCCCGGGCCAAACTGGGCTTCCCGATGGCGACCCCGGATTTGCGTGACGAAGTGTTGGCTAAGTTGGAGGCAGCACAATGAGTGCTCAAGATTTTCTGGTTGAACTGGGCACGGAAGAGCTGCCACCCAAGGCCCTCAATACCCTGGCCGAGGCCTTTCTCGCCGGTATCGAAAAGGGCCTGCAAAGCGCCGGCCTGAGCTTCGAAAGCAAGCAGGTCTATGCCGCGCCACGCCGCCTGGCGGTACTGCTGACCCAGCTGCAAACCCAGCAGCCGGACCGCAGCATCAACCTCGACGGGCCGCCACGCCAGGCCGCCTTCGACGCCGAAGGCAACCCGACCCAGGCCGCCCTGGGTTTTGCCAAGAAATGCGGCGTGGAACTGAGCGAAATCGACCAGAGCGGGCCGAAGCTGCGCTACACCCAGAGCATCCAGGGCAAGCCGACCGCCAGCCTGCTGCCGACCATCGTCGAGGATTCGCTGAACGACCTGCCGATTCCCAAGCGCATGCGCTGGGCCGCGCGCAAGGAAGAGTTCGTGCGTCCGACCCAATGGCTGGTAATGCTGCTCGGTGACCAGGTCATCGACTGCACCATCCTCGCCCAGAAAGCCGGTCGCGACTCCCGTGGTCACCGCTTCCATCACCCGCAAAGCGTGCGCATCACCTCGCCGGCCAACTACCTGAGCGACCTGCGCGCCGCCTATGTGCTGGCTGACGCCAGCGAGCGTCGCGAGCTGATCAGCCAACGCACCACCGAGCTGGCGACCCAGCAGGAAGGCACGGCGATCATGCCGGCGGACCTGCTCGACGAAGTCAGCGCCCTGGTCGAATGGCCGGTGCCGCTGGTGTGCTCCTTCGAGGAACGTTTCCTCGACGTGCCGCAAGAAGCCCTGATCACCACCATGCAGGACAACCAGAAGTACTTCTGCCTGCTGGACGTCGACGGCAAGCTGCTGCCGCGCTTTATCACCGTCGCCAACATCGAGAGCAAGGACCCGCAACAGATCATCGCCGGTAACGAGAAAGTCGTTCGCCCGCGCCTGACCGACGCCGAGTTCTTCTTCAAGCAGGACAAGAAGCAGAAGCTCGAGCAGTTCAACCTGCGTCTGCAGAACGTGGTGTTCCAGGAAAAACTGGGCAGCGTCTACGACAAGGCCGAACGTGTCTCCAAGCTGGCCGCTTTCATCGCCCCACGTATCGGCGGCGACGCCCAGCGCGCGGCCCGTGCCGGCCTGCTGTCGAAATGCGACCTGGCCACCGAGATGGTCGGCGAGTTCCCGGAGATGCAAGGTGTCGCCGGTTACTACTACGCCCTCAATGACGGCGAGCCGCAAGACGTGGCCCTGGCCCTGAACGAACAGTACATGCCGCGCGGTGCCGGTGCCGAACTGCCGGGCACCCTGACCGGTGCGGCAGTGGCGATTGCCGACAAGCTCGACACCCTGGTCGGGATCTTCGGCATCGGCATGCTGCCCACCGGTAGCAAGGACCCCTATGCCCTGCGTCGCGCCGCCCTCGGCGTGCTGCGCATCCTGATCGACAAGAAGCTGGACCTCGACCTGATCGAGACTGTGGAATTCGCGGTCAAGGCCTTCGGTGCCCGGGTCAAGGCCGCCGGCCTGGCCGATCTGGTGCTGGAGTTCATCTTCGACCGTCTGCGTGCCCGTTACGAAGACGAAGGCGTGGACGTGGCGACCTACCTGTCGGTGCGTGCCCTCAAGCCGGGTTCGGCGCTGGACTTCGACCAACGCGTGCAAGCCGTGCAGAAATTCCGCCAGTTGCCGGAAGCGGCGGCCCTGGCAGCGGTGAACAAGCGTGTATCGAACCTGCTGAGCAAGGCCGAAGGCAGCATCCCGAGCACCGTGGAAGCCAAGTACTTCGACAACGCCAACGAGTTCTCGCTGTACGCGGCGATCCAACAGGCGGACCAGGCGGTCCAGCCGATGGCCGCGGCGCGTCAGTACAACGAATCCCTGGCACGCCTGGCCGCCCTGCGCGAGCCGGTGGATGCGTTCTTCGAAGCGGTGATGGTCAATGCCGAGGACGCCAAGGTCCGCGCCAACCGTTATGCGCTGCTGGCGCGTCTGCGAGGCCTGTTCCTGGGTGTCGCCGATATTTCGCTGCTGGGCTGAGGGCGCGTCTTGAAGCTGCTGATTCTCGATCGGGACGGGGTGATCAACCAGGACTCCGACGCCTACATCAAGTCGGTGGAGGAATGGATTCCGCTCCCCGGCGCGATCGAAGCCATTGCGCAGTTGAGCAGGGCCGGCTGGACGGTGGCGGTGGCCACCAACCAGTCCGGCATTGCTCGCGGCTACTACGACATTGCCACCCTGGAAGCCATGCACGAGCGCCTGCGTTCGTTGGTGGCGCAACAGGGGGGTGAACTCGGGCTGGTGGTGTATTGCCCGCACGGGCCGGATGAGGGTTGCGCCTGTCGCAAACCCAAGCCCGGCATGTTGCGTACCATCGCCGAGCATTACGGGGTGTCGTTGGCTAGTCTATGGTTTGTCGGCGACACCCTCGGTGACTTGGAGGCGGCGCGGGCCGTCGACTGTCAGCCTGTTTTGGTAAAAACCGGTAAAGGCGAAAAGACACTGGGTAAAACCCTGCCGGTGGGCACCCTGGTTTTTGACGATCTGGCGGCGGTTGCCGCAGAACTTATCCACAACTGAAGCTCTTCTGACCTCCTGACCAAGGACTGTTCGGGAAGCGCTTTTTATAGGCGGGCAATGCCCGCAACGGTAAATGCCGCTATGTCGATCCTGCAGGCCATCAGAACCTTTTTCTTTTACCTGCTGCTGGGCACCAGTTCGCTGTTGTGGTGCTCCCTGAGCTTTTTTATCGCGCCGTTCCTGCCGTTCAAGGCACGTTATCGCTTTATCAATGTGTACTGGTGCCGTTGTGCCCTGTGGCTGACCAAGGTCTTCCTCGGCATCACGGTCGATATCAAAGGGGCGGAGAATGTGCCCGAGCGCCCTTGCGTGATTCTGTCGAATCACCAGAGCACCTGGGAAACCTTCTTCCTCTCGGCCTATTTCTCGCCATTGAGCCAGGTGCTCAAGCGTGAGTTGCTGTATGTGCCGTTCTTCGGCTGGGCCATGGCCATGCTGCGGCCGATCGCCATTGACCGGGACAACCCGAAGGCAGCGCTCAAGCATGTGGCGAAAAAGGGCGACGAGTTGCTCAAGGACAATGTCTGGGTGCTGATCTTCCCGGAAGGCACGCGTGTGCCGTTCGGAACGGTCGGCAAGTTCTCCCGGGGCGGTACGGCACTGGCGGTAAACGCCGATCTGCCGGTACTGCCGATTGCCCACAACGCCGGCAAGTTCTGGCCGAAGACCGGCTGGCTGAAGAAACCCGGCACCATCACGGTGGTGATCGGCAAGCCGATGATGGCCGAGGGCAGCGGGCCACGGGCGATTGCCGAGCTCAATGACCGGGTCCAGGCCTGGAACGAGCAGGCGCAGCGGGACATGGGCTCATTGCCGCCGGCGCCGGTGGTAGAGACGCCTGTCGCCATTTGATGGGATTGTGGATAACTTGTGCACAAGATTTTGATTTCTTTCAGAAATACGATGTAAGCATATGATTTTATTGCTTATTTCTCTGTATGACTTTCTGCTGTAAATCGTGCATAAGTTTTTTCGGGCGATAAAAAAACCGGCTTTGATGCCGGTTTTTCAAACTGAAATAGGGTCCACCGCTCGACGCTCGATTAGCGACGAAGAGGCCTTTGAGATCGCCACAACCCTGTAGGAGCCTGACTTGCCAGCGAAGGGGCCCGCAAGGACGCTAAAAGCTTCGCGGGCAAGCCCTGCTCCTACAGGTTTCGTGGTGTCTGCAAAGTCGTCGGCAACCTCAGACCTTGTCCAGATCCACGCCCTTGGTTTCCTTCAGGCAGAACAACCCCACCACCAGGCTGACTCCGGTGACCAGCACCGGGTACCACAGGCCATAGAAGATATCCCCGGTGTAGACCACCAGCGCAAAGGACACCGTGGGCAGGAACCCGCCGAACCAGCCGTTGCCGATATGGTAGGGCAGCGACATGGAGGTGTAGCGGATGCGCGTCGGGAACAGCTCGACCATCACCGCCGCCAGCGGGCCATAGGTCATGGTGGCAATCAGAATCAGCAAGACGATCAGCAGCACCACCATCGGCTCATTCACTGACGCGCTATCGGCCTTGGCCGGATAACCCGCCGTGGTGATTGCCGAACGCATCGCCGCTTCGTCGTACCCGCTGATCTTCTGTTCTCCCACCGAGACCATCACATTCGTCCCCGGTGCCGCGGCTTGCGAGCTGTAGGGCAAGCCCTGCTTGACCAGGAAGGTCTTGACCTTGTCGCACGGGCTGTCGAAACGCGCCTTGCCCACCGGGTCGAACTGGAAGGTGCAGCTCGCCGGATCGGCCAGCACCACGATCGGTGCCTGGCGGCTGGCCGCGTCGATCTGCGGATTGGCGTAATGGCTCAAGGCTTTGAACAGCGGGAAATAACACACGGTCGCCAGCAACAGGCCGAACATCAGGATCGGCTTGCGACCGATCTTGTCCGACAGCCAGCCGAACAGCACAAAGAACGGCGCACCGATCACCACGCTGATGATCAGCAGGGTATTGGCCTGGGTCGGGTCCATCTTGAGCATCTGGGTCATGAAGAACAGCACGTAGAACTGCGCGGTGTAGAAGGTCACCGCCTGCCCGGCGTTGATGCTGAAGAGGGCGGTCAGGACGATCTTCAGATTCTGCCAGGAGCCGAAGGATTCACGGATCGGCGAGCGGCTGACCTTGCCCTGGGCCTTCATTTTCACGAAGGCCGGCGACTCGTGCATGCTCAGGCGGATCCAGGTGGAAATCGCCAGCAGGAAGATCGACAGCAGGAACGGCAGGCGCCAGCCCCAGACTTCGAACTGATCGCCACTGATATAACGGCTGGCGAGTACCACCAGCAGGGACAGCAGCAGGCCCAGGGTCGCGGTGGATTGAATCCAGCCGGTATACGAACCGCGTTTGCCGGTCGGTGCGTGCTCGGCCACGTAAGTCGCGGCGCCGCCGTATTCACCGCCGAGCGCCAGGCCCTGGAGCATGCGCAGCAGGACCAGGATGATCGGCGCGGCGATACCGATGCTGGTGTAGGTCGGCAACAGGCCGACGGCAAAGGTGGAAAGGCCCATCAGGATGATGGTCATGAGGAAGGTGTATTTGCGCCCGATCATATCCCCCAGGCGCCCGAATACCAGGGCACCGAAAGGCCGGACCAGGAAGCCCGCGGCAAAGGCCATGAGGGCGAAGATAAACGCCGTGGTGTCGTTGACCCCTGCAAAGAACTGCTTGCTGATCACCGCCGCCAGGGCGCCATAGAGAAAAAAGTCATACCACTCGAAAACCGTCCCGAGGGATGACGCAAAAATGATCTTTCGTTCTTCCCGGCCGGTGTTCGCGATAACGCGCACGGGCTGTTGCTCGATGTAGTCCGACATTTGCCATGTCCTCGGCCCTGGGGGCCACAGTGATTATTGTTGTTGTTCCACTGTGGATTCCGGCTGACCGCCACCGGAATCCGCTTTTTGCTGTATGGATGCTAGGTGCCCGCCGGGATCTGCGCTGCTTGAATATCAGAAATGGCCGAGACATCCGCCAGAATCATCTGCGCCGCCTTCTCGGCAATCATCACCGTCGGCGAACAGGTATTGCCGGAGACGATATTCGGCATGATCGACGCATCGGCAACCCGCAACCCCGACACGCCGTGCACCCGCAGCCGGGCATCCACCACATCCAGTGCGCCATTGCCCATCCGGCAGGTGCCCACCGGGTGAAAGATCGTCGTACCGATCCGCGCGGCCGCCTCATGCAACTGTTCTTCGGTTTGCAGCGCCGCCCCGGGCAGGTATTCCTCGGGTTTGAAGCGCCGCAGGGCAGGGGAGTCGACAATGCGCCGGGTCAGCCGGATCGCCTCGGCCGCGACTTTCAGATCCTCGGGATCGCTCAGGTAATTCGGATCGATCAAGGGCGCCACATCGGGATCAACCGAACGAATATCGATCCGCCCCCGGCTCAAGGGGCGCAGGTTGCATACCGAAGCGGTGAAGGCCGGGAACCGATGCAGCGGTTCGCCGAAGCGCTCCAGCGACAAGGGCTGCACGTGGTACTGCAAATTGGCCGAGGCCCGCTCCGGCGAGGACTTCACGAACGCCCCCAACTGGCTGGGAGCCATGGCCAACGGACCACTGCGGTCGTAGAGATAACGCAGGCCCATGCCGACTTTGCCCCACAGGCTATTGGCGACCTGATTGAGGGTGCGGGCATTGCTGAGTTTGTAGATCAGGCGCAGTTGCAGATGATCCTGCAGATTGCCGCCGACCCCCGGCAGTTCGTGGCGCACTGCGATGCCGAGGTTTTCCAGCAAGGGCCGCGGGCCGATGCCCGAACGCTGGAGAATGCCGGGAGAACCGACCGAACCGGCGCACAGGACAATCTCGCGCCGAACATTGAACACATGTTCCTCACCCTGCCAGCGTGCGACGACGGCGCTGGCGCGGCCGTTTTCCAGGTTCACCCGGTCAACCTGGACACCGGTCAGGATCGTCAGGTTGGGACGCTTGAGGATTGGCCGCAGAAACGCTTTCGACGAGTTCCAGCGCACACCGGAACGCTGGTTGACCTGAAAGTATCCACAGCCCTGATTATCGCCCGCGTTGAAATCGCTGACGCTGGCAATGCCGTTTTCCGCGGCGGCATCGCGGAAGGCATCGAGGATCGGCCAGGAATAGCGCTGCTGTTCGACCCGCCACTCGCCCTGGTCGCTGTGGAATTCGCTGGCACCGCCAAAATGGTTTTCGCTGCGCTTGAACAACGGCAGGACATCGTTCCAGGCCCAGCCCGGATTGCCTTGCGCGGCCCAGCTATCATAGTCGCCGGCCTGGCCACGCATATAGATCATGCCGTTGATGGACGAGCTGCCGCCCAGCACCTTGCCACGCGGGTAGCCGAGGCTGCGGCCTTGCAGGCCGGGTTGCGCTTCGGTCTTGAAGCACCAGTCGGTACGGGGATTGCCGATGCAGTAGAGATACCCCACCGGCACATGAATCCAGGGGTAGTTATCCTGGCCGCCGGCTTCGAGCAGCAGGACATTTTTCTGCGGGTCGGCGGACAGCCGATTGGCCAGCACACAGCCAGCGGGCCCGGCACCGACTATCACGTAGTCATAGGGCAGGTGGGCGGATGACATAGGCAACCTCGCCTTTTTTATTGTTCTTGTCTCCCTTCATGTTATTGATTAGTTTCGAGATGAAAACCTTCATTTTTGCGCAAGTACTGTGCGTTTTCAAGCAAGGCCGTGAACCCCATGATTCACAAGGAAGCCCCATGTTCGACTGGAACGACCTGCGTTTTTTTCTCGAGCTGCAGCGCAGCGGACGTCTGCTGACCGCGGCCAAGCGACTGAACACCACCCACAGCACCGTGGCCCGGCATATCGAAACCATCGAGCAGAGCCTGGGCACCGCGCTGTTTGTCCAGCATGCCCAGGGCTACGAACTGACGCCCTCGGGCCAGGCCTTGCTCAAGCATGCCGAGGCCATGGAAAACGTTGCCTTGCTGGCCCAGGAGGAAATCACCCAGGCCATCGCGCCCCTGGGCAAGATTCGCCTGGGGGTGACCGAAGGGATCGGCATCATGTTTCTCACCCCGCGCATGGGCAGCCTGTACGAACGTTATCCGGGACTGGAAGTGGAACTGGTGGCAGTGCCGCGTTTCGTCAGCATCCTCAACCGCGAGGCGGAAATCAGCATCCACCTTGACCGACCGAATGCCGACCTGTTGATCACTCGCAAACTGACCGACTATCGTCTGGCGCTGTATGCCAGCCCGGACTACCTCGCCCGGGCGCCGGCCTTGCAGCACCGGGATGATCTGTCGCAGCACAACTGGATCGGCTATGTCGACGACCTGCTGTTCAGCGAGGAGCTGCTGTTCCTCAACAACTTCTGCCGCACACCGAATGTGATTTTTCGCAGCACCAGCGTCATAGCCCAGCAACAGGCGGCGCGGGCCGGGCTGGGCATTGCGGTGCTGCCCAACTACATGGCCAAGGGCGACCCGCAGCTGGTGCGCGTGCTCCCGGAGGAGACCATCCAGCGCAGCTACTGGATCAGCACCCGACGGGAATTGCATAAGTCCGTGCGCTTGCGGGTGGTGTGGGATTTTCTGCTGGCGTTGTGTGCGAGTGAGCAGGGTGTGTTGCTGGCACCGTGAAAATATCGACCCTCAGCTTTTCTTGAAACACTCCATTTGCGAAAAGCTCCCCCCATTGATGCGAATGGAGGTGGCATCATCATTGGTGATTTCCTGGGGCGGCGTAAAGCCGAGCATCGAAGAGGCCCGGGTCGCGTTGATCCACTCCAGCCGGCCCTTGATCAGTGCGCCGTCGAGCGAACCAGCGCTGCTGTGGATACGTACGGTGTCCTTGCCATGCTGGTAGAAGAAGACAAACGGCCCGTTCAAGCCTGGGCACTCGTAGCTGCTCAACAGCCTGGGCGTCGGCATATAGCCGCTGTTGATGATGCCGACATAGATCACCGCATAACCGATATACGCCAGCAGCGGAACCGCCGCCAACGCCCCGGCCCAGTACCATCGGCGCTTGCGGCTGGATTCGCCTGGCAAAGGCTCGACAGGAGAGTTATCCACAGGCGGCAAAGGCACCTCGGGAGGGAGTAACTCGGCGGCCATGGGTTCACGAACCCCGGGGATATCCTCTGCCGTCGCGACCACCCGAGCCACACTGGCCGCCAACGGTTCGGCGAGCACAGGCTCATCCATGGGGGCATGGCGCAAAACCGGCTCGGGCCTGGGCAGCAAACGCAGGTTGCGCTGGATGATCCGGCTCTCCACCAACACAAAAATCGCACAGGCCAGCGGCATCGCCAGCACCAGGCCCGGTGCCTGGGTCGCCACCCAATCGGCGATCAGCGGGTCGGACATGCCGATATCCCCGGCCACCCAGCCCAACAAGGCGCCGCCCGCCGGGATCAACCAGGGATAACGCTTGAACAACCCGGTCACAAATAAACTGCCGTACATCAACATCGGGATGCTCAGCAGCAACCCCAGCACCAGAATCCCGATGTTGTCCTGGGCGACGGCGGCCAGGGCCACCACATTGTCCAGGCTCATGGTCAGGTCGGCAAAGACGATAAGCCCGACCACCGACCAGAGTGTCGACCCCGGACGCTGCGGCAAGTGTTCGGCGTCTTCTTCCCCCACCAACAACTTGATGGCAATGACTACCAGCGCGACCATGCCTGCCAGTTTCAGGCAAGGCACCTTGAGCAACAGGCTGATCACCGAGGTGAACAGGATCCGCAACCCGACCGCCACGCCCATCCCGGCGAACAGCGCCTGGCGCATCTGCCGGGCCGGCAGGTGGCGGCAGGCCAGGGCGATGACCACGGCGTTATCGCCGCTCAGCAGCAGGTCGAGCAGGAACACCTGCAACGTCAGGTTGATCCCCTGCATACCGGTATCCAAGCCGATCATCTTGCCGCTCCCGCAACCATCGTCATCAATTCAAAAAACCTCCTACACCACAGAACAGACCTGCGAGGGAGGCAAATCCGAATACCAGGCCCACCACCCGCGCATACCAACCCCGTAACCTGAACGCACCGGCCAACTGCGTACGGGCCAGCCAATAGAGCAGGCCGAGTACCGCCGGCAGCAACAATGCGTTGACCACCCCGGTGAAGATCGACAGTTCGACCAGATTGACCCCGGAACCCACCAGCACCCCGGCCCCCAGCAACATGGCACCGAATGCCGCGTAGAACCAGGGGGCGTCGGCGGGACGCTGCTCCAGGGAATGCCGTCGGCCAGTGGCCTCGCCGACGCCCCAGGCCACGGTCAGGCAAACCACGATGGTGGCCACCAGCGCGCCCCCGGCCAGCCCCATCGCAAAAACCCCGCGCCCGACTGTCTGGCCCAGGGAAGCGGTAAAGGCATCGGCCAGTTGCGGCACGCTGGTCAAGGTGAAGGACGCGTCGGAGCGGTTGAAACACGCCGCCGCGGCAATCACCACGGCAGCCGTGAGAATCTGGCAGAGGGTCGCGCCGAGAAAGGTTTCGATGCGCGCCGCTTTCAGGTGCCGGGCGCCCAGGCCTTTGTCGATCAGCGCCGACTGTTGGTAGAACACCGTCCACGGCATGACGCTGGTACCCAGGTTGGCGGCCACCAGGTAAAGGTAGGAACTGTCGTGAAATGGCATCTGGTACCACTGCGCCGCGATTTGCCGAGGGTCAGGGTGAGCGTTCCAGGCCACGGCGATAAAGGCCACGCCGAACAGGCCCAGGCAAATCGCAATACGTTCGACACCCTGGTAGGAGCCGGTACAGACCATCGCGAAAATCAGCACCACCAACACGCCGATGGTTTCCCATAGCGGTACGCCGAACAGCTCGCCGACCCCGGCCAGTCCGCTCAATTCGGTGACCAGGGCACCGAAACAACTGAGCACCAGCGTTGCCAGGGACAACAACGCAATGCCACGACCAAACCGCAGGCGCACCAGTTCACCGAAGCCCTTGCCCGTTCCCAGCCCCAGGCGGATCGAGAGTTCCTGGGCGGTATACAGCAACGGAATAATGAGGAACTGCAGCAACAGCAGCCGATAGCCCCATTGCGCACCGCTCTGCGCGGCGGTGATCACGCTGCCGGCCTCGGTGTCCGCCAGCATCACCACCAGCCCCGGACCGACGGCGGCGGCCATCAGGCGCAGCCGGCTCGAGCGGATTGAAATGCTTGGCATCATGTCTGTTCCCGGCTCATGGCGTGCGTCCGTGGATGGCAAAAAAACCGTTCATCAACCCTCGGTGGGCGTCAGGGTCGGCTATTCACCTGCGGGCCGCTTTTGAAATCCTTGAGGAACGCCGTATCCGGTGACAGCACCAGCGTCGGCGCGGACTCGGACAAGGACTGCCGATAGGTCTGCAGACTGCGGTAGAGCTTGTAGAACTCGGGGTCCTTGTTGAACGCCTGGGACGAGATCTGGTTCGCCAGGGCATCGGCTTCACCATGGGTGATGCGGCTTTGCCGTTGCGCTTCGGAGATCAGCACCGCCCGTTCACGCTCGGCATTGGCCTGGATCTGTTGCGCCCACTCGAAGCCCTGGGCGCGAAGCTCCTTGGCCTCGCGCTGACGCTCGGATTTCATCCGGTCATAGATCGCCTGGCTGGTTTCGAACGGCAGGTCAGCGCGATGAAAACGCACTTCGGTGACCTCGATGCCCAGGGGCCTGGCCTTCTCCACCACCTCGCTCTGGATATGCTCGACAATCTTCGGCCGCTCGGCGGACAACAGCGACTTGAGCATCACCTGCCCCAGCTCGCGGCGCAGCGACGAGCTGACCAACTGGGCCAGTTGCGCATTGGCCTGGTCCACCGTACGCAGGGCCTGATAGAAACGCAGCGGGTCGACGATGCGATAACGCGCATAGGTTTCCACCTCCAGGCGTTTCTGGTCACCGAGGATCACCTGCTCGGAAGGCGGTGCCAGGGTCAGGATGCGGGTGTCGTAATAGATCACGGTGTCGATCAGCGGCACCTTGAGTTTCAGCCCCGGCGTACGCACCGGCGCGGTCGGCGCGCCGAGCCGGACCACCAGGGCCTGCTGGGCTTCATCGACGGTATACAGCGAGGCGCCGAGGGTCCACAGGACAACCAGCGCGAGGATCACCAGGGCCATACGAATCCGCGGTTTCATCGGGTCTGCTCCTTGGCCGGGCGCTTGTCCTGTTCCGACAGCGGCATATAGGGCACCACGCCCGAGACACCTTTGCCGGACGTATCGATGATCACCTTGGAGGCTTTTTTCAGCACTTCATCGGTGCTTTCCATATACAGGCGCCAGCTGGTCACCTCCTTGGCCTGTGCATAACTTTCGTACACCGCCAGGAAGCTTTTCGCGTCGCCTTCGGCCAGATTGACCGCCTGGGCCTTGTAGGCCTCGGCTTCCTGGTTGATATGGGACGCTTCGCCCCTGGCCCGCGGAAGAATGTCGTTGGCGTAGGACTCGGCCTCGTTGCGCGCGCGCTCCTGGTCGGCCCGGGCCCGCTGCACATCGTTGAACGCATCGATCACCGCCGGTGGCGGATCGACGCGCTGCAACTGGATCTGGGTGATCAGCACGCCGGCTTTTTCATCGTCGAGCAAGCCTTGCAACAAGGTCTTGGTTTCCTCGGCGATCTCCTGGCGCTTGTCCGACAGGGCCGCCTGGATCGGCGTACGCCCGATCACTTCGCGCAGGGCACTCTCGGCGGCCAGCTTGATGGCGAATTCGGGCTTGTCCATGCTGAACAGAAACTGCCCGGCGTCCTTGATCCGCCAGAACACCGCGCAATCGGCCTCGACGATATTCTCGTCGCCGGTGAGCATCTGCTTGTCGCGGGACAGGCTGCTGTCGTTCAGGCCGAGCGCGGGAGCGTGGCCCAATTGCAGCTGGTTGACCGTGGTGACCTTGGGCAGCAACACCGTTTCGATAGGGAAGGGCAGGTGGTAATGCAAACCCGCCTCGGTGGTGTCGACCCATTTGCCGAAGCGCAGGACGATACCTTGCTCGTCGGGCTGGACCTTGTAGATGCCACCGACGATCCAGACAAACGCCAGCAACCCGACCACCAGTGCCAGACCTTTGCCTTGCAGTCCCGTGAGGGCAACGAAACGATTGGCTTTGAGGCCCATCGCGCGGGCTTGCTCGCCCAATGAGGCGGAAGACTTTTCCGGTTCCAGGGGAGTCAAGGGCTGCGGGTCGGACATGGTCTTATCCTGGAGGCGGCTGGCCGGGGAAACGGATCAAAGATTCTATTACTAAATATTGCGCAACATCATACAGCCGAGTCCTGAATGACTCCTGACTTGGCGCAATGATTGAAGCGCCTGGATTGCAAATGTGCTGATTGGGAAATATTCCCAGGAGAAGAGCTGGAACCGGAGTGAACCCAGGCTACTTGCCCAGCACCGCCAGATGCATGTCTTGCAAGGACAGGACACGTTTGGCGGCACCCAGCTTGATGGCTTCCCTGGGCATGCCGAACACCACGCAACTGGCCTCGTCCTGGGCCACGGTCGCGGCACCGGCATCGGCCATTTCCTTGAGGCCACGGGCACCATCGTCGCCCATGCCGGTCATGATGATGCCGGTGGCGTTCTTCCCGGCGAACTTGGCTACCGAGCGAAACAGCACATCCACCGACGGCCGATGGCGATTGACCAGCGGGCCGTCCGCCACCTGCACGTGGTAGTAGGCGCCGTTACGCACCAGCATCATGTGCTTGCCGCCCGGGGCGATCAGCGCCAGGCCGGGCAACACCCGATCATTGTTCTGCGCCTCGCGGACTTCAATCTGCGACAGCCCGTTGAGGCGCTGGGCAAAGGAGGCGGTGAATTTCTCCGGCATATGCTGAACGATGACGATCCCCGGGCAGACTCTGGGCAGTACGGTGAGCAGCGCCTCCAGCGCCTGGGTCCCACCCGTGGACGTACCGATGGCGACAATGCGCTCGGTGGTCTGGGCCATCGCCTGGCTGCCGGCCGCCGACAACATCGCATCGGCGCTCAGCTTGCTGGCCACCTCAAGGCGCGGTGCGGCGGCGCGCGGTGCGAGGTTCCTGACATTGGCACCGGCCGCGCCACGAACGGCGCCGAGCAGATGGGCGGCGGACTCCAGCAGGAAGTTCTTAACGCCGCCTTGTGGCTTGGTGATGATATCCACAGCTCCGGCCGCGAGCGCCTGCAAGGTGGTCTCGGCGCCGCGTTCGGTCAGCGAGGAGCAGATGACCACCGGGGTGGGGCGCTCGGCCATGATCTTTTTCAGAAAGGTGATGCCGTCCATGCGGGGCATTTCCACATCCAGCACAATCACGTCCGGCCAGGCCTTGGCCATTTTATCCATGGCGAAGATCGGGTCGGCGGCGACCGTCACTTCGATATCCGGGGCCTGGCCGAGAATCGCCATCAGCACCTGCCGGACCACGGCGGAATCATCGACCAGCAAAACGCTTATTTTTTTCATGACTGCCTTCCAGCGTTTGCAAAGAGAGATGCCGAACCCAGACATCGCCGCTCCAGGTGTCGAAGACCAGGCTGCGGTGCCCGGTTCCCCCCAGGTCCATGGCACTGGGTGACAAGCGCAGACGCTCGGCGATTTGGGTGACGGCCGCGCAGTTCAGGCCGGCGATATCACCGGCGGCATAGTCACGCGACTGTTGCGGAAACATCTCACCACCACCGAACAACTTCAGCTGATACTCGCGGGCCTCGCTCCGATAGCCCTGAATGTGCAGCATCAACCATTCGAAAGCTTCGTCGACATAACTACCGTCCAGGACCTCGCCGCGCTGTCGGCGGCCGGGCAGCAGGCAATGGGATATCCCGCCGAGCTTACGCACCGGATGCCAGAGGATCATGGAAACACACGACCCCAACAGGGTGTGGATACGGGTAGGGCTGTTGCGAAAGCACAGACTTCCGGGAGCCAGGTAGATTTCTTCGACGTCCATGGCAATAGCGGCCTTCATGGCTTTTGATAGATGGAGGGAGCCACCAGCTTGAACGCGTCACTGACGCCGTGCAGGCTTTCCGAATGGCTGATGATGAAATAACCGCCGCGCCGCAGAAACGGCAAGAGACGGTTGACCACTTTGCGCTTGGTCTCCTGATCGAAGTAGATCATTACGTTACGCAGGAAAATGACCTCGAACTCCCCCAGTTGCGGCAGGGTGTCGTTCAGATTGACCTGGATAAAGCTCACCCGCTGACGCAGGCTCTTGTCGATCAGGAAGGTGCCGCTCTGCTGACCAATGCCTTTGAGGCAATAGCGGCTCAGCAGCGCGGGCGGCAGGTTGCTCGCCCGTTCCATCGGATAGTGCCCGCTGCGGGCCTTGGCCAGCACCTGGGTACTGATATCCGAGCCGATCACCTCCCACGGCGTGCTGCCCAGGCCCTCGGCCAGGGTCATGGCCAGGCTGTAGGGTTCTTCGCCCGAGGAACTGGCCGCGCTCCACACCCGGAAGGTCTTTCCCGGCGCGGCGCGGGGTAATACCTGTTGGCGCAGGAAGTCGAAGTGCTTGGGCTCGCGGAAGAAGTAGGTCTCGTTGGTGGTCAACAGGTCGAGGGCCACCTGCAGCTCACCAGCGTTCTCCTTGCCCATGATCAGTTTGAAATAGGCATCATAACTGTCCAGTTCGTGATGCTTGAGGCGCTTGAACAGACGCCCGGCGACCAGGGCCTTTTTCGCGGCCGACAAGCTGATGCCCGCCGCGCCGTAGAGCCAGGCCTGGAACTGGGTGAATTCACGATCCTCGAGCTTGATGCCGTTCAACCTGATACTCCTTGTTCACCACTTACGGCACCGGGTGCACGTGGCTGCCACCGACCTCCGCCAGCTGCGACATCTCATCCACCGACAACACCCGGTCAACGTCCAGGACGATGACGAACTTGCCTTCGACCTTGGCCATGCCACTGATGAAATCGGCGCGAATGCGCGCACCGAAGCTCGGCGGCGGTTCGACCTCGGCCGCCGGAATTTCCAGCACCTCGGACACTGTGTCGACCAGCAAGCCGATATCCTGGGCCCGGCCGTCATCATCGCTGGCTTCGATAATCACCACGCAACTGCGCCGGGTCACGCTCGAACACTGCTGCCCGAAGCGCGCGCCCAGGTCCACCACCGGCACCACGGCACCGCGCAGGTTGATCACGCCACGGACGAAGGCGGGCATCATCGGCACTGGCGTGACATGGCCGTACTCGATGATTTCCTTGATTCCCAGGATGCCGATGGCGAACATCTCGCCGGCCAGCAGAAACGTCAGGTACTGCGCCTCCTGCGTTGGCACCGCCACCGCCTGGCGGGTAGTCATTAATGCACCCATGTTGCTCTCCTGCATGAAAAGGGTCCGCGTCCAGGCGTCGCTCAGAACCGGGTGAACTCGCTTTCGTCAGGGCCGACGGCCTGGGCGAAACTCTTGTGCAGGGCCGGTTGCGGTGCCCGTACGACCGATCGCGCCATGCCACCGGCCGCGCGCGATTTGCCTTGCGCCA
Source organism: Pseudomonas sp. MWU12-2037 (assembly GCF_023242345.1). Taxonomy (NCBI): domain Bacteria; kingdom Pseudomonadati; phylum Pseudomonadota; class Gammaproteobacteria; order Pseudomonadales; family Pseudomonadaceae; genus Pseudomonas; species Pseudomonas sp. MWU12-2037. The sequence goes on along the minus strand of NZ_JALLIZ010000019.1, from coordinate 39,140 downwards.
CGTTCACGCTCGCATTGGCCGCCTCCAGCGTGAAAAAGCTCATCGCCTGCTGCAGCTGTTCAGCCTGGCTGCTCATCTCTTCGGCCGTGGCGGCCAGCTCTTCGCTGCTTGAAGCATTTTGCTGAGTGACCTGGTTGAGCTGGTTCATCGCGGTATTGATCTGCGCCACGCCGGCGGCCTGTTCTTCGGAGGCGGCGGTAATTTCCTGGACCAGATCGGAGGTCTTGTTGATCGAAGGCACCATTTCATCCAGCAAGCGTCCGGCCCGTTCGGACATTTCGACACTGCTGGTGGACAGCTCGCCGATCTCCTGCGCGGCCACCTGGCTGCGTTCGGCCAGTTTGCGCACTTCCGCCGCCACCACCGCGAAGCCTTTGCCATGTTCCCCGGCGCGCGCCGCTTCAATGGCCGCGTTCAAGGCCAGCAGGTTGGTCTGGTAGGCAATGTCGTCGATGATGCTGATGCGCTGGGCGATTTTCTTCATCGCCTGGACGGTCTGCTGCACGGAATCACCGCCATCGGTGGCTTCCTTGGCCGCCTTGCTCGCCATGCCGTCGGTGACCTTGGCGTTCTCGGTGTTCTGGTTGATGCTGGCGCTCATCTGCTCGACGGAGGCACTGGTCTCCTCGACACTGGCAGCCTGCTCGCTGGTGGCCTGGCTCATGGACTGCGCGGTGGCGCTGACTTCCTCGGAGGCGCTGGCCAGGTTGTCGGCGGCGGTGCGCACTTCGCCGATAATCTGCGAGAGCTTGCCGACCATGGTCTGCATCGCCGTGAGCACCTGACCGGTCTCGTCCTTGGAACCCGGTGCAATGGTTACCGCCAGATTACCCTCGGCCAACTGGCCGGCAATACCGGCAGCGGTTTTCAGCGGGGTGGCAATGATCCGCGAAATGAACAACGCCAGGGCAATGCCAATAAGCAAGGCCACGATCACCGCGGCCATGATCGACATCCGTCCATTGGCATAGATCTCGTTACCCCGTTGATTGGCGGCCGTTGCCCCGGTGTCGTTGAGTTCGATTATTTTCAGCAGATCGGCGGATATCAATTCGAAGGTTCGCTTCGAGTCCCCCCTGAGAACAGCCATGGCTTGCTCCCGCCCACCTTCCTGCCGGGACTCGGCGAGCATCTTCTTGCTGCTGGCCAGGTAGGTCTCCCAGTCGTTCTTGAACGTATCGAACAGCGCTTGTTCCGCGGGGCCGGAAATCAGGCCGTCCTTCTCATAACGGACAATACGGGTGTCGACCTCCTTGCGGGCATCGGCAGTCTCCTGTTCATACTGAGCCCGCTCCGTCGAATCTTCGGCCAGCAGATAACGAATCTCCTTGATCCGATAGTTGGCGACAAAAAACCGAATGCCCGAGGACAGGCGCACGGAGGGCAGCCAGTTGTCGCGCATGTCGGTGGCCGTCTGGTTGACCTGGCCCAGTTGAATGACAGCAAACGCTCCCATCAGCGCCATCAGGACCAACACCAGCAGAAACGAAGCGATGAGCTTGGTTGCTATTCTCAGATCGTAGAACCATTTCATTGAAGAGCCCCTCCATGTGCGGTGTGGTTGGCAGAGTTGCCAGGTTTGCTATCGGTCAAGGAATAAACAGCGGCCTGCCGGGTTTCACGCTGGACCAGCTCCCCCAGCAGCGCCGGAACATCGAGAATCAGCGCGACCTCGCCGCTGCCCAGGATGGTGGAGCCACTGATGCCACGCAGTGCATTGAACAACTGGCCGAGGGGTTTGATGACGGTCTGGAACTCCCCCAGCAGGTCATCGACCACCAACCCGGCCTTTTGCTCGGCACAACGCACCACCACCACGTTCTCGCGGCGCACGTTATGCCCCACATGGCCGAAGTGGTCCCGTAGACGCACCAGCGGCAGGACTTCCCCGCGCAGGTCCAGGTAGTTGTTCCCCGACATGTCCTGACGCTGCCGGGCATCCAGTTCGATGCACTCCTGGACCATTTCCAGCGGCACCACGTAGTGGATCTGGCCGATGCCCACGAGGAATCCGTTGATGATCGCCAGGGTCAATGGCAGGCGGATACGAATGACCGTGCCCTGTCCGGGTTGGCTATCCAGATCCACCGTGCCACGCAGGAGGGTGATGTTGCGCTTGACCACATCCATGCCCACGCCGCGCCCGGACAGGTTGGTCACCGCTTCGGCGGTGGAAAACCCTGCTTCGAAAATCAGGTTGTAGATTTCCTGGTCCGTCAGGTTCGCCCCGACAGGGACCAGGCCGCGCTCGACGGCTTTTTGCAGAATCCGGTCGCGGTTCAGCCCGGCGCCGTCGTCGGCGATTTCCAGGACAATGCTGCCCGAATCGTGAAAGGCGTTGAGCTGCAACCGGCCCTTGGCGGGCTTGCCGGCGGCCTCGCGCAGCGACGGGGATTCGATGCCGTGATCCATCGCATTACGCAGCAGGTGCATCAGCGGATCGCCGATTTTTTCCACCACGGTCTTGTCCAGCTCGGTATCGGCGCCGCTGATCAGCAGTTCGATGTCCTTGCCCAGTTCCTGGCTGACATCCCGGACCACACGACGGAAACGGTTGAAGGTGTCGCCGATGGGGATCATCCGCAGGTGCAACGCGCCGTCGAGGATTTCCTCCACCAGTCCCGACACCACCGAAGTGGATTCCTGCAACGGCCCGTTCGAGCTGCCGCGCGCCAACAGGTTGGCCCCGGCGCTGGCGATGACCAGTTCGCCCACCAGATTGATCAGCTCGTCCAGCTTGTCGGCATTGACCCGGACAAAGCGAGCCTCGACCGCCGTAGCCTGGGGGGGCTGCTCGCGCTGCCGGCCCTGTTTTTCCAGTGCGGACTGCACCACGGCCGGTTCGACCACCCGCTGTTCAATCAGGATTTCCCCCAGTGGCATGGCCGCTGTCCCGGCCGCCTCGGCATGCTCGCGCTGGGCGCGCAAACCGTCTTCCAGTTCCTTGGCCGTCAGTGCGCCACATCGGGTCAGGATTTCCCCCAGTCGAGCCGGTTCTTCAGGCAGTGCATTGATAAGTCGCAGGTACTCTTCCATCCGACTGTGGGGCGCCAGGATATGGATCTGGCAGTCGTCACGCACGAAATCGAAGGCCTCGGCGATGGTTTCACGGCTGGCATCGGAATCCAGGTCGATCTCGAAGCCCAGGTGACAGCTCTCGGCATCGAACTGCTCCAGGGCGGGCAGGGTATCGGCGAGAGTGACGATATGGACGATCTCGCCCAGGGTATTCAGGTAGCGAAGAAAGGACAGCGGATCCATGCCATTGCGAAACACATCCGCGCCGAAACGCAGGGAAATGTGCCAATAGCCAGAGCTGACCGAGTCCTGGCCGGGTACCGGCTGGGCCACCGGGATATCGATCAACGCCGGCACCACAGACGCCGCCCGGGCGGCCTGGTAGTTCTGCAATCCCTGGCGCAGCGCCACCTCACGCTCCTGGGCGCTGTCGCTCATCGCCTCACCCGCGCCGGCCACGACCTCAACCAGCTCCAGCATATGGTCGGCACTTCTGAGCAGCAGGGCGATCAACTCGCCATCGACCTGGATGGCCCCGTCGCGCAAGCGATCGAGCACGTCTTCGACGATATGGGTAAACCCGACGATGGGGCTCAAGCCGAACAGTCCGGCGGACCCCTTGATGGTATGCGCCGCACGGAAGATCGCGCCGATGGCATCGTTGTCGTCGGGTTCGGACTCCAGCTGCAACAACGATGACTCCATGTCCTGAAGCAGCTCGCGTGCTTCGACGATGAAAGTCTGCTGTGCCTGGTCGAGATTGATCGTCACGATAGAGTCCTTTTTATCGCCCCGGGGTCAGAGAACCGCGGAAGCTTGTAGCCCTGGATCACGGCTGCCCCAGCGTCCCGCCCAGGTCGCAGAGTTCGAATACCTCAAGCACTGCCGGGCTGTGTCCGCTCAGTTGCAGCGCAACGCCCGTACGCAAGGTTTCACGCTTGGCGAGCATCAACAGTTGCAGGCCCGCGCCATCGATTTCAGTGACCTGCGAGAGGTCGATCTCCAGGGGGCTGCCCAGCGTCAGGAACGGCGCCAGTTCCCCATAGAGTTCTGCGGCGGTATAGATTGTCATCTCGCCTTCGATCCCCAGGTGTGGAGTCGAAGTATCTGCTTGGCAAATGATCGGCATGCGCGAATCTCCCTGTTTGCCCGGTCCTGGTAGTGCCCAGGCTCAGGGCAGGATCAGCTTGGATACGGCAGCGAGCATTTGCGCCGGCTGGAACGGCTTGACCACCCAGGCCCGTGCCCCCGCAGCCTGTCCCTCCTGCTTCTTGCTTTCCTGGGATTCGGTGGTGAGCATGATGATCGGGGTGAATTTGTAGCTGGGCAGCTTTTTCACCTCCTTGACGAAGGTGATGCCGTCCATGTTCGGCATGTTCACATCGCTGATGATCAGGTGAATTTTCTGCCCGGTCAGCTTGCCCAGGGCGTCCTTGCCGTCACTGGCTTCGATTACGTCGTATCCCGCGCTTTTGAGCGCGATGCTGACTACCTGACGAACACTGCTTGAATCGTCGACCACCATTACATTCTTTGCCATGACCGGCTCCTAAAAGAAGGTGATTTCCTGGGTACTCGTGGGTTTATTGACGTTGACCTTGCCCGTGCGGTGATTGCGCCGCTGTTCATCGGTGGCGTAGGTCAGCTCCATTTCCGCCAGCCAGGCGGGAGCATCGACCACCACCGTGGAACCCGGCACCTGGGCTTCGCGCAAGTGGCGGAGCAGGGCTTCCATGTTGTTGCGGACCTGGGCGAGGATCTGGCTGACCCGGTCCTGGAATTGCAGGTTGACCAGCACTTCGGTGACCTCATCGCGAATCCCCAGGCCTTCGCGTTGCAGCAGGGCCGCGGATTCTGAGAGTTGGCCGGTGATGTTCTTGAAACGTTCAAGGACACCCTGGATGCTGGCTTCCGACTCGGCCACCGAATCCTTGTCGTGATCGGTACTGCTGGCCGCGGCCTCCACCAGTTGGGTGATGGCGCCGTTGATGATGTCGACCTTGGCGGACATTTTCTGCCCGGTTTCGCTGGATTGGCTGGAGAGGGTCCGCACCGCATCGGCCACCACGGCAAAGCCACGCCCGGCTTCCCCGGCGCGGGCGGCTTCAATGGCGGCGTTGAGCGCCAGCAGGTTGGTCTGCTGGGCGATGGCCGCCACTTCACCGGCCATGGCCCGCAGTTCGCCGGTGTAGCCGGTGAGGTTGCGGACCTGTACCAGCATCTCGTCGCGACTTTTCTGAATGGTTTTGAGCGACTCGATCACATGCAGCAACTCGGCATCGCTCTGGGCCAGGACCTCCAATGCACTGCCCTGGTTGTGGTCGGCCAGATCGCCCGCCGTCGCCTGGGAGTTATCAACAGTCTGTTGCAAATGTTCGGCGATGGCGCTGAAACGGCTGGTCAGTTCAATGATGGCGGTTTCGGTCTCGGTGCGTGAGCTTTCGATTTGCCGGGACCAGATGGGAATGGCTTCGAGGCAGACCGCCTCCAGGCCACCGGTGGGTGCCGTGTCGGTGGTGGTCTGGGCGGCTTGGGTGTCACTCAACATCCGGGCCGATAATTGCCGGTAGTGGCGCTGGCTCAGGAATCCAACGAAACCGCCCACCAGCAACAAGCCGGCCGACCAGGCCAGGTTGGCGGGACGCCAGTCGCTCAGCAGCAGCACGCACACAGCACAGGCAGCGGGGACCAGGGGCATCCAAAAGAAAGCGCCGGCCTGGGGGATAGGCCGCAAAGTCTGCAGATTGTCGGATGACGACATGGGGTTCCTCCCTGACTCAGTTGAACAAAGCTCCACTGAACAACAAGATTATCCGCCATGACCCGGACCTGCTTGAGCATGGCACAGGGTCAGTCGTCGGATAGTGGTAAAACGTCCAATTTCGGGATAAGGCACAATGCCATCTACCAGCACAGACCCTAGAGTGTAGACGGGCTTGCTGAATACAAAAGAGGAAATTTGCTTTAAATCGTGAAGAGAGGCACATCACCAACGCGCAACCGGGTGGCTATCACGGACAGAATTGATATCTCGACTACATTTCATGTGATGCAGGATCCGAAGGCCACGCTCCAGATTCACGGACGCAGTACATGACGAGATGGGAGAACCGTAATGGATTACCTGACCAACTTATTGCGTTCCGACGGATTCATGCCCCATGGGCACTGCTATTTATGGATACCTGAACTGCTGTGGACGAATATTATTTCGGACACCCTGATTGCGTTTGCCTATATGACGATCCCGATCACCCTTGTCTACTTTATCCGGAAAAGGCGTGATATCCCGTTTGACTGGATGTTCGCTGCCTTTGGGGTATTTATCCTCGCGTGTGGCAGCACCCATGTAATGGAGATATGGACCATATGGCATCCCAGCTACTGGCTCTCGGCCCTGATCAAAGCCATTACCGCGGTCGCCTCCTGTATCACCGCCATACTCCTGATCAAACTGATCCCTGCGGCACTGCTGATCCCGAGCCCGCAACAGCTGGCCAAGGTCAATGACGAATTGAGAAACACCCAGGCCAAACTGGTTTCCACGGCCCGTCAGGCAGGCATGGCAGAAATCGCCACCAACGTGCTGCATAACATCGGTAATGTCCTCAACAGTGTGAATATATCGGCGGAACTGGTCAGCAGCCGGGTGCGCGGCTCCAAAGCCCAGGGGCTGGGCAAGGTGGCTCATCTGATGAGCGAACACGTCGACGATTTGAGCGACTTTCTTACCGGTGACCAGAAAGGAAAGATGCTGCCCGACTATCTGCTCAGGCTGGCGGAGGCCATCACAGCGGAGCGAGAGGCGATTATCGAAGAGCTGGATCAGCTCACCAAAGGTATCAACCATATCAAGGGTATCGTCGCGGCCCAACAGGCCTACGCCGGAGCGTCCAGTTTGCTCGAGCCGGTACAGCTAAAGGATCTGTTTGAGGAAGCACTGAAGATAAGCGCCCCTCCGCATGAGGTGACGGTGCTGAGGGAGTTGGCCGAGGTGCCCGTGCTGTCGCTGGACAAGCGTCGGGTGCTGGAAATACTGATCAACCTCATCAACAACGCCAAGCATGCAATGAGCGGAGTACCCGGACGGCAACACCAGATCATCTTGCGCGTGCATTGGGAGCCAGGAAAAAGCGTTCAGATCCAGGTCGTGGACAACGGCGAGGGCATTGCAGCGGAAAACCTGATACGTATCTTTTCCCATGGATTCACCACTCGCAAAGACGGCCACGGCTTTGGCCTGCATAGCTGCGTGATGGCCGCACATGAAATGGGCGGTAGTTTGACCGTGCGTAGCGAGGGGGTGGGTAAGGGGGCGACCTTTACGCTTGAAATCCCGATAAAAATAACAACGGAGTCTTGGTGCGCAGGGTAGACAGCGTCGGCAGAAAGTCGGCCCGTTGCATGAGCAGACTGCCAGTCTCTAATTTCGGCGCATTTTCAGCCGATGGCACGGCAACGATTTCCTGCAACCTGATCCCGAAATGCTTTACCAAACCAAAAAAAAAAGGCCAATGCTAAGCATTGGCCTTTTTCCATTTCTCGACACCCGATCAGAAATCCAGGTTCGACACCGCCAACGCATTGCTCTCGATAAAGTCACGACGTGGCTCTACCGCATCGCCCATCAGCGTGTTGAAGATCTGGTCCGCACCGACGGCGTCTTCGATCGTCACTTTCAGCATCCGGCGAACCGCTGGGTCCATGGTGGTTTCCCACAACTGGTCCGGGTTCATCTCACCCAGCCCTTTGTAGCGCTGGATGGTGTGGCGCTTGGTGCTTTCGGCCATCAACCAGTCCAGGGCTTCCTTGAACTCGGTCACGGCTTTCTTGCGTTCGCCACGCTGGATGTAGGCGCCGTCATCGAGCAAGGTGCTCAACTGCGCGCCCAGGGTCACAACGGTCTTGTAGTCGTTGCTGCCGAAGAAGTCGCGGTTGAAGGTGACGTAGTTGGACAGGCCGTGGGAGATCAGTTCGACCTCCGGCAGCCAGACGTTACGTTCACGGTCTTCGCGCAGGCTGGCTTTGTAGACCAGGCCGGACTTCTCGTTCAGACGCAGACGGACTTCGTACTTGGCCAACCATTCCTGCATCGCGGCGTGATCGCCCAACTGCTCCAGGCTCACCGCCGGCAGGTAGATGAAGTGCTCGGTCAGTTCCTGCGGGTACAGGCGCGACAGACGCTTGAGGGTCTTCATCACCATGCGGAAGTCATTCACCAGACGTTCCAGCGCTTCACCGGAAATACCCGGTGCGTCTTCGTTCAGGTGCAGGCTCGCATCTTCCAGGGCCGACTGCGTCATGTACTCTTCCATGGCGTCGTCGTCTTTGATGTATTGCTCTTGCTTGCCTTTCTTGACCTTGTACAACGGCGGCTGGGCGATGTAGATGTAGCCACGCTCGATCAGCTCCGGCAGCTGACGGAAGAAGAAGGTCAGCAGCAGGGTACGGATGTGCGAACCGTCGACGTCGGCATCGGTCATGATGATGATGTTGTGGTAACGCAGCTTCTCGATGTTGTACTCGTCACGGCCGATACCGCAGCCCAGCGCGGTGATCAGCGTGCCCACTTCCTGGGACGAGATCATCTTGTCGAAACGGGCTTTTTCCACGTTGAGGATCTTGCCCTTCAACGGCAGGATCGCCTGGGTGCGACGGTTACGACCCTGCTTGGCGGAACCGCCAGCAGAGTCACCTTCCACCAGGTAGAGTTCGGAAAGGGCAGGGTCTTTTTCCTGGCAGTCCGCCAGTTTGCCCGGCAGGCCGGCAATATCCAGCGCACCTTTACGACGGGTCATCTCACGGGCTTTACGCGCCGCTTCACGGGCACGGGCGGCATCGATCATCTTGCCGACCACCAGCTTGGCTTCGTTCGGGTTTTCCAGCAGGAAGTCCGAGAAGTACTTGCCCATTTCCTGTTCGACCGCGGTCTTCACTTCGGACGAGACCAGCTTGTCCTTGGTCTGGGAGCTGAACTTCGGATCCGGCACCTTGACCGAAATGATCGCGGTCAGGCCTTCGCGGGCATCGTCACCGGTGGTAGCGACCTTGTGCTTCTTCGCCAGGCCTTCCGCTTCGATGTAGGTGTTCAGGTTACGCGTCAGTGCGGAACGGAAACCCACCAGGTGAGTACCGCCATCGCGCTGCGGAATGTTGTTGGTGAAGCACAACAGGTTCTCGTTGAAGCTGTCGTTCCACTGCAGGGCGATTTCCACGCCGATGCCGTCTTCACGCTGGACGTTGAAGTGGAACACCTGGTTGACCGGGGTCTTGTTGGTGTTCAGGTATTCAACGAACGCCCGCAGGCCGCCTTCATACTTGAACAGCTCTTCCTTACCGCTGCGCTCGTCCTTGAGGACGATGCCGACACCGGAGTTGAGGAAAGACAGTTCACGAATCCGCTTGGCCAGGATGTCCCAGCTGAAGTGGATGTTCTTGAAGGTTTCGGCGGAGGCCTTGAAGTGAATCTCGGTACCGGTGGTTTCGCTGTCGCCGACGGTTCGCATCGGTTCCTGTGGCACACCGTGGACGTAGGTCTGTTCCCAGATCTTGCCGCTGCGACGCACGGTCAGCACCAGCAATTCGGAGAGGGCGTTCACTACCGACACACCCACGCCGTGCAAACCGCCGGAGACTTTATAGGAGTTGTCGTCGAACTTACCGCCGGCGTGCAGCACGGTCATGATGACCTCGGCCGCGGAAACGCCTTCTTCTTTATGCACGTCTACCGGAATGCCGCGACCGTTGTCGCGTACGGTGATGGACTCATCCGGGTGGATGATGATGCTGATTTCGTCGCAATGGCCGGCGAGGGCTTCGTCGATGGAGTTGTCGACCACCTCGAACACCATGTGGTGCAGACCGCTACCATCATCGGTGTCGCCAATGTACATACCGGGACGTTTGCGTACGGCATCCAAACCTTTCAGCACCTTGATGCTGGTCGAGTCGTACGTATTTTCTTCGCTCATGCCTTCACTCCCGATGGTCGTGGGTCTGGGTGATACAGCCTTGTTCCACGTGGAACAAAGCGACTGGCGTTTCCGTCTGCCAGCCTTCCCTCAATAATTCGTGGTCTACACAGGTGATAAACACCTGGCAGCGTAAGTCTTCCAGCAAGCGACAGAGTGCACGACGGTGTTGCTCGTCCAGCTCGGACGGCAGGTCATCCACCAGATAAATACACTGACCGCGCCGGGCCTGACTGACCAGGTGCCCCTGAGCAATGCGCAAGGCACAGACCACCAGTTTCTGCTGACCCCGGGACAAGATGTCCGCGGCATTGTGTGCGCCCAATCGAAGACGCAAATCAGCTCGCTGTGGTCCGGCTTGGGTGTGACCCATTTGCTGGTCCCGGTGCAGGGAAGAGGCGAGCACGGCGCTCAGTTCCTTCTCTTTGTCCCAACCACGGTAATAGCTCAGCGTTAAGCCCTCGAGTTCGACTAGCTCGCTCAAGGTTTGCTCAAAGACTGGTTTCAAGACTTTGATGTAAGCGCGGCGGTATTCATCGATTTCGGCGCTGGCCAGACACAGTTCCCGGTCCCAGGCCGCTTGCGAAGCGGCGTCAAGTGTACCATGCCGCAGCCATGAGTTCCGCTGCCGCAGGGCCTTCTGCAAGCGCTGCCAGGTCGACATGAAACGAGGTTCCACGTGGAACACACCCCAGTCGAGGAACTGTCGACGGATCTTCGGGGCCCCTTCGAGCAGGCGGAAGCTGTCCGGGTTGATCAGTTGCAGCGGCAGGATTTCCGCCAGTTGCGCCGCGCTCTTGGCGTTCTGCCCATCGATGCGGATCTGGAATTCACCCTGGCGGTCCCTCGATATCCCCAACGCGCTGTGCCCACCCTCAGCCAACTCCACCTGGCCGAAGACCGTGCAGGCAAGTTGTTCGTACTGGATCACCGGTAGCAGACGGGTACTGCGAAACGAGCGCGCGAGCCCGAGCAGATGCAGCGCTTCGAGCACGCTGGTTTTTCCGCTGCCGTTGGCGCCGTAAAGGATATTGATACGCGGGGAGGGGGAGAAGGTCACCGGCTGCAGATTACGCACCGCGGTGACCGAAACACGACTGAGGGACATCTAGCGTTGGCTGGACATGGGCAGGCGCGACACCGTTACAGGCGCATCGGCATGACGACGTAGGCGGAGTCGTCGTTGTCCGACTCCTGCACCAGCGCGCTGCTGTTGGAGTCGGACAGGATCAGACGCACCTGCTCGGTGGTCATCACGCCCAGCACGTCCAGCAGGTAGCTGACGTTGAAGCCGATCTCCAGCGAACCGCCGTTGTAGTCGACGCTGATTTCTTCTTCCGCTTCTTCCTGCTCAGGGTTGTTGGCCTGGATCTTCAACTGACCGCTGGCCAGTTGCAGACGGATACCACGGTACTTCTCGTTGGACAGAATCGCGGTACGGCTGAAGGCTTCACGCAGTGCCTGGCGATCGCCGAGGACCAGCTTGTCGCCGCCTTTTGGCAGAACACGCTCGTAGTCCGGGAACTTGCCGTCCACCAGTTTGGAGGTGAAGGTGAATTCGCCTGTGGTTGCACGGATGTGGTGCTGACCGAGAACGATGCTCACGTTGCCTTCCGGCTCGGTCAGCAGGCGGGCCAATTCGAGGATGCCTTTACGCGGCACGATCACCTGGTGGCGATCCGGCTGACCGATATCGGCCTGCATCGAGCACATGGCCAGACGGTGACCGTCGGTGGCCACGGCACGGATAATACCGGCCGATACTTCCAGCAGCATGCCGTTGAGGTAGTAACGCACGTCCTGTTGGGCCATGGCGAAGCTGGTGCGTTCGATCAAGCGACGCAGCTTGCTCTGGGCGAGCTGGCAAGTCAGCGAGCCCGGGCCTTCTTCCACTGTCGGGAAATCGTTCGCCGGCAGGGTGGACAGGGTGAAGCGGCTACGACCGGCTTTCACCACCAGCTTCTGCTCGTCGAGCTTGATATCGATCAGGGCGTCGTTGGGCAGGCTCTTGCAGATGTCCATCAGCTTGCGCGCCGGTACGGTGATTTCACCCGGTTCCGCTGGCTCTTCGAGTTGGACGCGACCGACCAGCTCGACTTCCAGGTCGGTACCGGTCAGCGACAGTTGCTGGCCTTCGACGACCAGCAACACATTGGAGAGCACCGGCAAGGTCTGGCGGCGCTCGACGACGCCTGCGACCAGTTGCAGGGGTTTCAACAGGGCTTCGCGTTGAATAGTGAAATGCATGGTCTAGTCCCTTGCCTTAATAAGCTGCGCTGGTGTCATCAAGTGGTCAGTGTTCGCAGCAGGTTCTTGTAGTCCTCGCGGATGTCCGCGTCGGATTCCTTAAGTTCGTTGATCTTGCGGCATGCATGCAAGACCGTAGTATGGTCGCGACCGCCGAAGACATCACCAATTTCAGGCAAGCTGTGGTTGGTGAGTTCCTTGGACAAGGCCATGGCGACCTGGCGTGGACGTGCCACCGAGCGCGAACGGCGCTTGGACAGCAGGTCGGAAATCTTGATCTTGTAGTATTCGGCCACCGTGCGCTGAATGTTATCCACAGACACCAGCTTGTCTTGCAGCGCCAGCAGGTCCTTCAGGGATTCGCGGATCAGCTCGATGGTGATGTCGCGGCCCATGAAGTGCGAGTGAGCAATCACCCGCTTCAGCGCGCCTTCGAGTTCACGGACGTTGGAACGAATACGTTGGGCAATGAAGAACGCCGCGTCGTGGGGCAGTTCGACTTTCGCCTGGTCGGCCTTCTTCATCAGGATCGCGACCCGGGTTTCCAGCTCCGGCGGCTCGACCGCCACGGTCAGGCCCCAGCCGAAGCGCGACTTCAAGCGCTCTTCCAGGCCTTCGATCTCTTTCGGATAACGGTCGCTGGTCAGGATCACCTGCTGACCGCCTTCAAGCAAGGCGTTGAAGGTGTGGAAAAACTCTTCCTGGGACCGTTCCTTGCGGGCAAAGAATTGAATGTCGTCGATCAGCAAGGCATCCACCGAACGGTAGAAGCGCTTGAACTCGTTGATGGCGTTGAGCTGCAAAGCCTTGACCATGTCCGCGACGAAACGCTCCGAATGCAGGTAGACCACCTTGGCATTCGGGTTCTTCTTTAATAGGTGGTTACCCACGGCGTGCATCAAGTGGGTCTTACCCAGGCCGACGCCGCCATAAAGGAAGAGCGGGTTGTAGCCGTGCTTGGGGTTATCCGCCACCTGCCAGGCCGCGGCCCGGGCCAATTGGTTGGACTTACCCTCGACGAAGTTCTCAAAGGTAAAGGTGCGGTTCAGGTAGCTGGTGTGCTTGAGCGCGCCTTCTACCTGGACAGTGCGCTGTTCGGCGCGCACCGGGGCCTGTTGCGAACTGGCGCCGGCCATCGGATCGAAGCTGTCGCGGGACGGTTCCTGGCTGACCTCGACCGCCGTCTTCGGGGTCGGTGCCGGCTGCGCGGTCGGCATGGCAGTCACCACAACGGGCGCGGGAGCACTGGCGGCCATGGCCTGGGAAGCCGCGGCGGCCAACGGGGCATTGGGCGCGGCACGCGGAGCGGAACTGCGCTTGCTGCCTATTAATAAGGAAAGCGCAGGCGCCAGGCCGTTGCCATGCTCGTTCAACAGTTCGAGCAAACGTCCCAGGTACTTTTCGTTGACCCAGTCGAGCACAAAACGGTTCGGTGCATAGACACGCAACTCGTCGCCTTCGGCTTCGACCTGTAGTGGACGGATCCAGGTGTTGAATTGCTGGGCAGGCAGCTCATCACGCAGAAGCTCCACGCACTGCTGCCAAAGTTCCACTGACACGGATATCCCCTAAGTTGAAAGCCGGTGAGGCAAAAACAAGCGGCCATTGTACCGGCAGGCCGAGCACTTATCCACATGTAGGTTGCAGGGACAACCTGAAGAATCAACCGCTTATCGGTGGACAAAGCGACCAATGGTATGTGCATAAGCTCTGTGGATAACCGCCCCTGAGGGCGTTGCACAAGTGGGGGCGAAAGTCTGTGGGTAACTGGCCTGTGGATAACATGGCATTCCACCCACAGCTTATCCGACAGCGCGGCACAGGCGGAGCACCGCTTACCCACCCAGTTGTCATCCTCTGTACAGTAGGTGTTTCATGGCCTAAAGGTACTTATCCACAGATAATGGCCTCCTAAGCTTCTATAAGCTTTACAGAAAAGCTTTAAATAATTCCCTTCTTTATTCTTATATCTAGGTCATGGTGGGTACCAGGCAGATCGGGCCGAATATCTATATGAAGTAAAAGCTGGTTGGAAATTGACCTGCGGGCTTGCTTTCTCTAGAATCCCCGGTCTCTTAAAACGGGGGCCATTCCGGCCCGTTGTGACGAACCAGGTAGCAACGCCATGAAACGTACTTTCCAACCCAGCACTATCAAACGCGCCCGCACCCACGGCTTCCGTGCTCGCATGGCCACCAAAAACGGTCGTGCCGTCCTGTCGCGTCGCCGCGCCAAAGGCCGTGCTCGTCTGGCAGTTTGATAATCCGGCGCGGGTGGTGAGTCAGGACTTCAGTCGGGAAAAGCGTCTGCTTACTCCTCGGCATTTCAAGGCAGTCTTTGACTCCCCCACCGGCAAGGTTCCGGGGAAAAATCTCCTGCTCCTTGCGCGCAACAACGATCTGGATCATCCCCGTCTGGGGCTGGTTATCGGTAAAAAGAGCGTCAAGCTCTCCGTTGAGCGCAATCGCCTGAAACGTCTGATGCGCGAGTCGTTCCGACTGCACCAGGATTCACTGGTCGGCTGGGACATCGTTATCGTCGCGCGCAAAGGTCTGGGCGATATCGAAAACCCTGAATTGATCCAGCATTTCGGCAAACTCTGGAAACGCTTGGCCCGTACGGCGCCAGCGGTACCGGTAGTCAAAACCGAAACTGTGGGGGTAGACAGCCCAGATGCGTAAACTGGCCCTCGTTCCGATCCAGTTTTATCGCTATGCCATCAGTCCCTTGATGGCCAATCACTGTCGTTTCTACCCCAGTTGTTCTTGCTACGCGTATGAAGCCATCGAAACACATGGACTCCTGCGCGGTGGCTGGCTGACCGTTCGTCGCTTAGGTCGCTGTCATCCGTGGAATGCCGGTGGTTATGACCCGGTTCCACCAATCCCTACCTCCCGTTCTTCTTCGATGGCCGAGTAATCATGGATATCAAACGCACGATCCTGATCGTCGCCCTGGCAATCGTGACCTATGTCGGGGTCCTCAAATGGAACCAGGACTACGGTCAGGCTGCCCTGCCGACCCAGAATGTCGCTTCCAGCACCACCGTTCCCGGCTTGCCGGACTCGGTAGCTGGCAACAAAACAAGCGCCAGTGATGACATTCCACGTGCAGCCAATGACACCAGCGCACCTGTTGAAACGCCGGTGGCTGTCAGCAACGACCTCATCCATATCAAAACGGATGTGCTCGACCTGGCTATCGATCCAAAAGGTGGGGATGTTGCCCAGCTGAAGCTGCCGCTTTATCCACGTCGTCAGGACCATCCGGAAATTCCTTTCCAGTTGTTCGACAACGGTGGCGAGCGCACCTACCTGGCCCAGAGCGGCCTGATTGGCGCCAACGGCCCGGATGCAAGTTCGGCCGGTCGCCCGCTGTACGCTTCGGCACAGAAAAGTTATCAACTGGCTGACGGTCAGGACCAACTGTCCGTCGACCTGAAATTCAGCGAGAACGGCGTCAATTACATCAAGCGTTTCACCCTGAAACGCGGCCTGTATGACGTAACCGTGTCTTATCTGATCGACAACGAAAGCGCCCAGCCCTGGTCGGGTGCGATGTTCGCCCAGCTGAAACGTGACAACAGCGCCGATCCTTCCTCCAGCACCGCCACCGGCACCGCGACCTACCTGGGCGCCGCCCTGTGGACAAGTTCGGAGCCGTACAAAAAAGTGTCGATGAAAGATATCGACAAGGGCCAGCTGAAGGAAACCGTTCAAGGTGGCTGGGTTGCCTGGCTGCAACACTACTTCGTGACCGCCTGGATTCCGGCCAAGGGCGACAGCAATGTCGTGACCACGCGCAAGGATAGCCAAGGCAACTACATCATTGGCTACACCGGTCCTTCGCTGACCCTGGCCCCAGGCCAGAAAACCGAGACCAGCGCCATTCTGTACGCCGGCCCGAAAAGCCAAGCCGTGCTGAAACAGTTGTCCCCAGGCCTGGAATTGACGGTCGACTACGGCATCCTGTGGTTTATCGCCCAACCGATCTTCTGGTTGCTGCAACATATCCACAGCCTGCTGGGTAACTGGGGCTTCTCGATCATTGTCCTGACCATGCTGATCAAGGGTCTGTTCTTCCCATTGTCGGCGGCCAGCTACAAATCGATGGCGCGCATGCGTGCCGTGGCGCCGAAACTGGCGGCACTGAAAGAGCAACATGGCGACGACCGGCAGAAAATGTCGCAAGCCATGATGGAGCTGTACAAGAAAGAGAAGATCAATCCACTGGGCGGCTGCTTGCCGATCCTGGTGCAGATGCCGGTTTTCCTTTCCCTGTACTGGGTGTTGCTGGAAAGCGTTGAAATGCGCCAGGCACCGTTCATCCTGTGGATTACCGACCTGTCGATCAAGGATCCGTTCTTCATCCTGCCGATCATCATGGGCGCAACCATGTTTATCCAGCAGCGTCTGAACCCGACTCCGCCGGATCCGATGCAGGCCAAGGTGATGAAGCTGATGCCGATCATCTTCACCTTCTTCTTCCTGTGGTTCCCTGCAGGTCTGGTGCTGTACTGGGTTGTGAACAACTGCCTGTCCATCACCCAACAGTGGTACATCACACGTAAGATCGAAGCGGCTACCAAGAAAGCCACTGCGTAACCTACTCTGTGGATAACCACTCAAAACGCCCCCTAGTGGGGCGTTTTGCTATCTGTCATTTCCTAGTGTCGAGACCTGCGTCATGAGCATTCCTCGGGAAACCATCGCTGCCGTTGCCACTGCCCAGGGCCGTGGCGGGGTCGGTATTGTCCGAATTTCCGGGCCTTTGGCGCACACCGCGGCACTGGCCATCGCCGGTCGCGAGTTGAAACCGCGCTACGCCCACTACGGTCCGTTCCTGGATGGCAGCGGTGATGTGCTCGATGAAGGCATCGCGCTGTATTTCCCGGGTCCGAACTCCTTTACCGGTGAAGATGTGCTCGAGCTACAGGGCCACGGTGGTCCGGTGGTCCTGGATATGCTGCTGCAACGTTGCCTGCAGCTGGGCTGTCGGTTGGCCCGGCCAGGTGAATTCAGCGAGCGGGCCTTTCTCAATGACAAACTCGACCTGGCCCAGGCGGAGGCGATTGCCGATCTGATCGAGGCCAGTTCCGCACAGGCAGCCCGCAATGCCCTGCGTTCATTGCAAGGTGCGTTTTCCATGCGTGTGCATAACCTCACCGAACAACTGATCGGCCTGCGGATCTATGTGGAAGCGGCCATCGACTTTCCCGAGGAGGAGATCGACTTTCTCGCCGACGGTCATGTGCTGGCCTTGCTCGATGCGGTGCGCAACGAGTTATCCACAGTGATGCGTGAAGCCGGGCAGGGTGCCTTGTTGCGCGACGGCATGACGGTGGTAATTGCCGGCCGGCCGAATGCTGGCAAGTCCAGCCTGCTCAATGCCCTGGCCGGACGCGAGGCGGCGATCGTCACCGAGATTGCCGGCACCACCCGCGATGTTCTGCGTGAACATATCCACATCGACGGCATGCCCCTGCACGTGGTGGATACCGCTGGTTTGCGGGATACCGACGACCAGGTGGAAAAAATTGGCGTGGAACGTGCGCTCAAGGCCATTGGCGAAGCCGATCGGGTTTTGCTGGTGGTGGACGCAACAGCACCGGAGGCTGTGGATCCTTTTGCCTTGTGGCCGGAATTCCTCGAACAGCGGCCTGATCCGGCCAAGGTGACCTTGATCCGCAACAAGGCTGACCTGAGTGGCGAGGCCATGGCGATGGAAGTCAGCGAAGATGGCCATGTCACCATCAGCTTGAGCGCCAAGGTCGGTGGCGAGGGACTGGAGCTGTTGCGCGAGCACCTCAAGGCCTGCATGGGTTATGAACAGACCTCCGAAAGCAGCTTCAGCGCCCGTCGCCGTCATCTGGAAGCCCTGCGGCATGCCAGCGCGGCCCTGGAGCACGGTCACGCACAGTTGACCTTGGCGGGTGCTGGCGAGCTGTTGGCGGAGGATCTGCGTCATGCTCAGCAGTTCCTCGGCGAGATTACTGGCGCATTCAGCTCGGATGACCTGTTGGGGCGGATCTTTTCCAGCTTCTGCATCGGTAAATAGTCTTACCTGCAGCAACCGTATCCCTTGTAGGAGCAGGGCTTGCCCGCGAAAGCGTTCCTGAGATCGCTAAAAGCTTCGCTGGCAAGCCATGCTCCTACAGGTTTCGTTGTGTTCCCAAGATCGAATGCCGCTACGTCAGGTATTGCGGCGCCCTAAGATCGCTCTCGCTCCTACATTTCTTTGCCGGCCGGATGATTCCAGATCGTTCCGGCGGCTTTCGGCTGCCTGGGATTTACCCCATCAGACGTTTTTCTGTGGATTAAGCCCTGTGAATAACCCTGCCTCAGCTCGGTTGATAACAGGGCCTGAAAACTGAGGATGAACCCGTCTGTGGATAACCACCGGTTTAATCCACAGGCTCAGGCCGGTTATCCCAAACCCTCGTGGCCAGATGACCACAGACTTTTGAATCTCTGTACACATTGATAAATAAGGCCTGTAGCACCTTATCCACAGAAAGGGTGCCCACTAAGAATAAACATAAAAACAAAGATCTTATAAATTTCTTTCTTTTTAATTTCTATTATTCGCGAGTCATCCACAGCTGGTTAAATTTTGTGCAAAGGGTTCTTTAGGAGGGGGGAAGTCCCTATACTTGACGACCTGGCTCAAAAAAGTGGGCCGACCCTATTCCTAATTACCTACTTGAAGCAGGCACGAGGTGCGTGGTGGATTTCCCTTCCCGTTTTGAAGTGATCGTCATCGGCGGCGGTCATGCCGGTACCGAGGCAGCACTGGCGTCCGCACGCATGGGGGCAAAAACCCTGCTGCTGACGCATAACGTGGAAACCCTCGGTGCCATGAGCTGCAACCCCGCGATCGGCGGGATTGGCAAAAGCCATCTGGTCAAGGAAATCGATGCCCTCGGCGGCGCGATGGCCATCGCCACCGATAAGGGCGGTATCCAGTTCCGTGTCTTGAACAGCCGCAAAGGCCCAGCCGTACGCGCTACCCGCGCCCAGGCCGACCGCGTTCTGTACAAAGCGGCTGTACGCGAGATCCTGGAGAACCAGCCGAACCTGTGGATATTTCAACAGGCCGCTGACGACCTGATCGTCGAGCAGGACCAGGTTCGCGGTGTCGTCACCCAGATGGGCCTGCGTTTCTTCGCCGAATCCGTGGTTTTGACCACCGGGACCTTCCTCGGCGGACTTATCCACATCGGCATGCAGAACTATTCCGGCGGCCGTGCCGGCGACCCACCGTCGATTGCCCTGGCCCAACGTCTGCGGGAACTGCCATTGCGTGTCGGCCGCCTGAAAACCGGTACGCCACCGCGCATTGACGGTCGTTCCGTGGATTTCTCGGTGATGTCCGAACAACCTGGGGATACACCGATCCCGGTGATGTCGTTCATGGGCTCGAAAGAGCAGCATCCACGGCAGGTCAGTTGCTGGATTACCCACACCAACGCCCGCACCCACGAAATCATTGCTGCGAACCTCGATCGTTCGCCGATGTATTCCGGGGTGATCGAAGGCATCGGTCCGCGTTATTGCCCGTCCATCGAAGACAAGATCCATCGCTTTGCCGACAAGGAAAGCCATCAGGTCTTTATCGAACCCGAAGGCCTGACCACCCATGAGCTGTACCCGAACGGGATATCCACATCCCTGCCGTTCGACGTGCAGTTGCAGATCGTCCAATCGATCCGCGGCATGGAAAACGCCCATATCGTGCGTCCCGGTTATGCCATCGAATACGACTACTTCGATCCCCGTGACCTGAAGTACAGCCTGGAAACCAAGGTGATCGGCGGTCTGTTCTTCGCCGGGCAGATCAACGGCACCACCGGTTACGAAGAAGCCGGCGCCCAAGGTTTGCTCGCCGGGGCCAACGCCGCATTGCGCGCCCAGGGCAAGGACAGCTGGTGTCCGCGTCGCGACGAGGCGTACATCGGTGTGCTGGTCGACGACCTGATTACCCTCGGTACCCAGGAACCGTATCGGATGTTCACTTCCCGCGCCGAATACCGTCTGATCCTGCGCGAAGACAACGCCGACCTGCGCCTGACCGAGAAAGGTCGCGAGCTGGGTCTGGTCGACGACGTGCGTTGGGCCGCTTTCTGCAAGAAACGCGAAAGCATCGAGCTGGAAGAACAGCGCCTGAAAAGCACCTGGGTCCGCCCGGGCACCGAGCAGGGCGATGCCATTGCCGAGAAGTTCGGCACGCCGCTGACCCACGAATACAATTTGCTGAACCTGCTGAGCCGTCCGGAAATCGACTACGCTGGTCTGGTCGCCGTGACCGGGCAGGGCGCCGAGGATCCGCAAGTCGCCGAGCAGGTCGAGATCAAGACCAAATACGCCGGTTATATCGATCGCCAGCAGGACGAAATCGCTCGTCTGCGCGCCAGTGAAGACACCAAGCTGCCTGTGGATATCGAGTACACCGGTATTTCCGGGCTGTCCAAGGAGATCCAGAGCAAGCTCAGCGCAACCCGTCCGGAGACCCTGGGCCAGGCTTCGCGAATCCCCGGTGTGACGCCGGCGGCGATTTCCCTGTTGATGATTCACCTGAAAAAACGCGGCGCCGGCCGTCAGTTGGAGCAAAGCGCTTGAGTTCGTTGGTTACTTCGCAACACGCAGAAGAGTTATCCACAGGTGCCCGCCAGCTCGGCATCGAGTTGAGTGAAACCCAGCACGCCTTGCTGCTGGGTTATCTGGCCCTGTTGATCAAATGGAACCAGGCCTACAACCTCACCGCCGTTCGCGATCCTGACGAAATGGTCTCGCGCCATCTGCTCGACAGCCTGAGCGTGATGTCCTTCGTCGAAAACGGCCGCTGGCTCGATGTCGGCAGCGGCGGCGGGATGCCGGGGATACCCCTGGCGATCCTGTTTCCCGATTCACAAGTGACCTGCCTGGACAGCAACGGCAAGAAAACCCGTTTCCTGACCCAGGTCAAACTCGAACTCAAACTGGATAACCTGCAAGTTATCCACAGCCGGGTCGAAGCCTTCCAGCCGCCGCAGCCGTTCAACGGGATCATTTCCCGGGCCTTCAGCAGCATGGAGAACTTCACCGGCTGGACTCGCCACCTCGGCGACGCTGATACACGCTGGCTGGCAATGAAGGGCGTCCATCCCGCCGATGAGCTGGTAGCATTGCCGGCAGACTTCCACCTCGATAGCGAACACGCCTTGGCCGTACCCGGTTGCCAAGGCCAACGCCATCTGCTGATACTGCGCCGCACGGCATGATTGGGAACACAAGCAAGAATGGCTAAGGTATTCGCGATAGCGAACCAGAAAGGTGGCGTGGGCAAGACCACCACCTGCATCAACCTCGCAGCATCCCTGGTCGCCACCAAGCGTCGGGTGCTGCTGATCGACCTCGATCCACAGGGCAACGCCACCATGGGTAGCGGTGTGGATAAGCACGGCCTGGAAAACTCCATCTACGATGTGCTGATCGGCGAATGCGACCTGGCCCAGGCCATGCACTTCTCCGAGCACGGCGGTTATCAACTGCTGCCGGCCAACCGCGACCTGACGGCGGCCGAAGTGGTGCTGCTGGAAATGCAGATGAAGGAAAGCCGTCTGCGCAACGCCCTGGCGCCGATTCGCGAGAATTACGACTTCATCCTCATCGACTGCCCGCCGTCGCTGTCGATGCTGACCCTCAATGCGCTGGTGGCCGCCGATGGGGTAATTATCCCCATGCAGTGCGAATACTTTGCCCTGGAAGGACTCAGCGACCTTGTGGATAACATCAAGCGCATCGCCGAGTTGCTCAATCCGGAGCTGAAAGTCGAAGGCTTGCTGCGGACCATGTACGACCCGCGTCTGAGTTTGATGAACGACGTTTCGGCACAGCTCAAGGAGCATTTCGGTGATCAGCTGTACGACACCGTGATCCCGCGCAACATCCGTCTGGCCGAAGCTCCCAGCTACGGCATGCCAGCGCTGGCATACGACAAACAATCCCGTGGCGCCGTGGCCTACCTGGCCCTGGCGGGCGAGATGGTTCGTCGTCAACGCCGTACTTCACGCACCGCAGCCCCGGCAACTTAAGGAATCCCCATGGCCGTCAAGAAACGAGGTCTCGGACGTGGACTGGATGCACTGCTGAGTGGTCCGACTGTCAGTTCGCTGGAAGAACAGGCCGTCCAGGCCGATCAACGGGAGTTGCAGCACCTGCCGCTGGACCTGATCCAGCGCGGCAAGTACCAGCCGCGCCGCGATATGGACCCCCAGGCACTGGAAGAACTGGCGCAGTCGATCAAGGCCCAGGGTGTGATGCAGCCCATCGTGGTACGCCCCGTCGGCGGCGGTCGCTTTGAAATCATTGCCGGCGAACGCCGCTGGCGCGCCAGCCAGCAGGCCGGGCAGGAAACCATTCCGGCCATGGTCCGCGACGTGCCAGACGAAACCGCCATCGCCATGGCGCTGATCGAGAACATCCAGCGCGAAGACCTCAACCCGATCGAGGAAGCCGTGGCCCTGCAGCGCTTGCAGCAGGAGTTCCAGCTGACCCAGCAACAGGTCGCCGAAGCCGTGGGCAAGTCCCGCGTAACCGTGGCTAACTTGCTGCGCCTGATCGCGTTGCCGGAAGTGATCAAGACCATGTTGTCCCACGGCGACCTGGAAATGGGTCATGCCCGGGCCTTGCTCGGTTTGCCGGATGACCGGCAGGTCGAAGGGGCGCGACATGTTGTCGCACGGGGTCTCACGGTGCGCCAAACCGAGGCACTGGTTCGCCAGTGGCTGAGCGGCAAACAGGAGCCTGTCGAGCCCGCCAAGGTCGACCCGGACATCAGTCGCCTGGAACAGCGCCTGGCAGAGCGGCTGGGCTCTTCGGTGCAGATTCGCCACGGCCAGAAAGGAAAAGGCCAATTGGTGATTCGCTATAACTCCCTGGATGAACTACAAGGGGTACTCGCCCATATCCGCTAAATCTGCTGAAACATTTCCTCATGTAGCGAGCAGTCGGAAATCACTACCCGACAGTTGAATAGGGGCTGAACCGCCCCTATACTCTGCGCGCATTTTGTCGGCACAATTTATGCCAAGTTATTGATGGTTGGCAGCCGACCCTTGAGGAGCGTGAGTGATGGAAACCCGCAGGCCAAACAGGTTGCCGTTCCATCGCTTGGCGGTATTTCCGGTTTTGTTGGCCCAGTTTGTCGTTTTGCTGGTGGCCGCTGTGGCGCTTTGGCAATGGCGCGGTGTCGTTGCCGGATACTCAGGACTCTGCGGAGGCCTGATAGCCTTGCTCCCCAATGTGTATTTTGCTCACAGGGCCTTTCGGTTTTCCGGCGCCCGAGCAGCCCAGTCCATCGTCCGGTCTTTTTATGCCGGCGAGGCGGGTAAATTGATTTTGACGGCAGTGCTGTTTGCACTGACGTTCGCAGGTGTGAAGCCATTGGCGCCGATAGCAGTCTTCGGCGTCTTCGTGCTGACCCAGTCGGTCAGCTGGTTCGCACCCGTGCTAATGAAAACAAGACTTTCGAGACCTTAGGGCGTTTGAGGCAACCATGTCAGCAGAAACAACCGCTTCGGGCTATATCCAGCACCACCTGCAGAACCTGACCTTCGGTCAGCTCCCTACTGGCGGCTGGGGCTTTGCCCATTCCGCAGCAGAGGCCAAGGCCATGGGCTTCTGGGCATTCCACCTGGATACTTTGGGCTGGTCTGTCGCACTGGGCCTGATCTTCATCCTTCTTTTCCGCATGGCGGCGAAGAAAGCCACCTCCGGTCAACCCGGCGCCCTGCAGAACTTCGTCGAAGTCCTGGTCGAGTTCGTCGACGGCAGCGTGAAGGACAGCTTCCATGGCCGTAGCCCGGTGATTGCACCGCTGGCCCTGACCATCTTCGTCTGGGTGTTCCTGATGAACGCCGTCGACCTGATCCCGGTCGACTGGATTCCACACCTGGCGATGCTGATCACCGGTGACGAGCACATCCCGTTCCGCGCCGTGTCGACCACCGACCCGAACGCGACCCTGGGCATGGCCTTCTCGGTCTTCGCACTGATCATTTTCTACAGCATCAAGATCAAGGGCCTCGGCGGTTTCATCGGCGAACTGACCCTGCACCCGTTCGGCAGCAAGAACATCTTCGTTCAAGCCCTGCTGATCCCGGTGAACTTCCTGCTGGAATTCGTCACCCTGATCGCCAAGCCGATCTCCCTGGCCCTGCGACTGTTCGGCAACATGTATGCCGGCGAGCTGGTGTTCATCCTGATCGCCGTGATGTTCGGCAGCGGCCTGCTCTGGCTCAGCGGCCTGGGCGTGGTGCTGCAATGGGCGTGGGCAGTGTTCCACATCCTGATCATCACCCTGCAGGCGTTCATCTTCATGATGCTGACCATCGTCTACCTGTCGATGGCACACGAAGAAAACCATTAAGAGCCGTCTCGGCGGCTCTGATGTCCCCGGCGCTTCGGCGCGGGGTGGCCCCGCAAGGGGCCGCGAAACGATTTGTTTTACCGCTTTAAATTAAAAAAACCTAAACCATACGACGTAAAAGTCGGGAGGAAAGATGGAAACTGTAGTTGGTCTAACCGCTATCGCTGTTGCACTGTTGATCGGCCTGGGCGCACTGGGTACCGCAATTGGTTTCGGCCTGCTGGGCGGCAAGTTCCTGGAAGGCGCCGCGCGTCAGCCAGAAATGGTCCCAATGCTGCAAGTCAAAATGTTCATCGTTGCCGGTCTGCTCGACGCCGTGACCATGATCGGTGTCGGTATTGCTCTGTTCTTCACCTTCGCGAACCCCTTCGTCGGTCAACTCGCTGGCTGATCACTCGGATGTTTCGAGTTGATTGGTGTGATGGACAACGAACGAGCGAGGTGTTGGCGTGAACATTAATGCGACCCTGATTGGCCAGTCCGTTGCGTTCCTCATTTTTGTACTGTTTTGCATGAAGTTCGTGTGGCCTCCGGTCATTGCGGCACTGCACGAACGTCAGAAGAAGATCGCGGATGGACTGGACGCTGCCAGCCGAGCAGCTCGCGACCTGGAGTTGGCCCAAGAGAAAGCGGGTCATCAACTGCGCGATGCGAAAGCTCAGGCAGCCGAAATCATTGAGCAAGCCAAGAAACGCGGTAACCAGATCGTCGACGAGGCCCGTGAACAGGCTCGCGTCGAAGCTGACCGTGTGAAGGCTCAGGCTCAGGCCGAGATCGAACAGGAACTCAACAGTGTCAAAGACGCGCTGCGCACCCAATTGGGTAGCCTGGTCGTCGAAGGTGCTGGGAAGATTCTGGGCCAGACAATCGATCAAAACGCGCACGCAGAGCTGGTTAAACAACTGGCTACTGAAATCTAAGCGAGGGCGATCATGGCAGAACTGACCACGTTGGCCCGACCTTACGCTAAGGCGGCCTTCGAGCACGCTCAGGCCCACCAGCAACTGGCCAATTGGTCAGCCATGCTCGGCCTGGCAGCAGCGGTGTCGGAAGACGACACCATGCAGCGCGTGCTCAAGGCCCCGCGACTGACGAGCGCAGAAAAGGCCACCACGTTCATTGACGTGTGTGGCGACAAGTTCGATGTCAAGGCACAGAATTTCATCCATGTCGTTGCTGAAAACGACCGTCTCCTGCTGTTGCCGGAGATCGCCGCTCTGTTCGACCTGTACAAGGCCGAACAAGAGAAATCGGTAGACGTGGAAGTCACCAGTGCTTTTGCATTGAACCAAGAACAGCAAGACAAACTCGCCAAGGTTCTCAGTGCACGACTCAATCGGGAAGTGCGCCTGCAAGTTGCGGAGGACGCCGCCCTGATTGGTGGCGTCGTGATCCGCGCCGGCGACCTGGTTATCGATGGCTCGGTTCGCGGCAAACTCGCGAACCTGGCCGAAGCATTGAAATCTTGAGTTTGAAGGGGCAGCAGAGCAATGCAGCAACTCAATCCTTCCGAAATAAGTGAAATTATCAAGGGCCGCATCGACAAGCTCGATGTGACCTCCCAAGCCCGTAACGAAGGCACTGTCGTCAGCGTGTCTGACGGTATCGTGCGGATTCACGGTCTGGCCGACGTCATGTACGGCGAGATGATCGAGTTTCCGGGCGGCGTCTACGGTATGGCCCTCAACCTCGAGCAAGACTCCGTAGGTGCCGTGGTACTGGGCGCTTACACCAGTCTGGCTGAAGGCATGAGCGCCAAGTGCACCGGCCGCATCCTCGAAGTTCCGGTCGGTAAGGAACTGCTGGGTCGCGTTGTCGACGCACTGGGTAACCCAGTTGATGGCAAAGGTCCGCTGAACAACACCGAGACCGACGCGGTCGAGAAAGTTGCTCCAGGCGTGATCTGGCGTAAGTCGGTAGACCAGCCTGTACAGACTGGCTACAAGGCTGTCGATGCCATGATCCCGGTCGGCCGTGGCCAGCGTGAGCTGATCATCGGTGACCGTCAGATCGGTAAAACCGCTCTGGCGATCGACGCGATCATCAACCAGAAAGACAGCGGCATTTTCTGCGTCTACGTGGCTATCGGTCAGAAACAATCGACCATCGCCAACGTGGTTCGCAAGCTGGAAGAAAACGGCGCCCTGGCCAACACGATCATCGTGGCGGCCAGTGCTTCGGAATCTCCTGCGCTGCAGTTCCTGGCACCGTACTCCGGTTGCACCATGGGCGAATACTTCCGCGACCGCGGTGAAGACGCGCTGATCGTTTATGACGATCTGTCCAAGCAAGCAGTGGCCTACCGCCAGATTTCCCTGCTGCTGCGCCGTCCACCAGGCCGTGAAGCCTACCCAGGCGACGTGTTCTATCTCCACTCCCGTCTGCTGGAGCGCGCATCCCGCGTTTCGGAAGAGTACGTAGAGAAGTTCACCAAGGGCGCAGTGACTGGCAAGACCGGTTCCCTGACCGCGCTGCCGATCATCGAAACCCAGGCTGGCGACGTTTCCGCGTTCGTTCCGACCAACGTGATTTCCATCACCGACGGTCAGATCTTCCTGGAATCGGCCATGTTCAACTCCGGGATCCGTCCTGCTGTGAACGCCGGTGTTTCGGTATCCCGCGTAGGTGGTGCCGCTCAGACCAAGATCATCAAGAAGCTGTCCGGTGGTATCCGTACCGCCCTGGCTCAGTACCGTGAACTGGCGGCATTCGCCCAGTTCGCTTCTGACCTGGACGAAGCGACCCGCAAGCAACTTGAACACGGTCAGCGCGTTACCGAGCTGATGAAGCAGAAGCAATACGCGCCAATGTCGATTGCCGACATGTCGCTGTCGCTGTATGCCGCTGAGCGTGGGTTCCTGACTGACGTCGAAATCGCCAAGGTCGGTAGCTTCGAACAAGCGCTGATTGCTTACTTCAACCGCGATCATGCCGACTTGTTGGCCAAGATCAACGTGAAGGGTGACTTCAATGACGAGATCGACGCTGGCCTGAAGGCTGGTATCGAGAAGTTCAAGGCCACCCAAACCTGGTAAGCCGCAGCGGGAGCCGCAAGGCTCCCGCTTGCTAACCTGATAGGTGTTACATGGCAGGCGCAAAAGAGATTCGCAGTAAGATTGCGAGCATCAAAAGCACGCAAAAGATTACCAGCGCCATGGAAAAAGTGGCGGTCAGCAAAATGCGCAAGGCACAAATGCGCATGGCTGCTAGCCGTCCTTATGCGGAGCGTATCCGCCAGGTAATTGGGCATCTGGCCAACGCCAACCCGGAATACCGCCACCCGTTCATGGTCGACCGCGCCGTCAAGCGCGTCGGCTATGTCGTGGTGAGCAGTGACCGTGGTCTGTGCGGCGGCTTGAACACCAACCTGTTCAAGGCCCTGGTCAAGGACATGGCGGTAAACCGCGAAAACGGCGTCGAGATTGATCTGTGTGTGGTCGGTAGCAAGGGTGCGGCATTCTTCCGCAACTTCGGCGGTAACGTCGTCGCCGCTATCAGCCACCTGGGTGAAGAGCCGTCGATCAACGATCTGATCGGCAGCGTCAAGGTGATGCTGGATGCCTACCTGGACGGCCGTATTGACCGCCTGTCCGTGGTGTCCAACAAGTTCATCAACACCATGACCCAGCAGCCTACAGTGGAGCAGTTGATTCCTCTGGTGGCGACCCCGGATCAAGAACTCAAGCACCACTGGGACTATCTCTACGAACCGGACGCCAAAGAGCTGCTTGACGGCCTGATGGTGCGTTACGTGGAGTCGCAGGTCTACCAGGCGGTGGTCGAGAACAACGCGGCTGAACAAGCGGCGCGGATGATCGCGATGAAGAACGCTACCGACAACGCCGGTGATTTGATCAGCGATTTGCAGCTGATCTACAACAAGGCGCGTCAGGCTGCGATCACCCAAGAGATCTCGGAAATCGTCGGCGGCGCTGCCGCGGTTTAACGGTTCAAATATTCAGAGGATCCAGCTATGAGTAGCGGACGTATCGTTCAAATCATCGGCGCCGTTATCGACGTGGAATTTCCACGCGACAGCGTACCGAGCATCTACAACGCGCTGAAAGTACAAGGCGCGGAAACCACCCTGGAAGTCCAGCAGCAGCTGGGCGACGGCGTGGTGCGTACCATTGCGATGGGTTCCACCGAAGGCTTGAAGCGCGGTCTGGACGTTGTCGACTCTGGCGCTGCCATCTCCGTACCGGTCGGTAAAGCGACCCTGGGCCGGATCATGGACGTCCTCGGCAACCCGATCGACGAAGCTGGCCCGATCGATACCGAAGAGCGCTGGGGCATTCACCGTCCTGCGCCTTCCTTCGCGGAACAAGCAGGCGGCAACGACCTGCTGGAAACCGGCATCAAGGTTATCGACCTGGTTTGCCCGTTCGCCAAGGGCGGTAAAGTCGGTCTGTTCGGTGGTGCCGGTGTCGGCAAGACCGTAAACATGATGGAACTGATCCGTAACATCGCCATCGAGCACAGCGGTTATTCCGTGTTCGCCGGTGTGGGTGAGCGTACCCGTGAGGGTAACGACTTCTACCACGAGATGAAGGACTCCAACGTTCTGGACAAAGTGGCACTGGTTTACGGTCAGATGAACGAGCCGCCGGGCAACCGTCTGCGCGTCGCCCTGACCGGCCTGACCATGGCCGAGAAGTTCCGTGACGAAGGTAACGACGTTCTGCTGTTCGTCGACAACATCTACCGTTACACCCTGGCCGGTACCGAAGTATCCGCACTGCTGGGCCGTATGCCTTCGGCAGTAGGTTACCAGCCGACCCTGGCTGAAGAGATGGGCGTGCTGCAAGAGCGCATCACTTCGACCAAGAACGGTTCGATTACCTCGATCCAGGCCGTCTACGTTCCCGCGGATGACTTGACCGACCCGTCGCCGGCGACCACCTTCGCCCACTTGGACGCCACCGTCGTACTGTCCCGTGACATCGCCTCCCTGGGTATCTACCCAGCGGTCGATCCTCTGGACTCGACTTCGCGCCAGCTGGACCCGAACGTGATCGGCAACGAGCACTACGAAACCGCTCGCGGCGTTCAGTACGTGCTGCAGCGTTACAAAGAGCTGAAAGACATCATCGCGATCCTGGGTATGGACGAGCTGTCGGAGACCGACAAGCAGTTGGTATCCCGCGCTCGTAAGATCCAGCGCTTCCTGTCGCAGCCGTTCTTCGTGGCTGAAGTCTTCACCGGTGCCTCGGGTAAATACGTTTCCCTGAAAGACACCATTGCTGGCTTCAAAGGCATCCTCAACGGTGACTACGACCACCTGCCAGAACAAGCGTTCTACATGGTTGGCGGCATCGAAGAAGCGATCGAGAAAGCCAAGAAACTGTAATCCCGGCGCCCGGCAACGGGCGCTAATTTAGGTTGAGGCAATCAGATGGCTATGACAGTCCATTGCGATATCGTCAGTGCGGAAGGGGAGATCTTCTCCGGCCTGGTCGAGATGGTGATTGCGCACGGTGCACTGGGTGATCTTGGTATCGCCTTGGGTCACGCGCCGCTGATCACTAATCTGAAACCGGGTCCGATCCGCCTGATCAAGCAAGGCGGGGAAGCCGAGGTGTTCTACATCTCCGGTGGTTTCCTCGAGGTTCAGCCGAACATGGTCAAGGTGCTTGCCGATACCGTGCAACGCGCTGCCGACCTGGATGAAGCCTCCGCTCAGGAAGCCGTCAAGGCTGCCGAGAAGGCCCTGCATGAACGTGGCGCGGAGTTCGATTACGGTTCCGCCGCCGCACGTCTGGCCGAGGCGTCAGCTCAGCTGCGCACCGTCCAGCAGATCCGCAAGAAGTTCGGCGGTTAAGCCAGGGCTTGTTGTGTGATTGATTAAAAAGGGTAGCCTCGGCTACCCTTTTTTCTTTTCCGCGTTTATCACGTGGTCACAGTCGCTGACCACCCAGGATTGGTAGCCAGTCATGTCTCTCGAAATCGTTATCCTTGCCGCGGGTCAGGGCACCCGTATGCGCTCTTCGCTGCCTAAAGTGCTGCACCCGGTCGCGGGCAATTCGATGTTGGGACATGTTATCCACAGCGCCCGACAACTTGATCCACAGCGTATCCATGTGGTGATCGGCCATGGCGCCGACCTGGTGCGCGAGCGCCTGGCCGCCGATGACCTGAATTTTGTCCTCCAGGACCAGCAGCTTGGCACCGGCCATGCCGTGGCCCAGGCGGTGCCGTTTATCAGCGCCGACACTGTGCTGATCCTCTACGGTGACGTGCCCTTGATCGAAGTCGAGACCTTGCGCCGTCTGCTGGAACAGGCCGGTCCCGAGCAGCTTGGGCTGTTGACGGTCGAGCTGGACAACCCGACCGGTTATGGCCGGATCGTGCGCGATGCCGCCGGCAAGGTCGCCGCCATCGTCGAGCAGAAGGACGCCAGCGCGGCGGAACTGACCATCACCGAAGGCAACACCGGGATTCTCGCCGTGCCGGCCAAGCGTCTGGGTGAGTGGATGAGCCGCCTGTCGAACAACAATGCCCAGGGCGAGTACTACCTGACCGATGTGATTGCCATGGCGGTGGGTGATGGCCTGGCAGTCGCCACCGAGCAACCCCAGGATGCGATGGAAGTGCAGGGCGCCAACGACCGCCAGCAGTTGGCCGAGTTGGAACGTAACTACCAGCTGCGCGCGGGTCGGCGGCTGATGGCCCAGGGCGTGACCCTGCGCGATCCGGCGCGCTTCGATGTGCGCGGCGAGGTGACGGTCGGGCGTGATGTGCTGATCGATATCAACGTGATTCTCGAAGGGCGGGTGGTGATCGAGGACGACGTGGTTATCGGCCCGAACTGCGTGATCAGGAACAGCACCCTGCGTAAGGGCGTGACCATCAAGGCCAACAGCCATATCGACGGTGCGATCATGGGCGAGGGCAGCGATGCCGGTCCGTTCGCGCGCCTGCGTCCGGGGAGCGTGCTCGACGCCCGGGCCCATGTGGGTAACTTTGTCGAACTGAAGAATGCGCACCTAGGTGAAGACGCCAAGTGCGGGCACCTGACCTACCTCGGCGATGCCGAAGTCGGTGCGCGGACCAATATCGGCGCCGGCACCATCACCTGTAACTATGACGGGGTCAACAAGCACAAGACGGTATTGGGCGAGGACGTCTTCATTGGTTCCAACAACTCGTTGGTGGCGCCTGTGGATATCTCTTCCGGCGCGAGCACGGCGGCGGGGTCGACCATCAACCAGAATGTCGGTGAAGGGCAGTTGGGCGTGGCCCGTGCCCGCCAGCGCAATATCGATGGCTGGAAGCGTCCGGTGAAGATCAACAAGCCCTGAGTTATCCACAGCGCCGGCGCAGGTTGATTTACCCATAGGCAATGATCATTTCACTTGACTAAGTTTCGATTCGAAGGTCTTATTGCCCATATTATCTTTCGAATCGAAACTTAAGTGACCATATCGAAACGCAACACTCCTCAACGTCGCCACAATATCCTGGCCATGCTCAATGACCAAGGCGAAGTCAGTGTGGATGAATTGGCCAGGCGCTTCGAAACCTCCGAGGTGACGATTCGCAAGGACCTCGCGGCCCTGGAAAGCCACGGCCTGTTGATGCGCCGCTATGGCGGCGCAATCACCATTCCCCACGAACTGTTCAGCGACCCGGCCCAGGCGATTTCCCGCTACAAGCAGGCAATTGCCCGAACTGCCGTGGGACGTATCCGTGAGCACGCGCGTATCATTATCGACAGCGGCAGCACCACCGCCGCGATGCTCCCGCAGCTGGGCCAGCAGCCTGGCCTGGTGGTGATGACCAATTCCCTGCATGTCGCCCGTGCCCTCAGTGAACTGGAGCACGAGCCGGTGCTGCTGATGACCGGCGGCACCTGGGACCCGCATTCCGAGTCTTTCCAGGGCCAGGTCGCCGAGCGCGTCCTGCGCTCCTACGACTTCGACCAACTGTTCATCGGCGCCGACGGCATCGATCTGGAGCGTGGCACCACCACCTTCCATGAACTGCTGGGGTTGAGCCGGGTGATGGCGGAAGTCGCCCGGGAAGTGGTGGTGATGGTCGAGTCTGACAAGATCGGCCGTAAGATTCCCAACCTGGAGCTGCCCTGGAGCAGTATCCATACCCTTATTACCGATGATCGTTTGCCCAAAGAGGTACGCGAACAGATTCAGGCCCGTGGCATCACTGTCATTTGCGCGGTTGCCAGCCAGGAGAAATAGAGCATGTGTGGAATTGTCGGTGCAGTTGCTGAACGTAATATCACGGCCATCCTGGTCGAAGGCCTGAAGCGTCTGGAATACCGCGGCTACGACAGCGCCGGTGTCGCCGTTTTCAGCCATAACGGCACGCTGGAGCGCACCCGTCGCACCGGTAAGGTCAGCGAGTTGGAACAGGCCCTGGCCGGCGCTCCCCTGGCCGGTCGCCTGGGGATTGCCCACACCCGCTGGGCAACCCATGGCGCGCCGTGCGAACACAATGCCCACCCGCATTTCTCCGGCTCCGATATTGCCGTGGTACACAACGGCATCATCGAGAACCACGAAGCCTTGCGTGAACAGCTCAAGGGCCTGGGTTACGTCTTTACCTCGGAAACCGACACCGAAGTCATCGCCCACCTGCTGAACCACAAGTTCAAGGACCTGGGTGACCTGACCAAGGCCCTGAAAGCCACGGTCAAGGAACTGCATGGTGCCTACGGCCTGGCGGTGATCAACGCGCAGCAACCGGATCGCCTGCTGGCCGCCCGCAGTGGCAGCCCATTGGTGATCGGCCTGGGCCTGGGGGAAAACTTCCTCGCCTCCGACCAGTTGGCGTTGCGTCAGGTCACTGATCGTTTCATGTACCTGGAAGAGGGCGATATCGCCGAGATCCACCGCGACAGCGTGCAGATCTGGGACATTGATGGTCGTCAGGTCGAGCGCGAAGCCGTGCAGTACCGCGATGGCGCGGAAGCGGCCGAGAAGGGCGCGTTCCGCCACTTCATGCTCAAGGAAATCCACGAACAACCGACCGTGGTCCAGCGCACCCTGGAAAACCGTCTCGGCCCGAACCAGGTCCTGGTACAGGCGTTCGGCCCGCAGGCGGCGGAGTTGTTCGCCAAAGTGCGCAATGTGCAGATCGTTGCCTGCGGCACCAGCTATCACGCCGGCATGGTTGCGCGGTACTGGCTCGAAGGTCTGGCGGGTATCCCGTGCCAGGTCGAAGTCGCCAGTGAGTTCCGCTACCGCAAGGTGGTGGTGCAGCCGGACACCTTGTTCGTCGCCATCTCCCAGTCCGGTGAAACCGCCGACACCCTGGCGGCCCTGCGCAATGCCAAGGAGCTGGGCTTCCTCGGCAGCCTGGCGATCTGCAACGTCAGCATCAGCTCGCTGGTGCGCGAATCGGACCTGACCCTGTTGACCCAGGCCGGTCGTGAAATCGGCGTGGCTTCGACCAAGGCCTTCACCACCCAACTGGTGAGCCTGTTGCTGCTGACCATGGCCCTGGGCCAGGTCCGTGGCACCTTGGCACCGGCTGTCGAAGCCGAACTGGTGGAAGAGCTGCGTCGCCTGCCGACTCGCCTGGGCGAGACCCTGGCCATGGACACCAAGGTCGAGAAAATCGCCGAGCTGTTCGCCGACAAGCACCACACCCTGTTTCTCGGCCGTGGCGCACAGTACCCGGTGGCGATGGAAGGTTCGCTCAAGCTCAAGGAGATCTCCTATATCCACGCCGAAGCCTATCCGGCGGGTGAGCTGAAGCACGGTCCGTTGGCCCTGGTGGACAACGACATGCCGATCGTGACCGTGGCGCCGAACAACGAATTGTTGGAGAAGCTCAAATCCAACCTGCAGGAAGTGCGCGCCCGCGGTGGTCAACTGATCGTTTTCGCCGACGAACACGCCGGGATGGTCAATGGTGAAGGCACTCATGTCATCACCATGCCGCATATCCACGACACCCTGGCGCCGATCCTCTACACCATCCCGCTGCAACTGCTGTCGTACTACGTGGCGGTGCTCAAGGGCACGGACGTCGACCAGCCGCGTAACCTGGCGAAGTCGGTGACGGTGGAGTAAGGCTGCGGGTTTGGCTGTTCTGTTGTCTGCAATAAATAAAGGTTGTCACAAGTAAATAAACCTTGTCACAGCGAAATAAAGGTTGTCACAGAAGCGGTCGTCTCCTTTCGTCTGGGCAACGGCCGCAATTTTTAATAAGGTTCACAATCTGTTTTTGAGGTTGTGATTCTCGATGCCCATTGCTGCGACTCGAGAGCGTGGGATCCCTTCCCTATAGCAATGCTCCTCCCGGGGCGCTGCCACGTAATTTAGGTAGTTCGGTTAGCCAGATGAGCCAGGTTCAATCGTCACCTCGCAAGCTATTGCGCTCGAAGGTTGTTACACAGGAAAAGGTAGATAAACGGATAGCCGCGGGTGATGGCCAAGGGGTCAGAGAGGATTACGTTCCGTGGATCAAGGTACGGGCGTTTCCATCGCGTGGAACCTCCCACATTGTTCCTGGAGTGAAAGTCCATCGAGCTCACCACTTGCTTTCGAATGCGGAATACCACTATCTGTAGTGGTCTACTAACCCCGGACACCCATTTAGGCGAGAATACCCGCCAGATCGAGGTGTCAGATGACCAAACAACGCCGTACCTTTTCCGCTGAATTCAAACGCGAGGCCGCCGACCTCGTGCTCAAGCAAAACTACAGTTTCATCGAGGCTAGCCGCTCGCTCGGCGTTGGTGAATCAGTACTGCGCCGTTGGGTCGGCCAGCTTCAACAGGAACGCACCGGCATCACTCCGCAAAGCAAGGCGCTGACTCCAGAGCAGCAAAAAATCCAGGAATTGGAAGCTCGGATCGCTCGCCTTGAACGAGAGAAATCGATCCTAAAAAACCGCCTCCCCGGTGCTCCGTGGCCCATTGGACTAGAAACACTACGGGCTACACTGATCTCTCTGGACAGTGGTCGCTGGCTTTTTGGAGGCTAAGTCCCCGTCAAAAAACTTGACCCAGGGGAAGCTGCGGACCCGTTAGTGGTGGCACGTTCCGTGACCCCGTTTAGGAAGGTGATTTGATCCGAGTCCCCGTCCAGTTCAACTTGACTGGAGGTGCTCATGAAAAGGCATGATCTGAAGCAGCGTGGGTTACCGGTTATTCATGATCACGCAGCCGGCATTGATATTGGCTCACGCTTTCATGTGGTGGCCGTTCCTGCAGAACTGGCCAAAGAATCCGTTCAAACCTTCCAGGCCTTCACTGCCGATCTCGAGCGCATGGCCAACTGGCTGGTCAGTCTCGGGATCACGACGGTCGCGATGGAATCGACAGGCGTTTACTGGATTCCGGTTTACGAAATACTGGAAGCGCACGGCCTTCAGGTCGTACTCGCCAATGCGCGTGATGCCCGTGCGGTGCCAGGACGTAAAACCGATGTGAATGATGCACAGTGGATTCAACGACTCCATGCCTGTGGGCTGCTTCGTGCCAGCTTTCACCCAGATCGTGAGATTTCGGCTTTGCGCAGCTATTTGCGGCTGCGGGAGCGTCATCTCGATTATGCCGCGGCGCATATTCAGCACATGCAGAAAGCTCTCGCGCACATGAACCTGCAATTGCATCACGTCGTGGCCGATATCACCGGCTTGTCAGGGATGCGGATAATCCGTGCCATCGTCGCAGGCGAGCGCAGCCCCTCCTCGTTAGCGGCGCTGAGTGACAAGCGCTGTAAGGCGGGTATTGATGTGATTGAGGCGTCGCTGGTCGGCAACTACCAGCCCGAGCACGTTTTCGCTTTGACGCAGGCGCTGTCCATGTATGACGCTTATCAAGCGCAGCTACTGGTTTGCGACCAGCAGATTGCACAAACGTTGATTAAGCTCTCGCAGGAAAAGACATTGCCCGCTGAGCCGCTGCCAAAACCACGGCATAACACTCGGCAACCCAACGCGCTCAATTTCGATGTACGTACCTTGCTCTATCAACTGGTAGGTGTTGATCTGACCCAGATCCACGGCATCGGCCCCTACCTGGCTCTTCGGCTGGTCGCCGAGTGTGGCACGGATCTGAGTCGATGGCGGACTTGTCACCATTTCACTTCCTGGCTCACCCTTGCACCCGGCTGTCGCATCAGTGGCGGCAAGGTACTTTCGGCCCATACCCGCAAGACCAAAAATCGAGTGACCGCCCATCTGCGCTTAGCCGCAGTGACGGTCGGCAGAACCAATACCGCATTGGGGGCGTTTTATCGGCGGCTCGCGGCGCGAATCGGCAAAGCCAAGGCGGTCACGGCTACCGCTCGAAAGATCGCGATCCTGTTCTACAACGCCATGCGTTTCGGCATGAATTATCAAGACCCTGGAGCCGATCACTATGAGCAAAAATATCGGGAGCGAGTAGTAAAAGGTCTACACCGACGCGCGGCCGAGTTTGGCTTCACGCTGCAACCGGCGGAGGGTGTTTCTTAGGAAGGCCCAGTCCTTCAGAATATCGCGCCAGATTCGTACATCACCACTTTGAAAAGCTTCACCGCATCCGCGAATCGAAGCGAGGTTCGATCACTGTATAGGAAGCTTCTGCTCGTGCAGGCTTGGCTGCTGGACATCCACGGCAACCTCTTTGCCCCCAAAAACCTTCGCTAGGAACAGCGCCGTCAGCCCACCGAAAAACTGCGCACTGATGAATGGCGGTACGTCTGATATCCGTATCCCCGAGAACGTATCGGTGAACCCGCGAGCAATCGTCACCGCCGGATTCGCAAAGCTCGTAGAGGAAGTGAACCAGTAGGCTGCGACAACATACGCGGCAACCACCTGAGGCACTTTTGCTTTGTGATATTTATCGCACAGCAGAATTGTCAGCACCAATCCCGACGTTGCCAGGTACTCACTGAACCATTGCGACGGCCCTCCCCGTCGTAATAGTTGGAGGAAATCGCTGTTTGGTGCTGTTTTCCAATGACTGAATTATCTCCGCGCGCGCATAGGCGTGTTGTGACATTTGGGAATTGATGCAACGCAGCTGCGCTGCGGCCCCCAAGCAGTCCGTGGCAAACTGAATTGCCGACTCAGGCATGACCAGTACGCGGCACGCTTGGGTCCAGCCTTAAGGACAGTCGGCCGGCTTCATACCAGCAAACCTTCGATCTATCCGGTGTGATTGAAACCAGCCACGGCTTGCTCTGACAGTCCGGAGGGTTCCCATATTCCCTTTCTATCGGGCATGCGCCATAGAAAGGACATGCGGTCTCTTTTAGCTCTGCTGTATTGGCCAGACCGCTGGTGGTGAAGTGCTGCTGAAGATAGTGGATGCTTGATTGTAGTACGGTCAGCTTTTCAAATTCTGAGTCTGCCAGACTCACAATGCTTCCAGGAGCGCCGATCCATTGCAATGTGGCCTCCTGACCTGCCTTTTCCTGAAGGACGAGATGTTCAAGCATGTTTGCAATCGTCCTCTTGAATTCTTCTCCCGTGAGCTTTTCTTTCAAGAATACGAGCTCTATTGACGGAAAATCACCTCGAAGCGTCAGGGCCTTATCGATGAGCTTGGTGTAGATTTCCATCCCTCTGGAGAGTTCGCTGGATCCTTCTGTGATCTGGTGTAGTAGAACAGTGTGAAACTGCTCTGTTCCAAAGCTTTGTCTTCTGAACTCGTTGAGTATGTACTTTTCTACTTTTTTAAACTCTAGAGGGGAGTTGTCTCCGCGCGCCTCATCTTGCTTGATCGCATTGCTGAGATGCCACAGAGCAGTAGAGGGATTGCCGATTAGGAGGCTGAGATTTCCGATTAAG
Source organism: Pseudomonas sp. MWU12-2037 (assembly GCF_023242345.1). Classification (NCBI taxonomy): domain Bacteria; kingdom Pseudomonadati; phylum Pseudomonadota; class Gammaproteobacteria; order Pseudomonadales; family Pseudomonadaceae; genus Pseudomonas; species Pseudomonas sp. MWU12-2037. The sequence goes on along the minus strand of NZ_JALLIZ010000019.1, from coordinate 744 downwards.
ATTCTCTCTGCTGGGGTCGTGCTTCTCCCGATCAGGTGCTCAATAAAAGGGCGATATGCCAGGTATGGAAAGCTTGGTGTTTCGACGTCCAACTGATGCTCAGCTCCTCCTGCAAGCCGGCGCTGCTCTCGTTCTACCTCATAGGCTACCCCCTCGGAAATGAAGTCCAGCCCTGGGCGGAGAGTGAATTCAATGGATTCTCCGTTTTGGGTTTTGGCTTCCGCTGCCGAGTAGTAGGTGCCCAGAGCTCCTAAATTTTCGGAGGCGTGGGAAACATCTATTTGCTCAGGTTGCAGCTCGCTGAACACCCACTCAGTAATCTTGGGCCATTCAAACCCTTTTTCCCGAGGCCTTCCTTCGATGGAGCCGCGAGCATCGTTCATCATCTTGAACGCAAATGCTACGGTGTCATCCAATTCATGATTCTCTGGAGCTGTGAAAAAGCCTAGTTCGTTCGTGTGCCTGATGAACGGCACCATCAATAAAAAGCAGGCCTGCATTGATTGGAGGCCAGCAAGGGTCGATAAATTGTGAAGGTAATGGGTGTATTCGTGAGCGTGCAGCGCGACTGCACCGGGGAAGGGATCGCCAAATTCTGGCTCTAAGTCGCCATCGCAGGTGATCTTGGTAAACAGTGAGTGAACCCGATAAGTACCCATCGTACCGGCATTGAGTACTTCTCTATCGTGATATTCAGACATTCTTGCCTCGCGTATTGGTTCATGTCGGTCAGATGGGGATCGT
>NZ_JALLIZ010000018.1:0-130510 GCF_023242345.1 Pseudomonas sp. MWU12-2037 | reverse complement strand
AGGTTGTGGTGTTTTCAAGATAAGTGACCATTTTTCGACCGTCAGGAATATCCATGAACGTACTGATCATCCACGCCCACCCCGAACCACAATCCTTCACCGCCGCACTGCGCGATCAGGCGGTAACGACCCTGCAAGCCCAGGGCCACAGCGTCCAGGTGTCCGACCTCTACGCCATGCGCTGGAACCCGGTGGCCAGCGCCGAGGACTTTTCCGCCCGGGACAACCCCGACTACCTGGTCTACGCCCTGGAACAACGCCTCGGCGTCAAGACCCAAAGCCTGGCACCGGACATCCAGGAAGAACTCGACAAACTGCTCTGGGCCGACCTGCTGATCCTCAACTTTCCGATCTACTGGTTCTCCGTGCCAGCCATCCTCAAGGGCTGGATCGACCGCGTGCTGGTGTCCGGTGTCTGCTACGGCGGCAAACGTTTCTACGACCAGGGTGGCCTGGCGGGCAAGAAGGCGCTGGTCACCGTCACCCTCGGCGGCCGCGAGCACATGTTCGGCGAAGGCGCGATCCACGGTCCATTGGAAGACATGCTGCGCCCACTCCTGCGCGGCACCCTGGCCTATGTCGGTCTCGACGTGCTGCCACCCTTCGTGGCCTGGCACGTGCCCTATATCAGTGCCGAGGCCCGCGGGCAATTCCTGGTCGGTTACCATGAGCGCCTGGAAAATCTCGAACAGGACAGTCCCCTGGTCTTTCCGCGCTTGTCACAGTTCGACGAGGCGCTGTATCCCATCCGCTGACCGCAGTCAGCCATCGACGTTGAAGAGGGCAGGAGCACTATGGCCGAGGAAACGCGTTTTCTGCGTATGGACCCTGAGTTGCGCAAGGCCAATCTGGTCGCCGCAACCTTGCGCTGCCTGAAGAAGTACGGCTTTGTCGGCACCTCGATCCGCAAGATCTGCGCCGAGGCCGGGGTGTCGGTGGGCTTGATCAGCCATCACTACAGCGGCAAGGACGAACTGGTGGCCGACGCCTACCTGCATATCACCGGGCAGGTCATGAGCCTGTTGCGCGAGTCGGTGGCGAAGGCGGGCAGCGGCGCCCGCCGGCACCTGTCGGCGTTTTTCGAGGCGTCGTTTTCCGAAGGCATGCTCGACCCCGAACTGCTCGAAGCCTGGCTGGCGTTCTGGGGCGCGGTGAAAACCGCCGAGGCGATCAACCGCGCCCACGATCATTCCTATGGCGAGTACCGGACCATCATGGGCAAGGCCCTGACCCTGTTGGCCGAAGAGGAGGGCTGGAGCGGTTTCGACAGCGGCCTGGCGGCCATCGGCCTGAGTGCCTTGCTCGATGGCTTGTGGCTTGAGTGCGGCCTCAACCCCAGCACCTTCACCCCGGCCCAGGGCGTACAGATCTGCGAAGCCTGGGTCGATGGCCTGCAAATGGGCGGTTACCGACGTTTCATCTCCTAGGCTTTCATGGCTTGTTGATCAACTGTTCAGTTATCGCTACAGTGCATCGCAAATTCCTACCGCTTCGCATAATTCCAAGAATCGGCCGCTCGCGGCACGAACAGGAGCCAGGTAATGAAGGTGATGCCGCGCGTGCTGATCGTCGAGGACGATCCGCTGATCCGTGAACAGCTGGAGGCGTGTCTGACCCAGGATGGGTATGAAGTCCATTGCGTCGAGTCCGCTGAGCAGGCCGAGGCCTGTCTGAGCCGTTTCCCGGTGGCGCTGGTCTTGCTCGATGTGCGGTTGCCGGGCTCGGACGGTCTGCACCTGACTCGCCAATGGCGTGGGCGCTCGGAGGTCGGGATCATCCTGATCGGTGGGCGCGACGACGATGCCGAACGGATCGCCGCCCTGGAATGCGGTGCCGACGACTACCTGAATACGCCCCTGAATCCCCGCGAACTGGTTTCCCGCGCACGTAACCTGACGCGTCGGGTGTGTCACCTGCAACCGCTCACGCCGACACTGCCCAGCCCGCACCTCGAGCATTTCGCCGACTGGACCCTGGACGCCGACCGCCGTCGCCTGAAAGCCTGCGACGGCCGTGAAACCCTGCTCAGCCACGGCGAGTTCCAGTTGCTCAACGTGTTTATGCGTAACAGCGGTCACACACTGAGCCGCGACCAGTTGATGGAGCAACTGCGCAACCGTGAATGGCTACCCAGCGACCGCTCCATCGATGTCCTGGTCGGGCGCCTGCGGCGCAAGCTCCATGACAACCCGGCCGCGCCGGAACTGATCATGACCATCCATGGGGCGGGCTACCTGTTTACCGCCCGGACCTCAAGGGCTGCTTGAATCAGACACTGGTGGATTCGACCAGACGCGTCAGCCCCACCTCATGGACCAGTGCCTGGGTCAGTTCGTCGATGCTGGCGAACAGCCGCGCCTCGTTGAATCCCCAGCGCGGATGAACGATATAGAACTTGCCGGTGCCCCTGTCGGTTCGGATGACCGTCGTGACCAGGGATCGATCCTTGGAGCGATTGATCAGTACAGGTCCTTGCGGGGACGTTTCGACCGTGAACATACCCGCGCGACTGAGCTGCGGATGGGTGTCGAGCCTGGGCTGGCGCAGGTAGGTGACGCTGTTGAGCTCGACCACTTGCCTCATGTTGCCTTGCCTGAGTCCCCATATCAGGTCGTCGATGCTTCTGTATTTGATTCCTCGGATGTTGAGGTTTATAGGGGCCTCGAGATGAAATACATCGTGTGAGCTGCCGGCAGGCCGACTCCGTGTCACCGGCTGTTCCGTCGTGATCAACTGGCGGCCAGGGTGCAGGGGATCGACCGGCCGGTAGACGAGTGTGTACTGATCGCCGCTTTGTTCGATCAGGAAATCCCCTTGCTTGACCAGCAGCCCCCTGTGAGGTTTGCTGATTTGTGGCAACGCTTGGGGCGCCACGTTCACTTCCAGCTTCGCATCGGCTTGGACGAACTGAATATCACGTGCATATTGGCCCTGGGTGAACTCTCCCGGATCACGCAGGACGCGCAACGGCAAGGGTTGTCCGCCGACATCGACGGTCCGCAGGTTGGCCGCCCCCAACAGGTCGGCCAGGCCCGTCTCGCCGTTTACGCCGCTGGCATGTGAATCCTGGCTCAGGGCAATCCAGCGATGCGGGCCTTGCTGCAGTTGGTCCGCATTGATCACTTGGCGGGCATAGTACTTCAGGGCCCTGGCCCGATCCGGGCTGTAGTTGCGCAGGCCCTGGCGGTAACTGGCGGCGCAGTCGATCGCCTGGACGCGAATGCCGTTGGCATGTGCGCTGTTAATCAGTTCACGCAAGGAATGGGGGCCGTTCGGGTCGATGTGATGTTCGATATCTTGCCGTCTCAGGGTGTCCCTCAGGCGTTGGGACATGACGCCGCTACGATGAAAGTTGTTGAGGTGAACCTGATCGAAGTCCGTCAGGAGGTTTTCCAGGTACAGGGTCTTGACCTGGTGTTCCGTGGCGAGCGACTGCATGTTGTCGATCAGGAGCTGGCGGCCGCTCCTTGACTGGTAGGCTGCGCCGAGGACAATACCGTTCCCGTTCCGGTAGCCACGTTCGAACAGTTGTGTCGCCAGCGCGGCGTCCAGCAGGTCGGGCGCCAGTGTCTTGGCCACGGGGGGCGGGTTTTCGACGAAGAAACTTCGGGCGTCTTCAAGCATCCGTTTTGAGAGTGAGTACACGTGAGGGGCGGCCTGGCGCTCCAGTGCGGAAGGAGCCGGAGAGACCCAAGCGGGATCAAGGGCTCTGCTGGTGGTGCGAATCAGCTCCTCGAGCGTGTTCCGGTAGGTGGCCGGGATTTCATAACGTGCGGCACCGACCTTCTCGGGTGCGCCGCCCAACAGGCGATTCCTGGGCAAGGCCTGCCAATGGCTGCCAACCTTTATGAGCTCGATGTCTTCCGCCCATTGGTGTTCCTTGAGCACGTAGCGCTTGCCGTCCCGGGAGCCGGTGCGGTACCACTTGCCCTCCAGTTTCACGTACTGGTCCATGCGTGCCGTGCGGTCGACGAACAGTCCGTCACGCATATAGTTCAGCTCCAGCGGTGTACGGATTTCATAGTCCTTGAGGTCCGCGGCCAGGGACCTGAGGGATGACGCCGTCGAAGGCTCCGCGGTCAGCAGCGATTGCCGGCTGCCGTCCAGGCTGACCCGGCTGGTCTTGACCAGGCGGGAAACCTTCTCGCCGGGAAGCGGCCGTATCTGCCGCAACGCGGGTTTGATCAGTTGCAGCGGGAAGGGCGCCGCGGCGTCAAGGAGCGTCTGGATCAGCGCCTCCTCGGCTTCCTGATGATGACCCAGGGCAAGTGCCTGGCCGAAGTTGGCCAGGCCGTACAGGCCACGCAACAGGTAGACCGGCAGGCTGAGATGCAAGGAGGCGCCGCCGAGGACGAACTCCAGGGCGAAGCGCGATCCCACATTGATCCAGTACCAGAGGGTGTCACGGCCTACCCGTTGGTTGCTGGCCGCGAAGTATTCCACGCTGTGGATCAGATGCTTGGCCCTGGCCTCGTACAGCGTGCTGAACAGGTCGCCTTCGATGGGAAGGTAACGGACCAGCGGGAATTGCCGCGTGAACAACCGGGCCGGATCCCACTGTTCGTTGCGGGCGGCCCGGGCGATGCAGTAGTCCTTCCAGTCTTGCTGGCGCAGCAAGGCCTTGATCGCCGCGGCATCCGCCAGCTCGCGCCAGGCTTTGCCATCGGGGCCTTGCGGCGTGTAGAGCAGCAGGCTGTCGGCGGGGGCGTCGGTGCTGATGACCAGTACCTCGTCGATACTCATGCCGTTGTGTGCCTGCTCCGTGCCGCCGAGCATCAGGTAGTTGGCCTGGACCTTGTAGCCGTCCAGCAGCGGGCGGCGCTGTGCCGACGGGTATTTGAGCAGGTGTTCGATACGCCGGTAGCCACGCTCCAGGGCGCTGTCCTTGGGATCGAGAAAATCTCCGCTCAGACGTGCGACATAGGCCTGCAGCTTCATCCGCGCACGTTGCCCTTCGAGCCAGGTCGCGCGCAACGCCGCCTGGCCCGGGCCGAGCAGTTTCTGTTCGAGCAACGTCTTGTACTGGCCAGGCGCGTCCACGGCACTGACGATAGCCTGTACCTGCTTGTCCGACAGGCTGAGTGTGGACCCGTTCGGGTTGTTTATCTGGGCCTTGAAACTGACCGTTTCGCCCAGGCGCACGCCCTTGATGTTTTCCAGTGCCAGGGCCGTCAACGACAGCGTGCGGGGAGGGCGTAGCCGATCGATCGGCGGCTGGCTTTGCCAGGCCGGGCTCAGGTGGTGGGTGATGCGAGTGACATGCACGACGATGTCGTCAGGGTCGGCCAGGACCTGGGGATAGTGCTGTTGCAGATGGGTCTTGAGCAGACCGGCCGCGTAGGCCTTGAGGGCCGGCAGGTCGCTGAGCGAAGCGGGCACCGGGTTGTCTTCCAGGGTCGGTCGCCACAAGGTGGCGAGCTGGGCCTGTTCGTCCGGGCTGATGCTGTTGATTCGGCTCAACAGGTCGCTGAACATCAGGTCGCGATTGCGTCGCCTGAGGACCGGGACGATATCCAGCAATCTGACCAGGCTGATGGAACCGTCCACTTGCCGGGTGAACTCGTTGACGTCGCTGTACAGGCCCGGAGCACTTCTGGCGAAACGCCAGGTGTCGGTGAAGTCCTCTTTCTGCTTGGCGAGCAGTCCGTCCACCAGGAGCTGGAAGGGATCGCCTTCTTCGAGCTGGTAGTTGAACAGTGCGCCGCGCTCGGCAGCGCTCGCGGGACGCCAGGTGCGCTGGCGCTGCGGCAGCAGATCGAGCAGCGATTCACGTTCGATATCGTCATCGAGGCGCTGGGTCAGGTTCTTCTTCAGTGCCTGCAACGACGCGAACTGCTCCAGGCCACGGCCGATCTGATAGAGCAATGCCGGTAGTTTGTAAGTGTCCTCGTCTGGACTGCGGGTGATGACCAGGCAGCCTTGCAGAATCAGGCCTTGCGGTTGCAGGGCGATCCGATAGACATGCACCGGTCCGCCCAGGGGGAAATGTTTCAGGCGTTGCTTATGGGTCGGGTGGTCCAGCACCCGTTCCAGGTCCTGCCGGTTGCTTTTATCCAGGTTCTGATCCAGTTCGCGCAACTGCGCTTCCAGGCGGATCTGGGTCTGCAGGTTTTCCCGCAGCAGTGTCGCGGCGCTGGCCCAGAAACTGTCGACGTTTTCGCTGAAGCGCGTGTCGAAGCCGAGGCCCGCATCGTCGAGGGTTTTTTTCAAGCGTCCGAGGTCCAGGCCGCTCAGTTGTTCTTCGTCGTAGGCGGTGGTGGCGCTGGCGTAGAAGCCGCTCGTGGCCGGGTCGAACGTCTGGTCATTGCCGGCCAGGTACTGGGTAAAGACCTCCGTCAGCGTGTGTGACTGCCTGACACCGCGATAGCGTACCTGCTCGCCGCGTTCACCGCTGTCCGACAGGGGCCAGTACAGGGTTTCCTCATAGGTGTTGAGGAAGATCGCATCGGGATCCTTCGAGGCCGCCTGGGGGAAGTCGCGCGCCAGTTGCCGGGCCAGGAGCAGGGCGGCGAACCAGCGGAAATTAGGCTGTTGGCGCGCCAGCAACAGGGTCCGCTCATTGGTGGCGGCCAGGGCATCGAAGGCTTCCCGCTGGCTCTGGGCCAGTTGGTCGGGGGCGGCGAAGCCGGTGGGGGAGTCCTTCAGGTAGCCGTTGCCGTTGGAAAGACGTTGCGATGGTTCCATGGGGGAAAGCTCCAGCAAGGCGCGTAGATGGGCGCGTGAAAGAGGAGGGTGTTGGCGCAGCAGGCGCAGGATGGACTCGCGGTCCGTCAGACCGAGCGGGTTGCGCAGGCTGTCGGGCAGGGTCGCGAGGACCGCGGGCAGGTCGGGCTGTGGTTCTTGCAGGGCATTCAGGGTGAAGCGGTCAAGACGGCGCAGGAGGGTGTGGACCTGTTGGGCCTGCAGGTCACCGATGCTGGCCAGCAAGGTGCCGTCCGGCGTCTGCTCGCGCAGTTCCAGGCGCACACCGCTCGACGGCCAGTTCGGCAAGGTGGCCAGGGTGTAGAGCATCAGCCGCTGAGTATCGTCGTTGTGCTGCCGGCTTTGCAGAAAGAGCCCTTCATAGGCCTGGCTCAGGCGTTCCTCCTGTAGATACCAGTGGGCGTCGAGCAGTTGACGCTCGCTCAGTTCGCCCTCGGACAGTTGCATCGACTGCAGCTCATGCTCGGTCGAGTTGGCGAGCAGTTCATGGGCCGCCGCCCGGGAGAGCAGGGGGATTCGGGTACGCAGCAGATTCACCAGCGGATCACGAGATTGCTGCCTGAAGGCCAGGAGGTTGTCGAACAGGTCCTTTCGGCGAGAGGACAGTAGACGGACAGCCCTGCGCTTGAGCTCCCACAACTGGGCATCGAGGGTTAAGCATCGTGTGCCCAGCCATTCGGACTTCTGTGCCGTGCTCATGGTTTGCAGAACGCTGCTCCACAGTGTGCCATCGAGCACCTGCGCCCGGCTGACCCGCACCCTCGGCAGGCCGGACGACAGGTCAGGGCCGTACTCTGCGGCTGTCGAATCCCCGGCGGGATCGTATATCTGCAGCACACTCGTCGTTGGCCAGATCAGCTCCAGGCCGAGCAGTTGCAACTGCCAGTACAGGGGCTTCACCCCGGATGCTGGGGCGGCGTCATGGCTCAGCCCATCGATGAAGTCCTGTATCTCCTGCTCCAGCTCGAAGCGCAGGCGGGCGTCGAGCAGCAGCGCCGGCACCTGTCGGGATTCGGCGTAGACGGCGCGCAAGGCGGGGCTGTCGATACCGCTGACCAGGCGAATGCGGCGGGCGGTCTCGGCGGGCAGGTCGCTGAGAAAATGCCTGATGGCGTGTTCCAGTGAAACCGAGGCGGGGGCGCTTGCGGGGGGATCGGCCGAAGTGATCGGAGGGGTCATGCTGAGCATCCTTGTCGTTGCGTGATGATCATCATTCAACGCGCAAGCCGAAGGCATGAGGTGGTAATTAATGCTGAGGACAGGGATGTTCAAAGATGTAACAGGTCTGCGTCGAGAGACACCAGATATGGATTTATTGTTTTTAAAAACAATAAGTTGGGTTGATCGTGTGGCTTTTTTTCGAGTGCCTCAAAAGGATTGTCACGCTATTGAACAAGTGTTTAATATCGTCGGGCGGTCCCCTATCACTCCACAACAACAAGACGAGGGCTAGCATGAGCTCCCAATCGACCCTGCAAGCTTCTTCCACCACGCTCACCGGCGGTCAGGCCCTGGTGCGCCTGCTGGCCCATTATGGTGTCGACACGGTGTTCGGTATTCCCGGCGTGCACACCCTGGAGCTGTATCGCGGCCTGCCCGGCAGCGGCATCCGCCATGTGCTGACCCGCCATGAGCAGGGCGCCGGTTTCATGGCCGACGGCTATGCCCGGGTCAGTGGCAAGCCCGGCGTCTGCTTTATCATCACCGGCCCTGGCGTGACCAACGCCGCGACCGCCATCGGCCAGGCCTACGCCGACTCGATTGCGCTGCTGGTGATTTCCAGCGTCAACCACACCGCCAGCCTGGGCAAGGGCTGGGGTTGCCTGCACGAGACCCAGGACCAGCGGGCGATCACCGCGCCTATCACCGCGTTTTCGGCGGTGGCCCTGAGCACCGACGACCTGCCGGAACTGATCGCCCGGGCCTTTGCCGTGTTCGACAGCGAGCGGCCTCGGCCGGTGCATATTTCGGTGCCGCTGGATGTGCTGGCCGGGCCGATCAGCCGTGACTGGAGCGGTGAAGTGGTGCGCCGTCCCGGGCGTGGGCTGCCGAGTGTGCAGGCCCTAGAAGAGGCTGCCCGACGGCTGCAACAGGCCAAGCGCCCGATGATTATCGCCGGGGGCGGTGCGCTGGCCGCCGGGGCCGAGTTGCAGGCCTTGAGCGAACGCCTGGCCGCGCCTCTGTTCACCAGTGTTGCCGGTAAAGGTTTGCTGGCGCCGGATGCGCCGTTGAATGCAGGTTCCAGCCTGTGCGTCGAGCCCGGTTGGGCACTGATCGCGCAAGCCGATGTGGTGCTCGCGGTGGGTACCGAAATGGCCGATACCGACTATTGGCGTGAGCGCCTGCCGTTGACTGGCGAGGTGATCCGGGTCGATATCGACTCGCGCAAATTCAACGACTTCTATCCCTGCGCCGTGGCGTTGCGGGGGGATGCACAGCAGACCCTCGCTGATTTACTGGAACGTCTGCCGGTGCAGGCCCGGGACTCCCATGAGTCGGTCAAGGCAGTGGCGGCATTGCGGGTGGCTTTGCGCGCTGGCCACGGTCCGTTACAGATAATCCATCAGCGGATTCTCGACCGTATTGCGGCGGCGATGCCGGCTGACACCGTTATCAGCAGCGATATGACCCAGTTGGCTTATACGGGCAATTACGCCTTTGCCAGCCGCGCCCCACGCAGCTGGTTGCATCCCACCGGCTACGGCACCCTGGGTTATGGCTTGCCGGCGGGGATCGGGGCCAAGTTCGGCGCCCCGCAACGGCCAGGTTTGGTGCTGGTGGGGGACGGTGGTTTTCTCTACACGGTTCAGGAACTGGCGACCGCTGTCGAGGAGTTGGACAGCCCGCTGGTGGTGCTGCTGTGGAACAACGATGCCCTCGGGCAGATCCGCGACGACATGCTCAGCCTGGATATCGAACCGGTGGGGGTGTTGCCGCGTAACCCGGATTTTGCCCTGCTGGCCCGGGCGTTTGGTTGCCGTGTGTGTGAACCGCAGAGCCTGGATGAGCTGGAGCGCGATCTGCGGACGGGCTTTGGCCATGCGGGGGTGACCCTGATTGAGCTGAAGCACGCCTGCGCCCGTTGAAGCTGTTTTGTCTGGGCTGACGTCTTCGCGGGCAAGCCCTGCTCCTACAGTTCGGAGTCGGCCACGGATCATGTGTACGACCGAAACCTGTAGGAGCAGGGCTTGTCGGATCGCCGCACCGCCGCGAAGAGGCCCTCAAGTCCGTCGAAACTCCACCGGTAAACCACATCCCCCCTGATGATGGAAAACAATAACAATGACCACCTACACCCATCTTTATATCAACGGCGACTGGGTCGTCCCCCATGGCAGCGGCGTCGCCGAAGTCATCAACCCGGCCACCGAAACCGTGACCGGGCAAGTCCCCCTCGGCGATGAGCGTGACGTCGAACGCGCCGTCACCGCCGCACGCCGTGCCTTTCCCAACTGGTCGCGGACCCCGGCCAGTGAACGTGCCGGCTATATCCGCGCCCTGGGCCGGCAACTCAAATCCCGCGCCGGCGAAATGGCCGCGCTGATCACCGCCGAACTGGGTATGCCGGTGCAATGGTGCCAGTCGGTCCAGGTCGACGGCCCGCTGGAAGGCCTGCTCAGCTACACCGAAATAGCCGCGCTGATGGAGCAACAACGGGAAGTCGGCAACTCCCTGGTGATCCGCGAGGCGGTGGGCGTCTGTGCCTTTATCAATCCATGGAATTACCCGCTGCATCAATTGATCGGCAAACTCGCGCCGGCTCTCGCGGCAGGCTGCACGGTGGTGGTCAAGCCGAGCCAGGAAACCCCGCTGCATGCGTTCCTTCTGGCTGAAATGGTTGACGCCATCGGCCTGCCGGGCGGGGTCTTCAACCTGGTCAGCGGCCCCGGCGCCAAGGTCGGCGAAGCCCTGGCCCGGCACCCGGATGTGGACATGGTCTCGTTCACCGGCTCCACCGCCGCCGGCGTGCGGGTGTCGATGGCCGCCGCGCCGACGGTCAAGCGTGTCTGCCTGGAACTGGGCGGCAAGTCGCCCTTTCTGATCACCGCCGATGCCGATCTCGGCGCCGCCGTGCGCCATGGCGTGCAGGACGTGATGATCAACTCCGGGCAGACCTGCACCGCCTTGACCCGCATGCTGATTCCCCGCAGTCGCTACGCCGAGGCGCTGGAACTGGCGCGGGCCGAAAGCGAAAGCCTCAAGGTCGGCGATCCCCTGGACCCACGGAGCTTTCTCGGGCCCATGTGTTCGGCGTCCCAGCGCCGCACCGTGCTCGATTACATCCGTGTCGGCCAGCAGGAGGGCGCCCGGCTGTTGAGTGGCGGCGCCGCGTTGCCAAGCGAGCTGGAGCGCGGCTTCTACGTGCGCCCCACACTGTTTGCCGATGTCGATAACGGCATGCGCATCGCCCAGGAAGAAATCTTCGGCCCGGTGCTCTGCCTGATGCCCTACGAGGACGAGGAACAGGCCATACGCCTGGCCAATGAATCGCCCTTCGGCCTGTCCAGCGCGGTCTGGGCCGGCACCCCGGCCCGGGCCCTGGAGCTGGCGCGCGGGTTGCGCGCCGGACAGTGCTTCGTCAATGGCGCGGCCTTCAACTACCGGGCTCCGTTCGGCGGCTACAAGCAATCGGGCAACGGTCGCGAATGGGGGGAGGAAGGCTTGGCGGAGTTTATCGAAACCAAAGCGATCCAGTGCTGAAAAACGGCGCGACTGTCGTGAAAACGACCTGTTTACGCTGAACACGAAGCGGACCGATTTTTCCTGTTGAACGACTGTTCAGCTTCGTCTATGTTGGCTCCATCCCGGCGGGTTGCGGGCTTGCGTTTCTTCAAATTCGAACGAGGCACTGGCATGCGGTTTTCACCTTTTGTTGAGCGGATCTCGGGTGACGGCGTGGCCGCCTGGGACATTCATCACGCGGCGTTCGAAGCCCAGCGTCGCGGCGAGGATGTGATCATCCTCAGCGTCGGCGATCCAGATTTCCCCACCCCCGATTTCATTACCGAGGCGGCCATCCAGGCCCTTCGCGAAGGCGACACCCACTACACCGAAATCGCCGGTCGCCTGGCCTTGCGCGAAGCCATCGCCGCGCGCTACAGCCAGCGCCTGGAGCGCCCGCTGCAAGCCGGGCACGTGATCACCGTGGCGGGGGCGCAGAACGCCTTGTTCATCACCTCGCTGTGCCTGCTCAGCGCCGGTGACGAGGTGATTGCCCTGGACCCGATGTACGTGACCTACGAGGCCACCCTCAAGGCTTCCGGCGCGACCCTGGTGCGGGTGCCCTGCGCGGCGGACGGCGGTTTTCGCCTCGATGCCGCGCGGCTGGCCAAGGCCATCACGCCACGTACCCGGGCGATCTTTTTCTCCAATCCGAACAACCCCACCGGCGTGGTACTCAGCCGCGAAGAGCTGCAAAGCATCGCCGACCTGGCCATCGCCCATGACCTCTGGGTGGTGGTCGACGAGGTCTACGAAAGCCTGGCGTTCGAGCGCGAGCACGTCAGCCTGGCGGCGCTGCCGGGCATGGCCGAGCGCTGCGTGACCGTCGGCAGCCTGTCCAAGTCCCACGCCATGACCGGCTGGCGGATCGGCTGGATCATCGCCGACCCGGTGCTGGTCGCCCATGCCGAAAACCTGGTGTTGAGCATGCTCTACGGCCTGCCGGGATTTGTCATGGAGGCCGCGCTCAAGGCGGTACTGGCCCATGACGAAGTGACCCGGGGGATGAGCGAGATCTATCGCCGCCGCCGTGATCTGGTGGTGGCGGGGTTGTCCGATTGCCCGGGCATTACCGTACTCAAGCCCGATGCCGGCATGTTCGTGCTGGTGGACGTGCGCGAGACCGGCCTGACCTCCCTGGAATTCGCCTGGCGGCTGTTTCGCGAAGCCGGGGTCTCGGTACTCGATGCGGCGGCTTTCGGTGAGCCGGCGCAAGGTTTTGTGCGGATCTCCTTCACCCTCGGTGAAGAACGCCTGGCCCAGGCCTGCCAGCGTATCCGCGAGTTTGTCCGGGTGCTCAAGGGCGAGCCCCCGCGGCCAGTGATCAATGGCGTGAAGGTTGAAAGCCTTGCGCAACCTGTCGCGACCAGGACCATGATCGAGGTCGACCGCCTGCACAAACGCTTCGGCAATATCGAGGTGCTCAAGGGCGTGTCCCTGACGGCCCGCGAGGGTGAGGTGATCTCGCTGATCGGCGCCAGCGGCTCGGGCAAGAGCACCTTGCTGCGCTGCATCAATATGCTCGAAGTGCCGGACCAGGGTCGCATCCTGGTGGACGGCGAAAGCATCCACCTAAACTTCGACCGTCCCGGCGCGCCGTTGGTGGCCGACGCCAAGCAGCTGGTGCGCATCCGCTCCAGCCTGGGCATGGTGTTCCAGAACTTCAATCTCTGGCCCCATCGCACGGTGCTGGAAAACCTGATCGAAGCGCCGACCCAGGTCCTGCGTGAGGGTCGGGCCGAGGCCATTGAACGGGCCGAAGCCTTGCTTGAGCGCGTGGGCCTCGCGGCCAAGCGCAACGAGTACCCGGCGTTTCTCTCCGGGGGACAGCAACAACGGGTGGCCATCGCCCGGGCCCTGGCCATGCGGCCCAAGGTCATGCTGTTCGATGAACCCACCTCGGCACTCGATCCGGAACTGGTCGGGGAAGTGCTGCGGGTGATCCGCTCCCTCGCCGAAGAAGGCCGGACCATGATCCTGGTGACCCATGAGATGGCCTTTGCACGCGATGTCTCTTCCAAAGTCGCCTTTCTGCATCAAGGGCTGATCGAGGAAACCGGTTCGCCGGATGAAGTGTTCGTACACCCACGCAGCGAGCGTTGCCGACAATTCGTCAACGCTCATCAGACTCGCTAACGCAACATAAAAAGACGGGACAACATCATGGGAAATCGACGTTTGGCAAACTGGTTGACGGGCGTGGCCTGTGTCCTGCTGGCCGGCATGAGCGCGGCACAGGCCGCGCCTATCCGCTTCGCGGTCGCGGCCGAACCCTATCCGCCGTACACCGAGAAGCAGGCCAACGGTGAGTGGAAGGGTTTTGAAGTCGACCTGATCCACAAGCTGTGCAGTGAAATGAAAGCCGAGTGCGAGATCAAGGAAGTGGCCTGGGACGGGATCATCCCCTCGCTGCTGGCGAAGAAGATCGACGTGATCTTCTCCTCCATGTCGGTGACCGAGGAGCGGGAAAAGCAGATCGCCTTCAGCAAGGCCTACTACGATTCGGTGATCGCGATTGTCGGGCCCAAGGGCGCTTCGGTGAAGAAGTACCCGGATGACCTCAAGGGCAAGATCATCGGCGTGCAGAACTCCACCGTGAGTGCCAGCTACCTGAAGGCCTACTACGAGAAGATCGCCGACGTGAAGTACTACGACACCCAGGACTCGGCCAACGCCGACCTGATTGCCGGGCGTATCGACCTGATGATGGCGGACGGCACGGCCATGACGGCCTTCGTCCAGACTCCGGATGCCAAGGACCTGGCCTACCTGGGCGCGGTGCCCTATGACCCGATCTTCGGCAAGGGCGTGGGCGCTGGCCTGCGCAAGGAAGACACCGACCTCAAGGCGCGTCTCGACAAGGCGATCAAGACCTTGCTGGCGAGCAAGGACTACGACGATCTCTCCCAGCACTATTTTGGTACCAGCGTGAAACCTGCGTTCTGACGGTGATGCTGTTCGGCCCGGCCTAAACACACAACCTACGGAAAACGCAGAACCTGTAGGAGCAGGGCTTGCCCGCGAAGGGGCCCTCGAGGGCGCCAAAAGCTTCGCGGGCAAGCCCTGCTCCTACAGACTGAGGTGGCGCTTTCAAGACCACCGACTGGAGAGCCAGCGATGTTCGAATTGATCGATTTCAGCGAACAGGGATGGGGCAGTGCGCTGTTGAAGGGGCTCTGGATGACCCTGCAGATATCGGCCGGAGCCTTTGCGGTCGGGCTGTTCATCGGTTTGGTGGTGGCCTGCCTCAAGCTGGGCGCGCCGAAACCGATCGCGGCGCTGATGCGCGGCTACACCACGTTGTTCCGGGCGGTTCCGGAGTTGTTGCTGATCCTCTTGCTGTACTACGTCGGTTCCATGCTGCTCAACTCGCTGATGGCCCGGCTCGGCTATGACGCGCTGAATGTCAGCGGCCCGCTGGCGGCGATCCTGGTGCTGGGGCTGGTCCAGGGTGCCTATGCCTCGGAGATTTTCCGCGCGGCGATCCAGGCGATTCCCTTCGGTCAGATCGAAGCGGCGAAGGCCTTCGGCTTGAGCGGTTTCGGTCTGTTCCGCCGGGTCACCTTGCCGATCATGGCGCCCTACGCCATGGCCGGGATGGCCAACCTGTGGATCAACCTGATCAAGGACAGTGCGCTGATCAGCGTGGTCGGCACCAACGAGCTGTTGTACACCGCCAAGCAGGGCGCGGGATCGACGCGCCACTACCTGTTGTTCTACCTCACGGCTGCCGCGCTGTATTACGCGGTGACGCTGGTGTCCAACTACCTGTCGGGACGGCTTGAGCGACGGATCCGTCGCTGGATGCCTTTGGCTGAGTGAATGAAATGATTCCAGAGTGGACACTCGAATACGCGGCGTTGTTGGGCCGTGGACTGCAAACGACCATCAGCCTGTTGCTGATTTCCAGCGTGCTGGGCTTCGGGCTGGCGGTGCTGGTGGCCCTGGCCCGGATGTCGAAAAACCGCCTGGTCGCCAAGGCCAGCCTGTTCTACACCAGCGTGCTGCGCGGGACGCCGCTGCTGATCCAGATCTACATCTTCTACTACGGGCTGGGCAGTCTGTTCGCACAGTTTCCGTTGATGCGCGGCAGCTTTCTCTGGCCTTACCTGCGGGACGGCTACTGGTACATCGTGTTCGCCCTGGTGCTGTCGGTGGGCGCCTATGTCGGCGAGGTGATTCGTGGCGGGTTGCTGGCGGTGCCCAAGGGCGAGATGGAAGCGGCCTCGGCCTTCGGCATGACCCCGCGCCAGTCGTTGTTGCGGGTGCGCCTGCCGCGGGCCATGCGCTTGTTGCTGCCGACCCTGGCCGGGGAGACGGTGATGCTGCTCAAGTCCACGGCGCTGGCTTCGACCATTGCGGTGATCGATCTGCTGGGGGCGGCCAACGTGGTCCGGGCGCAGACATTGCAGGTCTACCAGCCGTTGCTGCTGGTGGCCGGGGTCTATGTCTGCCTGACCTTTCTGATCGAGGCGCTGTTTGCCTTTGCCGAACGGCGCGGAACGCCGATGCGCAGGTCGGTGTGATGAACCATACGCCACGGGTCGACCGTTCGTTGCAGGGCATTGGCCTGTGCACGCTGGGCTATGCCTTCCTGGCCTTGCAGGATGCGGCCATCAAGTGGCTGGTGGCGGATTATTCGGTCATTACCGTGCTGTTCTGGCGCGGCCTGGTGGTGGTCGCGGCCTGCCTGCTGGCCGGGCGCCTGCGTCTGGTGCGCAGTGCCTGGCAGTCGCCGAGCCGACGCCTGCTGGTGGTGCGCGGGTTGCTCTCGATCGTCGCCTGGCTGCTGTACTACACGGCGGCGCGGGACCTGACCCTGGCGGAGATGACCACCCTGTATTTCTCCGCGCCGATCATGGTCACGGTGCTGGCGGCGCTGATCCTCAAGGAGCGCGCCACGGGCTGGCAATGGTTCACCCTGATCATCGGTTTTGTCGGTGTGATGATCGCCTGTCGCCCGAGCAATATGACCGACCCCTGGCCCATCGTGCTGACGCTGCTGGCGGCGCTGTGCTGGGCCTTTACCTACATCCAGCTACGGCAGGTGGACGAACAGACCTCGGTGCTGGAACAGATGCTGATCACCAACGTGGTGTTTGTCATCTGCATGGCCCTGGCGCTGCCCTGGACCCATACACCGCCATCGACCCCGGCCTGGCTGGGGATGCTCGGCGCGGGGCTGGTGGGCGGGATCGGCCAGTTCCTGCTGTTCGCCAGTTTCCAGCGGGCCACCGCGACCCTGCTGGCGCCGTTCGAGTACACCGGGCTGATCTGGGCGTTCCTGCTCTCGAGCCTGATCTGGGGCACGCTGATGGACCTGTCGCTGATGATCGGTGCCGGGCTGATCGCCCTCAGCGGCACCCTGGCGATGGTTTTCGGTCGTCACGCGTCACGGGACGTCGTCGGTGCCGAATGCTCCGTGACGCAACCCCTTTACCCAGCAGCGGCAGATATGCAGCCCGTTGGCGGGGCTGAAGGTCTCGGGGTTGAGGCACCACTCGAGCCAGAGTCCGTCGAGCATCGCCGATAGGCCGATGGCGGCCAGGCGGCTGTCATGGATCGTGAAGCCTTCGGCGCTGGCCAGGTCGTCGAGCAGTTGGCGGATCAGGTCGAGGTAGGCGCGGTAGCTTTTTTCATGGGACTGGCTGACGTGTTCGGAGTGGCGGATCAGGCTCCAGAACACCACCCAGACCCCGAGCAATTGCGGGTCCATGATCCGTGGCGAGAAGGACCCGACCAGGAAGGCTTCGAGCTTGTCCGCGGCGCTGCCGGCCTGGCGGACCTCTTCGAGCAGGGTGCTGGTCAGTTCGCTGGCGAGCTTGTGGTAGGTGTCGGCGATCAGCGCATCGATGCTGCCGAAATGGTGGTTGAGCAGGCCGACGGAAACCCCGGCCTCGGTGGCGATACGCCGGACGGAAATGCCGGCATGGCCGTCCCGGGCCAGGCAGCGCAGGGCGGCGGCGATCAAGAGGTCGCGACGCTCGTCAGGTTCGGCGCGGCGAAATTTTCGGGTGTCGGTGCTCACGGGAGTCCTTGGGTTCGAGGCCAGGTTGGCGAGCTTAGTTGAACGTACGTTCAATTTCCACTGTCGAGGCTGACGATGGATTGATTTTCAACGTTTATAAGGGGAAGGCAAGGTTATGGCGCGGGATATTTCGTTCAGCATCCGGGGTAATAACGGTGAGGACTTGAAGGTTGGCGCCTGGCGTTTCGAGGGCTGCGGCGAGGGGCCGAAGGTGCATTTGCAGGCCGGGGTGCATGCCGATGAGATCGCCGGCATGCTGGTGCTGCACCTGCTGATGCCACGCCTTCAACAAGCCGAGTCCGAGGGCCGCCTCAAGGGCCATGTGACCGTGGTGCCCCAGGCCAACCCGTTGGGCATCGGGCAGTTTCGCCATGGACGGATTCTCGGGCGCTTTCATGAGGGCACCGGGCAGAACTTCAATCGCTCATTCGACCAGTCGCAGGCGCTGGTGCGGCCGGCGACCAATGTCCAGCACTGGCAAAAATGCCTGGTGGAACTGGCGGCCACAGCGGACCTGGTGCTCGACCTGCACACCGACGACGAAGCGTTGCCCTATGTCTATATCCACCGTGCGTTCTGGCCCAAGGGCCAGGCATTGGCGGCGGCGCTGAAGATGGACCTGGCGATCATCTGGGATGACGGCGGCGACGGTTCCTTCGAGGAAACCCTTATCGCCCCCTGGCTGCGCGACGGCGATAGCGCGCAACGTTTTGCCGCGACCCTGGAGTTGCGCGGACAGGGCGATGTCAGCGATCACCTGGCCGGGCAGGATGCCGATGGCCTGTATGCCTGGCTGTGTGCCGTCGGGGTGATCGACGAGGCACCGCCGTTGCTGGATTGGCCGGTGCAGGCGGTGGAGATGGGGCATATGGAGACAATCCTGGCGCCACGGCCAGGGGTGCTGGTCTTTGAAAAGGAACTGGGTGACTTCGTCGAGGAAGGGCAGCGTTTTGCCCGGATCGTCGGGCGCCCCGGGGACGCCGCTTCCGAGGTGATCCTGCAGGCGGCCCAGGCCGGGCGAATGGTCACCCGCCACCGCGACCGCCTGATCGCGCAAGGTTCGGTGGCGGCGAAATTCACTGGCAGCCGGGTGTCGCACAACTGGACGGGCGGATTGCTCGATCCCAACTAGCCCGCCGGCAACCCTGTTTTCTACACGGCCATGCCCATGGCCGGCTTGTTGCCCGTCGTTGCGCTCGACTGGCTCAGCAGGCCGGCATGGCGACTGCGCAGGGCGTGCACCTCCAGGGCAAGATTGTCCATGAAGGTCCGGCCCCGGGGCGTGAACTCGTCACAGGCCTCAAGTTCCGGCAGGGCCTTGATCAGGCCACGCAGGATGTCGAGCATCCGCTCTTCGGCCCGTTGCATTTCCGAGGCCGGGCGCTGGCGCACGCGCTCCAGGTATTTGACCTGGGCAAGCACGGCGAAGAAGGCATGGACATAACCATGGAGATCGCGCTGCAGGCCGGACCAGGGCAGGCTGAACAGGCGTTCCCCGGTGCGTTGCTCATCGATGATCGGGCAGACCTCGACCAGGCTGTACAACAGTTGGTGGGTAGTTTCATGGACCAGCGATTCTTCGATTTCAAGAATCGAGTGGTCCTTGGCCGAAAGCAGGATAACGCCGGTGTAGCGCGCCGCCGAACAGCTGCGGAAGGTGCTGTCGGGCAGGTAGCAGATCAGCTTGACCAGGTGCCGGAACTGCTCGTAGCAGGCCGGCCAGGTATTGGCGATACGCGACAGGGCAACGCTGACCACGTCGCGGAAAAAGTGCAGGGAGTAACCACTGCGCTCCAGGTGTTTGCGGGTGCTTTCGTCTTCGGGGAACTCATAGCTGGGCGGTGTCGTGGCGGCGATCAGCGGATCGACATTGAAGCGGCGGATCGGCGGATGGTTCGAATACTTGTGATCGACCGCCGTCTGGGTAATGCGTTGCAGCACTGCCGGCAACTCCAGGAGCATGTTCTGCAAGGAGGTGGTGTTGTCCGCCTGTTCGGTCAGTACCGCGTTGGCATGTTGAAACGCCAGGGCCATCCAGATCTGGAACACCGGATCGTTGATGATCAGGCGGCGCTGGGTGACTGGCAGCAGGATCAGGTGCACCGCACTGGAGAAAAACGGATCGAGCCTGGGATTGCCCTCGAAACGCTGGAAGCATTCGGCATAGAGTGCGGCGAAGGTGCTGTAGCGCTGTTGGCTGAGTCGATCGAGCAAACGGTGAAAACGGTCTGGGGTGGCATCGGGCAAAAACGTGTTGTATTGGAACAGTTCGTCGAGCTGGGATTGCAATCGGGTGGTCATGTCGGTGTCCTCGGGATGTAACTCGATAAATGACGAGCGCGCAATAACCCTCCTTCAAAAAAGAGAGGTGTCGGAATTTAAAGTGTTGGCCGTGCTCGGAGCAGCGAGAATCAATAGACGTTCGTTGGAGGTTTATTGAGTGGGGCGTAACAAGCGCTTCATGATATTCATCCTAGCGATATCTTTCGGACGCTGGCGCGGGCTTAATCGGTTCGAACCTGTTGCTGGTCGAAACTGGCGCGAGCCGTGAGCGGGCTGTGCAGGGCTTTCGAGGCCGTCACCAATTGCCCAAGGTCCAGGCCCTTGAGCGCCACCACTTCGTCGATCCGCAGGGGCATGTCCAGGTCTTTACCGGCGTTGCCTGGATTGATATGCAACTGCGCGGCGAATGATTCATCGCTTATTGCTCTGTTCAATATGATGGCGAGACGTTCCTGAGAGTGGAAGTTGGAATGGGGCATGTCGGTCTCCGGATAACGGTTGAAACTTTTATGGATGAGCAGGCCAGGGGGGCTGTTTTCAATGGGGGATGCCCGAGTGAATATAGCAAGATGATTTCATTTTTCAATATGTGCTTATTGATTTTATGAAGTATGGATGGGAGGGATTCGAAGAGTTGTTAGTTGTGGTTGTAAGAAAGAGGCTTCAATGTTTTATGGGTGAGATAGTTCTGTAGTTTTATTCTGATATAGAGAGTGGAAACCTATTCCGATATTCGGACCTGGCCATTGGCTTTCACGAAGCCGATGTGGGCAAGCCCGTGTCTCGACTGATGGCTCTTGTCAGGGAAATCCCACAGGAGTACAAATGTACTCCATGACGACTTTAACTCCCCGCCGTACCGCCATCCTGACCTTTATCCGCGAGCGCATCGTGCGTAACGGCCAGCCCCCGAGCCTTGCCGAGATCGCCGAGGCCTTTGGTTTCGCCTCCCGCAGCGTGGCACGCAAGCACGTGGTGGCTTTGGCCGAGGGCGGTTTTATCGAGGTCAACGCCCATCAGGCGCGAGGCATCCGCCTGCTCGATCAGGCGCCCCGGGCCGCGTTGCTGGATATCCCGCTGCTGGGCCGGGTCGCGGCGGGCCGGCCGATCGATGTCGATGCCCAGGAGCATCGCCGCCTGCTGCTCGACCCCGCCCTGTTTTCCCGGGCGCCGGATTACCTGCTGCAGGTGCAGGGCGACTCGATGATCGGCGATGGCATTCTTGACGGTGACCTGGTGGCGGTACGCCGCACGGGCGAGGTGCGCAACGGCCAGATCGTCGTGGCCCGGCTGGAAGGCGAGGTCACCATCAAGCGCTTCGAACGGACGGCCGCGGGCATCCGCCTGTTGCCGCGCAACCCGGCCTATGAGCCTATCGTTGTCGATCCCGAGCACCAGGAGTTGTCCATCGAAGGCGTGTTCTGCGGTCTGGTACGGCCGGCATGAGGGGCGCGGTGGTGGCCCTGGATACGCTGCTCGACGAGCGGCGGGTGTGGAGAGGCCGGGCGGGCGCGCCGCTGGCCGAGCCGCAGTCCGATCGCCAGCCCAGCGGCCACGCGACCCTCGACGCCGCTTTGCCCGGCGGTGGCTGGCCGCCGGCAGCGTTGACGGAAATCCTGATTGCCGGGGAGGGTGTCGGTGAGTTGCAACTGGTCTGGCCGACCCTGGCGCGGCTGTCGGCTCGGGGCGAGCGCATTGTCCTGGTGGCACCGCCCCATGTGCCCTATCCCCAGGCGTGGTTGAACGCGGGGGTGGACCTGCGGCAGTTGTCGGTGATCCAGGCGCCGCCGCGGGATGCCTTGTGGGCCGCCGAACAATGCCTGCGTTCCGGCAGTTGCGGCGCGGTGCTGTGCTGGCCGCTGCAGGCCGATGACCGGGCCTTGCGGCGCTTGCAGGTGGCGGCGGAAACCGGCCAGACCCTGGCCTTCGCCTATCGTTCGCTGGAAGAGGCGATCAACCCGTCGCCGGCGGCCCTGCGGATTGCCGTTGAGGGCCGGCCCGCGCAATTGCGGGTGCTCAAGTGCCGGGGCGGGTTGGCCCATTCGGCGCCGATTGCCTTCAGCACCGGGCATTGAGGCGGGTATGCGTTGGGTCTGTATTGTTTTTCCGCAATTGGCACTGGACGGGGTGCTGCGGCGAACCCCTGAGCCTGACGCGCCGCTGGCACTGTTGACGGGTTCGCCGCAACGCCGGGTGGTGCAGGCGGTGAATGCGTCGGCACGGGCCTTGGGCCTGTGTCCCGGTCAATCGCTGACCGCCGCCCATGCCTTGACCAAGGCCTTTGCCAGCGCCGAATACGATCCCGCCGAAATCGAACAGTGGCAGCAGTTTCTCGCCGCCTGGGCCTATCGCTTCAGTTCCCAGGTCAGCCTGCGGTATCCGCGGGCCTTGCTGTTCGAGATCGAATCCAGCCTGGGCCTGTTCGGACCCTGGCCGCAATTGGAAGCGCGCTTGCGTGAAGAACTGACCGGCCTGGGCTTTCGTCACCGGATCGTGGTCGCGCCCAATCCGGCGGCGGCCCGGGTCCTGGCCAATGCCTACGATGGTCTGGCCCTGGCGGACAACGGGTCCTTGCGCCAGGCCCTGGGGCAGATGCCGATCGACCGGGTCGGGTTGGAAAAAGAGGCGGCCACGGCTTTGTCGCGCATGGGACTGCGGACCCTGGCGCAAGTGCTGGCCTTGCCCCGGCATAGCCTGGCGCGGCGCTTCGAGGCGTCGTTGCTCAAACACCTCGACACCTTGCTCGGCGAGCGGCCGCTGGCCCTGGCGTTCTACCTGCCGCCGGATCGCTTCGTGGCGCGGATCGAGTTGAATTTCGACGTGACCTCGAATCAGGCCTTGCTGTTTCCCTTGCGTCGCCTGACCGGGGATCTGTCGGCGTTTCTCTGTGGGCGTGACAGCGGTGTGCAGCGCTTCGAATTGATCCTGGAACATGCCGGGGTCGCGGACACGCGGATCAAGGTCGGCCTGCTGAGTGCCGAGCGTGACCCTTCGATGCTCTTCGAACTGGCCCGTGGGCGACTGGAGCAGGTCCAGGTCGAGGCGGCGGTGCGTGGTTTTCGCCTGGAAGCCGAGGACCTGCCGGCCTTTGTCCCGCAGCACCGCGAACTCTTCGACGAACGCCCGCAACAGTCTCTGCCCTGGGAGCAACTGCGCGAGCGCCTGCGCGCCCGGTTGGGTGATGACGCTGTTCAGGGCCTGCGTTTCCAGGCCGATCACCGCCCCGAATGCGCCTGGCAGCCGCTGCCGGCAAGCACCGCCGAGCCACTGGCGGCCGCCGGACCATTGCGCCCCGGCTGGCTGCTCAAAACGCCGTTGCCATTGCCCGAACAGGCGGCGCGGGTCCTGCTGGGGCCGGAGCGGATCGAGTCGGGCTGGTGGGATGGCGCGGATGTGCGCCGCGATTATTACCTGATCGAGACCCGTGCCGGTCGCCACGCCTGGGCCTATCGCACGGTGGGGGAAAGCGGCCCCTTGCTGTTGCAGGGCTGGTTCGCATGAGTGGCGAATACGCCGAGCTGCATTGCCTGTCGAACTTCAGTTTCCAGCGCGGGGCTTCCAGTGCCCGGGAGTTGTTCGAACGGGCCAAGGAGCAGGGCTATCAAGTCCTGGCGATCACCGATGAATGCACCCTGGCCGGGATTGTCCGCGCCTGGCAGGCCGCGCAGGACAGCGGTCTGCCGCTGATCATCGGCAGTGAAATGCGGATCGAGAATGGACCTCGGGTAGTGTTGCTGGTGGAAGACCTGCTGGGTTACCAGGCCCTTTGCCGATTGATCACCCAGGCCCGGCGTCGTTCGGACAAGGGTTGTTATCAGGTGCTGCGGGCGGACTTCGAGCAGGCGCTGCCTGGGCTGCTGGCGTTGTGGTTGCCTGAACAGAGCATTAGCGACGTCGATGGCCGCTGGTTGCGCGAGCGTTTTCCCGAACGGCTATGGCTGGCGGTGGAGCTGCATTGCGGCCAGGATGATGATCGACGTTTGGCGCGCTTGCTGGCCCTGGCCGACGAACTGGCGATTGCCGCCGTGGCCAGCGGCGATGTGCATATGCATGTGCGGGCCCGCCGTGCCCTGCAGGACACCATGACCGCCATTCGCCTGCACACCCGGGTGGCCGATGCCGGGCAGCAACTGCATGCCAATGGCGAGCGGCATCTGCGCAGCCTCGAGGCCTTGCGCGGGGTTTATCCGGCGGCCTTGCTCGCCGAGACCCTGGTCATTGCCCGGCGTTGCACCTTCGACCTCGGCCAGCTGCGCTACCAGTACCCCCGTGAGCTGGTGCCGGAAGGGCAGACCCCGACATCCTGGCTGCGGCATCTGACGGAGGAGGGCATCCGTCGACGTTGGCCGGAAGGGATCAATACCCGGGTTCGCGACCTGATCGAAAAAGAGCTGACACTGATCGCCGAGCTGGACTACGACAGTTATTTCCTGACGGTGCAGGATATCGTCGACTTCGCCCGCAGGCAGGGCATTCTCTGCCAGGGGCGCGGTTCGGCGGCGAACTCGGTGGTGTGTTATGCCCTGGGAATCACCGAGTTGAACCCGGATCGCACCAACATGCTGTTCGAGCGCTTCCTCTCCCGCGAGCGCAACGAACCACCGGATATCGATGTCGACTTCGAGCACGATCGCCGCGAAGAGGTACTGCAATACGTATTTCGGCGTTATGGCCGAAACCGCGCGGCGTTGACGGCGGTGGTCAGCACCTATCACAGCGCGGGGGCGGTGCGCGATGTGGCCAAGGCGCTGGGCCTGCCGCCGGATCAGATCAATGCCCTGGCCGACGCCTGTGGCCACTGGAGCGATGAGCCGCCGGCAGCGGAACGCCTGCGCGAAAACGGTTTCGATCCCGACAGCCCGGTGCTGCGCCGGGTCCTGGGGCTGACCCGGCAACTGATCGGCTTTCCCCGGCACCTGTCCCAGCATCCGGGCGGTTTCGTGATTTCCGAGCAACCGCTGGAGACCCTGGTCCCGGTGGAAAACGCCACCATGGCCGAACGGACGATTATCCAGTGGGACAAGGACGACCTGGACAAGGTCGGTCTGCTCAAGGTCGATGTCCTGGCCCTGGGCATGCTCAGCGCGCTGCGTCGCTGTTTCGACCTGGTGCAGCAGTATCGCGGCGGGCCGCGCTGGACCCTGGCGAGCCTGCCGCCGGACGATAAGCCGACCTATGAAATGATCGGCCGGGCCGACACCATCGGCGTGTTCCAGATCGAGTCGCGGGCGCAGATGTCGATGCTGCCACGGCTCAAACCGAAGAATTTCTATGATCTGGTGATCGAGGTGGCGATTGTCCGGCCGGGGCCGATCCAGGGCGGCATGGTGCACCCGTACCTGCGCCGGCGAAACAAGGAGGAGCTTGCGACCTACCCGTCGCCGGAGCTGGAAGAGGTCCTGAAACGCACCCTGGGGGTGCCGCTGTTTCAGGAACAGGTCATGCAGATCGCGGTGGTGGCGGCGGACTACACCCCGGGCGAGGCCGATCAGTTGCGCCGCTCCATGGCCGCCTGGAAACGCCATGGCGGGCTTGAGCCGCACCGTCTGCGACTGGCCGAGGGCATGGCGAAGAACGGCTATGCGCCGGAATTCGCCGCGCAGATCTTCGAGCAGATCAAGGGTTTTGGCAGCTACGGTTTCCCCGAGTCCCATGCCGCCAGCTTTGCCTTGCTGACCTACGCCAGTTGCTGGCTGAAGTGCCATGAACCGGCGGCGTTTGCTTGTGCGCTGATCAACAGCTGGCCGATGGGCTTCTACAGTCCGGATCAGATCCTCCAGGATGCCCGGCGTCACCACTTGCAGATTCGCCCGGTGGATGTGCGGGCCAGCGATTGGGAGTGCAGCCTGGAGCCTGCCGATGGCCCGCAGCCGGCGTTGCGCCTGGGTTTACGTATGATTCGCGGGTTTCGCGAGGAGGATGCGCGGCGGATCGAAGTGGCACGCAAGGCAGGGGGCTTCGAGGATATCGCCGACCTGGGTGAGCGGGCGCGACTGGATACCCGGGCTCAGGAACTGCTGGCCGATGCCGGTGCCTTGCAGGGGTTGGCGGGTGACCGTTATCAGGCGCGTTGGGAAGTGGCTGGGGTCGAGGCGCAGCTTGGGCTGTTTGCCGGGTTGTCGAGGCAAACCGAAACCCCGGTGGCCTTGCCGCGCCCGAGTGTCGGCGAGAACCTGCAAGCGGATTACGCCAGTCTCGGCACGACCTTGGGGCCGCATCCGCTGGCGTTGTTGCGCGGGCAATTGCAAGCCATGCGCTGTCGCAGTTCGCGGGAGCTGCTGGAGGTCGAACACGGGCGGCCGGTGAGCATTGTCGGCCTGGTCACCGGACGTCAGCGACCGGGCACGGCCAGCGGGGTGACCTTTGTCACCCTGGAGGACGAATTCGGCAACGTCAACGTGGTGGTCTGGCGCGACCTGGCCGAGCGGCAACGGCAAGTGCTGGTGGGCGCGCAGTTGCTGAAAGTCGACGGGCGCCTGGAATCCGAGGGCGGCGTCCGGCATGTGATTGCCGGACGCCTGAGCGACCTGGGTTCACTGCTGGCGGATATCACCGTGCGCAGCCGGGACTTTCGCTGAGGTCTGGATATCAATCCTTCGGTTTGACCGTCGCCACATCGGACGCCTTGACCCGCACCTCTTTGCCGGAAATATCCTTGAACTCATAGAAACCATCGGCGGAGTGGGTTTGGGGTGTATCCCTGGTGATGTACTCGGTGCCGTTCTGCAAGGTCACCACCGTAGGCGTCGAACAGCCCGCCACGCTCAGGAATGTTGCTGCCAGCAATGGCAGACTGAGAATTTTCAGATACATGATGCCCTCTCTGTTTCAGTGATTGACGGTCCATGGCGCAGAAAAATCTCATGCCCGGCGCTACAGGCACGGCCACCGGCTGTGCCTATAATCAGCGCCCGGACGGGTGGAAGGTCCTGACCCGTTGCCGCATTCCCTACCGCTTGCTGGAAGCTTTCCATGACTGATCTTTCCGAGTTCACCATCACGCATAAATGGCCTGCACAACATCCAGACCGCCTCCAGCTCTATTCGTTGCCTACGCCCAACGGCGTCAAGGTTTCGATCCTGCTCGAAGAGCTGGGCCTGCCCTATGAAGCGCACCTGGTCAGTTTCGCCACCAATGACCAGCTGACGCCGGAATTCATGGCGTTGAACCCCAACAACAAGATCCCGGCCATCATCGACCCCAACGGTCCCGACGGCCAGCCGCTGCCGTTGTTCGAGTCCGGGGCGATCCTGATCTACCTCGCCGAGAAAACCGGGCGCTTCATGTCCAAGGACCTGACGCGGCGCTATGAAACCATCCAGTGGGTGATGTTTCAGATGGGCGGTATCGGACCGATGTTCGGCCAGCTCGGTTTCTTCAATAAATTCGCCGGCAAGGACTACGAGGACAAGCGCCCGCGCGACCGTTACGTGGCCGAGAGCAAGCGCCTGCTGGGGGTGCTGGACCAGCGCCTGGAAAGCCGCCGCTGGATCATGGGCGACGACTACAGCATCGCCGATATCGCCACCTTCCCGTGGATTCGCAACCTGATCGGTTTCTACGAAGCCGGCGACCTGGTGGGCATCCAGGACTTCCCCCATGTGCTCCGCGCCCTGGAGCAGTTCGTGGCGCGCCCGGCGGTGATCAAGGGCCTGACCATTCCGTCGGCATAAAAAGATCGCGCGGCACTGTCACCCAGGGAGCACAGGGGAACTGCCGAAGGGCCTTCGGCAGTTTCTACAGTGAGTCCAGATGCTGGCCCAACATGCTCTTGAACGTCTGGAGGACGTCTTCGGCGATCTCGGCGGGCTCACGGGCCTTGAGCGATACGGCGATTTTCATCAGTTCCAGCAGCATCACCGCCGTCAGTGCATGGCGCTCGGCCGGCAGCGGCGGTTGTGCCTGGGCCAGCAGCCCGGTCAGCAGCGACAGCAAGCCTGAGCGCGTGGCGGCCTTGGCTTTCTTGTCGATATCGCGCCGCTCGGCCAGGGCGATAAACGCCGGATTCTCCTCCAGAAACAGCGACAACTCCTCCAGTATCCGCTCGGCTATCTGTCGTGGGCTCAGGTTGGGTGCCTGTGGCGCCAGGCTTTCGAGCCGGCCTCGGAGCATCTCCAACTGCGCGCCGTGCAGGGCCTGGGCCAGCAGCGCCTTGGTGGGAAAGTACTGGTACAGCGAACCAATCGACGCCTGGGCCAGGGCGGCCACTTCGGTCATGGTCGCCGCGTCATAACCTTGTTCGGCAAAGACCCGGGCAGCGGCGGCCATCAGCTCGGCCACGCGCTGCTTGCCGCGTTCCAGGCGCGGCGTGTGGATGCTGACATTTTTTTTACTTGAAGTTTGTGAGGGCATCCTCATATCCTGATTGTGAGGCTATCCTCATATTCTAACCGCAGCTTCGCCGTTCGCGCTTGCCTGGTTGCGCAAGTCGACGTCCGTCGATCAGGAGATCATCATGTCGCTTACCCTCGATCCTCGTACCTGTGCCCTTGTGATCATCGACCTGCAGCAGGGGATCATGGCCATGCCGGTTGCCCCCCATACCTCGGAGGCGGTCGCCGAACGGGCCGCGCGGCTCGGTAAACACCTGACCCAGGCGGGTGGTTTGGTGGTTGCGGTGCGTGTGGGTTTCGCCAGCGACTACGCCGACAAGCTCAACCAGCCGGTGGATATGCCGATGGCCGTGCCGCCGGGCGGCCTGCCGGAAGACTGGGCGCTGCTGACCCCTGTGATCGCTGCCTTGAACGCCCCGGTGCAGATCACCAAGCATAACTGGAGTGCCTTCTACGGCACCGAACTGGATCTGCAATTGCGTCGTCGCGGGATTACCACTGTGATTGTCTGTGGTATCGCCAGTAACTCCGGGGTCGAATCCACCGCCCGGGATGCCTGGCACCACAACTACGCCGTGGTGGTGGCCGAAGACGCCTGCGCGGGCCTCGGCGAAGACACCCATCGTTTCTCCATGGAGAAGGTCATGCCGCGCATTGCCCGGGTCCGTTCGACCCAGGCGCTGATCGAGGCGTTGCCCATCCGTTGCTGATCAGCCCAGGCGCTCGGCCAGCAGCGGCAGCAACTGTTCGCACGAGGCTTCGAACTTGAAGTTCAGCAACTCATCGGCGCGGGTCTTGCCCAGGTTGATGGCGATCAGTGGCTTGCCGCGCTCGGCCATCAGCTTGCACAGGCGAAAGGCCGAGTAGGCCATCAGCGACGAGCCGATCACCAGCAACCCCGCCGCCTGCTCGGCGCAGGCCAGGGCCCTGGCGGCGGTGAGCGGGGCGACGTTTTCACCGAAGAACACCACGTCGGGTTTCAAGCGATCGCCATCGCACTGCGAGCAGTGGGGTACTTGGAAGCGCGACTCGAAGGCGGCGTCCAGCAGGGTGTCGCCGTCGGGCGCCTGGACCGCCTCGACCCCCGTGAGATAGGGGTTCTGCGCCTCCAGCATAAGCTGGACGGCATCGCGCTCCAGGCGAGCGCCGCAATCCAGGCACAGGACCTTGTGCAGGCTGCCATGCAGCTCGATGACATCGTGACTGCCGGCCTGCTCATGCAGGGTATCGACGTTCTGGGTGATCAGGCCGCTGAGGCGGTGTTGCGCCTGCAGGCTGGCCAGCGCCCGGTGGGCTGCGTTCGGCCGGGCCATGCGCACCCGCGGCCAGCCGAGCATGGCCCTGGCCCAGTAGCGGCGCCGGGCCTGGGGCGAGCCGAGGAATTCCTGAATCATCATCGGCGGTTTACCCCTGCGCACGCCGTCGCTGTCGCGGTAATCCGGGATGCCGGAAGAGGTGCTGATACCGGCGCCGGTGAGCACCAGAAAGGGCTGCTCGGCCATCAGTGGCAAGAGCGTTTCCAGGGCCGCGCTGACTTGCGGATCGGGCATGGGGACATCTCCGGTTATCGAGCGGCTGACACGGCGGTGATGGGGCCGTGCATGTCGTCGTGATCGAAGCTCAAGGATAGACGCAGGTGTGCTCAATCGTCCCGTGTCAGCACTTCCAGCAACTCGATTTCAAAGGTCAGGTCGGCACCTGGTGCGACGAGCGAGCCCATGCCGCGTTCTCCGTAGGCCAGGTGCGCCGGCACGAACAATCGGCGTTTGCCGCCGACTTTCATGCCCATCAGGCCGATATCCCAGCCCTTTATCACTCGTCCCGTGCCGATCACGCACTGGAACGGTTTGCCACGGCTGTGGGACGAGTCGAACTCGCTGCCATCTTCGAGCGTACCGCGATAATGCGTGGTGATCAGCGCGCCCTTGACCACGGCCTTGCCGTCGCCTGGGCGGACGTCGGTGATCTGTAATTCGTTATTCATTGGTTCCTCTCCCGTTAATTGGCGCAGGGGCCCTGTCTGGCAGGCGTTTTCTCAGAATAAGGCTGATTTAGCAATGAGTTGTCGGCAATTCCCGGCCTGCAGGAGCGTTGGGGTAGCACGGTGCTTGAGGCGGTGCGTTTGAGCGGCGGCCGGAGTCATGGCCGGTTTCGGCGTTCATCAGTCGTTGATGGCCGAAACGGCGGCTCACTAAAAAAACATGGGCGCATGTTCAGTGTGGATTAAGATGGCCACTGGCCATTTATTCATCGTGTGTCCATGTTCAAATCCCTTGGTTTTCAATCATGACCCCATGGATTGAGGTCGTTGTCGTCGTGCCCGTGATCGCCTTGATCGCGGTGCTGTTTCGTCGTGAGCGCAAGGCTCGTCGGGAACTGGCCGAATGCCGGGCACTGTTGCAGCAGGTGAACGAATGTCACCGACGGGTTGAAGCCGCCGATGATGTCGAACGTTTCAAGCGCAGCCAGTACTTTGCCCGCATCGGCACCTGGGACTGGGACGTCGATACCGAGAAGCTCTACTGGTCGGAGGCCATCTACGGCATGTTCGGCTACAAGGTGGGCGAGGTGATCCCGTCCTACGAACTGTTCTGCGCCAGCGTGCACCCCGAAGACCGGGCCAGGGTGCGGGCCGGGGAGGCGCGTTGCATCGAGACCGGCGAGAACCACGACGAGGAATACCGGGTGATCTGGCCGGACGGCAGCGTCCACTGGTTGCGCGAGACCGGCAATGTGGTGAAGAACGTCCATGATTCGGCGATCAAGATGATGGGGGTGGTGCGTGATATCACCGAGGAAAAGGCCTGGGCCAGTCAGTTGCATACCCTGGCCCACCACGACGCGCTGACCGGGCTGCCCAATCGGCTGGTGCTGGAGGAGCGTTTGTCCAGGGCTCTGGAGCGTGCCCGTACCCAGGCCTCCCGGGTGATCCTGGTGTTCCTCGACCTCAACGGTTTCAAGGACATCAACGATGTACACGGGCATGCGGCCGGTGATCGGATCCTGGTCACCACGGCAACCCGCCTGAAAAACCTGATGCGGACCTCGGATACGGTGGCGCGCATCGGTGGCGATGAGTTCGTGTTGGTCCTCGAAGGGCTGACCCAGCAGGGCAATGGCCGGTTGGAGGAGGTTCACCTGCTGTGCGAGAAAATCCTCGTCGAGTTATCGATGCCGATTACTCTCGGCGCTCAACCGGTGCAGATCGGCTGCAGCCTGGGGGTGGGGGTATTCCCGGATCATGCGCCGAGCATGGATACGCTGATCCATACCGCCGACCTGGCGATGTACGAAGCCAAGCGCAGCGGCAACAACCAATACCGCTTCGGACGCCAGGCCGTGCATGCCGACTGAAGGTCTCCCGCCGGCGTGCGGCGTGGAAGGACCGGGCATAAACGCATGTGGGACATGCACGTCGTCCAGGCTGCGATTTCCTGTCTGAATAGAGTATTGTGGTTGCCTGCGAAAAAAATGTCATAAGCCTGAGCGATTCAGGCGGTTATCAGATGATTGAGGGTGCCATGGGTCAGGAAAGCATTAACTGGGACAAGCTGGGTTTCGATTACGTCAAGACCGACAAGCGCTACCTGTCGTACTACCGTAACGGTGAGTGGGACAACGGTGTGCTGACCGAAGACAACGTCCTGCATATCAGCGAAGGTTCGACCGCACTGCATTACGGCCAGCAGTGCTTCGAAGGCATGAAGGCCTACCGTTGCAAGGACGGTTCGATCAACCTGTTCCGTCCTGACCAGAACGCCGCGCGCATGCAACGCAGCTGCTCGCGCCTGCTGATGCCGCACGTACCGACCGATGTGTTTATCGAAGCCTGCAAGCAGGTGGTCCGCGCCAACGAACGTTTCATCCCGCCTTACGGCACCGGCGGCGCGCTGTACCTGCGCCCGTTCGTGATCGGCGTGGGCGACAACATCGGCGTGCGTACCGCGCCCGAGTTCATCTTCTCGATCTTCTGCATTCCGGTCGGCGCCTACTTCAAGGGCGGCATGAAGCCGCACAACTTCGTGATCTCCAGCTATGACCGTGCCGCTCCACAAGGTACCGGCGCGGCCAAGGTCGGTGGCAACTATGCCGCCAGCCTGATGCCGGGCGCCGAGGCCAAGAAGCGCGGCTTCGCCGACAGCATCTACCTGGACCCGCTGACCCACTCGAAGATCGAGGAAGTCGGTTCGGCCAACTTCTTCGGCATCACCCGCAACAACGAGTTCGTCACGCCGAAGTCGCCTTCGGTCTTGCCGGGTATCACCCGTCTGTCGCTGATCGAACTGGCCGAATCGCGCCTGGGCCTGAAGGTCATCGAAGGCGATGTGCTGATCGACAAGATCGCCGATTTCAAGGAAGCCGGTGCCTGCGGTACCGCCGCGGTGATCACGCCGATCGGTGGCATCGAGTACAACGGCAAGCTGCACGTGTTCCACAGCGAGACTGAGGTCGGTCCGGTGACCCAGCGCCTGTACAACGAACTGACCGGCGTGCAGACCGGTGACGTCGAAGCCCCGGCGGGTTGGATCGTCAAGGTCTGATGCGTATGGCGGCCTGATCCGGGCAGTCTTCTGAAGAGCCCGACCTGAGCAATCAGGTCGGGCTTTTTTGTGGTTGTCGCCTGGCCACTATGCCCTGCTCATCTACAATAATTAAATATTTATTTTAAAAAATAATTTTAAATTATGCCTATTCTTTGTAAGGTAGAGCCAATGGGTCGTCGTGGCGATGGCTGACCCAAGGTGCCATTCACGATCGGTGCCCGTGGTTTCCCCTGACTGTTCAAAGAGGTGTGCTCATGACTTTCTGGTTGTTGCTGGCTGTGGCGGGGGCCTTGGCCCTGGGGTATCGGCAGGCGTCCGCGGGCCTGTGGTTGGCGGGCGTACTGGTCGGGTTGGCGGGCGGTTATCTGTTCGGTGTGATCGGGCCATTGGGTACCACCATCGGCGCTCTGTTGCTTCTGGTCCCGGCCGTGGTGCTGGCGGTCAGGCCCTTGCGCCGGGCCTTGCTTTCGCGCCGGGCCCTGGTCCTGTTCCGCCAGATCATGCCGGCCATGTCCGACACCGAACGCGCGGCGATCGAGTCCGGGACCGTCTGGTGGGACGTCGAGCTGTTCAGCGGCAAACCCCGTTGGCAGCGCCTGCTGGGCGCCGCGCCGGCGCGCCTGAGCGCGCAGGAGCAGGCTTTCCTCGACAACGAGGTGGAAACCCTCTGCGACATGGCCAACGACTGGGAAACCACCCAGGTCTGGCAGGACCTGTCGCCCCAGGCCTGGCAGTACACCAAGGAGGCCGGTTTTCTCGGCATGATCATTCCCCGCCAATACGGCGGCAAAGGCTTCTCCCACTACGCCCACTCCCAGGTGGTCATGAAGCTCTCGACCCGCTGCTCGGCGGCGGCGATCTCGGTGATGGTGCCCAATTCCCTGGGCCCGGCCGAACTGCTCCTGCATTACGGCACCGAGGCCCAGCGCCAGTACTATCTGCCGCGCCTGGCCCGGGGCGAGGACATTCCCTGTTTCGCCCTCACCAGCCCCTACGCCGGTTCCGACGCCGGGGCGATTCCCGATCTCGGGGTGGTCTGCAAGGGCACTTTCGAAGGCCAGGAAGTGCTGGGTTTCAGCGTGACCTGGGACAAGCGCTATATCACCCTGGGGCCGATTGCCACGGTGCTCGGTCTGGCGTTCCGCGCCGAAGACCCGGATGGCCTGCTGGGCAGTCCGGGCAGCCTGGGGATTACCTGCGCGCTGATCCCCACTTCCCATCCGGGGGTACAGCACGGTCGCCGGCATTGGCCGCTCAACGCGGTGTTCCAGAACGGGCCGACCCAGGGCAAGGATGTCTTTATTCCCCTGGAATGGGTGATTGGCGGTCGTGAGCAGGTCGGCAATGGCTGGCGCATGCTGATGGAGTGCCTGGCCGCCGGCCGGGCGATTTCGTTGCCCTCGGCGAATGTCGGCCTGGGCAAGGTCGCCGTGCGCGGGACCACGGCCTATGCCGCGATGCGTAAACAGTTCGGCCTGCCCATCGGCAAGTTCGAAGGCGTGCAGGCGCCACTGGCGCGCATGGCCGGGCATCTGTATGCCTGTGATGCGGTGCGCAAGGTTTCGGTGGCGGCCCTGGATGCCGGCGAGAAACCCTCGGTGATCTCCGCTATCGCCAAGTACCACGTGACCGAGCGGGCCCGGGCCATTGTCAACGACGGCATGGACATCGCCGCCGGCAAGGGCATCTGCATGGGGCCGAACAATTTCCTGGCCCGGGCCTACCAGCAAAGCCCGATTGCCATCACGGTGGAGGGCGCGAATATCATGACCCGCTGCCTGATCATCTACGGCCAGGGGCTGATTCGCTGCCATCCCTATGTGTTGCGTGAAATGGAGGCGGCGCGGCGCCAGGGGCCTGAAGGGCTGGAAGCTTTCGACAGGGCGATGTTCGGCCATATCGGCTTTGTCCTGGCCAACACCGTCCGGGCCGCGGTGCACGGGTTGACGGCGGGGCGGTTGCTCAAGGCCCCGGTTAAAACCGATCCGGCCCTGGCCCCTTACTACCGGCAGATCGAACGCCTGTCGGTGGTGCTGGCGCTGGTTTCGGATATTTCCATGGGCGTGCTGGGCGGGGCGCTGAAACGCAAGGAAAGCATCACCGGGCGGCTCGGCGATATTCTCTCGCAGCTGTACATCCTGTCCTGCGTCCTCAAGCGCTTCGAGGACGACGGCCGGCCCCGGGCGGACCTGCCCCTGGTGCACTGGGCGGCTCAGGATGCCCTGTGGCGGGCCCATGAAGCCTTGAGTGAAACCCTCGACAA
The DNA here is from genome assembly GCF_023242345.1 of Pseudomonas sp. MWU12-2037. Classification (NCBI taxonomy): domain Bacteria; kingdom Pseudomonadati; phylum Pseudomonadota; class Gammaproteobacteria; order Pseudomonadales; family Pseudomonadaceae; genus Pseudomonas; species Pseudomonas sp. MWU12-2037. The sequence continues at coordinate 95,634 of NZ_JALLIZ010000018.1, read as the reverse complement.
CTATCCTTCGAAAGCCGCCAGCCGAGTGATTCGCGGCCTGGCGTTTCCGTTCGGCATTGTCCTGCGCAAACCTTCCGACCGGTTGCTGGCGGAAGTCGCCGAGCTGGTGCAAACCCCCGGCGAGAGCCGCGACCGGCTGTTGGCCGACTCCTATATGCCGCAGCCGGATATCGACAAGCTGGCCTACGGTGAACTGGCATTCCGGCTGCAGCCCCAGGTGGATCTGATCGAAGCACACCTGAAACCGGCCGTGCGCCAAGGGCTGCTCGCGCCGTTGCCGATTTCCCGCGAGGCATTTGCGCCCTGGCGGACCCAGGCCCTGGCCGCGCAACTGATCAGCGGCGAGGAGGGTGAGCTGCTCGGGCGCTATGTTGAATATGCCGACCATGCAATCCAGGTGGATGATTTTCCCCAGGACTTTGGTCTGTTGGAGGCGTTGCAGCGGCGCCAGGCGCATATCGATCAGGCGGACAAGAGCCTGGGCAAGCGTCGGGTGGCCGCGGGCAACCCGGTTTAATGATGTTTCTCGGGTTTTTATCGGAATCTATTCATGGCTGACGGTTACCTTTCATTCGTCAATACCCCCTGGGGCCACTGGCTGGCCCGGACCCTGGGCCTGCCGCAACCGCTGCCGTTGCAACGTTATCGCCCAGGTCAAGCGGGCAACCTGCTCAATCCGGTGGTGCTGGCCACCGGGCCCCAGGGCCGCTTGTTGGGCGAGCTGCAACGGATTTTTGCGGCCACCGAGACTGTGGCGGCGCTCCCCGCGAGCCTCGATGCGCCGTCGACGGTCAAGGTCCGGGGGCTGGTGTTCGATGCCAGCGGCCTGGCTGATGTGCAGCAGTTGGACGAGTTGTACCGCTTCTTCCACGCCAATGTCCGGCGCCTGAGCGCCCACGGCCGGGTGCTGGTCCTCGGCACGCCGCCGGAACACTGCACGTCGCTCGCCCAGACGGTGGCGCAGCGGGCCCTGGAGGGCTTCGTGCGCTCCCTGGGCAAGGAGCTGCGGCGGGCGATCACCGCGCAACTGCTGTATGTCGAGCCGGGGGCCGAAGCGGAAATGGACAGCAGCCTGCGTTTCTTCCTGTCCCGGCGTTCCGCCTTTGTCTCTGGCCAGGTGGTGCGGATCGCCGAACCGGTGGACGTGCCCAGGGATATCCTCTGGGACAAACCGCTGACCGGGCGCCGTGCGCTGGTCACTGGGGCGTGTCGCGGTATCGGCCTGTCTATCGCCCAGGTGTTGGCGGGTGAGGGCGCCCAGGTCGTCTGCCTGGATATCCCCGCCGTGGAAGCCGAGTTGCAGGAGGTGGCGGCCTCCCTCGGGGGCACCGCGCTGGCCCTGGACATCACCGCGCCCCAGGCGGCCGAACAACTGCTGGCATTCGCCGGCGAGCAAGGTGCGTTCGATATCGTCGTGCACAACGCCGGCATCACCCAGGACAAGACCCTGGCGAAAATGACCGAAGCCGCCTGGCGCAAGGTCCTGGCGGTGAACCTGGAGGCACCGTTGCGGTTGAGCACGGCTTTACTGGAGGGCCAGGCGATCAGTCCCGGCGGGCGTATTATCGGGGTGTCGTCGATTTCCGGTATCGCCGGCAACCTGGGGCAAAGCAACTATGCCACGTCCAAGGCTGGTGTGATCGGCCTGGTGCAGGGCCTGGCACCGTTGGCGGCGCGCCAGCAGGTCACGGTCAACGCGGTGGCACCGGGGTTTATCGAGACGCAGATGACCGCGAAAATTCCGTTGCTGATTCGTGAAGCGGGGCGACGGATGAACTCACTCTCTCAGGGCGGACAGCCCGAGGACGTCGCCCAGACCATTGCCTGGCTGGTGCATCCGGCTTCCGGCGGGATCAATGGACAGGTGGTCCGCGTCTGCGGGCAAAGCCTGCTGGGGGCCTGAATGATGAAAGCCGATTCCTCCATTCGTCTTATCGACCCGCCGCCTTCCGGCGTCCGTTTGCTCTGGCTCGGCCTGCGCAGCTTGCGCAAGCCCAAGCTCGAAGGCCTACCGCGCTTGCCCGACGAGCAACTGGTGCGGCCGGCGGTGGAGCTGTTGGAGGCGGACATCGTCCGTTACGCCCGGGCCTGCGGTTTTCGTCCCGAGCACGGGGTGCCGCTGTCGTTTCCCCATAACCTGGCCTTGCCTCTGCACCTGCTGTTGCTGACCAGTCCGGCCTTTCCCTGGCCGGCCAGCGGCATGGTCCATCTGGCCAATCGCATTCGCCAGTACCAATGCCTGGAGGCCGGGCAGGCCTTGCGTCTGGAAGTGCATTGCGAGCGCTGGGTGGCGCACCCCAAGGGCCAGGCGGTACTGATCGTGACGCGGGCCAAAGGTGGCGGCGGCCTGGTGTGGGAAGGCGAAAGCCTGTATCTGCGCCGTGGGGTGGCCGCTCCCCAGGGTGAGCCCTGGCAGGGCGTATTGGACCTGGATGAAGCTGCCCTGGTGCGCACTCAGCGCTGGTCCTTGCCAGCGGACCTGGGGCGGCGTTTTGCCCGGATCTGCGGCGATTCCAACCCGATCCATATCTCCTGGCTGGGGGCGCGCCTGTTCGGGTTCCGGCGGCCTATTGCCCATGGCATGTGGACCCTGGGCCGCGCACTGGCGGCGCAACAACCGCCACAGCCGTTGGCCGCCGCGGAGCTGACCTGCGAGTTCAAGCTGCCAATCTTCCTGCCCGGCAGCGCCACGCTGTGGAATGTGCCGCCGACAGGCTCGCGTCACAAATTCGAAGTGCGCAACGCGGCAGGTGACAAACCGCATATGCGTGGACTCTTTATCCGGGGAGATCAGTCATGAGTACCTACGCTTTCAACCCGGCGCCGGTGCGTCGGGTCGCCATCCTCGGTGGCAATCGCATTCCATTTGCCCGCTCCAATACGGTGTACGCCCAGGACAGCAACCAGGACCTGCTGGTGGCGGCCTTGCAGGGCCTGATCGATCGCCACGGCCTTGAGGGCAAGCGCCTGGGGGAATTCGCCGCCGGGGCGGTGATCAAGCATTCGCGGGACTTCAACCTGGCCCGCGAGTCCCTGCTGTCCACCACCTTGTCGCCAGAGACCCCGGCCTACGATGTGCAGCAAGCCTGTGGCACCGGCCTTGAGGCGGCGTTGCTGGTGGCCAACAAGATTGCCCTGGGGCAGATCGACGTGGGGATTGCCGGTGGCGCCGATACCACCTCGGACGCGCCCATCGCGATCAACGAAGCCTTGCGCCAGATCCTCCTGCGGGCCAATCGCTCCAAAAGCCTGGGCGACAAGCTGCGCAGCCTGCTCGGGGTACGTCCGGGGATGTTCTTCAAACCCCTGCTGCCGCGCAACGGCGAACCGCGCACCGGGTTGTCCATGGGCGAGCATTGCGAGGAGATGGCCAAGCGTTGGCAGATCCGCCGACTGGCCCAGGACGAACTGGCGCTGACCAGTCACCAACGCCTCGATGCCGCCTACAAACGCGGTTTCTTCGATGATCTGATCAGCCCCTATCGCGGGCTGAAACGCGATAACAACCTGCGCGCCGATGCCAGCCTGGAGAGACTGGCCGGCCTGGGGCCGGTCTACGACCAACGCAGCGGCACCCTGACCGCCGGCAACTCGACGCCATTGACCGATGGCGCCTCGGTGGTCCTGCTGGCAAGCGAGGAATGGGCGCAGGCGAACAACCAGCGGGTGCTGGCTTACCTGCGTACCGGCGAAACCGCGGCGGTGAATTTTGTCGACGGCACCGAGGGCCTGCTGATGGCGCCGGCCTACGCCGTGCCACGGATGCTCGCCCGCGAAGGCCTGGGTTTGCAGGACTTTGACTTCTACGAGATCCACGAAGCCTTTGCCGCCCAGGTGCTCTGCACCCTGAAGGCCTGGGAAGACCCCGACTATTGCCGTGAGCGCCTTGGCCAGGATGCGGCGTTGGGTTCGATCGACCGTGGCAAACTCAACGTCAACGGCGGTTCCCTGGCCTGCGGGCATCCGTTTGCCGCCACCGGTGGGCGCTTGCTGGCGACCCTGGCCAAGGCGATTGACGAGCGCGGCCAGGGCCGTGGACTGATCTCCGTATGTGCCGCCGGCGGGCTGGGTGTGACCGCCATCGTCGAAAAATAAAACAACAGCAAGGAAAGTGCCATGAGCGTCGCAAGCCTGCACAGCATTGACCAGCGCATCTGGTTGAACGCCTACCTGCCGGGGGTTCCCGCCGATATCGAAAGCGAGATCGACCGTTATCCGTCACTGCGCGAGGTGTTTCTCGAGCATATGGAGAAGTACCGTGAACGCGTCGCCTACGTCAGCATCGGCACTGAGATGGGGTATGTCGAATGGGAGCAGCGCGCCTTTGCCTTCGCGGCCTGGCTGCAGTCCCGGGGGGTGAAGAAGGGCGATCGCGTGGCGCTGATGATGCCCAACTGCCTGCAATATCCGATCTGTCTGTTCGGCACCTTGCTGGTGGGCGCGGTGGTGGTCAACGTCAACCCGTTGTATACCGCCCATGAACTCCGGCACCTGCTCAAGGACAGCGGCGCCGAGACCGTGGTGATCTTCGAGAACTTCGCCCATACCCTGGAACAGGCGCTACCCGGCAGCGCGCTGAAAAATATCGTGGTGGCGGCCATCGGCGACCTGGTGGGGACGCTCAAGGGCGCGGCCCTGAACTTTGTGCTGCGGTATGTCCAGAAACAGGTGCCGCGTTTCCACCTGCCGAGCTCGATCCGGTTCCCGCAGATGATGAAACAGGCGATGAGGATGAAGGCCAGGAAGGTCAAGCTGGCCCACGATGACATCGCTTTCCTGCAATACACCGGCGGCACCACGGGCGATGCCAAGGGGGCGATGCTCACCCACCGTAATATCCTCGCCAACCTGATGCAGGCCAAGGCCTGGGTCGGCAACCAACTGGATGAGAACCAGCAGGAAACCAATGTCACCCTGTTGCCGCTGTATCACGTGCTGTCGCTGACGGTGAACTGCCTGATGTTCATGTGCCTGGGCGGGCGCAATATCCTGATCGCCAACCCCCGTGACGTGAAGCGGGTGCAGATGATCCTGCGCAAGGAGAAGTTCAGCGGCATTGTCGGGGTCAATACCCTGTTCAACGGGCTGCTGGAAAACGAAGCCTTTCGCGACCGCGATTTTTCCGATCTGAAGCTGGCGATTGCCGGTGGCATGGCCACCCACACCGCCGTGGCCCGGCGCTGGAAAGAGGTGACCGGGGTGCCGATCATCGAAGGCTACGGGCTGACCGAGTGTTCGCCGGTGGTCAGCATCAGCCCCATCGATATTGCGCGGATGCGCGAGGGGGATTTCAGCGGGACCATCGGCGTGCCCTTGCCCTCGACCTGGGTGCGTTTCATGCGCGAAGACGGCGAGCTGGCGCAACTGGGCGAGGAGGGCGAGTTGCAGGTCCGCGGCCCGCAGGTGATGAAAGGCTACTGGCAGCGGCCGGAGGAAACCGCCCTGGTGCTGGACCGGCACGGCTGGCTGTCGACCGGCGATATCGGGGTAATGAACGAGCAGGGCTTTATCCGCCTGGTGGATCGCAAGAAGGACATGATCCTGGTGTCGGGCTTCAATGTGTACCCCAACGAAATCGAGGATGTGGTCGCCCTGCACCCCGGCGTCGCCGAAGTGGCGGCCATCGGCGTCGCCGATCAGGTCACCGGGGAGCGGGTGAAGATCTTCGTGGTGCGCAAGGACCCGGCCTTGACCGAGGCCCAGTTGCTGGCGCATTGCCGGGAGTACCTGACAGGGTACAAGGTGCCGCGGATTGTCGAGTTTCGCACTGAAGAACTGCCCAAGACCACGGTGGGCAAAGTGCTACGTCGTGCGCTGCGTGACCATTTGTCTCCTTAACTGACGCTTTGCAGTGAATTTCTTGTTATAAACACACTCCGATACGTCTCCACGGGACCGGCGCCAGAGCGCCTGTGTGGGCGCATCGGACGTTTTTGCTGTCATTTCAGTTGCTGACTCGATAACTCGGCCTTAGACTGCCGCCCCTCGTAAATTGAGTGCCGGGTGGCGCTTGGAATGGACGGCGCCTTTCTGTGCATCCCCTCAGGTGCGCAGAACGCTCCCTAATTCGCCTTAATGCACGTATTTTCTATAGAGAAATCAATGACAAAGGAAAAGTTGCTGGCCATGCCGGCGGACGACTACATGAACGCCGAGCAACTGGCTTTCTTTACCGAGCTGTTGCAAGCGATGAAAGTCGAAACCCACGAGCGTATCGAGCAGAACCGTATTGCCATCGAGAGTCTCGATACCCCGGCTGACCCGGCTGACGCCGCTTCCGTTGAAGAAGAACGCACCTGGCTGGTGAACGCCATCGACCGCGACCAGCGCATGCTGCCGCAGTTGGAACAGGCACTGCTGCGCATCAACGACGACTCCTTCGGCTGGTGCGACGACAGCGGCGAGGCGATCGGCCTCAAGCGCCTGCTGATCAGCCCGACCACCAAGTACTGCATCGAAGCTCAGGAACGTCACGAGCAGATCGACAAGCATCAGCGCCAGGCCTGATCGCTGCCCCCTGCAGGTGCCGGCTTGCCGGCGATCCGGACGACGCGGTGTTTCTGTCACGCCGCGTCATCGTTCATCGTCGATAAACCCGCCTCCACACCCGCCCCATAGCAGCTATCGTTGATGCATGCGCCCTACAACTAACGGACCATGGCTAATGGCCCGATAGTGGCGTTTAATGCAAAAAAACAACTAGAAGCTCACGGTGGGTAAGTACATGTCTGGAGAAGGAATTCTGCCTGGGGTCGGGTCGCACGTGGACGTGCCATCGAAACCGGCGCTGCGCTGGCTGACACCCCTGATACAGAGCGTGGGGCTGGCGCTGTTGTTGTCGGCCATGGCCTTTGCCGGCTGGTCCCTGGGCGTTTGCCTGCCCCTGGCGCTGTTGTTGATCTGGCTGCCGCGCCTGCGGATGCGCCAGGCCCCGGTGTCAGCCGTGCAGAGCGGCGGCGATACCCTGGCGCAATTGACCCGCGACCTTTCCCATACCACCAGCCATAACGCCCTGTCCGCCGCTGGCGTGGCCTTTGCGGTCAAGCAGCTGGCCGGCAAGGTGCAGTCGCAGCTCAGTGCCGCCGCGCAGATTGTCGCCAGTGCCGAACAGGTGATCAGCACCGAGCAGACCACCTCGCACTTGAGCCAGCAGGCCCTCGGCTCGGCCAGTCAGGCCCGCAGCAGCAGCGCCGAAGGGCATACGGTGCTGGCGGAGTCCATCGGCCGCATGCACCGGCTCAGCCAGCAGGCCAATGCCAGTCGCCAGACAATCGAGGCCCTGAGCCAGCGCAGCGAAGAAATCCAGCGGGTGACCCTGGTGATCCAGGCGATCGCCAGCCAGACCAACCTGCTGGCCCTTAACGCTGCGATCGAGGCGGCCCGCGCCGGCGAGCATGGTCGCGGTTTTGCCGTGGTCGCCGACGAAGTACGCGGGCTGGCCGGGCGCACGGCCACGGCGACCGATGAGGTCGGGGTCATGGTGGCCGATATCCAGCAGCGCACCACCCAGGTCGTCGAGCAGATCCGTCAACTGGCCCAGGATCTGGACGGCGGTGTGGAGCAGGTCGAGGATACCGGCCGGCACCTGGCGAATATCGCCGGCCTGGCGGCCAGTGTCGAAGCGCAGGTGGGCGAGATCGCCCGCGGTGCACAGAGCAACCGCGAGCAACTGGACAGCCTGTTCACGGCGGTGGAGCAGATGCGCGGCGACCTGGCCGTCAGCGACCAGCAGACCCGCCACCTGACCCAGGCGGCGACCCAGATGGAAGGGCAGGCCGAGACCATCAGCCAGCGCCTGGCCGAGGTCGGCCTGGACGATTACCACCAGCGGGTCTACGACCTCGCCCGTGAAGGGGCCGGACAGATTGCCGCGCGTTTCGAGGCGGATATCGAACAGAACCGCATCAGTCTTGATGACCTGTTCGACCGGACGTACCAGCCGATCGCCAATACCTCGCCGGCCAAATACCAGACGCGTTTCGACCGTTACACCGATCAGGTCCTGCCGGCGATCCAGGAGCCGTTGCTGGCGCGCCATGAAGGATTGGTGTTTGCCATCGCCTGTACGCCCCAGGGCTATGTGCCGACCCATAACCAGGCGTTTTGCCAGCCCCTGACGGGTAACCCGCAGCAGGACACGCTGCACAACCGGACCAAGCGCAAGTTCGATGACCGTACGGGGATTCGTTGTGGCAGCCACCAGCAGCCGCTGTTGTTGCAGACCTATACCCGCGACACGGGTGAGCTGATGCATGACTTGTCGGTGCCGATCATGGTCAAGGGCCGCCATTGGGGCGGGCTGCGCCTGGGCTACAAGCCGGAAAGTGCACCCAAAAAAGGCTGATGGTGTACTCAAGGGTCTCTTCGCGGCGGTGCGGCGTCCCGACAAGCCCTGCTCCTACAGTGTTGTGTCGTACTCAAGAGAGTGTTCGACAAAAAACTGTAGGAGCAGGGCTTGCCCGCGAAGAGGCCGGTTCAACCACTGCAAGACTGTGGGAGTTGCTCAGGCCGAAGTATCAGTCATCCCGGCCATCAGCTTTTCCGCCATGAACAGCGCGGTGCTGGTGCCGTTCAGTGCGGCGCCGAGGGCTGCGACCTGGGCCTTGGCCGGCTGGACAGCAGCTTCGCGCGCCGCTGCGTTGGGGTGGTGGCCGCTTTTGGTCGCGGCCAGGTGCGCATTGGCCTTGCGCAGTCGTTGTTGCAACTGCTCGATCTGTGCCCGGAGTTTCTTGACCCGATCCTGCGCCGCCTTTGCATTGGCCGCCAGGCTGTCGCCCAGCAGATTCAAGCCACTGTCGCCATCCAGCAAAGGGTCGGACGAAAGACGGCTGGCGGCACTACCGCTCTCTTCGGGGGACGACAGGAGGAAGGCGGGTGGGATCAAGGAAACATTCAAGTTGATCATCGGCGATACTCCGGGAATGACGCTTGCCAGATTATCGACCGCGGGATGGCATTCTGTAGTCTCGACGAGCGCTTCTACAGGGTATTTGCGACAGACTGGACACAATTGAGTACTTTTTGTCTTGTAAGATGCTGCTCACGGGTAGTTTGATTGGCCCGAATGGCCTGACGTGTTCTAGAATCACTTCCAGTGCCCAGGGGCTGATTTCATCCAGGGCATTTTTTGCAACCTGCATGTCGGAAATTACTTTTTTTCAGGAAGGCCTTCCCTCGCAAATTCAGTTGCCGGTTTCCCGTGATCGGTGCAATGCGGTGTTTTCCTTCAAGCGCTGATGACACTTCGCAGAAGTCATGGGACCTTGCATCCATTAGGCTTGCTGCGCACCGGTGAGCATCGCCAGGCCGCGCGGGCAAACATCAGGGCTTTCTATTCAGTAACCGACGGCGGTGACCGATCGTTTTGTGTTGCCTGACACTTGCCGGGCGGCTTCATTTTTCGAGTTTGAGGACTTTTCGTTGGCAGTCAGTAATCTGGATATGCATGCACTGTTTGTACTGGGTGATCTTCGGGCCAAGCTGGTCAAGCAGTTTCAATCGCGTTTCGTCTATATCACCGAACAAACCGCCGAAGGCATCTACATCGCCGAGATCGACACCGAAACCTCCCTGGTGGTCGATGACAAGCAGCACCTGGAGCTCAAGGTCGGCGATCATTTTCGTGCCGCGGTATTGCCCAGCCGCGAAGGCGGCAAGTTCGACATCAAGTTTCGCGAGATCAAACTGACGGTCTATGGCCTGGGCGACTATGCCTATATCACCGTACCGGAAGGCCATGGCATTGTGTTCAAGGAAGGGCATACCGTGGTGATGGTGTTTGCCGCCCATGAACAGTTGCAGGGCACCTTGAGCAAGACCCTCAAGGACGTGACCAAGAAGGCCGCGCGCTGGCGCAAGGGCGAACTGACCTTCAAGGCCAGCGAGTAATGGGTTTGACCCGGGCCGAGTTCCATCAACAGCATGTGCGGCAGGCCAGTGCCGAGGCCCGCCGGTTGTTCGAACGCAAGGCCGAACTGCAGGGCGCCTGGCTCAACTGGGTTGCGGCGCAATTGTATGCACTGGGGCCTGCGGAGTATGTCAGCATGGTCCGACGTGAGTTGCAGCAACTTCAGTCGCCAGATACTCATTGATCGCTGGCGCATCATTCCGGGAACCTCGACTACAGTTCTGCTGACTGAATATTTCCGGGCTTTCGGACTTTTCGCCGAAAAACGATCTGCGATTGAGGTGATTCCATGAAAGGATTTCGCGCGCTGTTCGCCAGCGCCCTGGCTGTTTTCTGTATCGGCGCCATGCCGCTGGCGGTTCGAGCCGCGCCCCAGCCGATCCACTTTGCCGACCTGAACTGGGAAAGTGGCAGCCTGATCACCGACATCCTGCGGTATATCGTCGAAAAAGGTTACGGCCTGCCGACCGATATGCTGCCCGGCACCACGGTGACCCTGGAAACGGCCCTGGCCAAGAATGATATCCAGGTGATTGGCGAAGAGTGGGCCGGACGCAGTCCGGTGTGGGTCAAGGCTGAAGCGGCGGGTGAGGTTGCAGCCGTTGGCGATACCGTCAAGGGTGCCACCGAGGGCTGGTGGGTGCCGGAGTACGTGATCAAGGGCGATCCGGAGCGTGGCATCAAGCCCCTGGCGCCGGATCTGCACGGGGTCGCGGACCTGGCCCGCTACAAGGATGTGTTCCGCGACCCGGAGTCCCCGGATAAGGGCCGTTTTCTCAACAGCCCGATCGGCTGGACATCGGAAATCGTCAACCAGCAGAAACTCAAGGCCTACGGCCTGACCGACAGTTATGTGAACTTTCGCAGTGGCTCCGGAGCGGCGCTGGATGCGGAGATCACCTCATCGATCCGGCGTGGCAAACCGATCCTGTTCTATTACTGGTCGCCGACGCCGCTGTTGGGCAAGTTCAAGCTGGTCCAGTTGCAGGAGCCGGCCTTTGATGCCGAGGCCTGGAAGACCCTGACCGACCCGGAGAATCCTGATCCCAAGCCGAGCCGTTCTTTGGCTTCGAAGCTGAGCATTGGCGTGTCTACGCCGTTCAAGACGCAATACCCGCAGATACTGGCGTTTTTCGCCAAGGTCGACCTGCCGATTGATGTGTTGAACCAGGCGCTGGCGAAAATGAGCGAGGAGCGCCTGCCGCCACGCCAGGTGACGGAGGCTTTCCTCAAGGGGCATCCGGAGGTCTGGAAGGCCTGGTTGCCCGTGGATGTGGCCAACAAGGTTGCCGCCAGCCTCAAGTAATGCATCGTTCTGTGTGGGTGTGTGGGAGCGGAGCTTGTCGGATCGCCACAAGTCCTGCCCCACAGGTTCTACAGCTCGCTGACATCGACCCAGCGCCGCTCCCTGGCCGCCCGGCGAATTGTTGTCGCCAGGCGCTCCACTTGCCAGGCCTCTTCGAAGTCGGTCCCCGTCTGGCTTCGACCGGCCAGCGCCTCGATCAATGCCTGGACCTCCAGGGCCTTGAGTTCGTTGTAACCCAACTGATGGCCGGCGGCCGGGCTGAAGGCTGCGTAACGCGGTAGATGCGGCCCGGCCAGCAGGCGCTGGAAACCGCTCTGGCCGGCGCGGCAGAGTTGCAGTTCGTTCAGGCGCTCCTGGTCGAAGGCCAGGGTGCCCCGGGTGCCGCTGATCTCGAAGCTCAGGTGGTTCTTGTAGCCGTGCTTGAGCCAGCTGCTGCTGAAGGTGCCCCGGGCGCCATTGGCGAAGCGCAGCAGGGCGTGGACCTGATCGTCGACGGCAATCCCACGGGTCTCCAGGCTGCCGGCACTGGCCGGGCGCTGTGCATGGACGGTGCGGGTGTCGGCACACACGGCGCTGATATCGCCGAGCAGATAACGAGCCATGGCCAGCAGATGGCTGCCCAGGTCGGCCAGGGCGCCGCCGGCATGCTGGGCTTCGCAACGCCAGGACCAGGGCGAGGCGGGGTCGGCCATGAAGTCTTCGCTGAATTCGCCCTGGAAACCGACGATTTCCCCCAGTTCGCCGCTCTGGATCAGCTCCCGGGCCAGGTCTATCATCGGATTGTGCTGGTAGTTGTAGCCGACGCGGGTGACCACGCCGGCCTGGCGGGCGGCGTCACGCATTTGCGTGGCCTGATCCAGGTCGACCGCCAGGGGTTTTTCGCAGTACACCGCCTTGCCCGCCGCAAGGGCAGCCATGGCCATGGGGAAATGCAGGTGATTGGGCGTGGTGATGGCCACCACCCCGACCCGGGGATCGTCAATCAGTTGTTGCCAGTCGCCGTAGGCCTGCTCGAAACCCCAGGCCTGGGCGCAGGATTCGGCACGCCGGGCGTCGGCATCCGCCAGTGCCACCAGGCGCAGCTTCAGCGGCAGTTCGAATACGGCGCTGGCATTGTGAAATGCCAGCGCGTGGGCACGGCCCATAAAGCCCGTGCCGATCAAGCCTATTCCCAACTCGTCCATCACCACGCCCTCTGATTATTATTTTCAGGAAGGGCTATTTATAGAATTTAAATTCAATAAATTCAACTGATGGAATTTTTATTTCATGATCAGGACAGGAAACCACCGTCCACGTTCAGCGCAACCCCGGTGGTGTAGCTGGAGGCATCGCTGGCCAGGTACAGCACGGCCCCGGCCATTTCGCTCGGCGCGGCGACGCGCTTGAGGGGGATCTGTTGCAGGGCGGTCTTGAGGATCGCTTCGTTGCTGACCAGGGCCGAGGCGAACTTGGTATCGGTCAGGCCCGGTAGCAGGGCGTTGCAACGAATGCCGAACTGCGCGCACTCCTTGGCGAAAACCTTGGTCATGTTGATCACGGCGGCCTTGGTCACCGAATAGATGCCCTGGAAGATGCCCGGGGAAATACCGTTGATCGAAGCCACGTTGATGATGCTGCCACCGCCGTGCTCGCGCATCAGCTTGCCGGCTTCCACCGACATGAAGAAGTAGCCGCGGATATTCACGTCGACGGTTTTCTGGAACGCGCTGAGATCGGTGTCCAGCACATTGCAGAACTGCGGGTTGGTGGCGGCGTTGTTGACCAGGATGTCCAGACGCCCGAACTGCTCGCGGATACCGGCGAAGACCTGGCTGATCTGTTCCATTTCACCGATATGGCAGGCGATGGCGGTGGCCTTGCCGCCGTCGGCGATGATCGCATCGGCCACGTGCTGGCAGCCTTCGAGCTTGCGGCTCGAGACAATCACATGGGCGCCTTGCTGGGCCAGCAGCTTGGCAATGGCCTCGCCGATACCACGGCTGGCGCCGGAAACAAAGGCGATCTTGCCATCGAGGTCGAACAACTGGGTCTTGGACATGGTGATTTTCCTGGTTGTAGGCGCGGTCAGAGGCTGGACGACTGGATGACTTTCAGGCTCATCTGCTCCAGCAGCTTGTTCATGTGAATGAACTGCGCAAAGCGTTTGTCCTGGGTCTGGCCGTGGAAGAAACGGTAGTAGATCTGCTGCACGATGCCGGCCAGGCGGAACAGGCCGTAGGTGTAGTAGAAATCGAAGTTGTCGATGGCGATCCCCGAGCGTTCGGCGTAGTAGTCGACGAACTGGCGACGGGTCAGCATGCCGGGGGCGTGGCTGGGCTGGCGGCGCATCAATTGCACCGGGGCCGGGTCGCCCGCCTCGATCCAGTAAGCCAGGGTGTTGCCCAGGTCCATCAGCGGGTTGCCGATAGTGGTCAGTTCCCAGTCGAGCACGCCGATGATCTGCATCGGGTTGTGGGGATCGAGGATCACGTTGTCGAAGCGATAGTCGTTGTGCACGATGCTCGAGGTCGGATGGTCGGCGGGCATCTTGTCCTTGAGCCAGGTCCGTACCGCTTCCCAGCTCGGGGCGTCAGGGGTCAGGGCTTTTTCGTAACGCTCGCTCCAGCCACGGATCTGCCGCTCGACGTAACCCTCGGGTTTGCCCAGGTCAGCCAGGCCACAGGCCGTGTAGTCGACCTGGTGCAGTTCGACCAGACGGTCGATAAAGCTCTTGCACAGGGTTTCGGTCTGCGCGGCATCCAGGCCCAGCTCCGGTGGCAGGTCGGAGCGCAGGATGATGCCCTCGACCCGCTGCATCACATAGAACTCGGCGCCGATCACCGACTCGTCGGTGCAGTGCACATAAGCCTTGGGGCAGTACGGAAAACCGTCCTTGAGCTGGTTGAGGATGCGGAACTCGCGGCCCATGTCGTGGGCGGACTTGGCCTTGTGACCGAACGGCGGCCGACGCAGGACAAATTCCTGTTCCGGGTAGCGGATCAGGTAGGTCAGGTTCGAGGCGCCGCCGGGGAACTGGCTGATCGTCGGCAGGCCGTGCAGGCCCGGAATATGAGCCTTGAGATACGGATCGATCAAGCCGGCATCCAGCTCTTCGCCGGCGCGGATACGGGTGGACTGGTCAGTAAGCGTCATGCTTATCCCTTCTGCTTATTCTGGAGGCCAGAGATTATTGACTAATCTAATGCTCGCCCTGTCTGCCTACAAGCGCGGCCCGCTGTTATAGGCCGGGGTGTTGCAGGATGATCAGCGTGCCTGATAGGCCAGCGTAGAGGGAAAGCGGTGCTTGGCAAGAGTGCCCATTGCCGGAGCAGGCTTGCTCGGGGGGGGGGGGGGGCGATATAACGCACGAAACCCGATGCCCACGACGCCGGGGTGGGCATCATGAGCTATCGGGTTTCGACTGTTATGCAGGCGTGGATCAGGCCGGGAACAGCTCGCTCAGCTTCATCGACAGCATCATGTCGCCTTCGACGCGCAGCTTGCCGCCCATGAATGCCTGCATGCCGTCGGTGTCGCCGCTGACGATGCCTTTCATGGTTTCGCCGTCGGTGACCAGGGTCACGTTGGCATCCGGGTTTTCGCCTTCCAGCAGTTCGCAGGTGCCGTTCTTGACGATCAGCGAGAAGTGCTGGGTGTCATCGATACGGAAACCGAAGACAACGTCCAGGCCGGCAGCGGCAGCTGGGTTGAACTTGGTTTTCATTGCTTCTACGGCGTGGGCTACAGAGGTCATGGTTCGATCCTTTTATGGGTAAATACGGCAACGACCCCAAGGGTCACGGTGGGCCGGAGCTTATCGGAAGGTGATCAGCTCCGGGGCCTTCAGCAGTTGCAGGTGCGCTTGACTGTTGAAGGACGCCAGGGCCACCTCGCGACCGCGAAACTTGAGCTGGTTGAGCGAGGTGTTGACGATCTGCCAGTTCAGCTCAAAGGCTTCCCTGGCTGGAATTCGGGTGATCAGGTGGAGCAGGGCGGTGATGGTTCCGCCGGAGGTGAACACGGCGATTTTCTGGCTGTTGTCGGCCTGTTCGAGAATCCGCCGCAGCCCGCCCTCGACCCGGGCGACAAACCCCAGCCAGCTTTCCAGCTCCGGGGTGTCATGCTGGCCACTGAGCCAGCGCTCGATGATCAGGGCGAACAGGCGCTGGAACTCGCCACGGTTTTGCGCGGCGTTGCGCAGGATGTGCAGGGCTTCGGGTTCATCCGGCAGCAAGCCGGGCAACAGCGCGCGGATCACCGCGTCGGCGTCGAACTCGTTGAAGGCTGTATCGGTTTCCAGGGGCGGGACCAACAGGCCGGCGCCGTCGCACTGCGCCAGGGCGGTGAGCGCGGTATCCTGCTGGCGGCGCAGGTCGCCGGCCAGGCAACGGTCGAAGCTCAGGCCCAGGTCGGCCAGGTGCTTACCGAGGACCTCGGCCTGGCGAATACCGATCGGCGAGAGCACGTCGTAGTCGTCCGCACCGAAGGAGGCCTGGCCATGTCGAATCAGATAAATGCTGCCCACGTCCGCGTCGTCCCGGTACGTTGAAGGTCTGGCGAGGTTATGAGGATGGCGGAAGCCTGTCAATAAAAAAACATACGCTCGTTTGAAATGTTTGTTAGAGACACAATTCAGGCGGTGCCACAACTGGCCGCAAGGCCGCCTCGACGGTATGCTGGACCGGTCGTGAGCCCCCACAGACGGGGGCCGCCTGATTTTGTAAGGAGTCACCGTGGAGTTTCTTGCCGAGTACGCAAGTTTTCTGGCTAAAACCGTTACCCTGGTTATTGCGATTGTCGTGGTCCTGGTGACCGCGGCCACGCTACGCAGCAAAGGTCGGCGCCGGTCGGCGGGGCAGTTGCAGGTCAGCAAGCTCAACGATTTCTACAAGGGCCTGCGCGAGCGCCTGGAGCAGAGCCTGCTCGACAAGGACCAGCTCAAGGTCCTGCGCAAGCAGCAGGCCAAGGGCGAGAAAAAACACAAGAAGCAGCCCGAAGCCAAGACGCGGGTGTTCGTGCTGGATTTCGATGGCGATATCAAGGCGTCGGCCACCGAAAGCCTGCGCCATGAGATCACCGCGCTGCTGAGCCTGGCCACGCCCAAGGATGAAGTGGTGTTGCGCCTGGAAAGCGGTGGCGGCATGGTCCACAGCTATGGCCTGGCCTCTTCGCAACTGGCGCGTATCCGTCAGGCCGGCGTCCCGCTGACCATCTGCATCGACAAGGTCGCGGCCAGCGGCGGCTACATGATGGCCTGCATCGGCGACAAGATCATCAGTGCACCTTTTGCCATTCTCGGTTCCATCGGCGTGGTGGCGCAGTTGCCCAACGTCAACAAGCTGCTGAAGAAGCACGATATCGATTTCGAAGTGCTGACCGCCGGCGAGTACAAGCGCACCTTGACCGTGTTTGGCGAAAACACTGAAAAAGGCCGTGAGAAGTTTCAGCAGGACCTGGATATCACCCATCGCCTGTTCAAGAACTTTGTCTCGCAGTACCGCCCGCAACTGGCCATCGATGAAGTGGCCACCGGCGAAATCTGGCTGGGTGTCGCGGCCCTGGACAAGCAGTTGGTGGACGAACTGAAGACCAGCGATGAATACCTGTCCGACCGCGCAAAACATGCCGAGTTGTTCCATCTGCACTATGCCGAACGCAAGAGCCTGCAAGAGCGCGTCGGGCTGGCGGCCAGCAGCTCGCTGGAGCGTGTGCTGGTCAATGGGTGGAGTCGTTTGACCCAGCAACGTTTCTGGTAGACCGCTACCTCGATGGTTTCTGTCAATCGTCTCGGACAGAAACCATCCGACCCTCAAATAAGTACCCCCTTTCCATGGCAAACACTCAATAAGCTGGAATCTCTAATGGATATCCAGGTTGATTGCCATGGAAGAAACAAACGTCGTTGAGTACAGCCGGATACCTGCCGAGGCAGGTATTCATTTCGATAGGATCAAGGAGAAGATTCCCAGTTGGCTCTACCGAGCCGCTCCGGAAATACGCCTGTTATTTCGCGAACATCTGCTGGCCCTGGAAACGTCGAGACATGAAGTCCGGCGGATCATGGCGCAGTTGCAGAAGATTGATGTGTTCTGTACGCCACTTCTGGTCCAGGCGCTGGAAAGACAGATCAACAGCGACCAGGACTTGCAAAGTGCCCGCTTTGTCAGGGTCGATGCTACTTACCTGTCCAGTATCTTCGAGGATAAGTTCTATACCTTCTCCCACAGCCAGACGCTGCTGGAGGCTGCCTTGCAGAACTTCGAGGCTGGCGAGACCTTGTCGGGAGCGTTGTCAGGCAAGGCGGTTATCCAGTTTCCCGCTGATGCTGGGGGTGTTAACACCTCACTTGCACCGGAAGACTTTGCCTGGGCTTGTCGAACGCTGAACCTGGGGGCCTTGTACCAGACGCATATCGACAGTGTTTTCAATCCTCCCGGTCAGCCGTCGGCCAACGGAGCTTTGTCGGTAAAACAGCACTTTGCCGAGTATGACAAACAGACTTTGGCGGTGACCGCCGATATCGCCTACATGAAGGGGGAGATCACCGCGACGACCTACGCTTTACTGCTGGAGTTGGTCAAGGGGCAGGCCGGTTTGAGGTTGGGTGGCGAACTCCTGCATTACAGTCGAATGAAAATGTTCGATATCGAGTTGAGCGGGTGGGTGGTCATCGGCGCGAAACTGGCGGAGGACTCGACCTTACCCTGTATTGCCTATATTCCGGATGACCCGCGTGGTCCACTGAAGTACTACCGGCACTTTCTCCTCTTTGAACATGATTTGACGCTGAAACTTCGGGACCCGTCTTATCGGCAGTTTTTCGCCCGTTTCGTCCCCGAGGAGCACAGGCTACGGTTCTTTCGAACCCTGAATGCCAGATTGCTTTCCCAGGATCGAACCTGGCCGCCCGTGCCGGCGATTTTCCAATATATCCCGCTGACCGAAGTACCCATCGAAGGCGGACTGTTCGAAAGTTTCCAGCAGCAACGCTACCGTCAGATCAAGGCGCACGCGCGGCTGCTGGCGGTGCCCACGGCCGACGTCGACGCCCGGGTGCGCCAGGCGCGTCTGGACGCCTACCGCGAAGCCGGTCTGAGCCTGTTGGCGCTGGCTTTATCGTTCGTGCCGGTAATCGGTCAGATCATCCTGGCAGCGGCGGCGGTGAAGATGGTCGTGGAGGTCTATGACGGGTTCGCGGCTTGGCAACTCGGGGAAAAACGCGAGGCCCTCGGCTATCTGCTGGGGGTGGTCGAAGACCTCGCCCTGTTGGCGGCCGGGGCGGTGGTGGTGAAGGGCGGCAAGGCCCTGTTCAAGACGCTGTCCCCGTCTTCAGTCGATGCCTTGATTCCCGTTGAAGCGCCGGGAGGTCGGCGCCGCTTGTGGAGAGCCGATCTTGCCCCCTATGAGCGTGATATCCGTTTGCCTGAGGATCTCGAGGCCGACGCGATGGGGCTTTATCCGCTCCAGGACAACCTCTATCTGCCGCTGGAAGGGAAAGTATATGCCGTGAGGTATGACCGGGCTCGCCTGCAATGGCAGATTGAGCACCCGGAAGGCGAAGCGTTTCACGCCGTGCCGCTCAGGTTCAACCGTACGGGTGTCTGGCAAACGATTTACGAGCGCGTCGCTGACTGGCCCGTGGAGCAATTGTTCCGCCGCCTCGGCGAGCCCATGGTCGGACTCGGCAACCAGCTGCGTTTGAAGATCCGCCAGTTCTGTTCCGCTCAGGAGAATGTCTTGCGCAAAGCCCTGGCGGACAATCAGCCGGTGCCCGCGCTGCTGCTCGATACGATCAAGCGCTTCAGGATCGACCAGGCCATCAGCGATTTTATCGGCGAGGTGCCCGACGCCCTATCGCGAACGCTGGAGCAGGGCGATCTGCGCTTGCGGGTACTGACATCGTTGCCCGACTGGCCGGAAAACCGGGTCGTCCAGGTGTTCAATGGGTTGGGTGAAGTCATGCAGGAGTACGGTCGGCGCACGGGCGAGCAGTTCTCCTCGTTGCAGATCATCGAGTCGCAGCTCAAGAATGGCAACCTGCTCCAGTCGACGCTGAACATGTTGAGCGAGCCTGAGCGTCAAACGCTGTTCGGTGCGGAGCTGACGGACAATGGGCGGCGTGTCCGGGTACTGAGCCAACGCCTCAGGCAATGGGCCGGGCAGCGAAGGCAATGGTTGTTCGACGAGTTGTACGCGGCGAGCGAGAAAACCGACGACGACAGGGTCAATCGTATTCTCGGGGTGTTCCCCGGCTTACCGGGAAGTGTCGCCCGGGAATTGATCGCCCATGCCAACAGCGCCGAACTCGATCTCTTGAGCGAGCGGGTGCCGCTACGGTTCTCGGAGGAAATTAGCTGGTACCTCAAGCAGTTGCGGCTTAACCGGGTGTGCGAGAGCTGGTATTTGCTGGCCCCGCAATACGCCCAGGCAGACCGTCTTGCACTGCATACGCTTGGGCGATTACCCGGCTGGCCGGCCAAGGGGTTGCGGATTGAGTTGCGCGAACAGCGCTTTACCAGTGAGGCGCTGGAAACGGCGGGGGATCCGGATATCACCACGCCCCGGGTGATTCTCAAGGTCGCTCGACAGTACAACGCCTTCGATCACTCGGGGACGCTCCTGGGCAGGGCCGATAACATTTTCGACGCGATGGTGCGTGCCTTGCCGGAGCCTGATCGCGTTGCCCTCGGATTCCGCGGTGCGGAGCGAGGCGCCTGGCTGAAAGAACAGATTGTCGCCCAGGTTGCCCGAGATCCTTATGCGGCCCAGGATACGCTGGGCCTGTCGCCTTTCAGTCGCAGGTTCAGGCCACCGATGCGCCTGGCCTCCGGGCGCATCGGTTACCCGATGAGCGATGTCGGCAGGGTCCTGGGGTATTCCGAGCGATTGATAGGGCGTGTGCGTGACTTGTATCCGGGGTTCTCCTCGGAAGAGGTGGGTCGTTTTCTCACTTCACTCCACCTGCCCGAGTCTGCCTGCCTGGTGGAGCTCGAGCGCCTGCGGGGGGAGTATGAGGTGTTGTTCACCACACTGGATAAATGGGTGCAGCGCCAGACCTGGAGGCGTGTGCGGGGCACCTTGCAAGTCGCTCCCGTGGCCCTCGACAACAAGCAGCGGGTGGCCGATGCGATCCTGGCCTGCTGGAGAAAACAGTCCAACCGCAATCGGTTGGGTGGACAGTACTTCTACGAACTGGATCTGTTGGGCATGCGGGTCGGAGACTTGCCGGCGATCAGCGCCGACTTCAGTCATGTGGGCTTTCTGTTCATGAATGATATGGCCGTCGCCAGCACCGAAGTCTCATTTTTATCCTGCTTCAGGCAGTTGCGCTGGTTGTCCATGGGCTTCAACCATCTGGGTAGCCTGCCGGTGGAGTTGGGGCAGATGTCCGAACTGATCCATCTGCACCTGCCAGGCAACCAGATTGTGCTGAACCGCCAGAGCGCGGAGGTGTTGACCCGGCTGACCCGGCTGAAATTCCTGAATCTTTCGGATAACCCTCTGGTCCAGCCCCCCGATATCAGCCAGATGAGCCAGCTGGAGACCCTGTTGTTGCGTCATACCGAGCTGGATCGCTGGCCTGTCGGGCTGCCGGGGTTGAGCAACCTGCAGCGTGTGGATCTGCGGGGCAATCGGATTTCGACCATCCCCGAGGCAGTTTACTCCGGGCCGGTCTCCATCAACCGGATTACCCACCTTCATGACAACCCGGCGCTTTCGGTCGAGGGCATGCTGCGGTTGCAGCGTTACGAACGCGAAACCGGCATCAATTTCGGCATCGATATGCCGGGCCGGCGGCACCCCCATGCCCTGCGTCGGACCACGTCGCTTCGCGAGTGCGACAACTGGCTGGGGGCCATATCCACCGAGCAGAAGGTTCTGAAAGAACAGCAATGGCAGTTGCTGCATCGGCAGCAAGGTTCCGCGGACTTTTTCAAGCTGCTGGCGGACCTGAGTGTCACCGCCGAATATCGCGAGGCGCGCGAGGATTTGAGCCTGCGGGTCTGGCAGGTCGTGGAGGCGGTCAGTCAATACAGTGAACTGCGCGAGGAGCTGTTTGTCTCGGCGTCCCATCCGCAGACCTGCTCCGATGGTGCGGAACTGATCTTCAGCGACATGGAGATCCGGGTCCTGGTGAATCAGGCGAGGGCCATGGTCGTGGGCACCCCGGCGACTACCGAACTGAATCTGTTGAAGCTGTCCCGGGGATTGTGGCGCCTGGATGAAGTCGAGAGCCTGGCTCAGACGGATATCGAGGCGCGGTTGAAGTTGCCCGATGCGTCAGGGGTCGACCCGGTGGAGGTGAGGCTGGCCTACCGCATCGGTCTGACGGAGCGACTTCGCTTGCCGGGCCAGCCCAAACACATGACGTTTACTGAGTTGGCCCGGGTGACGGAGCAGCATCTGGACGCGGCTTATGCCAAGGTCCTGGCCCGGGAGCGGACCCCGGCGTATCCGCGGGCCTTGGCCGATCGCGAGTTCTGGGCCAGCTACCTGAAGGAGCATAACCCTTCGCGATTCAAGGGTATTGATGCGCAGCACCAGGCTGCTGTGTCCGCGCTGGATGCCCGACGTACGAGCAGAAGCGATCCCCATTGGCATGAGTTCATCGATATCGAACTGGAGGCCCAGATGGGGGATCAACTCAGGGCTTGGCGGGAAGCCCAGGCCAGGGAAACCCTGGCGTTGACCGAAGAGGTGCTCGAGAGAATCCCAGCGCAGGAGCTGGATGCTTGAAGCCCGGCGCGGGTGCCTGGAGGCACCCGGCCGGACAAGCTTCAGCGGCGACGGAACAGCGGCAGCGGTTCGTCGGTGGCGGCCTGGTAGGTCACCGAGAAGTCCTTGAGGCTTTCCAGGGCTTCGTAGGGGTCCTTGTCCGCACGCAGGGCGTAGGCGTCGAAACCGCAACGGTGCAGGTAGAACAACTGGTCGCGCAGCACATCGCCAATCGCCCGCAGCTCGCCCTTGTAACCGTAACGGTCACGCAGCAGGCGGGCATTGGAGTAGTTACGACCGTCGGTGAAGGCCGGGAAATTCAGCGCGATGACCTGGAAGTGTTGCACGTCATCGCCGATTTCCTCGGCTTCCTCATCGGCGTCCAGCCACACGCCCAGGCCGCCGTCGCGGGCCTTGAGGGCGTGGGCGTGCTCGCGCCACAGGGCCAGCGGCACGATCAGGTCGTCGCAGTTGGAGATGCCGTCGAAGGACGCGTCCTTGGGCAGCAGGTGCCAGGTCTCGTCGATAACGGCGTTGTTCTTAATGATTCGCTGCATAGACGCGCTCCTTGAAGGGGTCGATACCGATTCGCTGGTAAGTGTCGATGAAGCGTTCGTCTTCGGTACGTTTTTCCACGTAGACGTCGATCAGTTTCTCGATCACGTCGGGCATGGCCTCCTGGGCGAAGGACGGGCCGAGGATCTTGCCCAGGCTGGCGTCACGGCTGGCGCTGCCGCCGAGGGACACCTGGTAGAACTCTTCGCCTTTCTTGTCCACCCCGAGAATGCCGATATGGCCGACGTGGTGGTGGCCGCAGGCGTTCATGCAACCGGAAATGTTCAGGTCCAGTTCGCCGATATCGAACAGGTAGTCCAGGTCGTCGAAGCGGCGCTGGATCGACTCGGCGATCGGGATCGACTTGGCGTTGGCCAGGGAGCAGAAGTCGCCGCCCGGGCAGCAGATGATATCGGTCAGCAGGCCGATGTTCGGCGTGGCGAAACCGTTTTCGCGCAGTTCGCCCCAGAGGGTGAACAACTGGCTCTGTTCCACGTCGGCGAGAATGATGTTCTGCTCGTGGGAGGTGCGCAGTTGGCCGAAGCTGTAGCGGTCGGCCAGGTCGGCGATGGCATCGAATTGCTTGTCGGTCACGTCGCCCGGGGCTACGCCGGTGGGCTTGAGGGACAAGGTCACGGCCACATAGCCGGGCTTTTTATGGGCCAGGGTGTTACGAGTGCGCCAGCGGGCGAAACCCGGGTGCTGCTGGTCCAGTTCGGCCAGTTCAGCGACCTGGTTGTCCAGGACCTTGTAGTCCGGGTCGACGAAGTGCTTGGCGACGCGATGGACTTCGGCCTCGGTGAGGGTGGTCTGGCCGCCGCGCAGGTGGACCATCTCGGCGTCGACTTTCTCGGCGAAGACTTCCGGGGTCAAGGCCTTGACCAGGATCTTGATCCGCGCCTTGTACTTGTTGTCGCGACGGCCATAGCGGTTGTAGACCCGCAGGATGGCGTCGAGATAGCTCAACAGGTCCTGCCACGGCAGGAACTCGTTGATAAAGGCACCGACCACCGGGGTACGGCCCAGGCCACCACCGACCAGGACCCGGAAGCCCAGCTCGCCGGCGGCGTTGTGCACCGGCTCCAGGCCGATGTCGTGGACTTCGATGGCCGCGCGGTCCGAGGTCGAGCCATTGATGGCGATCTTGAACTTGCGCGGCAGGTAGGCGAATTCCGGGTGGAAGGTGGTCCACTGGCGGACAATCTCGCACCAAGGGCGCGGGTCGATCAACTCGTCGGCGGCGACACCGGCAAACTGATCGGTGGTGACGTTGCGCAGGCAGTTGCCGCTGGTCTGGATCGCGTGCATCTGCACGGTGGCCAGCTCGGCGAGAATTTCCGGCACGTCTTCCAGCGCCGGCCAGTTGAACTGCACGTTCTGCCGGGTACTGATATGGGCGTAGCCCTTGTCGTAGTCGCGGGCGATCCGCGCCATCATTCGCGCCTGGCGCGACGTCAGCTGGCCATAAGGCACGGCAACCCGCAGCATCGGGGCGAAACGCTGGACATACAGGCCATTTTGCAGACGCAGCGGGCGGAACTCTTCTTCGCTCAGCTCACCTGCCAGATAGCGTCGGGTCTGATCACGGAACTGCTTGACGCGGTCCTCGATGATCCGCTGATCGTACTCGTCGTATACGTACATATAGATCCTGTTCTCAGGCTTCATAAATACCCCCGGCGCTCCAGGCCCCCGGAGTATCTCAACAATTCTGCGCGCACGGCCGCGCACTCCATTGACGGAGCCGGCGCACGATAGCAGTTTGCAGTTATGCGTAAAAGTGATGTTTGAGTATATGCACAGAACCAAAACGACTAACGTTCGTCGACGAACCATAACCCTGTTTGTGGTATGGGCAATTCTCTACTTAACTATCAGCGAGTTTGCAGCAATCACCGATAAAACCGACAAGAGGCGATGCGATGAGCAATCCAGTCAAAGCAAGGAAAAGCGACAGCACGGTTGATGCCTGGGCGATCCTGTTCCTGATCATCCTGGTGGTGGCCACCGCTGTATTCTGGGTCAGTCACAAATAAGGCGGCACCTGCCGTCACACGGATGCACAATCTGCCGTAACTGTAGGAGCGAGCTTGCTCGCGATGAACGCAAGGGCACTGCGCTTATCCGAGGCCCCGCGTTATCGTTGACGTCCATCGCGAGCAAGCTCGCTCCTACATTCCGTAGCGTTTTTATGGTGAGAGTTGTCGGACAATTCCGATGGTCTGCCGCAAGGTACAGGCAATTTGCCTGTATGATACGCCGCTATTTTCCGGGGCGCGGTGACATGCTGAAGACTCTCTGCAAAGGCTTGCTGATCCTGAGCCTGCCGTTCTGGATGGTGGCCCAGGCCACCACGGTGGTGTTTCTCAATCCTGGTTATTCCACGGAGCCGTTCTGGGTCAGTTATGCCCATTTCATGCAGGCGGCCGCGAGCAATCTCGGCATGGACCTGACGGTCCGTTATGGCGAGCGCGACCCGCAAACCAGCCTCGCCCAGGCTTATGAAACCCTGCAGGCCGCGCACCCTCCCGATTACCTGATATTCGTCAATGAGCAGTCCGTGGCCCCGCAAATCCTGCGGATGGCCCAGGGCCGCGGGGTCAAGCTGTTCATTGTCAACAATCGCTTGACCGCGGAGCAGAGCGAGCGGCTCGGTGACGTACCGGAGCTGCTGGGCAGCATGGTGCAGAACGACGAACAGGGCGGCTACCTGATGCTCAAGGAGCTGGTCCGGCAACGCTCGTTGCAGGCGCCCGGCCAGCCCATTGACCTGCTGGCCTTTGCCGGGATGAAGCTCACTCCGGCCTCGCAACTGCGCGAGCAAGGCCTGCGTCGGGCGCTGGCGGAGTTCCCGCAGGTGCATCTGCGGCAGTTGGTCTACGGCGAGTGGAGTCGCGCCCGCGCCTTTGATCAAGCCGAGCAGATGATTCGGCGCTATCCGCAGACGTCACTGGTCTGGGCGGCCAACGATGAAATGGCCCTGGGGGCCATGGCTGCCTTCGAAAAGGCGGGTCGCCGGCCTGGACGGGATGTCCTGTTCAGTGCCGTCAACAGTTCTGCGGATATTCTCCGGGCGCGTATCGACGGGCGCCTGAGCGTGCTGGTGGCCGGGCACTTCACCCTGGGTGGCTGGGCGATGGTGCTGCTGCGTGATCATGCCGACGGAGTCGACTTTACCCGCTATGGTGGCCGTGATCGGCAGGTCCAGGCACTTGAACTGATCGACAAGGCCCAGGCCGAGAAACTGTTGCGCTTCAGCACCAACGAGGATTACCGCGTGGATTTCAGGGCTCTGAGTGCCCGTGGCAAGCCGGGCAGCTACCGTTATCCGTTCACCCTGAAAACCGTACTGCCCTGAGTTCGGCCGCGCCTGTCGGTGTCATACGCCGGCGAAGTGCAGCACCAGCTTGACCACCCCGTAAAGCGCCAGGCCGAAGATCGCGGTGAACAGGATGCCAATCATCACGAAGTGGCTCGGCTTGCCGTGGGTAAAGTCACGGGCACGGTTTTTCCCGCTTTGTACGCCAAAGGCCGCCGCCATGACGCTATGGAGCATTTGCCAGAAGGTCGGCGGCTTGTTGTCGAGCGGATCGTCCATGGTGTCCTCCACACACAAGGTTGTGTGTGGAGAGCATAGACAATTCTCCCGTTAGTTGTCGTAGCCCAGGTTCGGTGCCAGCCAGCGCTCACTGACACTCAGCTCCTGGCCCTTGCGCGCGGTGTAGCTTTCGACCTGGTCCTTGTCGACCTTGCCGACGGCGAAGTACTGCGCCTGCGGATGGGCGAAATACCAACCGCTGACCGCCGCCGCCGGGAACATCGCGTAGTGCTCGGTGAGGAACACGCCGCTGTCGCCGGCCTTGCCTTCGCTGGCCGCCGGGTCGAGCAGGGCGAACAGGGTGCCTTTCTCGGTGTGGTCGGGGCAGGCCGGGTAGCCGGGCGCCGGACGAATACCGCTGTACTGCTCCTTGATCAGCGCGTCGTTGTCCAGTTGCTCGTCCTTGGCATAACCCCAGTAGTTTTTCCGCACCTGTTGGTGCAGCCACTCGGCACAGGCCTCGGCCAGGCGGTCGGCGAGGGCCTTGACCATGATCGAGTTGTAGTCGTCGCCCTTGTCCTGATAGGCCTTGGCGACTTCTTCGGCGCCGATCCCGGCGGTGGTGATAAAGCCGCCCACGTAGTCGGTCAGGCCGCTGTCTTTCGGCGCGACGAAGTCGGCCAGGGAGAAGTTCGGCTTGCCGTCGGTCTTGATGATCTGCTGGCGCAGGTGATGCAGCTTGGCCAGTGGCTGGCCATCGGCGCCGTAGACTTCCAGGTCATCGTCCTGCACCTGGTTGGCCGGCCAGAAGCCGAACACCGCGCGGGCGCTGATCAGTTTCTCGTTGATCAGCTTGTCGAGCATTTCCCGGGCATCGGCATAGAGGGCGGTCGCGGCTTCGCCGACCACTTCATCCTCGAGAATGCGCGGGAATTTGCCGGCCAGGTCCCAGGAGATAAAGAACGGCGTCCAGTCGATGTATTCGGCGAGGACCTTGAGATCGATATTGTCCAGCACCCTGGTACCAGTGAAGGTCGGTTTGACCGGCTGGTAGGTGCTCCAGTCGAACTGCGGTTTCTTGGCGATGGCCGCCGGGTAGCTCAGGCGTTCGGTACGGGCGCTGCGGTTGGCGGTGCGCTCGCGGACCTCGACATATTCCTCGCGGGTCTTCTGGACGAAGCCGGGCTTGAGTTCCTTGGACAGCAACTGGGTCGCGACGCCGACGGCGCGGGAGGCGTCAGTGACATAGACCACCGCATCGTTGCTGTAGCGCGGTTCGATCTTAACCGCGGTGTGGGCCTTGGAGGTGGTCGCGCCGCCGATCATCAGCGGCAGGTGGAAGTCCTGGCGCTGCATTTCCCGGGCGACATGGACCATTTCATCCAGCGACGGGGTGATCAGCCCGGACAGGCCGATGATGTCGCACTTCTGCTCCTTGGCCACCTGGAGGATTTTCTCCGCCGGGACCATTACGCCGAGGTCGACGATATCGTAGCCGTTGCAACCGAGGACCACGCCGACGATGTTCTTGCCGATGTCGTGGACGTCGCCCTTGACCGTGGCCATGAGGATCTTGCCCTTGGCTTCCGGCTTGTCGCCTTTTTCCAGTTCGATGAACGGAATCAGGTGGGCCACCGCCTGCTTCATCACCCGGGCGGATTTCACTACCTGGGGCAGGAACATCTTCCCGGCGCCGAACAGGTCGCCGACGATGTTCATGCCGGACATCAGCGGGCCTTCGATCACTTCGATCGGGCGCTTGAAGGACTGGCGCGACTCTTCGGTGTCTTCAACGATGTGGGTGGTGATGCCCTTGACCAGCGCATGTTCCAGGCGCTTGTTGACGGGCCAGCCACGCCACTCTTCGGTCTCGGCTTCCTTGACGCTGCCGTCGCCCTTGTACTTGTCGGCGATGGCGAGGAGGGCGTCGGTGCCTTCCGGGGTGCGGTTGAGGATCACGTCCTCGACGGCGTCACGCAGTTCCGCCGGGATCTGGTCGTAGATCTCCAGCTGGCCGGCGTTGACGATACCCATGGTCAGGCCGTTGCGGATCGCGTACAGCAGGAACACCGAGTGAATCGCCTCGCGTACCGGGTTGTTGCCGCGGAACGAGAACGATACGTTGGACACGCCGCCGCTGGTCAGTGCGTGGGGCAGCTCGTCGCGGATATAGGCGCAGGCATTGATGAAATCGACGGCGTAGTTGTTGTGTTCCTCGATGCCGGTGGCGACGGCAAAGATGTTCGGGTCGAAGATGATGTCTTCCGGTGGGAAGCCGACTTCATTCACCAGGATGTCGTAGGAGCGTTTGCAGATTTCCTTCTTGCGCGCTTCGGTGTCGGCTTGGCCAGCTTCGTCGAAGGCCATCACCACCACGGCGGCGCCGTAGCGCTTGCACAGTTTGGCGTGATGAATGAACTGCTCGACCCCTTCCTTCATGCTGATGGAGTTGACGATGCCCTTGCCCTGGATGCACTTGAGGCCGGCTTCGATCACTTCCCACTTCGAGGAGTCGATCATGATCGGTACGCGGGAGATATCCGGCTCACCGGCGATCAGGTTGAGGAAGGTGACCATGGCCTTCTTCGAGTCGAGCATGCCCTCGTCCATGTTGATGTCGATCACCTGGGCACCGGCTTCCACCTGCTGCAGGGCGACTTCAAGGGCTTCGGTGTAGTTGTCCTCGCGGATCAGCCGGGCGAACTTGGCGGAACCGGTGATATTGGTCCGTTCGCCGACGTTGACGAACAACGACTGGCGATCGATGGTGAACGGCTCCAGGCCGGACAGGCGGCACGCCTTTGGGATATCCGGAATGGGGCGTGGCGCGTAACCGGCCACCGCCTTGGCGATGGCGCCGATATGGCCGGGGGTGGTCCCGCAGCAACCGCCGACGATGTTCAGGAAACCGCTCTGGGCGAACTCCTCGATGACCTTGGCGGTCTCTTCCGGCAGTTCGTCGTACTCGCCGAATTCGTTCGGCAGGCCGGCGTTGGGGTGCGCGGAAACGTGGGTGCCGGCCTTGTTCGACAGCTCTTCCAGGTAAGGGCGCAACTCGCTGGCGCCGAGGGCGCAGTTCAGGCCCACCGAGATCGGCTTGGCGTGGGCCACGGAGTTCCAGAAGGCTTCGGTGGTCTGGCCGGACAGGGTGCGGCCGGAGGCATCGGTGATGGTCCCGGAGATCATGATCGGCAGTTCGAAGCCCAGCTCTTCATACACGCCTTGCACGGCGAAGATCGCGGCCTTGGCGTTGAGGGTGTCGAAGATGGTCTCGATCAGGATCAGGTCGGCGCCGCCTTCGATCA
The DNA here is from genome assembly GCF_023242345.1 of Pseudomonas sp. MWU12-2037. NCBI lineage: Bacteria > Pseudomonadati > Pseudomonadota > Gammaproteobacteria > Pseudomonadales > Pseudomonadaceae > Pseudomonas > Pseudomonas sp. MWU12-2037. The sequence goes on along the minus strand of NZ_JALLIZ010000018.1, from coordinate 66,325 downwards.
GGCCCTTGGTGGCCTCGGTGTAGTTTTCCACCAGTTCATCGAAGGTCACGTTGCGGTAGCCGGGGTTGTTCACGTCCGGCGACAGCGAGCAGGTGCGACTGGTCGGGCCGAGCACGCCGGCGACGAAACGTGGCTTGTCCGGGGTCTCCAGGGTTTTCGCGTCGGCCACCTTACGGGCCAGGCGCGCGCCTTCCACGTTCAGTTCGTAGACCAGCGCTTCCATGCCATAGTCGGCCTGGGACACCTGGGTGGCGTTGAAGGTGTTGGTTTCCAGGATATCCGCGCCGGCATCCAGGTAGGCCTTCTCGATCGAGCCGATCACATCCGGGCGGGTGATGACCAGCAGGTCGTTGTTGCCCTTTACATCGCTGGGCCAGTCGGCGAAACGTTTGCCGCGATAGTCCTGTTCCTCGAGCTTGTAGCTCTGGATCATGGTGCCCATGCCGCCGTCGAGAATCAGGATGCGCTCTTTGAGAGCTTTCTGGAGAGCTTGAAGGCGAACGCTGCGATCAGACATGGAAACTACCTGGAAAGGACGGATACAGAAGAGCCGCGATGATAGCAAACCTGTGCGCTTTTAGAGCATTCCAAGGTTTTGCATGAATATCACTCATGTTTAAGACGCAATGAGGCTGTAGAATCGTCGCGTTTTTACTTCAAGGATCAGAGCCATGCCGTACCGTTTTTTCAGCGCTTTCCTACTGCTGGTGCTTAGCAGTATCACCCAGGCGCAAGACTCGGCTCCGGCGATTTCCTATACTCGCGACATTCAACCGATCTTCGCCGAGAAGTGCGTGGCTTGCCATGCGTGCTACGACGCGGCGTGCCAGCTCAACCTGGGCAGCGCCGAGGGCGCGGCGCGCGGCGCGTCGAAGATCCTGGTGTATAACGGCAACCGCAGTGAGGCCTCCCAGCCCACGCGCCTGTATATCGACGCCCATACCCCGCGCCAATGGCAACAGAAGCAGTTTTACTCCGTGCTGGATGCCCAGGGCAGCCAGGCCGCCCTGATGTCACGCATGTTGGAATTGGGTCATCGTACGCCCTTGCAGCCCAATGCCAAGTTGCCGGAAGACATCGTACTGGGCCTGAACCGCGAGAATATGTGCCCGATGCCCGGCGAGTTCGAGGTCTATGCCGATGCCCACCCGAAAGAGGGCATGCCGCTGGCCGTGACCGGGCTGACCGATCAGCAGTACCAGACCTTGCAACGTTGGCTGGCCTCCGGCGCGCCGATGGATGAACAGGCCCTGGCACCGAGTGCCAGGGAGTCGTTGCAGATTACCCAATGGGAAAACCTGCTCAACGCTCCGGGAGCCCGGGAAAGCCTGGTGGGGCGCTGGCTCTATGAACACTGGTTCCTGGCGCACATCTATTTCGAAGGGGGCGAGCCGGGACACTTTTTCCAGTGGGTGCGTTCGCGCACGCCGAGCGGCCAGCCGATCGAACTGATCAACACCCGCCAGCCGAACGACGACCCGGGCATCCAGGTGTATTACCGGTTATGGCCGGTGCAGGGCGTGATCGTGTACAAGACCCATATCACCTATGCCCTGAGCGCGGCAAAGATGGCGCGGATCAAGACCCTGTTCTACAGCGGCAACTGGCAGGTCACGGCCTCGCCGGGCTACGGCCCGCAGCGACGGGCCAACCCCTTCGAAACCTTCGAGGCGATCCCGGTGGCGGCGCGTTATCAGTTCATGCTCGATAACGCCGAATACTTCGTCGACACCTTTATCCGTGGGCCGGTCTGTCGCGGGCAGATTGCTACCGACGTGATTCGTGACAACTTCTGGGTGTTTTTCCAGGCCCCGGAACATGATCTGTACATCACCGATGCGGTTTATCGCGGTGCCGCGACGCCGCTGCTGGCGACGCCGGGGCAGAATGACGATGTCGGCAGTGTGTTGAGCCTGTGGCTGGCCTATCGCGACAAGCGCAACGAGTATGAGGCCTTGCGCAGGGATGCCTACGCCACTGTCCGGGCCCCGAGTTGGTCGAGCCTGTGGGCCGGCAACGACAATGCCTTGCTGAGCATTTTCCGCCATTTTGACAGCGCCACGGTGAGCAAGGGCCTGATCGGCGAGGTACCGCAAACCCTGTGGCTGTTCGACTACCCGCTGCTGGAGCGGACCTATTACCAGTTGGTGGTGAACTTCGACGTGTTCGGCAATGTGTCCCATCAGGCCCAGACCCGGCTGTACTTCGACCTGATCCGCAACGGTGCCGAGCAGAACTTCCTGCGCCTGATGCCGGCGGATTCCCGCGACGGCTACCTCGACGACTGGTACCAGAACGGCGGCAAGCTGAAGATGTGGCTGGACTACGAGCGTATCGATGACAGCAAGCCGAGCGCCCTGAAGCTGGATGAAAAGGATCCGAAGGGCGACTTCGTCAGGCAACTGCTGGTGCGTTACGGCGATCTGAATGCGCACCCGGACCCGATCAACCGATGTGAGGGCGCGTACTGTTCGCGCCCGAACATCGACCCGGGACTGCAGGAGGCCGAACAGTCACTGAGTCGCCTGACTTCGCGGCCGGCGGCCGGGCTCAAGGTTGTCGAACAGTTGCCGGAGGCCACGATGCTGCGCATTGAAAGCCGTAGCGGCAAGCGTGAGATCTACAGCCTGTTGCGCAACCGTGCCCACAGCAACGTGGCCTTTATGCTTGGCGAGGCTTCTCGCTATCAGCCGGGGTTGGACACCGTGACCATTTATCCCGGGATCCTCAGCAGCTATCCGAATTTCATGTTCAATATTCCCGCCGATCAGGTGCCTGAGTTTGTCGATGCCATGGAGCAGTCCAAGGACGCCGCGAGCTTCGAAAAGATCGTCCAGCGCTGGGGGATTCGTCGCAGTCATCCGCAGTTCTGGCAGTATTTCCATGATTTGACGACTTACCTGCAGGAAACCGACCCGGTCAATGCCGGGGTGCTGGATATGAACCGCTACGAGAACCTTTGAGGGCAGGGGTCACTGGAAATAGCGACTGGGCGATTCGCCCAGCGCCCGGCGGAATACCGTGGCAAAGGCGCTCGGGCTGCTGTAGCCCAGTTCCATGGCTACTCGCGTCACCGCTTCGCCATTGCCCAGGCGGACGATCGCCGCCAGCAGGCATGCCTGTTGGCGCCATTCGACGAAGCTGACGCCGGTGTGCTGGCGGAACAGCCGGGTGAAGGTACGCCGGCTCATGCCAGCGTCTTGAGCCATCTCGTCGATAGTGATTTCCAGGGATGGCTGGTCGAGCAAGCGGCGGCAGATCCTGGCCAGGCGCGGTTCCCTGGGGAGCGGGGCGTTCAGTGCCAGCTTCGGCATCCGGGCGATTTCGTGGAGCAACAGGCCCAGCAGGTACTCGTCGCGCTCGCTGAGCGGGGCCGGGACCTGCGCCGCCTGCTCGAGCAACTGCCGCAGCAGCTCGGAAACCCCCAATACCTGGCAGTCTTCGGCCAGCGCCAGACGTTGCTGGGAAGCCGGCAGAATATAAGCGTTGAGCATGGTCACCGGGCCGCGCATGCGCATGGCGTGGGGCAGGCCGGCCGGAACCCAGATGGCGCGACCTGGCGGCACGACCCAGTCGCCCTGGTCGGTAAATACCGTGATCACCCCACAGGCGGCATAGGCGAACTGACCGCGCTGGTGGCTGTGGCGGTCGAATTCCTGGCCGTCGGCATAGTCGTGGCGGGTGACGACCACCTCGCGTGAGGTGCTTGGATAAAAGTCGGTGGTGAGAATAGGCATGGCCCATTTTTAATTGAAGTTGACCTTGCATTGCAAGCGGGCCAGTACAGGCATCGGCAAATTAGTCGGGTACCGGCGAGTCATATCGCCGTTCCTGACTATCCGGATGGTTTGCCATGCAGAAAAAACACCTGTTGCTCGCCGTGCTGGTCACGGCCGTATGGGGCTTGAACTTCCCCATCACCAAGCTGGGCCTGATCCACATAGATCCACTGCTGCTGACGGCGCTGCGCTTTACCCTGGCGGCTCTGCCATGGGTGTTTTTCATTCGCCGGCCACAGGTGGCGATGTCGTGGATCGCCGCGTACGGGATGATTTTCGGAGTCGCCATGTGGGGACTCATCAACTTCGGTATCAGCCTGGGGGTTCCCCCCGGAACGGCGGCGCTGCTGATCCAGACCAGCGCCTTCTTCACCCTGGGCTGGGGCGTGTTGCTGTTTCGCGAGTCGTTGAGCGGGTCCCAGCTGCTCGGCGCACTGCTGGCGGCCCTGGGCCTGGCCTGCGTGCTGTGCGACAGCCCGGCGGGCGAGAGCCGCGTCGGGTTGCTGTTGATCGTGCTCAGCGCCGTCGCCTGGAGCCTGGGCAATGTGCTGATCAAGCTGTCCCGGGTCAAGGAGGTGTTCGCCTTCGTGGTCTGGGCCAGTCTGTTCGCGCCGCTGCCGCTGTTCCTGCTCACCTGGCTCAAGCACGGCGCGGCGCCCTTCGTCGCGCTGCCGGATCAGGTCGGGCCGGGCCTGCTGTTCTCCCTGGCGTTCCAGGTCTATGGCGCCACGCACCTGTGTTACTGGGGCTGGAACCTGTTGTTGCGCGAATATCCGCTGTCGCGGGTAGCACCGCTGTCTCTGCTGATTCCGGTATTTGCCATTGTCGGTTCGATGCTGTTGCTCGGCACCTGGCCAAGCCCGGCGGGCTGGATCGCCAGCGCGCTGATTTTCTCGGCGTTGCTGGTGGGGGCGATCCGTTGGCGACCCCTGCTTTCCCGACAAAAATACTAGGACTTTGTCCGGCGGCTCGATTGGCGTAAACTGGCGGCAAGTCTGTGAGGAGATTCCATGAGCGCCATAACCATTACCGATGCCGCCCACGATTATCTGGCTGATCTGCTGTCGAAGCAGAACACCCCGGGGATCGGCATCCGCGTTTTCATTACCCAGCCGGGTACCCAGTACGCCGAAACCTGCATTGCCTACTGCAAGCCGGGTGAAGAAAAACCTGAAGACACCGCGCTGGGGCTGAAAAGCTTCACCGCGTGGATCGATTCCTTCAGCGAAGCCTTCCTCGATGATGCCGTGGTCGATTACGCCACCGACCGTATGGGCGGCCAGTTGACCATCAAGGCGCCAAACGCCAAGGTGCCGATGGTCAATGCCGACAGCCCGGTCAACGAGCGTATCAACTACTACCTGCAAACCGAAATCAACCCGGGGCTGGCCAGCCACGGCGGTCAGGTCAGCCTGATCGAGGTGGTTGAAGACGGCATCGCCGTGCTGCAGTTCGGCGGTGGTTGCCAGGGCTGCGGCCAGGCCGACGTGACCTTGCGCGAAGGCATCGAGCGCACCTTGCTCGAGCGGATTCCCGAGCTCAAGGGCGTACGTGATGTGACTGACCATACGCAGAAAGAAAACGCCTACTACTGAGTTCGGTAGCAGGGCGTTCGCTGTGTCCGGTTGGATAAAAAAACGGTGCCCGTGAGCACCGTTTTTCTATGGAGGTCATTCAGCGGGCTGTATTCTCCAGATAGTCACGCAACCGTTCCTGCAGATAGGGCACACCCAACGGGTGCTCCAGATACTCGACAATCGACATCATTCGCCAATACTGGCCTTCGTCGCCAAACCGGATCGCCTCGATTTCCTCGCGGCTCAGTTGCCCCACCAGAAACCACGAATGGGTATTGGGCTGGGTGACACTGGGATAACGCCGTGCCCATTCGATGCGCTCAGCCCCGATACGCAGGGAAAACTCCTCGTCCAGCTCCCGCAGCGCGCATTCGCTCGGTGTTTCCTCACCTTCACGACCACCGCCGGCAAAGTCCCAATGCCCGGGATAGGGGATGCTGTCCTTCATGTCACGCAGATAGGTCAGCAGCTCGTCGCCGCAGAGCAGGGCCAGCTTGGCGCCGGAGAACAGCGGTTCGGACATGGTGTTATCCCCCAAATGATCACGGTCGATAAAGGTGGGCATGGCCGGCCCGATACAGCGAAGACTCGCTGAAGTGGTCGCTGCCCAGCACGCGCCCCACCAGGATCAGGGCCGTGCGACGAAAGCCCTTGGCCTCGACCTGGGCCTGAATATCCGCGAGCGTCCCCACAACCCAGTCCTGATCGGGCCAGGTGGCGCGATGGATCACCGCGATCGGGCAGTCCGCGCCGTAATGCGGCAGCAGCTCCTCGATGATTTTAGCCAGATGCTTGACCCCCAGGTGAATCGCCATGGTCGCCCGGTGCTGGGCCAGGCTGGCCAACTCTTCTCCGGTCGGCATCGCGGTCTTGTCGGCATAACGGGTCAGGATCACGCTTTGGGAAATATCCGGCAGCGTCAGCTCGGCACCGAGCAGGGCCGCGCAGGCGGCGGTCGCGGTCACGCCGGGGACGATTTCATAGGCGATGCCCAGTTCGCGCAGGGGACGGATCTGCTCGCCGATGGCACCGTAGAGCGACGGATCCCCGGAATGCACCCGCGCCACGTCCTGGCCCAGGGCGTCGGCCGCCTTGATCAGGTCGATGATCTGTTCCAGGTGCAGTTCGGCGCTGTTGACCACCTGGCTGGCGCAGTGGCCTTGCAGGACGGCTTCGGGCACCAGGGAGCCGGCGTAGATGATCACCGGGCAACTGCGGATCAGGCGTTGGCCCTTGACGGTAATGAGTTCCGGGTCGCCGGGGCCGGCGCCGATGAAATAGACGGTCATGACACTCTCTGGACGGACTGCACAGGGCCTCACATGAACAATGTTCATGCAGGAGGAGGGGATTATCTAGGGTTTTGCCCGGTCCAGGCCAGCGCAAAGGTCGCCATGGGGTTCTTCTGCCGTGAAACCAGCAGGTTCGCCCGTGTTTGCCCCAACTGTTCGGCCAGGGCCAGCGCGGCACTTTCGGCCACGCCATGGCAGCCGGTCTGCTCGAAGGCCTGGCGGGAACGATGGCTGAGGCGTGGTTCGTAAGGCGCCAGCTCGGTCGCGCTGAAGAACACCAGCGGCAGGTTCAGGCGCTGCGCGAGTTCGAGCAGGCCCGGCTCAGCCTTTTTTCCGTCAATGCTCGCCAGTCCCTTGATCGCCTTGAGGTCGATTCCATGGGCCTGTAACGACTGCTCCAGCAACGCCTGCAGGGTCGAAGCGCTGCAGCCCTGGCGGCAGCCGAGGCCAATCGCAAGGACCGGCGTTGTCTGGGTTTGTGTCATGGGTGAGGCTCGGGGGGGATAGCGGGGCTGGAGTGAGTTATAGAATGCTTTTGATCTTGAGTCTCAGCTGATCGATGGAGAAGGGCTTGCCGATCACCTGCACGCCGGGTGCCAGCTCGATGCTTTCGGCGTAGCCGCTGGCAAACAGCACCGGCAGCCCGGGGCGCATCTGGCAGGCGGCCTTGGCCAATTCGCGGCCATCCATCTCGGGCAGTCCGACATCGGTCATCAGCAGGTCGATACGGGTATCGGCCTGTCTGAGAATATCCAGGGCCTTGTCGCTGCCGTCGGCCTCCAGGACATGGAACTCCAGTTCCTCCAGGACGTCGACGATCAGCATGCGCACAATGGCATCGTCTTCGACAACAAGGATGGTGGAGGTGGCTGTTGGCATAAGGGGGTATCCCAAAAGTGAAGGGTGGATCAAGGCCGCTGAAATGCTCTGCCTTCTGCATCAGTAAGCCACCAGGTCGGACAAGTTCCCACACTTGTACAAAAAAAACAAAGTGTACAAGATGATAGGCTAAGGTGAGTCATCACGTCACGGCAGTGCGGCCTGGGAAATTGCATTCTAAGCTGTGAGAAAAAAGTCGGTCTTTTATTCGTATATACGGCAGACTCCTTGATAATCAATAACTTTAATCCGGGCCCTGAAATGAATTCGTCGTCTTCGGTGGATGAACAAAGCTTTCGCAAGTTATTGAGCCGCAACATCAGCCTGCCCTTGGCTGTCGGGGTTCTCAGCGCGATCTTTTTCGTTTCGCTGATCACCTACCTGCTGTCGGTGATCCAGTGGGTCGAGCATACCGACCGGGTGATCAATAACAGCAACGAGGCGATGAAGCTCTCGGTGGATCTGGAAACCGGCATGCGCGGTTTCCTGATCACCGGTGACGAGCATTTCCTCGACCCCTATGAAGTCGCCAAGCCGAAAATCATTGCCGACCTGCGTGGCTTGCAGGAACTGGTCGCGGACAATCCGCAGCAGGTCGACCGCTTCAAGCGTATCGAAGCCTTGCAGAGCTCCTGGAGCGAATACGCTCAGGCGATGATCGGACTGCGGCGTTCCGGCGGCGACTATCAGGGGGCGATCCTGTCGGGGCGCGGCAAGCGCCTGGTTGACGAGATCCGTAGCGAGTTTGAAAACGCCATCGACATGGAGCAGCAACTGCGGCTCGCGCGCAATGATGCCGTAAGCCGCACCACGATCTGGAGCATCGTCCTCTATCTCATTTTTGTGCTGGGTCTGAGCGCCTTGTTGGCCTTTATTGGTCGACGAGATTTATTAGCACTTTCAGCTAGTTATGCAAAAAACCTCGCGTCACAACTCAAGAGTGCGGAGCGCCTGGAGCAGCAAGCCTGGCTGCGCAGCGGCCAGACCGAACTGGCCGAGCAGGTGCTCGGCCAACTGACTCTCCAATTGCTGGGGCGCAATATCCTGCAATTCTGCGCCCAGTACATGGGCAGTGCGGTGGCGGCGTTATATGTGCGCGAAGAGCATGGCGGCCTGACCCGTGTCGCCAGCTATGGCTTTTCCCGCGAGCAGGAGCAGCAGGAGCAGGCGATCTTCAGCGATGAAGGCCTGGTCGGCCAGGCCGCGGGCCAGGGCCGCCTGATCCGCCTGGACGAAGTGCCGGTGGATTACTTCAGGGTCAGTTCGGGCCTGGGCAACGGCTCGCCGCGCAGTGTGCTGGTGGTGCCGACCACCAACGATGAGCGGATCAACGGGGTGATCGAGCTGGGTTTCCTGCGGCCCTTGAACGACCGTGATATCGAGCTGCTGGAACTGATTGCCGACAATATCGGCACCTCCATCGAAGCCGCGCGTTACCGCCAGCGCTTGCAGGAGGTGCTGGCCGAGACCCAACAACTCAACGAAGAGTTGCAAGTCCAGCAGGAAGAGCTCAAGACCGCCAACGAAGAGTTGGAAGAACAGTCCCAGGTGCTCAAGGAGTCCCAGGTTCATCTGGAAAGCCAGCAGAGCGAACTCGAACAGACCAACGAGCAGTTGGCCGAGCAGGCCCTGGCCCTGGCCGAGCAGCGTGATGCGATGGACCTCAAGAACAATCAGTTGAACCTGGCCCAGGTCCAACTCGAGGAACGCGCCGAGGAGCTGCAACGCTCGAGCAAGTACAAGTCCGAATTCCTCGCCAACATGTCCCACGAGCTGCGCACGCCGCTCAACAGTTCGCTGATCCTGTCCAAGCTGCTGGCGGAGAACCCCGAGGACAACCTTACGGCGGAACAGGTCAAGTTCGCCGAATCGATCTACAGCGCCGGTAACGATCTGCTCAATCTGATCAACGACATCCTCGATATCTCCAAGGTCGAGGCCGGCAAGTTGGAGGTGCGCCCGGAAAACACCAGTATCGAACGTCTGGTGGAGGGGTTGCGCAACATGTTCCAGCCACTGGCCAGCGACAAGCAGCTGGGGTTCGAGGTCGAGTTGCGCGGCGATCTGCCGACGACGCTGTTCACCGACCGCCAACGTTTGGAACAGGTGTTGAAGAACCTGCTGTCCAACGCCATCAAGTTCACCGAGACCGGTCGGGTCAGCCTGAGCGTGTCGCGCCAGCCGGGTGTCGGGATTGCCTTTACCGTCCGCGACTCCGGCATCGGAATCGCCGCCGAACAGCATGAGAGCATTTTCGAGGCGTTCCGCCAGGCGGACGGCACCACCAACCGCCGTTATGGCGGCACCGGCCTCGGCCTGTCGATTTCCCGCGACCTGGCGGCGCTGCTCGGCGGCTCCATCAATGTGGCCAGCCAGCCCGGCCAGGGCAGTGTGTTTACCCTGGTGATGCCGGAGCGGTATGTGGAGCGCCACGATGGCGTGGGCCCCGCGCCGGTGGTAGCGCCGCCGGCACCGCTGGAGTCCCTGGATCCGCCGCGCAAGCTGGCGCCGGTGGTGGTGATGGAAACGCCGATCCAGCGTTTTGCCGATGACCGTGAAAAAGGCCCGTTCAGCAGCCGCTGTATCCTGGTGATCGAAGATGAACAGAAGTTTGCCCAGATTCTCTACGACCTGGCCCATGAGCTGGGTTACCAGTGCCTGGTGGCCCATGGCGCGGACGAGGGCTTCGAGCTCGCCGCGCAGTTCATCCCCGACGCGATCCTGCTGGACATGCGCCTGCCGGATCATTCCGGCCTGACGGTGCTGCAGCGCCTCAAGGAACAGGCACCGACCCGGCATATCCCGGTGCATGTGATTTCCGTGGAGGACCGCGTCGAGGCCGCCATGCACATGGGCGCCATGGGCTACGCGCTCAAGCCGACCACCCGCGACGAACTCAAGGAGATCTTCACGCGCCTGGAGGCCAAGCTGACCCAGAAGCTCAAGCGCGTACTGCTGGTGGAAGACGATGACCTGCAACGCGACAGCATCGCCCGCCTGATCGGCGACGACGATATCGAGATCACCGCCGTGGGGTTTGCCCAGGAGGCCCTCGATCTGCTGCGCGATACGGTCTTCGACTGCATGATTATCGACCTCAAGCTGCCGGACATGCTCGGCAACGAGTTGCTCAAGCGCATGGCCAGCGAAGACATCCGCGCTTTTCCGCCGGTGATCGTCTATACCGGGCGCAACCTGACCCGCGACGAAGAGGCCGAGCTGCACAAGTACTCGCGCTCGATCATCATCAAGGGCGCGCGCTCGCCGGAGCGCCTGCTCGATGAAGTGACACTCTTTCTGCACAAAGTCGAATCCCAGCTGTCCCATGAAAGACAGCGCATGCTCAAGACCGCCCGCAGCCGCGACAAGGTCTTCGAAGGGCGCAAGATCCTGCTGGTGGACGACGATGTGCGCAATATCTTCGCCTTGACCAGCGCGCTGGAACACAAGGGCGCGATTGTCGAAATCGGCCGTAATGGCCGCGAAGCGATTCAGCGACTCAACGAAGTGGAGGACATCGACCTGGTGTTGATGGACGTGATGATGCCGGAGATGGATGGTTACGAGGCCACGCTGGAGATCCGCAAGGATCCGCGCTGGCGCAAGCTGCCGATCATTGCGGTCACGGCCAAGGCGATGAAGGATGACCAGGAGCGCTGCCTGCAGGCCGGCTCCAATGACTACCTGGCTAAACCGATAGACCTGGATCGACTGTTCTCGTTGATCCGTGTCTGGCTACCGAAGATGGAACGGATCTAGTGGATCGAAGTACCGACATCGAGTTGCGGTTGTTGATCGAGGCGATCTACCTCAAGTACAGCTACGATTTTCGCGATTACTCCGGCGCGTCGATCAAGCGCCGGGTTCACCATGCCTTGCTCCAGCTCGATTGCGCAACCATCTCGGCGCTGCAGGAGCGGGTGCTGCACGATCCGGCGGCGTTCATGCAGTTGCTGCAGTACCTGACCATTCCGGTCAGCGAGATGTTTCGCGATCCCGGGCATTTCCTGGCGATTCGCCAGGAGGTGGTGCCGCTGCTCAAGACCTATCCGTCGATCAAGATCTGGATCGCCGGGTGCAGCACCGGTGAGGAGGTGTACTCCATGGCGATCCTGCTGCGTGAAGAAGGTTTGCTCGAACGCACGATCATCTACGCCACCGACATCAACCCCCATTCGCTGGAAAAGGCCAAGCAGGGCATCTTTACCCTGGACAACGTGCGCACCTACGCCGATAACTACCGGGCGTCCGGCGGCGAGCGCGACTTTGCCGAGTACTACAACTCGGCCTACGGCTACGCGATATTCGACAAGACCCTACGGGAAAACGTGACCTTTGCCGACCACAGCCTGGCGACGGATAGTGTATTCTCTGAAACACAGCTGATTTCGTGTCGTAACGTATTGATTTATTTCAATAAAAAACTCCAGGATCGAGCCTTTGGGCTGTTCCATGAGTCGTTGTGTCATCGGGGCTTCCTGGTGCTGGGCAGCAAGGAGACGCTGGACTTTTCAGCCTATGGCAAGCGGTTCGAGGCGTTGGTCAAACAAGAACGGATCTACCGTAAATCATGAACGACCCGTTACTGCAAAGCATCGACCGCCAGCGGGTCGAAGCGGTCGTGGTGGGGGCCTCGGCGGGTGGCGTCGAGGCCCTGATGACCGTGCTCGGCTCGCTGACCACGCGTTTCAGCCTGCCGATCGTGACCGTCCTGCACATGCCGGACGGGCACCGTAGCCAGTTGGCCGAAGTGTTCGGGCGGCGCCTGGCGCTGCCGGTGAAAGAGGCGGACGACAAGGAAAGCATTGTGCCGGGTACTTTGTATTTCGCCGCTCCCGGGTACCACCTGTCCATCGAGCAGGACCGCAGCTTTTCGTTCAGTCGCGAAGAGCGGGTGCATTATTCCCGGCCCTCGATCGATTATCTCTTTGCTTCGGCGGCGGACGCTTATGGTTCGCGGCTGATGGGCATACTCTTGACTGGCGCCAATCAGGATGGCGCCGCGGGTCTGGTACAGATCCAACGCCAGGGTGGCTTGACCGTGGTGCAAGACCCGAATGACGCTCGGGTCGCGACCATGCCCGAAGCCGCGTTGGCGTTGCACCAGCCGGACTACCTTCTTTCTTTGCAGGGCATCGGCCGCCTGCTTGTCGAGCTGGAACGAATCACATGCTGAGTACTATCCAGGCCAAACTGCTGATCGTCGACGATCTGCCGGAGAATCTGCTGGCGCTGGAAGCGCTGATCAGGCGCGAGGACCGCATTGTCTACAAGGCGCTCTCGGCGGATGAGGCGCTGTCGCTGCTGCTTCAGCACGAATTCGCCATGGCCATTCTCGATGTGCAGATGCCGGGCATGAATGGTTTCGAACTGGCCGAGTTGATGCGCGGCACCGAGAAGACCAAGAATATTCCCATCGTCTTTGTCAGCGCCGCTGGCCGCGAGCGCAACTACGCCTTCAAGGGCTACGAGAGCGGCGCGGTGGACTTTCTGCACAAACCCCTCGACACCCATGCGGTGAAGAGCAAGGTCAGCATCTTTGTCGAGCTCTATCGACAGAGCAAGGCGATGAAGCTGCAAGTCGAGGCCCTGGAGCAAAGTCGCCGCGAGCAGGGGCTGCTGTTGCAGCAACTGCAGCTAACCCAGGAAGAGTTGCAGCACGCCGTGCGCATGCGCGATGACTTCATGTCGATCGTCTCCCATGAGGTGCGCACGCCGCTCAACGGGCTGATCCTGGAGACTCAACTGCGCAAGATGCACCTGGCCCGGGACAATGCCGACGCCTTCAGCCTGGACAAGATGCGCAGCATGGTCGCGCGGGACGAGCGGCAGATCCAGAGCCTGATTCGCCTGATCGAAGACATGCTCGATGTCTCGCGCATTCGCACCGGCAAGCTGTCGATCCGCCCCGTACGCCTGGACCTGGTGCAACTGGTGAGCAAATTGCTGGAGAGCTTCGCTGCGCAGGTGGACGCGGCCGGGTCGACGATCAGCTATTCGGGCGAGGCGTCACTGGTGGGGGAGTGGGATGAGTTCCGCATCGAACAGGTGATCTCCAATCTGCTGACCAACGCCTTGCGCTATGGCGCCAAAAGCCCGATCGAGGTGCGTGTGTACCGCCAGGCGAACGAGGCCCGGGTTGAAGTGCGTGACCGCGGCATCGGCATCGGCGAAGATGACCAGGCGCGGATCTTTCAGCAGTTCGAGCGGGTGTCCGGCAGTCATGTCGCCGCCGGCTTGGGTCTGGGCCTGTTTATTTCCGAGCAGATTGTCGCGGCCCATGGTGGTCGCATCACCGTCGAGAGTACCCTTGGCGAGGGGGCCTTGTTCTGCGTTTGCCTGCCCTTGTAGGAAAAGCCGACATCAGACGCAACCTCTGGCTGAGCCGATGGTCGTATTGGCAGCAATTTCAGGAATAAAGGCTTCCCATGAGTGAAGATGCACAAGACGTCGTATTGATCGTCGAGGACGATGCCTCGATCCTGATGGTCCTTTCGGCCTACCTTTCCAGCGAGGGCTATCGGGTACTGCAAGCGGAAAACGGCGAGCAGGCGTTCGCGATCCTGGCGAGCAAACCCAACCTGGACCTGATGATCACCGATTTTCGTTTGCCTGGTGGTGTTTCCGGGGTAGAGATCGCCGAGCCTGCGGTCAAGCTGCGCCCGGACCTCAAGGTGATCTTCATCAGTGGTTACCCGGCGGAAATCCGCGAGTCCCACAGTCCCATTGCCCATAGCGCGCCGATCCTGGCCAAGCCGTTCGACCTGGATGTCCTCCAGGAGCAGATCCGCAAGCTGTTGGCCTGACCCCCGTCACACACTGATCATCTCGCGAACCTTGGCCGTCAGCAGCTCGAAGGTGAAGGGCTTGGTGATCATTTGCATGCCCGGGTCGAGGAAGCCGCCGCGCACCGCCGCGTGTTCGGCGTAACCGGTGATAAACAGGATCCTCAGTCCGGGCCGCAGTTGCCGGCCGATTTCCGCCAGTTGCCGGCCGTTCATCCCTGGCAGCCCGACGTCACTGATCAACAGGTCGATGCGCTGGCCGGAGTCAAGAATCGGTATCGCGCCATTGGCATCGCAGGCCTCGACAAAACGGTAACCCAGCTCACCGAGCACTTCGCTGACCAGCACCCGCACCGCCGGATCATCCTCGACGATCAGTACGGTTTCACCGTCTTCGGCATGGGGCGCATGGCCGGAGTGCAGCGCTTCGTCCTGGACCTCCGGGGCACCCTGGTAGCGCGGCAGGTACAGACTGACCGTGGTGCCCTGGCCGACGGTGCTGTCGATGGCCACATGGCCTCGGGACTGTTTGCTGAAACCATAGATCATCGACAGGCCCAGGCCCGTGCCCTGGCCGATGGGTTTGGTGGTGAAAAACGGATCGAAGACCCGGTTGATGATGCTTTGCGGTACGCCGCTGCCGCTGTCGCGCACCTGCAGTACCACATAGTCGCCGGGCTCGAGGTTGGCCTGGGCTTCGGTAAACGCCAGGTCCAACGCCTGGTTGAAGGTCCTGACCAGCAGGTTGCCGCCGTCCGGCATGGCGTCGCGGGCATTCAGCACCAGGTTGAGCAGGGCGCTTTCCAACTGGTTGGGGTCGGCTTCGGCGGTCCACAGGTTTTCACCGAGGGCCATTTCCAGGCGAATGCTTTCATTGAGGCTGCGGTTCAGCAGCTCGCCCATGGAGGTCACCAGCTCGTTCATATTGACGGGCTTGGAGTCCAGCGACTGGCGCCGGGAAAAGGCCAGCAGGCGGTGGGTCAGGCCGGCGGCGCGATTGGCCGAGGTCACGCCGAGGTCGATCAGGCTGTCGAGGTCCTCGAGGCGACCACGGGCCAGCCGCCGCTTGAGCAACTCGAGGCTGCCGATAATGCCGGTGAGCATATTGTTGAAGTCATGGGCGATGCCGCCGGTGAGTTGGCCGACGGCTTCCATTTTCTGCGATTGGCGCAAGGCTTCCTCGTTGTGACGCAGTTGCGCGGTGCGCTCTTCAACCTGTTGTTCGAGGGTTTCGAGGGTGTCCTTGAGGCGCAGTTCGCTTTGGCTGAGGTCGAACAGCCGGTCGCGGGCTTCATACTGGCGGCGGCGTCCGCGAATGGCGGCGGTCACCAGGCTGATCAGGGTTACCGGGTGGAACGGGCGCTCGAGAAAGGTCACATTGCCCAGCAGCGCGCCGAGCCGGGAAGAGGGCGGTTGGTCCGGGCCGCCGTGATGGGTCAGCAGCACGATCGGCAGGTCGGACCAGGCCGGCTGCTGTTGCAGGTACGCCTGCAGGGCGCCCAGGTCCGCTTCGCGCAGGGCCTCGGCGGCGATGATGATCAAACCCACGCCTTGTTCCAACTCGGCGCCGAGTGCCGCCAGGTCCCGGGCGATTACCGCGGGAAAACCGGCCTCGGCGAGAATCCTCAGGGCAATCTGGCTGTCGCGCCCCAGCGGAGCGAGGATGATGGCCCGTTCGGAGACCACGTCGGGGGTAGTCACAAACCTTCTTCCTTGAGCAGGGGCGGGCCTTCACCGAGGTAGGTCGGTACGCCACGCAAGACTCCCTGGAACGCCTCCAGCGGCGCACCGATGGTGATGCCCCGCGCATTGATGCGGTATTCGCGGATCGTCGACTCGTGGGCGCCGGTGCGTTTCTTGATGATGGAGATGGCCCGGCGGACCTTGCCCAGTGCTTCGAAGTAACGCAGCAGGATCACGGTGTCCGCCAGGTAGGTGATGTCCACCGGGGCCTGCATGTCGCCCACCAGCCCGTGCTGGGCGACGGTCATGAAGGTCGCCGCGCCCTGGCGATTGAGGTAGAGCAGCAACTCGTGCATATGCAGGATCAGCGCATTTTCTTCCGGCATCGCGGCCTGGTAACCGTTGATGCTGTCGATCACCACGGTCTTGATGCCGCCCTGATCCACGCAGCGGCGCACCCGATGGGAGAACTCACCGGGTGACAGTTCGGCGGCGTCGACCTGCTCGATCAACAGGTTGCCAGTGTCTTGCAGGGCCTGGAGATCAATGCCGATATTGCGCATGCGTTCGAACAGCAAGCCGAGCTCTTCATCGAAAATAAATAACGCGGCTTTCTCGCCGCGGGCCACCGCCGCGGCGGCGAAGACCATCGCGATCAGCGATTTGCCGGTGCCGGCCGGGCCGAGGATCAGGGTGCTGGAGCCGGTTTCGATACCGCCGCCGAGCAGTGCGTCCATCTCGGCGATGCCGCTGGTGAGTTGCTGGCGCACATAACGGCCACGGTGTTCGGCCGCCACCAGCCGGGGGAAGACATGCAGGCCGTCGCCCATGATGGTGAAGTCATGGAAACCGCCACGGTATTTCTGCCCACGGTACTTCACCACCCGCACGCGGCGTCGTTCGGCGCCGTAGTTGGGGGTCAGTTCCTCCAGGCGGATCACGCCATGGGCGACACTGTGCACGGTCTTGTCGAGGGATTCGGTGGTCAGGTCGTCGAGCAGCAGGACGGTGGCGTCATAACGCACGAAGTAGTGCTTGATCGCCAGGATCTGCCGGCGATAGCGCAGCGAGCTCTGGGCCAGCAGGCGAATCTCCGACAGGCTGTCGAGGACCACGCGGGTCGGCTGGACCCGTTCCACCACTTCGAAAATCTGCTTGGTGGCTTCGCCCAGTTCCAGGTCCGAGGAGTACAGCAGGCTTTGCTGATGGTCGGCATTGAGCAGGCTTTCCGGCGGGGTCAGCTCGAACAGGCTGATGTTCTCGTCCAGTTCCCAGCCGTGGGACGCGGCGCCCTGGCGCAGTTCGTGCTCGGTTTCCGAGAGCGTGATGTACAGCGAGCGTTCGCCGGCCTGGGCACCGGCGAGCAGGAAGTGCAGGGCCACGGTGGTCTTGCCGGTGCCGGGTTCTCCTTCGAGGAGAAAGACATGGCCGCGGGACAAGCCGCCGCAGAGGATATCGTCCAGCCCTTCAATGCCGGTCGCTGCCTTGGGAGTGATGGGGGCAAGTGATGTAGTCAAGTCCAGACCTCTTGTTACCTAGGAGGGGTCTTGTACTGGACCTTGGGCATTTATCGGGGTTCAAAATTATTGCGCGACTCAGCCGGCTGAACGCGATCTCTCCCGGTGGGTGTCGGCTTGCCGGCGATGGGGGCTGCAAGATAGCCAGAAGCTTCGCGGGCAAGCCCTGCTCAACAATGTTGTGCCGTACACACAATCGGTGAACGACACCATACTGTAGGAGCAGGGCTTGCCCGCGAAGAGGCCCTCGAACCCGCCAAAAGTCTCGCGGACGAGCGTTTACAACCCCTGCTGCAACGCCGGATCATCCGGGTTCTGCTGCTCCAACTGGGCCAGCAGGATCTGCACGTTCTGCAATTGCCCGGTTTCCTTCCAGTAGCTGATCAGCAGCACCCGCGCCTTGCGGTTCGACGGCTGGCGCTGGACGATTTCCTCCAACTGCCGCTGGGCCGCCTCGACCTGCTGCAAGTCATGCAGGGTGGTGGCCAGCTTGTAGCGGTACTCGGCGTTCTCCGGTTGCAGTTCCACCGCCTTGGCCAACCCCAGCACCGCGAGTTCGGTCTGGCCGTGACGCAATAGCCAGACCCCCAGGGCATGTTGCAGATAGGCCGATTGCGGCTGCACCTGCAGCTGCTTGGCCAGCAGTTGCCGGGCCTGGTCCGGCTGGTTGCGCTTGTCCAGCAATTCGACCTGGGCCACCAGCGCCTTGAGGTTGTCCGGCTCCAGCCGCGAGACATGCTCCAGCGCCGCCTGGGCCTTGTCCAGCTGTCCCTCATGCAAATACAAGCGCGCCAGCTGGAACTGCGCCTCGGCGCTTTCCGGCTGGGCCGCCAGGGTCCGTTCGTACTCGTCCACCACCTGTTGCAGCGGGCCGTAATACAAGCCCTGGTCGTCCGGTGACAAACCGAGCATGGCGTTGGCGGCGGCGAAGCGCACGGCTTGCTCGTGGTCTTCCAGCACCGGACCGAGCAACAGGCTGCGCTGGGCCCCGGGTACCAGGCCGACAATGCTCTGGATCGCCGCTTCGCGAACCACCGGCGAGGAGTTCTGCAGGTCCGCATCGGCCAGTTTCAGGGCCTGGGGGCTGGGGTAGTTGGGCAGTTCGGCATGCAGGGCGGCGCGGCGGGCATCCGTCAGGTCTTTGCGCGCCAGCTGCTGGTAGAGCACCCGCGCCGCGCCGGGCAGGCCATTATGCGCTTGCTTCAGCGCCTGGCCGTAATTGATATGCGGGGCCTGGGGAGCGGCAGGCTTGCCGGGCAGCCAGTGCCAGACAAGGCCGAGGGCAAGCAGGAGCGACAGGCTGGTAAGCAGGTAGCGGCGAGGCTTCGTCATGCAGGGTCCGTGAGCTGGCGAGCGTTGAATGTACCAGCTTCGGTCAGCCGCGCTCAGGAGTCAAACCCGCGCCACCGATCAGCCCGCCTCAGGTCAGCACATAGTCCACCGGTTCCAGCACCGGCGGCAGTTCGCTGTGCCCGAGGCTGGCGAGGACTTCGCGTTCCACGCTGCGCAGGATCGCATTGCACGGCAGATCGTTTTCATCGAAGCCGAACGGGTCCTCCAGGTCGTCGCCGATCTCGTCCAGGCCGAGGAAGGTGTAGCTGACGATGGCGGTGAACACCGGCGTCAGCCAGCCCAGCGGTTCGGCCATGGCGAAGGGCAGGAGAATGCAGAACAGGTAGATGGTGCGGTGCAGCAGCAGGTTGTAGGGGAAGGGCAGTGGCGTGTGCTTGATCCGCTCGCAGCTGGCCTGGACCTGGCTGAGGCTGAGCAGCAGCGCCGAGAAGATTGTATAGCGGTACTCGCTGATCAGCCCTTGTGCCGCGAACCCGGAGCAACGTGCGCCGATCCGTTGCAGCAACTGGTCGGTGGCATTCGGATGGCCGGTGGCGGGCGTTTCCTGTTGCCAGGGTTCGATGGCCTGGCGTTCGTCCTCCAGGCGCAGACGGGCAATCAGGCCGTGGGCAAAACCGCAGAGCTCGCGCAGCAGCGCGGTCCGTTGCGGCCCATCGCCGAGCACCTGGCTTTCGCGAATCAACGAGCGCACGTCGATGATCAATTGCCCCAGCTGCTTGCGACCTTCCCACCAGCGGTCATAGCAGGTGTTGTTGCGAAAGCTCATGAAGATCGACAAGGACAAGCCGAGCAAGGTGAAGGGCGTGGCATTGACCTTGGAGAAATAGGCCGGATGCCAGGTCTCCACCAGCACGATGACCGAGGCCAGCACGGTCACCAGCAGGCAGCGCAGGGCAATGCGCTTGGCAATCGAGCCCTTGAGGGAAAACAGGATGGCGATCAGGTTCGGCTTGGAGCGGACGATCATGGCGAGGGTCTTGGGGCTTGGGAAAAATGACGGTACTCCACCTTAAGCGCCGCTGCCCGCCGTTGTCCAATCACCCTGGCCGACAAGATGATCGAAGGGCTCTATGACGGCATTAGCCGGGCAGCATCAAGCCGCTGGTCTCCCGCGTCAATGACTGGCGCTGGTGGACGAATTCCGCCATGCGCTCGCCGGGGATCGCCTTGCTGAAGTACCAACCCTGGATCACCAGTTCCGTCGACGAGTGCAGGGCATCGTACTGCTCCTGGGTTTCCACGCCTTCGACAATGATCCCCAGGTTCAGGGCTTCACACAGCCGCAGCATGCCATTCAAGACCCGCGCGCCCTCGGGATGGCAGTGGGCGACGACAAAGCTGCGGTCGATCTTGATGCAGTCGATCTTGAACTGGTGCAGGTAACTCAACGCCGAATAACCGGTGCCGAAGTCATCGATATACAGCTTGGCGCCGAAACCGTGCAGGCGCTCGATCAGGCGATTGATCACCTGGACATCGCCGACCAGGGCGTCCTCGGTCAGTTCGACGGAAATCATGCCCTGGGCCTGGGCGAGGATCTCCAGCAGGCGCCCGCCGTACTCCGGCATGCACAAGGTAGCGCCGGTCACGTTGATGGTCATCGGCAGTTCAAAGCCGGCCTTGTGCCAACGCCGATATTGCTCCAGCGCCTGGGAGGCCACCCACAGGTCGACATCCGGCATCAGGTTGGCCTGGCCCAGCCACTTGAGGAACTCCCAGGGCTGCTGGGTATTGCCGTCCTTGTCACGGGCGCGCATCAGGGCCTCGCAACCGGTGCACAGGCCGGTGGTCTTGGAGATTTGCGGCTGGAACTCCAGGTAAAACTCGTATTCGCTGATCTGGCGGATACGGTCCACTTCCCGGGCACGACGGGCGTCGTTTTTGTACGAGGCCGCCACCGGGTCGAGTTCGAACAGCCGGCCCTTTTCCTCGAGGCTGCGGAAGGTGGTGTCGAAGGACTTGATATAGATGCCGTTGTCGGCGTCCTGGTGACGGTGCAGGCCAATCACATAGGGGGCGTAGATCAGGCTGCCGATACCCAACAGCACCAGTTGCAGGAGCACCGCGGCCCAGTCGCCGTTGGTGCTCAGGTAGGCGTTGAGGAGCACCGGCGAATTCAGCGGCATGCCGGTGACCATCGGTGCCACCCAGCCGGCCTGGGTCACCGCCACCGCGATCAGCGCGTTGAGCAGCGGGGTGATCAGAAAGGGGATGAACAGGCGCGGGTTGAGAATGATCGGCAAGCCGAACAGCAGGACTTCATTGACGTTGAACAACGACAGCGGCACCGCGGCCAGGGCCAGCAGGCGCAGGGAGCGGTCACGGGTAAACAGCAGCACGGCGACGATCAGTGACAGCGAGGCGCCGGAGCCGCCGATAAAGGCGAAACAGCCCAGCAGGCCGCTGTTGAGGATATAGCGGTGCGGTTCCCCGGCGGCGAGGTTGATCTGATTGATCGTCACCGCCTCGTCGAGGACGCTGAACACCGGCTGCATGGCGTGCAGGCCGTGGATGCCGAAGAACCACAGGACTGAGTTGGTGGCGCTGATCAGCGCGCCGTAGCGGTAGGGATGGTCCAGCGCCCCGCGGTCGAAGGGCACCTGCATCTGGGCGACCAGGGGAATCTCCAGCAGCAGTGATAGCACGGTGACGAGCAGGGCGGTGGCGATCAGGCCGGGGAGCACCACGTTGATGCTGTCGCGGACATTGAAGCCGACCACGTTTTCCCGTACCAGCCGTGTCCAGGATTGTCGGTACAGCCAGGCCATGATCGGTACGTTGATCAGCGGCGAGGCGATGGCGATAAACAGCACCAGGGTGGCCGCGGCCCGGGGAAAGTCGCTGAGCAGGTAGATGGCGATTTCCACATGGGCCAGGCACAGGAAGGCCACCGGCACCTGGGGCAGGCGATAGCGGATGGCAAGCATATAGCCGATGGAGGCGGCCACCAGCAAGGGCAGGATGCCGCTGATCTTCTCGTGCAGCCCGGCGAGGAAATTCACCCAGTCGTCGGGCAGTCCCGCCAGGCGAGCGCAGGCCGACAGGATCAGGAATGCCGTCGACACCAGCAGGCAGGGCAGCAGCCACAGCAGGCCTTCGCGGATGGCCCGCAGCGAATCGGCCCCGGCCAGCGCGGCCAGGCGCTGGGTCAGGAACAACTGGAAGACTGACTGTGACATTGCCCAACCCCTTTAGACCTTCAGTCCTTTCGGGGCAAATGGCTATCAGTTCGGCCCCTGGCGACGAGCATATCCCGAGATGACCCGAAAAGGCCAAGTCACCCATGGAAAAAGCCCCGGGGCCAAAGGCACTCGGGGCTGGTGGGTTGGAGTCCGAATCAAGGATGGCGAGGTCACCCGTTCGATTTTAGTAGCCGTAAAAAGTATAGGGCGTGGTCTCGCGGGGGAGATTAATGGTGTAACCATTGGCATTGGGGTGGGGGCCTTTGTATTCCACGTTAAAGCTACGACCGTCAATCATGATACTGCCAAGATCGCTTTGGGCAGGGTTGTTGAATACACAAAAAAGATCGCAGCTGGGCGTGGCATGGCTGGATGTCGCGATCAACGGGCAGATAGCGCCCACGGCGATCAGCATGGCCAATGCAACCCCTCTTTTGGGGGGCCGGGTGTGCATCGCTTTCGTCTCCCGGGGACAAGCTGACGGGGAAAGAACAATAGTCGTCATTTTCAGTATTCCTCTGGATCAAATGAATAGTCTTCGATAGAAGCCCTGAGTTGTTCACATGTTCGCCCTAGGGGCTGTTGATGGCCACCCCATCGACTTCTTCGCTGACGCTACTGCTTTCGCTGATGCCCGCCGCATAGGCACCATTCGGAGAAATGGCATTGGCACAGTCGTTGCCGCCGGAAGCCAGAGGGGTGATCGCGACGAGAGTGCCGCTGGTGCTGTGGTAGGCGAAGGCTTCGCTGGTGCCGGCGACCTCGCCACAACCGACGATGACGCCGTTGTCGGCGATGGCCTTGGCGGTCGCTCTTGAGCTACCTGGCAAGTGTGGGATCGGTATCCCGTTGGTACCGGTTGCGGGATCCCAGTAGAACGGGTCGACAAAACCTCCGGACTGCAGCCGATTACCGGTGATCTGCCCCAAGGCGTTCATGGCTATCCCGGAGTTACGCAGCGAGGTGCCGCCGTTGATGGTCAACATCACCGTCGGCGCGCTGCC
This sequence comes from Pseudomonas sp. MWU12-2037, assembly GCF_023242345.1. Lineage (NCBI taxonomy): Bacteria > Pseudomonadati > Pseudomonadota > Gammaproteobacteria > Pseudomonadales > Pseudomonadaceae > Pseudomonas > Pseudomonas sp. MWU12-2037. Next base: position 43,274 of record NZ_JALLIZ010000018.1, on the reverse strand, counting down.
GCCACCGGCGGCCCATTGCACGGTTTTAAACGTATCGGGAGTGCCACTGCCGTTGCCGGGGTAATAGCAGGTGCCGAGGATCTTTCCGCTCAGGTTGATTTCACTGGCCACACAGTAGCTGGCATCGCTGGGCACGGGTAACGCGGTATAGCCGGAACTGGCATTGGCCCAGAGCACGGCAAGGCTTGTCCCAAAGCCTCCGGCACCGGCCGGGCAATTGCCGATGATCGAGGGGGTGGCCGCGTCATTGATATCCGCCACGCTGCAGTTGGTGACTGAACCGAGCAGCGGCGGGAGCAGGCTGTTGGCTGCCCCGGCGGAGGTCCAGACCACTGGCGTGGCCTCACCCGTGGGGCTGATGCTGACGCCCGCCACGACACCCGCCAGATTGACGGCGGCCACCACGGTCTGTACGTCGGGTACCAGGCGCAGCCCCGCGAGGATGGGCAGCGGTAGCTGTTGCTGAGGCGCCGCGGCCAGATTGCTGGCGAGCCATTTGACGCCCTGGTTAACGTTCCTGCCATCTTTGCAGGCACCGATGATCACGGCCGTGGTTGCCGAGCCATTGCTGACCGCGCTGGCGGTGCAGGACCCAGGTTGTCCCGCGTTTGAGGTGGTCAAGGACGGCAGGGCCGTGGCTCCGCCAGACACGCTGGCCCATATGGCTATGCGGATGAAGTTCGTTGTAGTGCCGCCGCCAACCGACAGATGCAGATTATTGGTACCGGTAATCCAGGTGTTGAGAAACCCGCCATTGGTGATGTCATAGCTCCATGCGGCAGCCTGTGCCGCTGTGGTCAGGTTGATGCCGACGATAACCAATCCGAGCGAAGTCAGTAGATGGGAGGGGAGTTTCATAACGCTTCTCCTTGCGATGGGTGAGTGCGCAGGATCTATGCGCGCACTTACCGTACCCCTGGGCTTACCCCGCTGGTAACTGTCAGAAATGACAGTTCGTTAGAGCATTTCGAAGCTGCGGAAATACCCAGCAACGCTATCGCCAGGCTTGATTCCCGAACGAAAACAGCCCCGCGACCTGGCGGGGCGGGGCTGTTTGGAACTCAGGCAACTAACGCCTTAGCTCATTGGGTTTCAATAGATCGGGTAGCGTCCAACACCTCCGTTATAACTAGGAAATGTGCTCTGGCTGTATTGCGCAGGGACATAGTTTGCGTTGTTGGTGTAGTTATAGTTATTGCCAGCATTGCTCACGTAAAAGTTGTTGATGATCGTGATGTTTGTCTGGCTCTGGTTAATGATTGAGTTATTGGCAGGTTTGCGAGAACTGAAAAGAGGCACTGGCCCACGGCAAGCTGTTCGGGTCGTCGGCCCGCAGACCGGCTGGGCGTAGCTGGGGGCAGAGATGAGCGGGGCAATCACGCACAACGCAATTGCCGCCGCCAGTACCCATCCTCCTCTGCGTCGCGAGTGGCCTTGAGATTGAACGCCTGCCCCGTTGCAACACGCAGGCGCCGCTTCTTTGAAGTCAAGCATGATCGAAGTCATCTTGATATTCCTCTTTAACGTCAAATTAAGTGCGTCATAGCCATTTGTCTTTAGGCACTCACGGCGTCAGCTCTTCCACGGAATTGACCGTTTGAGTATTGGTGCCCGGGCCGTCGCTATAGCCCGCAACGTAGGTGCCATTCTTGGAAATCGCAGTCGCGCAGTCGTTGTGGCCCCCGCTCAATGCGGCAATCAGAATGGGTGCTGCCCCACCATGGGAAACGGCTGCCTCTTCGTTTCCGCCGACTTCAGCGCAGATCGAGACGACACCGGTGTCCGATATCGCCGTGGCAGCGGCTTCGGAGCTACCGGTCGGGGCGGCGATACCGATACCGTTGGTACTGCTCGTGGTCCAGATGCCTGGCAGGACATACCCTCCGTTCACCTCATGGTTAAAGGCAATTTCCCCCGAGCTATTCTGATCCACGGGCCAGTTGCGCAGCGAAGTGCTGCCGTTGACGGTCAGCAGCACGGTCGGTCCGGTGCCGCCTGAACCCCATTGGACGGTTTTATGGACATCGGGTGTGCCGGTGACGAGGAAGATGCATTCACCCATGATTTGCCCGCTGTCGTTGATCTCCATGGCATTGCAGTAATCCGCACCTGATGGGAGGGACAAGACCGCGAAGGCCGCGGTCGGGCTTGACCAGTAAACGGCACGGCTTTTCCCTGAGCCGGCCGCGCCCGCAGGGCAGTTGCCCACAACGGCAGGTGTAGCGGCGTTATTGATATCGGCAACACTGCAATTGGTGTTCGAGTCGAGCAGTGGCGGGTTCAAAGCCGTGGGGACCCCGGTATTCGACCATGTGACCGGCGTTCCCGTGTCGGTGCCGTCGATACTGACACCAGCGCCTATCTGCGCGTTGTTAATGGCGGTGAGCTCGGCCCGAACACCGGCTGCAAGTCCCAGGAGGCCTGGCAGGGGCTGCTCCGCTGTGGGGGGGTTATTGTTGGCGGCATTCCAAAAGACAGGTGTGGCGACCCCCACGGAATTTTGGCAGACGCCGGGAATTACTCCTGTGTCGGTGGGTTTGCCCGCCGCACAAGCCTCGTTGCTGAACAAAGGCGTCAGAATAGTAGCGCCTCCGGCAACGGCTGACGACTTATAGGCAGTCCGGGCAAATGCGGTGGTGACACCGTTACCGGTTGAGACTCCATTGCTATTGATTCCGACATTGGCGCTTTGCAAAAGGGCGGCACTGTTTTCATTGGTCCAAGCGGCTTGTGCCGGCATGGCCATCCCGGCCAGGTCAAGACCTGCGACAATCAAACCGATGGAAGTGGCTAAACGAGAGGGGAGTTTCATAACGCTTCTCCTTGCGATGAGTGAGTGCGCACGATCTATGCGCGCACTTACCGTACCCCTCGGTTCATCCCGCCGGTAACTGTCAGAAATGACAGTTCGTTAGAGCATTTCGAAGCTGCTGAAATATCCAGCAACGCTATCGCCAGGGCTTATTCGCGGACGAAAAAAAGCCCCGCGACCAAGGTGGCGCGGGGCTGAAAAAGGGTCGGAGGGCATCCAACCCCGGGAGGTCTTGAATCAGTTGCTGCTGGCGACCGTCTGTGGCTCGTAGCCGCCACCGAGGGACTTGTAGATCGCCACGATGCCGCGATACAGATCGGTCTCGGCCTGGGCCTGGCTGTCTTCGGCGGCCAGGCGTTCGCGCTGGGCATCGAGCAGGACCAGGAAGTCGGCAGTGCCTTCGCGGTAGCGAATCGCAGCCAGATCGGCGGCGGCACGGCTCGATTCGCTCTGGCGGATCAGCGAGATCAGCCGTTGCTGGCGCTTGCCGTAATCGCTGAAGGCGTTCTGGGTTTCTTCCAGGGCCAGCAACACTTGCTGCTCGTAGCTGGCCAGGGCGCCTTCGGCCTCGGCGTTGGCACCGCGCAAACGGGCCCTGACGCTACCGAGGTTGAACGCCGGCCAGGTAATACTTGGGCCGAGGGCCCAGGCATTGGCGGCTGGCGAGCCGATCTGCGAACCGCGCCCGGCGGTAAAACCGAGGAAGCCGCTGAGGCTGACCCGGGGGAACAGGTCGGCCTTGGCCACGCCGATCCGCGCGGTGGCGGCGGCCAGCTTGCGTTCGGCGCTGACGATATCCGGACGGCGTTGCAGCAGGTCGCCCGGATTGCCAATGGCCAGGGCCTTGGAAATCGCCGGCAGGTCTTTCGGACCCAGGTCCACTGTCAAAGTGTCCGGACGCTCGCCGAGCAAGGTCGCGATACGGTTGCGCTCACGGGCCTGTTCGGCCTGCAATTGCGGCACCGTGGCTTCGACCGCCGCGAGGCGGGCGTCGGCACGGACCACGTCGAGCTGATCGCCGACACCGGCATCCCGCAGGCTTTCGGTGATGCCCTTGGATTCCTGCTGGTTCTTCAGGTTGGCCAGGGCGATCTTTTCCCGCAGTTGCGCGCCACGCAGTTGACCGTAGGCATCCACCAGTTCGGCAATCATGGTGACCTGCAGTTGGTAGAGATCGGCTTCGGCCACCTGCTGGTCGGCATCGGCGGCTTCCAGGTTGCGGCGGATACGGCCGAACAGGTCGACTTCCCAGGCCATGTCCAGGCCCAGGTCATAGCGTTCGCTATTGACCCGCTGCTCGGTGGTGCCCGGCACCTGGCCCTTGGCGAGGTCGGCGCTGGCACGGCTGGTGATGGTCGGCATGGTTTCGGTGCTGACATCGTCGCGGATCGCCCGCGACGCTTTCAGGCGGGCGAAGGCCACGCGCAATTCACGGTTGCCGGCCAGTGACTGGGTCACCAGCTGGTTCAGGGTCGGATCGTCGAACTGCTGCCACCAGATACCCTGGAAGTGCGCACGGTCATAGTTCTTCTGACCGGTACTGCCATCGGTGGCGGCGGTGATGTTCGCCTTCTCCGTGGCCGGGGTCTTGTAGTCCGGGCCGACGGTGCAGGCGCCCAGCGCCAGCACCAGCAGGCTCGGTAGAAAGGCCTTCAGACTGCTCATTGTTGCGCCTCCAGCTTGAGGGCCCGGGCGGCTTTGCGAGCATCGCTGCGCTCGACAAAGCGGCGAATCAATACGTAGAACACTGGCGTCAGCAGCAGACCGAAGAAGGTCACCCCGAGCATCCCGGAGAACACCGCCACACCCATGGCATGACGCATCTCGGCACCGGCACCGCTGGAGAACACCAGGGGCACCACACCCATGATGAAGGCGAAGGAAGTCATCAGGATCGGCCGCAGACGCAGGCGGCAGGCTTCCAGTACCGCGCTCAGCGGATCGAGGCCTTCCTGCTGTTTATCCTTGGCAAACTCGACGATCAGAATCGCGTTCTTGCACGCCAGGCCCACCAGTACGATCAGGCCGATCTGGGTGAAGATGTTGTTGTCGCCACCGGAAGCAATCACCCCGGTAATCGCCGACAGCAGGGTCATCGGTACGATCAGGATCACCGCCAGCGGCAGGCTCCAGCTTTCGTATTGGGCGGCCAGTACCAGGAACGCCAGCAGTACGCAGAGCGGGAAGACGAACAGCGCGGTATTGCCCGAGAGGATCTGCTGGTAGGTCAGGTCGGTCCACTCGTAGGTCATGCCGTTGGGCAGTTCGTCCTTGAGCAGTTTCTCGACCGCCAGCTGGGCCTGGCCGGAGCTGTAGCCCGGTGCGGCGGCGCCGTTGATTTCCGCGGTGATAAAGCCGTTGTAGTGCATGACGCGGTCCGGACCCGAGGTGTCGCTGACCTTGATAAAGGTCGCCAGGGGGATCATCTCGCCTTTGTTGTTACGCACTTTCAGCTGGCCGATCTGATCGGACTCGAGGCGGAACTGCTGTTCGGCCTGGACGTTGACCTGATAGGTGCGACCGAAGCGGTTGAAGTCGTTGGCATACAGCGAACCCAGGTAGATCTGCAGGGTGTCGAAGATGTCGCTGACGGCCACGCCGTGGGTCTTGGCCTTTTCCCGATCGATAGCGGCATCGACCTGCGGCACGTTGACCGTGTAGCTGGTGAACAATCCGGCCAGTTCCGGCACGCTTCGGCTCTTGCCGATGATGTTCATGGTTTCCTTGTACAGCTCGTCGTAACCCAGGTTGCCACGGTCTTCGATCTGCAGGCGGAAGCCGCCGATGGTGCCCAGGCCTTGTACCGGCGGAGGCGGGAAGATCGCCATGTAGGCTTCCTGGATCCCGGCGAACTTGCCGTTCAGGGCACCGGCAATGGCACCGGCTGATTGGCTCGGGTCCTTGCGCTGGTCGAAAGGCTTCAGGGTCACGAACACGATACCGGCGTTCGGGCTGTTGGTGAAACCGTTGATCGACAGGCCAGGGAAGGCCACCGCGCTTTCCACGCCAGGCTGTTTCAGGGCCAGGTCGGACATGCGCTTGATCACGTCTTCGGTACGGTCCAGGCTCGCCGCATCCGGCAGTTGGGCGAAGGCCACCAGGTATTGCTTGTCCTGGGCCGGGACGAAACCGGTCGGGGTGCTGGCGAAACCGAACCAGGTCAGGACCATCAGGCCGGCGTACAGCACCAGGGCGATGCCGCTGGCACGGATAACGCGGGTCACGGTACCGACATAACCATGGCTGGCGCGGTCGAAGAAGCGGTTGAACGGACGAAACAACCAGCCGCCCAGCAGTTTGTCGAGGACCTTGGAGAAACCATCCTTCGGTGCGTCGTGACTTTTAAGCAGTACGGCCGCCAGTGCCGGCGACAGGGTCAGCGAGTTGAATGCCGAGATCACGGTGGAGATGGCGATGGTCAGGGCGAACTGCTTGTAGAACTGCCCGGTCAACCCGGAAATAAAGGCCGCCGGGATAAACACCGCACACAGCACCAGCGCCGTGGCCACGATCGGACCGGTCACTTCACGCATGGCGCGCTTGGTGGCTTCCACCGGGTTGAGGCCCAGGCCGATATTTCGTTCGACGTTCTCCACCACCACGATGGCGTCGTCCACCACGATACCGATGGCCAGTACCAGGCCGAACAGCGACAGGGCGTTGAGCGAGAAGCCGAACAGGTGCATGACGGCGAAGGTACCGATCAGCGACACCGGTACTGCTACCAGCGGGATGATCGAGGCACGCCAGGTCTGCAGGAACAGGATCACCACCAGGACCACGAGGATCAGGGCTTCGAACAGGGTGTGAACCACCGCTTCGATGGAACCGCGGACGAAGATCGTCGGGTCATAGACGATGCTGAAGTCCATGCCTTCGGGGAAGTCCTTCTTCAACTCGGTCATCTTGGCGCGGACTTCGTTGGAGATATCGATGGCGTTGGAGCCCGGACGCTGGAAGATCGGGATCGCCACCGCCGGCTGGTTGTCCAGCAACGAGCGCAGCGCGTACTGGCTGGAGCCGAGCTCGACCCGGGCGATATCTTTCAGGCGGGTGATCTCGCCGTCGTCGCCGGCTCGAATCACGATGTTCTCGAATTCTTCCTCGGAGACCAGGCGCCCCTGGGCATTGACCGACAGCTGGAAGCTGGTGGCGTTGGGGGCGGGGGGCGCACCCAATTGGCCGGCCGCGACCTGGCGGTTCTGCTCGCGAATGGCGTTGACCACATCGGTGGCGGTCAGGTTGCGCGAAGCGGTCTTGTTCGGGTCGAGCCAGACCCTCAGGGAATAGTCGCCCATGCCGAACAGTTGCACGTCACCCACGCCGCCGAGGCGCGCCAACTCGTCCTTGATATTGAGCAAGGCGTAGTTGGACAGGTAGAGCATGTCGTAGCGTTTGTCCGGCGAGGTCAAGTGCACAACCATGGTCAGGTCGGGCGAGGCCTTGTCGACAGTGATACCGATCCGCGTCACTTCCACCGGAAGTTTCGGCTCGGTACGGGTCACACGGTTCTGCACCTGCACCTGCGCGTTGTCCAGGTCGGTACCCAGGGCGAAGGTGATGGTCAGGGTCAGCTTGCCGTCGGCGGTGGATTGCGAGGACATGTAGAGCATGTTCTCGACGCCGGTGATCGCCTGTTCCAGCGGCGCGGCCACGGTTTCACCAATGACCTTGGGGTTGGCGCCAGGGAAGTTGGCACGCACGACCACGGTCGGCGGTACCACTCCCGGGTATTCACTGATAGGCAACTGGAACAGCGAGATGGCGCCCGCGATCAGGATCAGCAGCGAAAGCACCGCCGCGAAGATCGGTCTTGATATGAAGAACTGGGAAAAATTCATCGTGTGTATCCCTTAACCGCGTGGAGTCGCTACGGCCAGCTTGGTAGCCGGTGCCGGTGCGCTCTTGGCGGGCGTGACCTGGGGCAGGTTGCTGGCTTCCAGGGCTTGTTTTTGTAGGGCCAGGGCCGCGAGGGTTTCCTTGGACGCCATCGGGATCACTTCCGGATCCACGGGCGAGCCAGGGCGAACGCGTTGCAGGCCCTTGACGATGATGGTGTCGTCCTTGCTCAGGCCATTGCGCACGATGCGCAACCCTTCGATTTTCGGACCCAGCTCGACCGAGCGGTAAACGGTCTTCTTGTCGGCGTCCATGACCAGCACGAACTTCTTGCCAAGGTCGGTACCCACGGCTTCGTCGTTGATCAGCACGGCGGCGTAGGTGCCGCTGCCGACCAGCTTCAGGCGTGCATACAGGCCCGGGGTGAAGGCGCCGTCGGCGTTGTCGAACACCGCGCGACCGCGAATGGTGCCGGTCTTGGGGTTGACCTGGTTGTCGACGAAGTTCATCACGCCCTGGTGCGGGTTGCCGGTTTCGTTGGACAGGCCGAGGTAGACCGGGGTGGTCTGGCCACGTTTGCCCTGGCGCGCGAGTTGGGTGTACTTGAGGTAGACCCGCTCGTCGGCGTCGAAGTAGGCGTAGACCTTGTCGGTGGAAACCACGCTGGTCAGCGGGGTGACATCGGCGGTGACAATGTTGCCGGCGGTGATTTCGGCACGGCTGACGCGGCCGCTGATCGGGGCGGTGACGCGGGTGAAACTCAGGTTCAGTTTCGCCAGGTCCAACTGCGCCTGGGTGGCGTCGACCGCGGCCTTGGATTCCTGGGCGGAGCTGCTGCGGGTGTCGGCCAGTTCGGCGGAAATCGCGTTGCTGGTCAGCAGGCGCTTGCCGCGCTCGGCCTCGTTGGCGCTGCGGCTGGCGCTGGCGCGGGCTTGTTGCAATTGGGCTTCGAGGCGATGGACCTCAGCCTGGTAAGGACGTGGGTCGATCTGGAACAGCAGATCGCCTTTCTTCACCAGGGCGCCTTCGGTGAAGGCGACCGAGTCGATCTGCCCAGAGACGCGCGGACGGATCTCGACGGTTTCCGGGGCTTCGAGGCGACCGGTGAACTCGTCCCATTCATTGACGGGCTGCTCGATGACCTTGGCCACGCTGACCTTGGCTGCCGGCATCGCGCCACCTGCCGCCACGGGCGCTTTACCGCAGGCGCTCATCACCACGACCGCCAGGGCAGCCAGAGGGAAGCGCAAAAGTTTAAGTGACTGTTCCATGGGGGGAGTCCGCCAATCTATTGAGATGGGCGGATCATGCTGTGGCGGGGTGGTTGCGCACGAATCGAATGAAGCGAAGGTAACTATCATTCGGAATGATATCAATCCGACTCGAGCCCTCTAGCATGCGCTTTCCGTTAGGTGGCTATCTATTCCGGAAATGACAAATCACTGTTGCTGGGAATGCAAAAGCCCCTCTGGCGTCATCCCGCGGGGCGCTGCCGCGCAGGGTAATGTCGGGAATGTCGCTACCGCCTTGAAAGGCCCTTGCAACGGAGGACAGTTACACGGCGATCGATCTGGATATTCAGAATTATCCGGTCATTGATGGGAATAATGCCTACATCGCCTGCAAAAAGGTTCAGTAAAATGGCAAGTCCGACCGACGGGTCGGTACGTTAGCAGGGCGTTGTCCTACATGATCGGTAAACATACCGTGAGCCTTTGCAGGATCGCAATTTCAGACAGGGACCACGTTTCGGACACCCATTCATTCGCCTCCTTTGATTATCGACTCCGTTAATCAACGACACGAACACGCCTATTCAAACCTCGACATTCGGGTTGTCGGGGCGGCTCGACTTTGTCCAGAACAGGGTCAGACAAAAATAATTACCGAGGATTATCCATATGGTTCAACTCGACTTCTACGGCACACTGGTAGCCGCTTCGCTGGTGCTGCTGCTTGGTCGCGGACTCTGTCGCCGCGTTGGTTTCCTGCGCACCTACAACATTCCCGAGCCCGTTGCCGGCGGCCTGGTGGTGGCTCTGGTGCTGTTGCTCCTGCGGGTATTCGCCGATTTTAAAGTGAGCTTCGACACCTCTCTGCAAGTCCCGTTGATGCTGGCCTTCTTCGCTACAATTGGCTTGAGCGCCGACTTCAGCAGCCTGAAGAAAGGCGGACGGGTACTGGGTGTTTTCCTGCTGGTGGTCGTGGGCTTGCTGGTGGTGCAAAACGCCCTCGGCGTGTCACTGGCCGCCGCATTGGGCCTGGATCCGCTGATGGGGTTGCTGGCCGGTTCCATCACCTTATCGGGCGGTCACGGTACCGGCGCCGCGTGGAGCTCGGTGTTCACCGAGCAGTATCGCGTGGCGTCGGCTTCAGAGCTGGCCATGGCCTCGGCGACTTTCGGCCTGGTGCTGGGAGGCCTGATCGGCGGGCCGGTGGCCAGGTTTCTGCTGAAGCGTGTAAAGACCCAGGAACTGATCGGTGAAGTACCGAGCATGCCGAAGGGCTTCGAGCAGCCCAATCGCGAGCGGATGATCACACCGGGTTCGTTTATCGAGACATTGGCGTTGATTGCCATCAGCCTGTTGGCCGGTACCTTCCTGAGCGAGCTGATCAAGGGCACGGCCCTTGAGCTGCCGACCTTCGTCTGTGTGCTGTTTGTCGGCGTGCTGCTACGCAATAGCCTGTCGGTGCTGGGTTGGCACGAGGTGTTCGAACGAGAGGTATCGGTGCTGGGCAATGTCAGCCTGTCGCTGTTCCTGGCCATTGCGCTGATGTCGCTGAAACTGTGGGATCTGGCGGCGCTGGCCTTGCCGATCTTTATCCTGCTGACGGCCCAGGCAGTGCTGATGGCGCTGTTCGCGATCTTCGTCACCTTCCGGGCGATGGGCCGCAGCTACGATGCCGTGGCCATGGCCGCCGGGCATTGCGGTTTTGGCCTGGGCGCAACGCCCACGGCGATTGCCAACATGCAGGCGGTAACCCAGCGTTACGGCCCGTCGCGGATCGCGTTTCTGGTGGTCCCCATGGTGGGGGCGTTTTTTATCGATATCGCCAATGCCATTGTGATCAAGCTGTATCTGGCGTTGCCATTTGTAGGCAACATGACCTGATGGATGGACAGGGTGCTGGATTGGCGCTTCGGCCCGTTGTCGGGGGATCCGGGCAATCGTCAGAGGCTGTCCGGGTCCCCGCAGAACATCTGGATCCGCGAGCGCAGCCAGCGTTCGCCCGGGTCGTTGTCCTGGGAACCGCGCCAGGCCATGTGCAGTTCGAAGGTCTGGGTGTCCAGCGGCGGGTTCTCGGCCCGCACGCCACCGGCTGCCGTCAGCGCATCGGCGGTGTAGTCCGGCACGGTGGCAATGATGTCGGTGCCGGAGATCAGGGTGCTCAGGCCGTTGAACTGCGGCACCGCGAGCACCACATGGCGCTTGCGCCCGAGTTTTTCCAGCTCGGTATCGATAAAACCACTCAAGTCGCCGGCGAACGACACCAGGGCATGGGGCCGCGCGCAGAAGTCATCCAGCGACATCGGGCCGGGCATGGTGTCGGCCCGCAGCAATTTCGGCGAACTGCGGCGTAGCACCTTGCGCTTGGCGTTGGCCGGCAGGTCGGTGGTGTAGCACACGCCGATGGAAATCTCGCCGGAGCCCAGCTTGGCCGGAATCAGCAGATAGTTGACGCGGCGGATCACCAGGACGATGCCGGGCGCCTCGGCGCGCAGGCGCTTGAGCAACTGCGGCAGCAAGGCGAACTCGACGTCATCGGACAGGCCGATGCGAAACACCGAGGTGCTGGTGGCCGGGTCGAACTCCGAGGCGCGGCTGACCGCGGTGGAAATCGAGTCCAGGGCCGGGGAGAGCAGGGCGAAGATCTCCACGGCACGGGCCGACGGCTCCATGCTGCGGCCGGTGCGCACGAACAGCGGGTCATCGAACAGGCTGCGCAGGCGCGACAACGCCGCGCTGATGGCCGGCTGGCCGAGGAACAGCTTTTCGGCGGCCCGGGTCACGCTCCGCTCGTGCATCAGGGTTTCGAATACGATCAGCAGGTTCAGATCGACGCGACGCAAGTCGTTACGGTTCATCGGGCTCGCTTCACAGGATATTCACTGGCGGGGAAGGTCAATCTTACGGGCAAAAGTGGTTGATTCGCACGGAAATTTGAACTGTGTACAATGGTCGCCAATCAATGACAGGCATGTCGACTATTAATAGCCACTGATGGTCTTGCACGAAAAGCCCGGATAGAGTTCGTGGCATTAGAGGTTCATTTGACGAGGTTTGCGATGTCCCGCACGATCCGTTTTCACAAGTTTGGCCCGGCCGAGGTGCTCAAATGCGAAGAGCATACGGCCACCCTGCCTGCGCCGGGCGAAGTGCAGGTGCGTGTCGAGGCCATTGGCATCAGTTGGTATGACGTTCTCTGGCGGCAGAACCTGGCGTCGTCCCAGGCCCGCCTGCCGGCCGGTATCGGTCATGAGATGGCCGGTGTGGTCACCGCCATCGGCGATGGCGTCGATGACCTGGCCGTCGGCGACAAGGTCGCCAGCTTCCCGGCCCAGAGCCCCAACGATTACCCGGTCTATGGCGAGCAGATCGTCCTGCCACGCTCGGCCTTGACCCGTTACCCGGATGTGTTGACCCCGGTCCAGGCCAGCGTGCACTACACGCCGCTATTGATCGCCTATTTCGCTTATGTGGACCTGGCGCGGGTCAAGCCGGGGCAGTTCGCCCTGGTCACCGATGCCAGCCACTGTGCCGGGCCGTCCTTCGTGCAACTGGGCAAGGCCCTGGGCGCCAAGGTGATTGCCGCGACCAAGATCCCGGAAGAGCGCGAGTACCTGTTGTCCTTGGGTGCCGACAAGGTGATTGTCACCGAAGAGCAGGACCTGCTGATGCAGGTCAACAAATACACCGATGGACGTGGCGTCGACATGGTCTTCGACGGCCTTGGTGGCCCACAGATGTCGATGCTCGGCGATGTCCTGGCGCCCCGTGGCAGCCTGGTGCTCTACGGCCTGCAGGGCGGCAACCAGACCCCGTTCCCGGCGTGTGCGGCGTTCCAGAAGAACATCCAGTTCTTCGTCCACTGCATCGGCAACTTCACCGGCAAGCCGGAACTGGGCATCGTCCAGGATCAGGCGGCGCTGCAAAGGGCCTTGCGCGATATCAACCAGTTGACGGCCGACCGGGTGTTGCCGCCGCTGGAAATCCGGACTTTCCCGTTCGACGAGTTTGTCGAGGCGCACCGTTTCATGGATGGTTGCCCGTGCCGCGGTCGGGTCGCGCTGCAAGTTGAGCCCAGTTGAGCTGACTGAAGCGGTTTGACATAACCCCGTATCGTTCTGCGATACGGGGTTTTTTATTAATGCCTTGAAATATTTTCTAACAACTTTCCAGGCGTTTACTCGCGCCGAAAAATACCATCAACTGAACCGGTTTTTTGCCGGATTCTGTATCTGTTAATCGCCGGTTAAGTGCTGATAATTGAAGCGTCACTTACAGCTCAAGGAATGAGTTATGGTTCACTACCAGCCGCCGTATCGGAGTCTCGTTGTTTTTCGAAGTTTCAGGTCGAACTCTTTTGAATGCAACGTGTGGGATGTCTCGTCTTCAGGGTCTCGGGCGAAGATGGTTTCCTTATGTCGTTAAATTCTTGCGGGTAGTTAATAGTTGTAGGTCATTGTAAGAATATTCCTAAGATATTTTTATTGGCACGCAGACTCCCAGCGCTAACTGGCAATCCGTGACGTCGGTCATGCTCGAAAGCTCTTGCCGTGGGTGTTTCAGGCCTGTGCAATACTTCGGGTGTTGCTTGTCCGCATTCAGGATTATATGGGGCAGGCAATCTTCCGTCTGATCCGGCCGCTGCCGGTAATGCGAGCGCTGTTTGCCCGACACTGAACTCAAACCAGGTGTATAAAGGCTATGAGCTCCATTCATGAGCAGGCAATGAATTATGTTTATCAGCAGGTGTTGCAGCGTCTGATGAGTTACTTTACGCGCGCTGAACGTATTGCACTGCAGTTGTTGATTCAACGTCTGATCGTAGCGGCGGGCGGTATTGAGCGTATTGGCGAATTCAAGGTCATGGTGGCCCACGGCGGCGGCAAGGACAGCAGTTATACGCTGGCGTTCTTGCGGGCGGCGCAGTTGAGTATTGCCGGACGTTCGCCGGCCACCTTCAACCTGCGGGTCGCCACGTTGCGCCATGCCGGTGTGACGGCTACGGTCATGCACAATATCCACCGCAGTTACAGTGCCTTGTTTGTCTATGACGACCCCCGGGTCGAGTTGTTGATGGTGGATAACAAACATGTCCGGCCGTTCAATCATCGCCTGCCGATGTCGGAACTCAATCGCGATATCAACCGTCGCAATCTGCTGATGAGCGGCCACCTGACCGCGGGTGACGGGCGCGCGACCTTCTGCAATGGCTGTTATCTGTCCATGGCCGATTTCTACGAGCGCTCCAGTGCTTGGGACAAAGGCGTCGATGCCCTGGTCAGCGGCGAGTCGCCCCGGGAGCAGAAGCAGTACATGACCTGGTTGCTGCGGGCGACCGAGAAGCCGGAGCGAACCTGGGCCGGAGGGCGGGCGCTGGAGTTCGACGAGGCGGTCAAAACCTGTCACGACCTCGGCCTGGATTATTACCGCGAGCTGTATGGCGAGGCCCTGGTGGAGCCCGAAGGCCCGGCCATCAGTCGTTCCAGTCGGGCCTCGGCGCCGATGCTGGTCAGCGTCTATGACCTGGTCGGTCGCGACCTTGAGGAGCGCTGGCCGTTGCTGACCGAGTTTCTCGGTTTCCAGTTCGATGACCTGGCGTTCCACTTCAGCGAATCCGATTGCGCCAATCCCTTGCTGATGGCCCATATGCGCGGTTTGCAGGCGCAGTACGTGCGGGGTTTGAGCTACGAGGGTGGCATCGGCGAGTACCTGCAACTGGCCGCCGCCATGATGCGCCGCAAGCGCATGCCGGCGCGGTTGGTGGAGCAGGCCATGGGGGCCTATGACAGCGACGAGAAGATCCTCGATCGACGGGCGCTGGCCAGTGCCTACGCGCAAGAGGCCTTTGGCCTGAGCGAAGTGCAACTGACCTGTTTGTTGTTCGCGCCCTTCGTCAACCGTGGCCATGGGCTCGAGCTGTTCCTGCGCAGTTGCCACCCCGGCATGCTGGTGGCGCTGCCGGACTTGCACAAGGCGCTGTCGGGGCAGGGGGGGCCCGAGCAGATCTGGCAATGGCTGAGCGAAGTCAGCGGCCTGACCCCGACCTTGCTTGGTGATCTCTACACCAAGGCCCAGGTGGACTTTTCCGGCGTCAGTTCGCTGATTGCCCGGGTTCGCGCCAGCGACCCGGACAAGTACCGCATCGACATCGTCAATCCCGACAACGGTGAAGTATTCAAAGAAGTCTTGTCGGGACGTTAAAAAGGATTGGTATTGATAGTTTCAGACACTCCCAAGCCGGGTGCGGATTCGTCCGTACCCCAGGACATGACTCAACCCTTACCTGACAAGGGGCGTAAACACTCGGACTTCGCCTACCAGGCGGTCTACCGTTATCTGGTCAGCCTGATCAGCGAAGTCGAGACCGATGCCCGGGTCAAGTTGCCGTCCCTGCGTCAGTTGGCCGAGCGCCTGAATGTTTCGATTTCGACCATCCAGTACGCCTATTCCCTGCTGGAAAAGGAGGGGCGGGTGTACTCGCTCGCCAAGTCGGGTTACTACGCGCTACCGGTCTCCGGGGCGTCGTTTGTCAGTGGCAGCGCCGATGTGCTGGAGCGCCTGTATGTGCATTCGCGGCGGCCCGGTACCCTGGTGCTGAGCAGCGATGAGCCGGCGCTGCTGTTGTCGCTGGACAATCCGTTGCTGTTGCTCGAACGCGAGCTGGTGCGCCAGTACCCGCGCCAACAGGCGCCACAGTTCCAGCCGTTTGGCGAGTTGGAGCTGCGCACCGCCCTGGCCGTGCGCTACACCACCTCGGCCCAGCGTTACTGGCATGCCGACGATGTCTATATCGGCGCGGACCTGCGCAGCGTGCTGGAAACCCTGATGGCCGCTATGAGCCTGAAACAGGCCACGGTGCTGGTGGAGTCGCCCTGCGATTGGGTGATTCTGCGGCTGTTGCAGGCCGGCGGAGTCAATATCGTCGAGTTGCCGCTACTGGACGACGGTGGCTTTGACCTGATGGCCCTGGAGCACTTGCTGCAGACCCAGCCGGTCAAGCTGTTGCTGATGTCTTCCGGGCTCAGTGTGCCCCGTGGCAGCCTGATGCCCCTGGTACAGCGCGAGCACCTGGCACGGTTGCTGGAGCATTTCGGCGTCTGGTTACTGGAAAACGACAGCCATGGCGAGTTCGCCTTCGAGCCTGGCGGACCGCGGATGCGCGACCTGGTGGACCCGGATCGCCTGCTGGTGTTCGCCAGCTTCGAGCGGATCATGGGTGCCGAGGCGCCTTTCGGCTACCTGCTGTCCCGGCACCTGGGGGCGGAGTTGCAGCGGCATTTCCTGTTGCGTTCGTTCCGCATGTCGCCGACCCGGCAGAAGGCGATTGCCCGGCTCTACAGCAGCGGTCGGATTGATCAGCACCTGGCGACCTTGCGCCGTTTGTTGCAGGAGCGCATGGCGCATATGGGCGGTCTGCTACGCGAACGTCTGGCCGACAGCCTGGCGTTCGTGCCGCCAGAGGGGGGCGCGACGGTATGGGCGCAGGCGACCCGGCCAGTGGACATGCGCAAGGTGTTCGAGCGACTGCTGGAGCAGAAGATCGTCATCGCCCCCGGCGAACTCTTCAGCCTGCATGGCTTGCATCAGCAGCACCTGCGTCTGTGCAGCACCGCCAATGCCCACCGTCATCTGGACCAGGCCCTGGGCGTGCTGGCCGATGCCTTGCGCCTGGAACAGCTCGACTGAGGCGCCCTTTGTCCGTTTGTATTTGCCAGGGGCGGGAGGGCCTGTTATCTGTATGCATAACCAGCATTCGATAACCGTGGTCCTTCCCGCCTGTGACAACCCAGCCCCTCGACGATCCGTTCTACTACCTGAACAACTTCCAGCAAGTGCTCGACTGGCTGGCCGCGCGTTATGCCGACCTGCTGGACGCTCGGGAGCAGGCCTTTATCCGCGATTTTGCCGGCTTGCCCAAGGCCTCCCGGGCCTTGCTGGTAAGAATGGTGATGCGCAAGGGCGAGCACTTTCGCGCCGGCAAGCTGAACTATGCCGAAATCGGCGACCCCGAGCAGGCGGCGCTGCCGTTGCTGGCCCTGGGCTGGGTACGTGATGACGCGCCGCTGAGCCTGGAGCAGTTGTTCGCGGTCCTGCAAAAGGCCGAGGTGCTGAGCAGTTTCAAGGCCGATATCACCCAGCCCAGAGCCAACAAACCGGAGCTTTATGGGCAACTGGCCCTGCGCTTCGACGAGAACCGGCCATTTGCCCAATGGTGCCCGAGCATTCCCGAGCCGCTTTACAGCTTGCGGGTAATGCCTTTGTGCGACCGCCTGCGGCTGATGTTTTTTGGCAATCTGTACCAGGACTGGTCCGAATTCGTGCTGGCGGACCTGGGCATCTTTACCTATGAAAAGGTCGAACTCCAAGCGTCGTCCCGCGGCCTGCGCAGCCGCGCCGACCTCGATGGCTACCTGCATCTGCATGCAGCCCGCGAGGCCCTGGAGGCTGGCGAGGAGCCAGGCCTGATACACCAGCACGTCAACCGGTTGGACACCGACAACCCCTGGCTGGAACGGCGTCGGGGCAAACTGCTGTTCCAGCTCGGGCAGCAGAGCGAGCGCTTGCAGGACTGGCCCGGCGCACTGGCGATCTATAGCGGCTGCAGCCACCCGCCGGCACGTTTGCGGCGGATCCGCGTGCTCGAACGCCTGGGCGAGTTCCAGTCGGCCATGGACCTGGCGTCGCAGGCACAGGACGCGCCCCGCAGCGCCGAAGAGCAACAGCATCTGCTGCGTATCCTGCCACGGCTGCGGCGCAAGCTCGGCCTGCCGGCGATTGCCCCGATAGCGCCGGTGGCGATTACCCGGCTGGACCTGGTACTGGTCAATGACCCGGCCCTGTCCGTCGAGGAAGGCGTCGCCCGGCACCTGCACGAACCGCAGGCCCCGGTGCACTACGTGGAAAACACCCTGGTCAATTCGCTGTTCGGCCTGTTGTGCTGGCCGGCGATCTTCGCGCCGCTGCCGGGGGCTTTTTTCCACCCGTTCCAGAGCGGTCCGGCGGACCTCCATGACGAAGACTTCCACGCCCGTCGTGCCGAGCTGTTCGCCGAGTGCCTGGGACAACTGGAGGACGGTCGCTACCGGGACAGCATCCGCGCTACCTTCAACGCCAAATGGGGCCTGCAATCGCCCTTTGTGTTCTGGAATATCCTCACCCCGGAGCTGTTGGAGCAGGCCCTCGACTGCCTGCCCGCCGAACATCTGCAACACTGGTTCGAGCGCCTGCTGCTGGATATCCGCGCCAACCGCGCCGGCATGCCCGACCTGATCCAGTTCTGGCCGGCGGATAAGCGCTACCGGATGATCGAAGTCAAAGGCCCGGGTGACCGCTTGCAGGACAACCAGCTGCGTTGGCTGGAGTTCTGCCGCCAGCACCAGATGCCGATTGCCGTCTGCTATGTGCAATGGACAGTGGAGGAACCTTGACCTACCGCGTTGCCGTGCGCGCCTTGTGCGAGTTCACCGCCAAGGTCGGCGACCTGGACCTGCGCTTCACGCCGTCGCCGACGGCCCAGGAGGGCATGCTCGGCCATCGCACCGTGGCTTCGCGGCGGGCCGAGGGTTACCAGGCGGAACTGGCGGTGGAAGGGCATTACCGTCACCTCAAGGTCCAGGGCCGGGCGGATGGCTATGACCCGGGGCAAAACCTGCTGGAGGAAATCAAGACCTATCGCGGCGACCTTGCCGCCCAGCCGGCCAATCATCGCCAACTGCACTGGGCCCAGGCTCGGATCTACGCCTGGCTGCTCTGCCGGCAGTTGCAACTGCCGGAAATGAACCTGGCATTGGTCTACTTCGATATCGTCAGCGAAAAGGAAACCGTGCTGCGGGAGACCTGGAGCGCCGCGCAGCTTGAGGCGTTCTTCGTGCGGCAGTGCGAACGTTTCCTGCACTGGGCCGAGCAGGAGGCCGGCCATCGCCAGGCCCGCGATCAGGCAGCCCGGGACCTGGCCTTTCCCCACGACGCTTTTCGCCCCGGCCAACGAACCCTGGCCGAGACGGTGTACAAGGCCGTCAGCACCGGTCGCTGCCTGATGGCCCAGGCGTCGACCGGGATCGGCAAGACCCTCGGCACGCTGTTCCCGATGCTCAAGGCCCTGGCGCCGCAGCAACTGGACAAGGTGTTTTTCCTGACGGCCAAGACCCCGGGTCGTCAGTTGGCCCTGGATGCGGCGCAGGTCCTCTATGGGCGCTCACCCGAGTTGCCGCTGCGGGTGCTGGAGCTGGTGGCCCGGGACAAGGCCTGCGAACACCTGGACAAGGCCTGTCACGGCGAGTCCTGCCCCTTGGCCCGAGGCTTTTACGACCGCCTTCCCGCAGCGAGACAGGCCGCGGTCGGCGTGCCCTTGCTCAACCAGCAGGCGCTGCGAAGCGTCGCCCTGGCCCATGATATCTGCCCCTATTACCTGAGCCAGGAAATGGCCCGCTGGAGTGATTGGGTGGTCGCCGACTACAACTACTACTTCGACTTCAGCGCGCTGCTGTTCGGTCTGGCCCAGGCCAACCAGTGGCGGGTGGCGACGCTGGTGGATGAAGCCCACAACCTGGTGGAGCGGGGACGGCAGATGTACAGCGCGAGCCTCGACCAGCAGGTGCTGAGCAGTGTCCGGCGCAACATCCCCGACGCTTTGAAAAAGTCGTTCCAGCGTTTGAACCGCGAGTGGAATGCCTTGCACAAGGAGCAGGCCGGCCCCTATCAGGCCTATGGGCAGGCGCCCGCCAAGTTGCTGAACGCCATTGGCTTGTGCGTGTCGGCCATCGGCGACTACCTCAATGAACACCCGCAAGGTGTCGATGGCGAACTCCAGGGCTTCTATTTCGAGCTGCTGCAGTTCTCACGGGTAGGGGAGCTGTTCGACGAGCATTACCTGTTCGACATCAGCCTGCGCGAGAACGGCCAGCGCCGCAGTTCGCAATTGTGCCTGCGCAATGTGGTGCCGGCCGGCTTCCTCCGTCCACGACTGACGGCGTCCCGCAGCAGCGTGCTGTTTTCCGCGACCCTGAGTCCCCGGCGCTACTACACCGACCTGCTGGGCCTGCCGGCGGACACCGCGTGGATCGATGTCGAGTCGCCCTTCAAACGCGAGCAGCTGGACCTGCGGATCGTCAGCCAGATTTCCACCCGCTACGTCCATCGCCAGGCCTCGTTGGCACCCATCGTCGAGCTGCTGGCCGAGCAGTTCGCCGAGCGTCCCGGCAACTACCTGGCGTTCTTCAGCAGCTTCGACTATCTGCAGCAGGTGGCGCGGCTGTTGGCCGAGACTCATCCACAGATCCCGCTCTGGCTGCAATCGCGACGCATGGAGGAAAGCCAGCGCCAGGCCTTTCTCGAGCAGTTCACCGAGCACAGCCAGGGCATTGGCTTCGCGGTCCTCGGCGGAGCCTTTGGCGAGGGCATCGACTTGCCCGGCCAGCGACTGATCGGCGCGTTTATCGCGACCCTGGGGTTGCCGCAACTGAACCCGGTCAACGAACAGATCAAGCAACGCATGGCTGTACTGTTCGGCGCGGGGTATGACTACACCTACCTGTACCCGGGCGTGCAGAAAGTCGTGCAGGCGGCGGGCCGGGTGATTCGCAGCGAGCAGGATCGCGGCGTGGTGATGCTGATCGACGATCGTTTTGCCGAGGCCAAGGTCCGGCAGCTATTGCCGCGTTGGTGGCAGGCCTGACAACTGCGTGGCCCTGGCGTGGCCGGTCGAGGATGCCGCGAGAGCGATTTTTTGCCAGGCGCGCAGACCCGCGAGGGTGTAGGTGTCGAAGATCTTTTGAAACCAGACCGTGTACTTTTCCGGCTCGGCGGCAATGCGCTGCGGAATGTCGGACAGCGGCAACCAGGCCCAGGCCAGGGCTTCATCGGGATTGGCGACGGGTGGGGTGTCGCTGGTACCGACGAACAGGTGATCGAATTCATGCTCGATCAGGTCGTTCGAAACCTGCTCCCGATAGAGCAGGGAGGCAACGTTCTTCAGGGGGCAGGTCAAGCCCATTTCTTCGAGTAAACGCCGTTGCGCGGCGGCGAGGGTCTGTTCACCCAGGCGTGGATGGCCGCAGCAACTATTCGTCCATAGGCCTTGCGAATGGTATTTGCCGAGGGCGCGCTGCTGCAGCAGCAAGCGGCCTTGCTCGTCGAAAATGAAGATCGAGAAAGCCCGATGGCGCAGGCCCTGTTGATGGATGAACAGTTTGTACGCACTGCCGGTTTCGCAATCATCCTCATCCACCAGAATGAGGGTTTCTTCCATCGACTCGGACTCCGAGGTGTCGTTGTCACTGGACGGTACTGCCGACCAGAATAGGGGGCTCAGTTTTTCTTGAGTGATATTGGGAGACAATAGATCGCGTTTGCCCAAGTGCAAGGAGCTGCGGGCATTCGGCTTGGCCGTTCGTCTAAAGCTGGCGTGTGCTCTTCGGGCGTCCCCGCTCAACCTTTCATCAAACCTTCATCAAACGTTTATTCCCATGTTTTGTTCAGGTCATCTACCTGACACCCCGCCTGCCTAGAGTCGTTTGAACTCAAACGTGGCCAGGGACGGCTGCTCAACCTGATAGAGCGGCCCATGCATCCAGCGATCCGTGTCGAACATCTGAACAAGACCTTTGCGCGAAAGAGCGCCTTGGTCGATCTCGATCTCTCCATCGCGGTCGGTGAGATGGTTGCGCTGATCGGTGCTTCCGGCTCCGGCAAGTCCACCTTGTTGCGTCACCTCACGGGCCTGGCCTGTTGCGACAAAAGCAACGGCGGCAGCGTCAAGGTGCTTGGTCGCGATGTGCAGGTCTCCGGACGCTTGAATGGCAAGGTACGGCGTCTACGGGCCGATATCGGCTATATCTTCCAGCAGTTCAACCTGGTCAATCGCCTCAGCGTGCTCGACAACGTGCTGCTCGGTTGCCTGGGCCGCATGCCACGCTGGCGCGGTAGCCTCGGATTGTTCAATGCCGAGGAAAAGCAGTTCGCCATGGAGTCCCTGGCCCGTGTTGGTCTCGCCGATCTCGCGGCGCAGCGCGCCTCGACCTTGTCCGGTGGCCAGCAGCAGCGTGTAGCGATTGCCCGGGCCCTGACCCAGCGCGCCGAGGTGATTCTGGCCGACGAACCCATCGCCTCCCTCGATCCTGAGTCGGCGCGCAAGGTCATGGAAATCCTTGCCGATATCAACCGCCGCGACGGCAAGACCGTGGTGGTCACCCTGCATCAAGTCGATTACGCCATGCGTTATTGCCCCCGGGCGGTGGCATTGAAAGGCGGGCGGATTCATTACGACGGGCGCGGCAGCGATCTCAGCAGCCAGTTCCTCAACGATTTGTACGGTGCCGACCTCGACACCAGCCTGATGTTTTCCGAGCAGAGCCGCCGCCCCGAAGTCACGCCCCGACTGGTGTTGGCGAGCCTCTGAATACCCTTGTTCCCCCGGCAGTATTCCACCCACAG
Source organism: Pseudomonas sp. MWU12-2037 (assembly GCF_023242345.1). NCBI lineage: Bacteria > Pseudomonadati > Pseudomonadota > Gammaproteobacteria > Pseudomonadales > Pseudomonadaceae > Pseudomonas > Pseudomonas sp. MWU12-2037. The sequence goes on along the minus strand of NZ_JALLIZ010000018.1, from coordinate 20,963 downwards.
GAATCCTTCAATGTTGAACCGTATCCGTCACGTGTGTCTGTCCGCCGTCTTGTTGGCCGCCGGTGTCATGGGTCACGCCCAGGCCGCCGACAAGATCATCAACTTCGGCATCATGTCCACCGAGTCTTCGCAGAACTTGCGGAGCATCTGGCAGCCGTTCCTGGATGACATGCACAAGAATACCGGCCTGACCATCAACGCCACCTTTGCCTCCGACTATGCCGGCCTGATCCAGGGCATGCGCTTCAACAAGGTCGACGTGGCCTGGCTGGGCAACAAGGCGGCCATGGAAGCGGTGGACCGTTCCAACGGCGAAATCTTCGCCCAGACCTCCGCCGCCAACGGCGCGGCCGGTTACTGGAGCGTGCTGATCGTGAACAAGAACAGCCCGATCAATTCCGTGGAGGACATGCTCAAGAACGCCAAGAACCTGACTTTCGGCAACGGTGATCCGAACTCCACCTCGGGCTACCTGGTGCCGGGCTACTACGTGTTCGCCAAGAACCATGTCGACGCGGCCACCGCCTTCAAGCGCACGCTCAACTCCAGCCATGAGGTCAATGCCTTGAGCGTGGCCAAGGGGCAGTTGGATGTCGCCACCTTCAACACTGAAAGCTGGGAACGCCTGGAAGTCACCCAACCGGACAAGGCCGCCATGCTCAAGGTGATCTGGAAGTCGCCGCTGATTCCCGCCGACCCGATGGTCTGGAGCAAGAACCTGAGCGACAGCGAGAAGGCCAGGATTCGCGACTTTATCCTCGGCTACGGCAACACCGATGAAGAGAAGGCGGTGCTCAAGGGCATGCAACTGGGCAAGTTCCTTGTGTCCAGCGATGACCAATTGCTGCCGATCCGCCAACTGGAACTGTTCAAGCAACGCACCATCGTCAGCGCCGACGACCACCTGGAGGCGGCCGACAAGGCCAGGAAACTCGCGGCTATCGACGCCGACCTGGCCAAGTTGCAACAGCGCCTCACCGAGCTGGACAAGAAGACTGCGGCCAACGCCGGTTGATCCTCGGCGCGGCGCTAGCACGCCGCGCCTTTTCTGAGCTGCCTTGATGAGAGTCGATCATGACCACGCTGCACGCTGAAGCTGTCGGCAAGCACACCTGGCCGCAATACGTCGGTTGGGGCTTGTTCCTGGTCCTGCTGGCCTGGGCCTGGCGCGGCGCCGAGATGAACCCGCTGGCGCTGTACCGCGATTCGGGAAACATGGCGACTTTCGCCGCCGACTTTTTCCCGCCGGATTTCCATGACTGGCGCTCCTACCTCAAGGAGATGATCGTCACCGTGCAGATCGCCCTCTGGGGCACGGTGCTGGCGATTGTCTGTTCGGTGCCGCTGGGGATTCTCTGCGCCGACAACATCACGCCGTGGTGGGTCCACCAGCCGCTGCGCCGGGTGATGGATGCGTTCCGTTCGATCAACGAAATGGTCTTCGCCATGTTGTTCGTGGTGGCGGTCGGCCTGGGTCCGTTTGCCGGGGTCCTGGCCCTGTGGATCAGCACCACCGGCGTACTCGCCAAGCTGTTCGCCGAAGCGGTCGAAGCCATCGATCCGGGCCCGGTGGAGGGCGTTCGCGCCACCGGTGCCAGCGCCTTGCAGGAAGTGATCTACGGCGTGATCCCGCAAGTGATGCCGCTGTGGGTCTCCTACGCGCTTTACCGCTTCGAAGCCAACGTGCGCTCGGCGACGGTGGTGGGGATGGTCGGGGCGGGCGGGATCGGAGTGATCCTCTGGGAAAACATCCGTGCCTTCATGTTCGTCCAGACCTGCGCGGTGCTGCTGGTGATCATCGTCGTCGTCAGCCTGATCGATGTCTTTTCCCAACGCCTGCGCAAGCAGTTCATCTGATTTCGGAGGGGTGCCCCTGGGCGCTTTTTTTAACGATGCAGTTGTCTAGACAAGATGAGCCGGTGTACCGCGAACTGGCCGATATCCTGCGCCGCGAACTGAGCAGTTATCAGGCCGGCGACTTCCTGCCGGGCGAAGTGCAATTGGCCGAACGCTTCGGTGTCAACCGCCACACCCTGCGCCGGGCCATCGATGAGCTGGTGTTCGAAGGCAGCCTGCTGCGCTTGCAGGGCAAGGGCACCCAGGTGTTGGAGCGACCGCTGATCTACCCGATGGGCGCCGAGACCTCTTACAGCCAGTCATTGTCGGCCCAGGGTGTCGGGGTGGAGGCGATACTGCTCAAACGCCGCTACTGCTACGCCAGTCGCGACGAAGCGCAACAACTGGGCATTGCCGAGATGGCGCCGATGATCGAATTGCAGACCCTGCGCAAACTCGACCACCAGCCCGTCAGCCTGATCCGCCATCGCTACTGCGCCAGCCATGCGCCGCTGCTGGCGGACTACAACGGCGGTTCCCTGCGCCAGTACCTGCGTGAGCGGGACCTGCCTTTGACGCGGACCCAGAGCTTGATCGGTGCCCGTCTGCCCAACCGCGACGAAGCCGCGCTGTTGATGATGCCCCGGCATTTGCCGGCCCTGACCGTGTTTACCCTTTCCCGCGATCGCGACGGCCTCCCGGTGGAGCTGGCCCAGTCCACCAGTCGTTCGGATCGCTTTCAGTACCAGGTCGTCACCTGATGGAGAACCCGTTGATGAACCCGTCCCAACGTCAGCACTGGATCGGTGTGCTTGCCCGTGCCCGACGCAGTGAATTGCTCCCCCATGAAGCCGCCTTGCGCGACGTTGATTACCAGTTGATCCGAGCCCCGGAGATCGGCATGACCCTGGTCCGTGGCCGTATGGGCGGCAACGGCGCGCCGTTCAACGTCGGCGAAATGAGCGTGACCCGTTGCGTGGTGCGCCTGGCGGATGGCCGTACCGGTTACAGCTATCTGGCCGGTCGCGACAAGGTGCACGCCGAGCTGGCGGCCTTGGCCGACGCGCATTTGCAGGGTGCGCAAGGGAGCCTGTGGCTCAGCGACTTGATCACCCCCCTGGCTGATGCCCAGGCCGCCCGCCGCGCGGAAAAAGAGGCGGACACCGCTGCCACCAAGGTGGAGTTCTTCACCCTGGTTCGAGGAGAAAACTGATGAATCCACAGTTGTTGCAACCGGCGTTTGTCGACCCGGTACTGGATGCCCAGCGCGGCTTTCGCGCCGCCCTCAAGGCGCTGGCCGAGCCTGGTCTGGTCCAGTCCCTGGCCACCGCGCCAAGCCTGGAAGGCCTGGCGCCCGCCACCTATGCGCTGTGCCTGGCGCTGCTGGATGTGGATACGCCGTTGTGGCTGGCGCCGGCCTTCGATACGCCGTTGATCCGCGCCAACCTGGCGTTCCACTGCGGCTGTCCGTTGACCCTCCACCGGGAGGAGGCCGCGTTCGCCTTGCTCGGCGAAGCGGATCTGCTGGACCTGGGCGGTTTCGACCACGGCAATGATCGTTACCCGGATCAGTCCTGCACCTTACTGGTCCAGCTGCCCGCTCTGGCGGCTGGTCGCGAGTTGAACTGGCGCGGCCCGGGCATCGAGAGCACACGTCGGGTCAGTCTGCCGTTGCCTCCAGGCTTCTGGCTGGAACGCCAACGCCGTGAGGTTTTCCCCCGTGGCCTGGATGTGTTGTTTGCCGCCGGCCCGCAGTTGATCGGTTTACCCCGCAGCACCCGGGTCGCCCATATCGCAGAGGAGCTTGCCTGATGTACGTAGCCGTCAAGGGTGGCGAACAGGCCATCGACAATGCCCACCGTCTGCTGGCGAAAAAGCGCCGGGGCGACACCTCCGTCACTGAGCTGAGTGTCGAGCAGATCCGCCAGCAACTGCCCCTGGCCGTGGCCCGGGTCATGAGCGAAGGCTCGCTGTACGACGAAGAGCTGGCCGCACTGGCGATCAAGCAGGCGGCGGGGGACCTGGTGGAAGCGATCTTCCTGTTGCGGGCCTACCGCACCACGTTGCCGCGCTTCAGTCCGAGCCTGCCGATCGACACCTCGCAGATGCTCCTCAGTCGGCGTTTGTCCGCGACCTTCAAGGATGTGCCCGGCGGCCAACTGCTGGGGCCGACCTTCGACTACACCCATCGCCTGCTGGACTTTGCATTATTGGCCGAGGGCGAATACCCGGGGCCCCGGGTCACGCCTGATACTCGTCTTGAACCGTGCCCACGGGTACTGGGTTTGCTGGCCAAGGAAGGCTTGATCAAGAACGAGGCCGACAACAGCGACAGCGTCGCCGACATCACCCGTGATCCCCTGGAGTTTCCGGCCAGCCGTGCCCAGCGCTTGCAGGCCCTGGCCCGTGGCGATGAGGGTTTCCTGCTGGCCCTGGGGTACTCGACCCAGCGTGGTTACGGCCGCAACCACCCGTTCGCCGGGGAAATTCGGATCGGTGACGTGGAGGTGTGGATCGACCCGGAAGAATTGGGTTTCCCCATCTGCCTGGGCAGTATCGAAGTGACCGAGTGCGAGATGGTCAACCAGTTCGTCGGTTCGGCCACGGAGTTGGCGCAGTTCACCCGCGGCTACGGCCTGGCGTTCGGGCATGCCGAGCGCAAGGCCATGGGCATGGCCCTGGTGGATCGTGCACTGCGCGCTGAAGAGTTCAACGAAGAGATCCAGTCGCCGGCGCAGCAGGAAGAGTTCGTGCTGATGCATTGCGACAACGTCGAAGCGGCGGGCTTTGTCTCGCACCTCAAATTGCCTCACTACGTGGACTTCCAGTCCGAACTGGAACTGATCCGCAAACTGCGCCAACCGGCCGAGGGGAAACGCCATGAATGACCTGAGCCAAGCGCCCGCGCGCGACCCGGCGTACAACTTCGCCTACCTCGACGAGCAGACCAAACGGATGATCCGCCGCGCCTTGCTCAAGGCCGTGGCGATTCCCGGTTACCAGGTGCCCTTTGGTGGTCGCGAGATGCCGTTGCCCTATGGCTGGGGCACCGGCGGCATGCAACTGACCGCCGCGATTCTGGGGGCCGAGGACGTGCTCAAGGTGATCGACCAGGGTGCCGACGACACCACCAATGCGGTCTCCATCCGGCGCTTTTTTGCCCGCACGGCGGGTGTGGCCACCACTGAACGCACGCCTGACGCCACGGTGATCCAGACCCGCCACCGCATCCCGGAAACGCCGTTGCAGGCCGATCAGATCATGGTCTGCCAGGTGCCGATCCCCGAGCCGTTGCGTTTTATCGAGCCTTCGGAAACCGAGACCCGGACCATGCACGCCCTCAACGATTACGGGGTCATGCATGTGAAGTTGTACGAGGACATCGCCACCTTCGGCCATATCGCCACCAGCTACGCCTACCCGGTGATGGTCGACGAGCGCTACGTGATGGACCCGTCGCCGATTCCCAAATTCGATAACCCGAAACTCGATATGAGCCCGGCGTTGATGCTGTTTGGTGCTGGACGGGAAAAGCGTTTGTACGCGGTGCCGCCGTTCACCCGCGTCACCAGCCTGGACTTTGAAGACCATCCCTTCGAAGTGCAGAAGTGGGAAGAGTGCTGCGCCATCTGCGGCAGCCACGACTCCTTCCTCGACGAACTGATCATCGACGACGCCGGCACCCAACGTTTTGTCTGTTCCGACACCTGGTACTGCGCCCAACGGGTCGAGCAGCAGGAGAGCAAGCAATGAACCTGTCCCTGATGGAAGAGCAGTCGGTCAGCCTATCCGCCGAACCGCTGTTGCAAGTGCGTGACCTGACGTTGTTGTACGGCCTGGAAAAGGGCTGCCAGGGTGTCAGCTTCGACCTGTATCCCGGTGAAGTGCTGGGGATTGTCGGTGAGTCCGGCTCGGGAAAATCCACTTTGCTTTCGTTGTTGAGCGGGCGCCTGCCGCCCCAGCGTGGCAGCATCGGTTATCGCGGCAAGGGCGGTGAATGGCTGGACTTGTACAGCGCCAGCGAGGCCGAGCGCCGGACCTTGTTGCGCACCGAATGGGGCTTTGTCGAACAGAACCCACGGGATGGTTTGCGCATGGGCGTCTCGGCCGGTGCCAACATCGGTGAGCGGCTGATGGCCCAGGGCGTACGCAACTATCAGCAGCTGCGTAGCGCTGGCCTCGACTGGCTGAGCCAGGTGGAAATCGACCCGCAGCGTATCGACGATTTGCCCCGCACCTTTTCCGGCGGCATGCAGCAACGCCTGCAGATCGCCCGCAACCTGGTATCGAGCCCGCGCCTGGTCTTCATGGACGAACCCACTGGCGGCCTCGACGTCTCGGTGCAAGCACGTTTGCTCGACCTGTTGCGTGGCCTGGTCCGGGAGCTGGACCTGGCGGTGGTGATCGTCACCCACGACCTGGCGGTGGCGCGTCTGCTGGCCGACCGCCTGATGGTGATGCGCCGCTCACATGTGGTGGAAACCGGGCTGACCGACCAGATCCTCGACGATCCGCAACACCCTTACTCGCAACTGCTGGTGTCTTCGGTGTTGCAGCCATGAGCCTTGTTCGTGAAGTGGAATCCAGTGCGATGACTAACTTGATCGAGGTCCGTGGCCTCTCGAAAACCTTCACCCTGCACCAGCACAATGGCGTGGTGCTGAATGTGCTGCGCGGGGTGGATTTCAGTGTGCGGGCCGGCGAATGCCTGGTGCTGCATGGCCAGTCCGGCGCCGGGAAAAGTACCTTGTTGCGCACCTTGTACGGTAACTATCTGCCGGCGGGCGGCAGCATTCGGGTGAGGCATGCCGGTGAGTGGCTGGAGCTGGTGGGCGCCGCGCCGCGGGACATTCTCCAGGTCCGCCAGCAGACCCTCGGCTATGTCAGCCAGTTCCTGCGGGTGATCCCCCGTGTTGCCTGTCTGGACGTGGTGATGGAGCCGGCCCTGGCCCGTGGCTGGTCCAAGGCCAGGGCGCGTTCCCGTGCCGAACTCTTGCTCGGTCGCCTGAATATCCCCGAGCGTCTCTGGCAGTTGGCGCCGGGCACTTTCTCCGGCGGCGAGCAGCAGCGGGTCAATATCGCCCGGGGCTTTATGGTCGCCTGGCCGCTGATGTTGCTGGATGAACCCACCGCGTCTCTGGACGACAACAATCGCCAGGTGGTGCTGGAACTGATGAACGAAGCCAAGGCCGGCGGTACCGCGCTGATCGGCATTTTCCACGACCATACCGCCCGTGAAGCGGTGGCCGACCGTCATCTCGACATGACCCCAACCGCCATTGCCGAAGAGGAATACGCCCATGCCCGCTGAACAGATCCTCAGCAATGCCCGTCTGGTCCTGGCCGACCGTGTGATCGAGGGCTCCGTGGTGCTGCGTGACGGGGTGATCGTCGATATCGCCGAAGGCCGCAGCCAGTTGCCCCAGGCCCAGGACCTGAACGGTGATTTCCTGTTGCCCGGCCTGGTGGAGTTGCACACCGACAACCTGGAAAAACACATGACCCCGCGCCCCGGCGTGGACTGGCCGTCGACGTCGGCGGTGCTCAGCCATGATGCGCAGATCATCGCCGCCGGGATCACCACGGTGTTCGACGCGGTGTCCATCGGCGACGTCAATCCCAAGGGCAATCGCATGCAGAAACTGCCGGCGATGCTGGAGGCTATCGCTTCAGCCGAGGGCGCTGGGCTGACCCGCGCCGAACACCGCCTGCACCTGCGTTGTGAACTCTGCCACCCGGACACCCTGAGCGTATTCCGCGACCTGGTGGAAAACCCGCTGGTGCAGCTGGTGTCGGTGATGGACCACTCGCCGGGCCAGCGTCAGTTCGTGCTGGAGTCCAAGTACCGCGAGTACTACATGGGCAAGTACCACTTGAACGACGAGACGATGGATGCCTTTATCGTCCTGCAAATGGCCAACTCGAAGGAGTACAGCGATCGTTATCGCGCCGCCATCGTCGAACACTGCCTGGCCCGTGGCCTGTCGGTGGCCAGCCATGACGATGCGACCGTGGCCCATGTCGAGGAGTCGGCACGCTACGGCATGACCATCGCCGAATTCCCCACCACCCTGGAAGCGGCCCAGGGCTGCCAGCGGCTGGGCATGAGCGTGTTGATGGGGGCACCGAACGTGGTCCGTGGCGGGTCCCATTCGGGTAATGTGGCCGCCGCCGACCTAGCCGCCAAGGGATTGCTGGATATATTGTCCAGCGACTACTACCCGGCGAGCCTGCTGCAAGCCGCGTTCTCGCTGGCGGCGCTGGACAATCACTGCAATCTGCCCGAAGCGGTCAAGATGATCAGTCTGGCGCCGGCGCGAGCGGCCGGTTTGAGCGATCGCGGCGAAATTGCCATCGGCCTGCGGGCTGATCTGGTGCAGGCCAGGTGCCGGGATGGACTGCCGGTTGTGCAACAGGTCTGGCGACAAGCGAACAGGGTGTTTTGATGGCAGGCAGGTTGATCTATCTCATCGGGCCTTCCGGTTCGGGCAAGGACAGCCTGCTGGATGCCGCGCGAGTGCGCCTGGCCGAACGGGGATGCCGTATCGCGCGGCGGGTGATCACCCGTTCGGCGCAGGCGGGGGGCGAGGCGGCCGAGGGCTTGAGCCCGGAGCAGTTCGCTGTGCTGGAGGCTCAGGGCGAGTTTGCCCTGAGCTGGCACGCCAATGGGTTGTCCTATGGCATTCCTCGGGATATCGATGATTGGCTGGCGGCGGGGGAGGACGTGCTGGTCAATGGTTCCCGTGGCCATCTGGCGCAGACGCGTCTGCGCTATCCGCAGCTGTGGGTGTTGTTGCTGAGCGTGGATCAGGCGGTGTTGCGTCAACGCTTGCTGGCACGCGGACGTGAGTCGCTGGCGGAAATTGACCAACGGTTGGCGCGTAATGTCCGCTTCAGTGAGGACCTGATCGCCGAGGCCGTGCCAGGGTTGTGCCTGATCGACAACTCTGGAGCGCTGGAGCGCACAGTCGAGTGCTTGCTGGCGTGCCTTAATGGAGAAACTCTATGCGCCTGACCCTGCTCGGCACCGGTGATGCCCGGCAAGTGCCGGTATACGGTTGCGAATGTGTCGCTTGCGAGTTGGCTCGCGGCGAAGCAAGCCTGCGGCGCCTGCCCTGTAGCGCGCTGATCGAGTGTGGCGACCAGCGCTGGCTGATCGACAGCGGCTTGCCCGATCTCACCGAACGCTTTCCACCGAGAAGCTTCAACGGCATTTTCCAGACCCATTACCACGCGGATCACGCCCAGGGGCTGCTGCATCTGCGTTGGGGTCATGGGTTGATGATTCCTGTGCACGGTCCGGTGGATCCGGAGGGTTTGTCCGATCTCTACAAACACCCTGGCATCCTCGATTTCACCCAACCTTTCAGTGAGTTCGAAACCCGGCATTTCGGTTTGCTCAGTGTTACGGCGCTGCCACTGCAACACTCAAAACCGACCCTGGGTTATCTGTTCGAAGGGCAGGGGCGGCGCATCGCCTACCTCACCGACACTGTCGGCTTGCCGCCGGTGACGACGGCCTGGCTGCAACGCGAAGCGCTCGACGTGCTGGTGCTTGATTGTTCGATGCCGCCGCAGCCCCAGGCACCGCGTAATCACAATGATTTGACGCTGGCATTGCAGTGCATCGAAGAATTAAAGCCAGGGCTGGGCGTGTTGACCCATGTCGGGCATACGTTGGATGCCTGGTTGCTGCAGCATCGTCAAGAATTGCCGGGTAACGTGACGGTTGGTTGGGATGGGCGGGTGCTTTAGCCTTGTTTGTGGGCTTGGAGGCCCAGCGCTTTCGCGCCAGACAGCAAAAAGCCCGCATGTGCGGGCTTCTTGGGATGGGGCCAGATCCTTTGGCAGTGCCCGATTATGGCGGCCGTTTGTGATGAAATAATTACAGCCTGATATCAATTTGATGCATAACCTTTGGAAATCCAATGACTTGGCCAGGTGGGAGGGTCCTTGAGGGGGCGTCCTGGTTCGAGGCATGCCAGGTGCCGGGCAATTCTTTGAAAATCAGATGGTTGCGAAATGTGTGTGGCGTGGGGAATTGACGTCGGCAAACTTGCTTCGCCGGATGGGGATGTATATATTCGTCCCCTTGTCGCGCAGGCGTCAGGTTGGTTTGCAGGTTTTGGAGCCCTCTGACTCGTAATGAGCCGCCGCGTAGACCGCTTCACCGCGCTACCGCCCGAATGGCGAAACTGGTAGACGCATGGGACTTAAAATCCCCCGCTCGTAAGGGCGTGCCGGTTCGATTCCGGCTTCGGGCACCATCTTGCATTCCATAGAGCGCTTACGAATTCTCTGGAACCCCCAAAAAACCTGCCTTCTGGCGGGTTTTTTCGTTTTGGCGTTCCGTCTGGTTCTGGTCAGTTCTGCTGGAATCCAGTCGTTTTAAGGGTAAAATTAGGGGTACAACAGTCAGTTCGATAAAGGGGGAGTACCCTTATGTCGCGCACCACTGCTCCGCTCTCCGACTCGGCTTGCCGCCTAGCCAAGTCCAGAGATCGTGCCTACAAACTTTTCGATGGCGACGGCCTCTACCTTCTAGTCCAACCCAATGGCCGCAAAGGCTGGCGCCTCAGGTATGTAAAACCTGATGGACGGGAAGGGCTGACCTCGTTTGGCAGCTATCCGATTGTCAGTCTGGCCGATGCCCGCCAAAAGCGTTTGGAAGCTAGAAGACTCCTGGTTGAAGGAGTTGATCCGGTCGAGCACAAACAGAAGGCCAAGATTGAAGCGGCCACAAAAGGCCGAACCTTCGAAAGCGCTGCCCGAGCTTGGCACAAGAACATGTCAGCCAAGTGGTCATCCGACCACTCCAAGACTGTAATGAATCGCCTCAAGACCCATGTATTTCCGCTGATCGGGTCGCGGCAAATTGCAGAGCTGGATACCTTCGATCTTCTCCAGCCACTGGAAGCGATCAAGGCTCGTGGCACGATCGACCTCGCCTTGAGGGTACAAAATTATATACAAGGCATCATGCGCGAAGCAAAGCGTCGTCGATTGATCACTGTGAATCCTGCTTACGATCTTGAGGGCTCTATCCAGACCCCACGGGTGCTTCACCGGCCAGCCCTATCTTTATCGCGCCTGCCGGAATTACTTGCGCTCGTCGATACCTATCCGGGACGACCATTGACTCGGCTCACGTTATTACTGTCGTTACATGTATTTGTACGTTCCAGTGAGCTTCGTTTTGCCCGTTGGGGTGAGTTCGACCTCAAGCGCGGTGTATGGGCGATTCCCGATACTCGGCCAGCCCTGAAAGGCGTCCGCTACTCCACAAGGGGGACGAAAATGGCCGGGGATATCCATCTTGTACCCTTATCGCCGCAAGCCGTGGCGCTGCTCGAACAGATTCACGCTCTTACCGGCACGTTTGACCTAGTATTCGCAGGCGATGCCAATCCTTGGAAGCCGATGTCAGAAAATACCGTGAACAAAGCGTTGCGAGTAATGGGGTTCGACACCAAGAGGGACGTCTGTGGTCATGGGTTCCGTGCAATGGCCTGCAGCGCATTGGTCGAGTCAGGGCTATGGTCCGAGACCGCTATTGAAAGGCAGATGAGCCATCGAGAGCGGAACAGTGTTCGCGCGGCCTACATCCATAAGGCAGAGTTTATTGAAGAGCGCAGGCTGATCATGAACTGGTGGAGCCGGTACCTTGAGGCCAATCGTCAGGAGCATATCACCCCCCACGAATTTGCAAATCAGGTCGGCGAGAATGTCACTCGGTTAAAAGTAAAACGTGGTGCAATAAAGTAGGCGTACGGTGCTGGCCGAGAGAGGATTGAGTCTGGCGTTAAATACCTTTTTTGGTTCGCACAAAGTGACAGCGTGAACGCTGCCGCCTTGTGCGGGGCTGTTGTCAGCGAGGGGACGGGCTGCGTGAGGTTCGGTATTGCATGGCGATCAGCCGCTGCTGCAGATGCCGTAGAAAGCCGGCTTCGAAGGCGTCACGACGCTCGCCTTCTGGGTAGCCGCGACGGGCCTGGGTCAACTGCCACCACAAGGGTTGTGTGGCTCGCCGGTCCAGCCAGAGTCCGGCGCAACGCGTGCCGCTGGCGATTTCCTGAGCGAATCGCTCATCCCAAGGTGTGGGGCTTTCTGATAGAGCGTTGTCGCAAGCGTTGAGGCTGAGGGTGTCGCTGGTCGTCGGCGCGGGAAGATGGCGTTGTCGCAGTAGGGCCATGTCATAGAGGGCAATGGCGTCCTTGATCAGTTTATCGGCCAGTTCCTGCTGTTGGTCATCCTGAAAGGCCAGGGTTCGGGCACCGTCCAGACAAAGCCGGGCGGCATGGCGTAAATGATCGACCGCTTCGCTGGGTGTCAGCGAGGCAAGTTTGATCAGGGTGGGTGTGGGCAAGCGAGAGAGCAATGAGCGATCAATCATGGACTGGGGCTCCATGGCCAGATCGTAGTAACACCCGACGTGACAGGCGGTGCCCGGGCATGAAAGGGGGATAGACCATTCTCCTTATCTCCTTCGTGAGGTTAAGGAACTGCCATCCGCCGTTGCGACACGATGAGGGTGGCAGACCACGCGAGGGTCGCAAACCGGTACACGAAGGAACACCGGCCAGGCCGAAACCTGCCTCGCGCGGTCCACCATAGAACGCAGCAGCCATACGCCAGAAGCGTTGACTACATCGTTACGGAGCTACCGCGCCTTCGTGTGAGTACAGGTTGCGACACCCGGTCACAGGTATACTTGTGACTCGACAAGCCTATTACGAAGGGGGAGGGTTGCTCAGTCAGTCATAGACCAAGAAAGCGTGCGAAGTATCCGATAATTTGATGGGGGTGTCCTGCTGGTAGGCTGCTGCCTATTTGTCGCATTTTGTTTCTTTGCAGGTGCCGTTGAGCTGTGAGCGAACCTTGGTACTCATCGGGACTCACATTTATGGCGCTCCGCGTGCTGTACAGATTAGGGACGCTAAATGATTTTTTCTCTTTCTGAATACTGTAAAAGCTTCAGATACGGATTGTTGAAAGTCACCTCTACGACCAAGTTTCGCGGATCAATCATCAGATAACCATGTAGTCGACGCCCCTTGTTTGGACCCAGTACTTCACAGGTCCAGATGTTCAGATCACTGGGTTGTTTGCGGTGTAGATTCAGCTGCTCAAAGCGTTTCTGTATCCACTGCCAATCCGTGGTGCCTTCACGTTTCGCTTCGCGGGCAATGGCTGGGTGTTCCTGGGCATAGCGCTGAAACAAACCAGGACTTACCAGAAATACCGTGCCATCGACCGTATGCAGCAGAGCCTTGGCTTCGTTGAGCCGCAGCCGTTCGCTTTTCAGTCCCTCCCGTATCCAGCCCACAAACTGCATACCCGCGGATGACTTGAATGCTGCCTGGTGGTCTGTGGTTTGTGCCGCACCTTCGTTGGAGGGCACGGTCTCGGGTTGTGTTTCTATGGCATCAGCTTCATGGCCTTCCTGTTGCCAAGGTTCGACTTGGATTGTGCCCGAAAAAGTAGCTGGCCGTTGATCCGACTCCCAGATCAGTGCCGGGGCTAGCTTGAGCAGGGTGAAAGTCTGGGTCCAACCGCTGTCGCTTTGCACGGTAGCGCGCCAGATGGCCTTGCCTTCAGGGTTGTCCAGCACCAGCCCATATTCCTGCAAGATGTTGAACAGCGTGGTGTTGCGCTCTGGAATACCGCTGATGCCCTGGGAGAGCAGGTGGGCACGCAGCTTGTCCGAAGCGGTCTTGCTCACGAGCCACAGAGCATCCTCGGTGAGCCAGCCATCCGAGGCCTGAGGTTGATTGAGTTTGAACGACTCGCGTAGCAGGTAGCGCAGGCCGTCGATCAGTTTGCGTTGCAGGGCGTGTCGCGGTGCGCTCAGAGCCTGGACTGGGTCTCCGCCGAGCGCGCGGGCGACTGAGGCTTGGTCGGCGCGGATTACCAGTTCGCCCAGTATCCCAGCGTGCTCATATTGTCCGGCCAGGGCGTGGAGCAGGGCGGCCCAGAGTTCCGGGAAACCGCTGAGCCAGTCCAGTGGCTCACGCCCGAGTACTGCGCTGGTCAGCAGCCCGGCCGCTGTGCCGTGCAAGCGGTACTGTCGATCCGGGTTATGGCGAAAGCGATATGGCTGTCGTAGTGGGCCGTGCCACGGGTGCCAGCGTTGCCCGGTTTGGTCTTCCACCACCAGGTCGGTGACCAGCTTGCCGATATCGTGCAGCAGTGCTGCATAGGCGATACCTGCTGTCCAAGCTTCGGCTTGTTGGGTCTGGATTTCCGGTGGTGTGCCCTGAGGTAGCAGGTGTGACTGGCGCAGCTTCAGAGCGCAAACGACGATTTCCAGGCCATGATCCAGCAGTCCGCCTGGCTGTGCGTGGTGATGGCTTTCCGACGCGGGGAAGTGCTGTACCAATTCGGCATAGCGCTCCAGTGACGTTCGGTAGAGAAGGGCGAATTGTTCGGGTGAGACCGCGGTGCGCTGCCAGATCTGCTCCATCAGCGACTGTCGATGGGGAACGGTTAGCAGCTCCGTTGCCGACAGGGGCTTCAACCAGCCACTCGATGGTTCGAAGCGGGCGGAAGCGGGTGTTTCAGTTGCTCCTTTTCGGGAGCGGAACCAACGAAACATGGCTGCCTCTGAAGCGCGTGCGGCGGGAGTGCCTTTTGCCTTTTCTGGATAGGGCCTTTGCTATTAACGACCCTTCCGTTGTGTCTTTTGATTGCGCCATTTCAAGCCGTTTTTATGGACAAACGGTCCGCAACAAGTGGAGGAACTGTGTTATCCATACCCTTTGTCCTTCTTCGAATTGGGCTCTGAAAGGTCCGTGTCGCAGAGGTGAGTACCATGACTTGTTACCCAAAAATCAGTAAGGCCGAGCGTGTCGGGCGCTGGCTGGGAAGAGCCTATCGAGGGCTTATCCGACAAGAGCAGCACTTGCGTTTGTGGCTGGTCGCCGGCGGTCTTCCGGTACTGGGAGCCAAGGCCATCGCCTGGTTCATACGTTTGAGCGTTCTGGTCTTGCTCCTGAGTTTTTCGATCCTTTTGGCAGGACTTGTTACGGGGCTTTTCCTGATTGGAAGGGGAGTAGCCCGGAGCGATTTTTCTTATCGAATGCGAGACAAGGAATGGCGCCATGGTGATGAGGGGTATGGCTTCTATGAGAATGGAGTCCGCACAGACTTTGGCCGACTGTTTGAGACGGATGACGAGGCGTGACCCGTCCTCCTTTATATGAGTTTCTTGCTGATTATCTCGCCACCACCTCGACCAGCACTTTTTGCTTCGGTTGTTCCATCGCTTAAGCCTCGCAGGAAGCTACCGGCGTGAATACCGGTCCAGGTTAGCGCTGCTATCCAGAAGCCTGGCAGTACAACAAACATCGCCGCCATCACAAAGTTCAGCAACATATCCCCGAACGAATTGTTCAGCCCAAACAGCACATTGAAATTGCTGTTCGGTGCCCCGCTACCGTAGAGCGCATCCAGGATGGTGCTGTCGATCCAGCGCGCCAGTTGGAACCAGAAATCCACAAAGAACAGCGCGAACTGCACGCAGCTGGCGGTGACCAGGGTCTTGAGGTCGTAGGTACCGATTACCAGTACCAGCGGCAGGCAGATGACCAGGGCCATCTTCAACAGCGACAACACCATCGGCAGCGCTTGGCGCACTACGTCCATGGCCGGGAAGAACCCCAATGAGCCCACTGTCAGACCCAAATCCGCTGTGGCGCGGGTGATGATGTTGGAGATGCTTTTCTCGACCTGGCCGCCGTAGTCGTTGTAGACCTGTCCCTGATTCATCGCCTGCTGCCGAGGCGCGGCGACCGCACGAACCACCGCATCATCCACTTCGGAGCGGGGCAGAAAGCCCGCCCAGCGTGATAGGCGGGTGAGCAAGTCAGCATCCACTTGCTGCAACAGTCGGGCACGTAGGCCCCGATCGTCGTCCGCCCACCATTGCTGACAACCGGGATAGCCGCCACCGTCAGGCACCTGGGCCAGCCCGGCGTCGCGGTTGGCATCGTAGGGCCAGGCACTGCGCGGGGTACTGGAGCGGTAGCGCTCATAAAAATCGGGGGTGTCGAGGAAGTAGCGCGAGCCTATCCAGCCGACGTCGTTCATCTGCTCTTCGTTCAAATGCGGACGATCCATAAACATCCGCGCTCGAGCGCGGGCATAGCAGTCGCGGGTAAAGTCGGCGACCTCCTGAGCCAAAAGCGGGTCGTCGATTCGTGCGCTGTCGATGGCCATCCGCATCTGCCGCAAGTCGGCGCCACAGGGTATCGAAGCCACCGCAGCACCGGTAACTGCCTTGGACAGCGAATGCATAAAAAACCACCACGCCGGCACTTCGGCGCTTTGGTTGTTGAGGGTGGTGAAGGCACTGTTCCAGCCGGTTTCACCAGGTGCAGCGACGCTCACTTGGCACTGTCGCGAACGGCTCTCGTCGAATTGCGCTGTGTTCAAGTCCACCGGTACAAATGGGATGCCGGCGAACAGGATCACCACGATGGCCACCCAGACCCGGTTCTCGATTCGCATCGCCGAGAGCACGCCCTTGTTGCCTTCGTCGGCACCCTCGGTCCGGGCGCGTAACCACTCCTGCAGGATGATGGCGAGGAACGGCAGGGCGAATACGCCGCTGGCGACCAGTACCTGCCACAGACCGTTGTTGACGATCCAACCCACCAGAGTCAGGTAGTACTCGAGGTAGTCGGTAGTGCTCAGGCTCATGTGGCCTCCGCATTGGAAAGCGCGTTGCTGATTTCCAACAGCGCCAGAGCAGTGGCGCCGGCCCACTCGGCACGACACAGGCGTCGAGCCGCTTCGGGTTGGTGTTGCAGTAGTCGAGTGCGCATTGAGCACCAACCGTAGATCAGCAAGGTATACAGGCACAGCCGCCAGATCAGCAGGTCGGTGGTGTGCTTATCCAGCCAGTGACGCCAGGCCTGCGCATCCCCCATCAGGCGGATGGCGAGCAGGTTGATCAGTATCCCGGTGAGTATCAGGATCGAGACCCACAACGCGATTCGCGCCCCTGTAGACATATGCCTGATCCATGTCTTGCCCATGCTAGCGACCTCCTTCAACGGGGCGTTCTATCTGCTCAAGGCGGTTGCGCTCCGGATCGCCCTGATAGACACCGCGGGAGCCTTCGATTCGCTGCTGATTGCGCCGCAAAATTTCGCTGGCGGTGTTCGCGGCCAAGGTTCGGCGCAGTTCCAGTTCGGTTTTCAGGTTTTGGATTTCCAGGCTCAGCAGATCGCTTTCCTGGGTGACGGCTTGTTGCGCCAGATCGTTGGCTGCGACGTTGGGTTCCTGGCGTCCAGTGAGTAGGGTGCGCTGTAGCAGCAAGGCTTTCTCCAGCACGCTCGATAGCGCTGCTTCCGATGCCAGGCGTTTACCCAGCAGCTCCTGGTCAGGCTCCTCACGCAGGGCTTCGATCAATCCTCGCGTAACTGGCAACGCATTGCTGCCGGCCGCCTCCAGATTGTCTGGTGTGGTGAGAATGCGCTGGGATATCAGATCTTGCAGAGCCCTGAGCTTGGTCTCGTATTCCTCCTGGATCAGCGGCGTCAAACCAGTCCCTGGGGTGCTATCGGTTTTGCTACAGCCGTCACAGGTGCGTTGCACCTGTTCGCCCAGTACTCGGTTGGCCCAATCGGCGGCGGCCTGGGGCGAGGGCCAGTTCAGGCAGCTCAGGCGATCGCCACAGTTGGAGCGGGGGATCGGTGAGGTGTCCGTGACGCTACGGCCGTTAAGCAGGTTGTAGCCGGCGCGGGTCACATCACCGACCACCTTGATAGGTGCCTGGCCGCTACCGCCAGCCTGATCGCCGCCAACCCAAGGAACACCCCGATTACCGCGTCGGGCTTCGGTCTGTTCGATGGCGGCGACGGCGTCAGTCTTGTTGGTTGCTTCCTTCAAGGCCATGCCTTCGGCCAACTGGCCCCAGCCCGATTGCCCGCCGGCGATATCGGCCATGCGATTGGCCATAGCACGACAGGTCGACTTGGATCGGTCGAAGTCCAGTCGTGCTTGCAGAATGCCGTTGGTCAGCAGGTTATACAGCCCGGGGTTGGCACGCTGGATGATCAGCGCGGGTAGGGAGGCGACCGCGCTGGTGGCGTTCTGGATCACGCTGCTCATGATCGACTGAAAGCCATTGGTGAGGCCGTTGAGCTGGTTCTGCAGCGTTGTTTCCAGACTCATATCACCGCAGATCAGATTGCCTCTCCAGCCGGCGCCGACACCCAGGCTCTGCATATTGGCGCCCGGTCCCATGGGGACTGCGCTGCCTCCGCCAATGCTGTACAGCACATCGTCTCCGATCACGCTGCCGCTGAAGCCCGCTTTGGTTTCGCTGCGCTCGTTCTGAGCCGGAGCCATCCCCCAGAGCAGAATTGAGCTGATCAGCAACCAGCGCAGATTTGAAGGGGACGGGATCATGAGAGTCAGCATCGATTTCATGGCTGAGTCTCACTGGCCGAAGTAGCTGCTGCCGAGAAAGGTTTGTCCTTCACGTTTGCAGCATTGGTAAGGGCGCCAGAGTCCCCAGACATAGGCGCCATCTTCCGCCTGGGGTAGGGCGGCTTGATGTGGAAATACCACGCAAGTGGGTGAGCGCTCGGGTTGTAGTGGTTGCCACTTTCCGCTGTTTGCGTCGCCCTCCTCCAGCTCCCCGGCTGGCCAGTAACCTGGATAGGCCATGGCCAGCAATGGCAGATAGAGATGGGGTTGACCACGTCGAGTGACAATATCGCCTGCTCGCTGGGCAATCACGGCTGCCGCCTTGTGGTCGTCGACCTGCTCCAGAAAGCCGCCACGCGGATATACGCTGCCCCATAGGTCACCCATTGGTGAACTGCCGATTTCACGTTGACCGGGTATCAGTGCTTCGGGGTAGAGCATCTCCGGCAGGTTGTAGCGCCATGCGAGGGTATCGAAGGTGCTTAGTAGATAGGGCTGAAAGGGCACACCGGTACCGGGACAGGTGTAACCGAACTGACTGGCAAATCGGTTGAACAGCAGGGTGCCTGGATGGCCGATCACGTCCGCATTCTTGAACTTGGTGAGGTTGTTTTCGTGAGCTTGATTGGTGGTGCCATCGCCGCCGCCCCGAGCGGTGGGATTGGTAGGGCTCATCAGTGCCACCTCAGTCCATGGATTGGCGCCGGTATCCGAATAGCTCGATACCACCGAGTCAGGGGTGTAATGGCGCACCTTCGGCGAGGTTTTGATCTTGCAGCCAAAGGGTGTGCAGCGTAGCCAGTAGCAAACGCCGATGATTCGGTATTCCAGGCAATCCGGTGAGAGGCTTGAACTGGCGAGTGTGGCAGTGTTGATGGCCAGTCCGTCCAAACTGGCTGCCGCCAGAGTAACGGATAGCCCCGTGGTCAAAAGACGCGTCCACGGTCTACGAACAGTTGAATGCGGCATGACGGACACCGAAAGAGGGGATTTAGTCGGTGACAGTCAAACGGGTCAAGCTGGCTGGTGCTATGCCAAAAGCGATAACGTCGATCTACGCATTTTATTTGGGAGCTATTGCCTGCTTTGTCGATAGTCCTGTTAATGCATGATTGACAAAGAGAAGACAGGCGGAGTCTATTGCTGAATTCTACGTACCTTATTTGTGCGCAGCTGCTCCATGTAGGCGTTGAGTGCGACTTTGCGAGCGCCATATTCCTTTCCTAGGCCAAGCAAAAGTACATCGCGGTTTTCAATCAGCGTCACCAACTCAAGCTCAGCCAGGGTCAGTTGAGTACGATCCCGCCCGGCGAATGCTCCGGTAACGACTTCGTTAATCAGTCTCGCCTCATTCATGTAGTGGTGAGGTTTTGTGGTCTTGCCAATAGCTTCATGGGTGATGAAAAGAGCATCGCACATGCTTCGGTAGCTGATAGCTGCCTGGCGACGAGCTACTACTCTGGCCGACATTTCATTGAGTACCAAGCCTTCAAGTTGCTCGTCACACCATATTTCAAAGTCAACGGAAAGCCAGCA
The DNA here is from genome assembly GCF_023242345.1 of Pseudomonas sp. MWU12-2037. NCBI lineage: Bacteria > Pseudomonadati > Pseudomonadota > Gammaproteobacteria > Pseudomonadales > Pseudomonadaceae > Pseudomonas > Pseudomonas sp. MWU12-2037. Next base: position 1,154 of record NZ_JALLIZ010000018.1, on the reverse strand, counting down.
GGCGAACTTGACCGCAAGCTTCGGGTGCAGCCACACCTCACGTGAGGAGTTTTTTCCACGACGCGTCCATACAGGGCGCGTATTGGGTTGCCCGATGCTGTCGGCAGATATTCTTTCGGAAATCCGCGTGATGTACTCTTTGGTCGAGTCTAGCTCCAACCATTGGGCGGGATCTTTTCCGAAGTGAGAGCTAGCATTGGTTGCGTTGAGCCAGCCTTCAGCATTAAAGCTCACAGTGTGGCCTGAATAATCGAGCGAGATGATTTTGAGGGTCATGCTGCGGTCCTCATGCTCGTTTGAGCAGCATCCGACGCCTTCATTTTGACCCCTGCGCAAAAAAGAGGTCGGGAGGTTTCATTGCTGGTGGAGTTGGTGCGCGACTCTAATTCCTGATGCTCAGCCGGTAAGCTCGGCTGAAAAAGGTGTTGGAAATGGGCTGTCATCGTCTATGCCTCCAGGGTCATATTGGGTACTCGACGATGGCAATGCTGACAGGATGAATCACGCGTTAAAATTGTTCGACGGATCCAGATAATTGAATATCCGACCGGGCGTGTGATTTATTTATTTGGATCGGATTTGGACGGGCGCCCTTTGCGCTTTGCTGAGACTGGTGCCGCGTCCTCAGACAGCCACCTCGCAAGAACCACATCCGTCTTGGGAAGGTATTTTGTAAGGTCCGAATCAAAAGCCTTTCGAACTATCTCCGCCATTTTGCGTGTGCGGCACTTAGCCAAATCTTCATGTGCCCACAACCCACGGGCATAGCTGCAAACAGCTTCCCTCGTTTTCTGGATTTCGAGATTGCGAATTTCTACGTTTGATTGTTGGCGCTCTATTACCAGGATGGGCAGCTGTTGGAGGGGCACGGTATGGCTGTTTTTCTCGGCTCGCACCTTTCTTAGTTGGTCATTCTCTAGCGACAGGGTTTTGATCATTTTGGCCAAGCCAGCTGCTTTTTCAATTGCTGTTAACTCGGCTGCCTTGGCGTTCTCTAGGAGTGTTCGTAACTGCCCGATTTCTTGATCTCGCTGGTCATCGGGTAGGAGGGCAAGGCTGCGTTCAATACGAATGTTGAGCTTGCGCAATTCGATCTGTACAGACTCTGGAGTCTGATTTTCGAGCAGGGGCACGATCGGGGTCACGGTCGCCCC
>NZ_JALLIZ010000017.1:0-133156 GCF_023242345.1 Pseudomonas sp. MWU12-2037 | reverse complement strand
GCGATCGCAACAACAGAGAAAGAGAAGTCTGCAATGCTTTCAGTCGTTCAGATGGAGCGTAGATCGTGCGAGTTCCGCCGCTCTTTTTCGGAATTGTAAAGCTTTGATACTGTGTTGAAGGCTTGAGTTTATATAATAGATAAGTGAAGGCTGCTGGTTTAAAACCCAAAAGCAGTGCAAGCTCAGACTTCGTACGCACAGCTCGAAGAGCGTCTACTTTTCTCATTTTATCGCTTCAAGCGGAGGGGGAAGGTGGCTTATGGGCACTCTTACGCTACTGTAGGGACTGTCAAGAAGCGACAAGTCTCATAGGGGGCAATCCTTTCGGACAATTTTTCCACTGATCGCGATACGCGATCCAAAATCTGCCCATAAGCCACTTCAGAAGATAGCAAATAGCTAGCACACTTTCAAGCCTTACCTTCAGTTGAGACTGTAGCGTATGAAGGGGTATATATTGTGGCTCCAAGATGTAGAGACTAACCAAAGTACGCTAAAATCCGACCTCATCAACAACATATATTGATACTTTGGTTGCTAGCCTAGCGACTGTCCACTTGTGACCGATTGCCGCCAGTCACACTGGACATCTGAGAAAAATGGGACTGATTTATTTTATGCAGAATCCGACCTCGGCTAACCGCAGCCTCCCAACAGGTGGCCTTCAGCCAAAAGCCGACGTCTCAGGATAGAAAATAAATCTGTCACCTTTTCACTACAAGCGATATGAACTTTCTGGCGCGGACTGGGGCATAGATCGCCGATCTTTTTACTACATATCGGTGCACCGGACGCCCGAGAGCTGATGCCCGCTTGATGCTCAACGGCGTGCTGTGGGGGCTTTACTCGAGCGCAGCCTGGCGGGACATGCCCGATCGATTCGGCCCGTGGTCAATGGTCTATCAGCGATTTCGAAGCCCTGCGCCGCCCCGCCTGCTGGAGCTGTTGCAGCGCCAGCGCTGGAAAACGAGCGCGACAGTCGGTGACCGCTAATATTTCGCGCTCCATGCTGCAACGTAAGATAAAACTTTACGGCATCGTGCAACCGAACCATCTGGAATGAATTACAACAGCCATCAGGCCATCATTCAAGAATCAACTCGGACCGGAAAATGTCCCGATTTACAACGTCGCGGTTTTCTCATCATCGTGAATTAGGATACACATAATTTCAGACCCACTTGCTCACTCGAAGCTTCTGAAAAGCTCCGTTGCCTCATCATCGGAAAGCCCCCTCATGAACAGTTCATAGCTTTTCATTTCCTCTGCCGTAGGAACGGTGAAGTCTGGAATCGCCCGAATTCCATCAGCAATGTCCCTGCGAGAAATATTTCCCTGAATAATCATGCCGCTATTCATCTGATACTCCAGCGAGCCGCATTCCCGGTTCATGTACCCCACAGTACCACCCACCATCATCGCGCTAGGACGCTTCCTGACCTCATGCTTGGCGAGGGCGACACGTAGGGTCTCCAGCCTAATGAAAAGGAAATTGATACGCGCCAGATCGTCCTCCAGCGCCTTCACAAGCGAGGGGTCATCAATCAGAGCCTGAACCTCATCCGCCCTTTGTAGAGCTGTGTAGTTGATATATCCCCGGTCGCGGTTGAGGTCTTTGAGCTTTAGGTGAAGTCCTGAATTCTTAGCAGTTTTGACGTAGCCTTTGGCTTTCTCAATCCACGTTCGCATGACCTCATAAGCGCTGAAAATCCACATCTGTGACTGAGCGGCAAGGAAGACCGAGTCATAGGGGTTGGAGGTTTCGTTGAATTTCGCACGGAGGTAGTCGTACTCCAAATCCATCACGAATTCATCGACGATGGTCAGGTTCATCGACTGACTGACAAGGTTCATATCCGTGCTGAAGAATTTCAGCGATGTCAGAGACTCACCCAATGCGTATTGGGGAATCTGATCTGGGTGGAGATAGGAAGGCACATAGTCCCTGTCATGGCCGTAGTCATCGTCAATCATGAGCGCCCTCTCCCGTGTGGGATCCTATTATTCAATTGATCCGCAATCAGTTTTCAACTCATCAAGAATGTCTTGCGAAATATCAACACCTGGAGACGTATTTTGGAAGACTACAAGCCGAAGGAAATAGGAATGACATGCCTGAGAATGCCGTGCGTGGTGTTGGGCACAATACCTCTTTCAGTTACCCGGCTCTGGGGGCAGCTCAATGACGCATTCGTCGCCGAACCAAGCTGTAATCTGCCGAAGCGCATTTGGACTGAGCAGTTGGGTAAACAATAGTGCCAAACGTATTTTTGGACGTGAGCACGCCACGTAGAAGAGGTTGCGATTGTTTTCGAATCGCGCACGCTTATCCGCAGGAGGCCCAGCCTGACACCATTCGAGCATTTCAGCGAAGTTGTACTCGTTCCAGCCGCGTCCCAGGACAACGACCACATTCTCAAACTCAGCTCCCTTGACCCCATGCTTGGTCGCGAAGGGCGTGTGCCCATCGATGAACTCATCAAGTGCTATCAATTCACGATAAGGCACCCCGCGCAACTTTCGCAGCTGCGTAACCCGCCGAGGTTCTTCGTCACTCACCTCTTCCCCAGCAGCCTCCAACCTTTGCTCGTTCCGCACCACGGCATCGGGCAATTGCATTTGGGGCACCCTGCGGAGGTGATCAATTACGTCGCCAATGGTTCCTGTCAGCCTCAGCTCGTCCAGTGTGTCCATGGCTTCGACCCACGCCACTTTATCGCCATGCTGACGGATTGTTGGACGGTCACTCGCCAGGTGTTTGAACATTTCGCCATAACGGCGCTGAGCGTATGCCGCGCAAGCGGGTTCAAGATGATCAGTAAGGTACTTTATGTGCGGATCTTCTTTTTTTAACCACGACTCATTGAACCGCCCAAATATCGGTGGAATGGACTCGTAGCCCTGCTCCCGGGCAATGCCGCTATGGTTGAGGATCAAAATCTTGGTTTTCTTGGGAGAGAAGTCCCATCCTTCAGCGATGAGCTGCGCTTTCAGGTATAAAAAATATGCACGTGCAGCATCAGGGCTAGTATCACCTTTCCAATGCCCACCACCCTGTCCTGTTCGTCTAACGCCAGGCCAACCATTGGTGTGAAACACCCGAGCCTCACCGATCAATTCGGGGTCACTCACCATCTGAAGTAATTCCGGCCGCATGTGATTGAGTACGTCGACAATACGAGAGGCAGATCGGAAATTTGCGTTTTTGTCGATCACCTGAAGAGCTTCATGTTCAACCAAACCACAACCTGAACCGTAGATTTTTTGCCAATGATCCCCAAAGAGACCAATCAATGGCCCCTCTGCACGATCCAAAAACCATGACCGTAACGCTTCGAAGAACTGCTCATCGGTGTCCTGATACTCGTCGATAAACAAAATGGGATATCGCGAGGTGATCACCGCCCTGAATTTCTGCGACGGTAACGCTTGAATCATCAAGGTGAGCACATCTTCATGCCGAATTGAGACTTCTTCGTCAGAGACCCTAGGGATGCCCATTTCGTAATGGATTCGTCTCCCGCCTATGCCTCCCAGAGGTTCAAAGCGCTCTCGCCAAAAGTCTTGGCCACTGAGGAAGGTCCGAAGCGAGGTCTGAAAATCCTTGAGAACAGACCAGCAGAAGCCATGCACCGTCTCTGCTCGGATCGCAGGGTGGGCCTGGAAACGAGAGATGATTTCGTCTTTCGCAACGTTGGTATAGGTGATGCACGCAATCTGCTGCCCCTGACGGACCAAGGCAGTTCCCCTACGTTCGATCAGAAGGCTCAGAGCCTTCTCCAGAGAGTACGTTTTGCCCGCACCTGCTCCGGCTTCGAGTCGAAAACTTTGGCCTTCGTCGAGACATGCGAACATGCGTTCTAGTGCTTGTCGACCGGCAATATCTGCTGGGCTCTCCTGACGGTTAGGCATCACCATTGCCTCTTTCAGCGGCTATTACCTGGCCGGCAGCCTCTGCGACGGCGGCCATTGCTTGGACAGCTACCTGTGCATCGACGACCGGAGCGCCAACGGCTAACCATCGCAATCCTTCTGCGATATATCTAGGCACCGCCCAATTCGTATCCTCAATCGCATATTTCAGAGCGAACTCAGATTTTTTCTGATCAGCCGCAAGCCCATAAGCCAAAAGCGCTGCATCACCTTGGCCTAAATCAAATCGGCCCAGATTTGCCAGAATGAAGGCGTCCTCAAAACTCCTTCCCGATGGTCCATCGGCCACCTCAGGTACCTGGTACGCCAGGCGCCTAGTTCCCTTCGTCCTCTCTGCCGACGTTTTTGCAAGCAGTTGCGTCGGAGAGATGTTGGGTTCAAACCAGTCCTTGAGGCATCCATTGCTGGTGAACTGGCCTTCTGCTACGGGACAAGCCTTTCGTTTGTTGTCCGCGTTTGGCTTAACGGAATCGATATCCGTCACAATCAGGGTACGCAGCTCCAGGAAGGAGAGAAGGTCATGGAATCGGTGCGCATACGCCCCACCAACTTCCATCACAGTCACGTATTGACTCGCAAGCTTCGGCTCGCCGACCGCGGCTGCGTCAGTTTTGGCAATCATGGTCGGCAGAAGCAGACGCTCAGATGTGCCTTCAACCAAAATTGCCTTGTCTGCAAAGAACAGATCACAGCGCGTGAGCGTGAGGTACTGGTACAGAAAGTCTCTATCCGGCAGGGACACGCCCCCCATCCCCTGTCTGAGGTCCTTGATTTTTGACTGCCGGATACCGTGTTCATCGGCCGCTGACAAGAAGTAACGCATGGTTTCAAAGCGCGCCTCGTTGGCCATATGCGGAGAGTGAGTGGAAATCACAAACTGCACTGGCCATGGCCGACTGTCGTTCAGCTGCTTCTCAAACTCCCCTTTGATCAGATGGAGCTGACGGATGAAGACCTCCTGCATCTGGGGATGCAAGTGTGCTTCAGGCTCTTCGATGAAAATGAGGTGGACACTTGCCGCTGCTGGCGTTGCCTGGAACTCCCTGAAAAATTTCAGCAACTGAAGAAGGATGTATACCAGGTTGCGAACGCCTAAACCGTTGTAGCTCTCCGGCAAAGTCAGCCCATTTACGCCCCGATACCTAACCTGCGTATGGTCTTTAAGCAGCCGCTCGACATCAAAGGTCGTGACGGTAGTAAGGCCGGGATCATCGAGCCCCGGGTATCCAAACAGCTCGAATGTCGGGAGTAGGGATGTCAGGCCGGCATTGAAGCCGTCATGAAGATCTTTCTGAATTTTTTCAACGGCACCGTGAAGTTGTTCAGCGGTTGTGCGCTTTTGAGGATCAGTCGGATCCGTCAAGGCCGACTGGAAAAGCACCTCAACCACTTTGCCAAGAACATCGCGCTCCCGATGCGTGTCGTCGTCCAGTCCGCGTTGCGCATTGATAAATCCTCCGCGGATCAGGGTGGTGAGAGATCTGAGTTCAAGATCCTTTCGATTCGTGGGGTCGTTAGGGTCGACAGCTTCAAGTCGAGCCTCGTAAGACGATGCTAGGCGTACCTTGATCAGGTTAAAAAACGCAGACCGCTCAAGTTGTTCATCTCCGGGCAGCGGAATTGCCTCAAACAATGAATCCAGAGCTGTAGGTTTCGACCCATACGTGAGGACGATGCGTGCGCACGAACAATCTGGATCAAGATCCACAATGCACTCGCTGAGCGAACCCAGATCTGGCGCGTTGATGTCGTAAGAAATGTCCAGCGTGACTTGGACCGCTGGAAGCATGGCTGCGACGTCGGCACGGGGAACACCATTATGCAACGCATCAAATGCTGTCCAAAACCGCTCGTGGCAGCCGAGGGAAAAGTCCTCCAATTTGAAAGAGGGCACCCTGTCCGAGAGCAGCCGACGAAACACCTCGGCAATAGACGTTTTGCCACAATTGTTCCGCCCGACAATCAAAGTGGTTCCAGCTTCAAGCCCAAGACTGACGTCTTGAAGCAACCTGAAATTCTGAATCTCAACGCGCTCGATCTGCATGATGTCCCTACCGTGAAATCGTATGGCCATCAATGTAGATGCAAACGCAGAGTAGTCAATACCGACTCAAAAATGCACTCTGACGTCGACGATTAAAGTTCTCTCGACCCCAACCACACCCACTGGCAGTATTCCGCGGAGCAGGTTACTCCGTAGTTTGAATAGAACGACCTGCGGAAGCATCATAGCGACTCTCAACCGGAAGACCCGAATCCTAGCTAGCCGTTAGCGGATAACCGTCCGCTTCGAGTCGATAGTAGCCTGTTGTGACTACCCCCTTTCGCCCCTTAGCCGCCTCTCGAGAGAGCTCCAAGTTGGCTATAACTCGCTCCAACCTCTGACCTGCTCAGAGTTCCCAGTGCTCCTCGACCTGGTAGAGCGGCTTGCCGTCCATCAGCAACTTGATGACATCTATGTGTGCCACGTAGTCAGCCTCAGAGAACTTAGTCCATCGCGGATTACGCTTTTGCGCGGCGATGAATGCTGAGCGCGCCTTGCACATCGCGACGCGGTTCTTCGACAGGAAACTGCGCAATCCTTTGAACAGTTCGAAATCCAGCGGAGGGTGGAGCAAGGCGACTCTCGGGTGCTGGTGGTGGCCACCGCAGACCAGCACCGTTTTCAAGTAGATGTTGACTAGCTTCTGGGCACGGCCGAAGGAGAAATCGGTCACGCCCAAGCGCGCAGCCTCGACCTCTATCTTCTTCATGAAGCCGATCTGCCATTTATCGACGTTCTGGTCGATGCTCTCTGGCCCGGTTACCAGGCCCAGGCCGCTTGCCTCTATCAGCTCGAAAGCCAGGGAATTACCCCCGCCGGCCAGACCGCGGCCATACGCTGCGGCGGCGCACCACTTGGCATAGAGGTGTTTGTGTTTCTCGATGGGATACTGGGTTGCAGGTGTAGTCATGTGGATTCTTGCTCTGGAGTGCAGAAGGCGAACATTTGAGTGGCCCCCTTTTTCTAGCAGCCTCTCTGCCTCATATACCTTGAAACGTCAGCTCTTGGCCGATTGCCGCCGCTCACGCTCGACCGCTTCCCCCCTCCCCTAAACACCCTGCCGACGCATGCTCAGTACCGCCGCACCAAAGCCAATAAAGGTCGACCCCACCACCCGATTCAACCATTTGGAAAATACGGGACGGATCAGCAGGCCTTTGGCGCGAGAGGCCAATGCGGCATACAGACTCAAGGACGTCAGCGACAAGGCCATGAAGATCGCCGTGAGGATCAGAAATTGCGGCAGCAGTGCAGCGCTTTGATCGATGAACTGCGGGAACAGCGCGGTGAAAAATATCGTTGCCTTGGGGTTGGTGGCGGCGGTCAGGAACGCCGACTTGTACAGTTTGCCGCGCGACGGCCTGTTGCGGGTCGAGTGACCTTGAGCTTCACCTGCCAGCACCGGGCTCTTTTTCATCAACTGCTTGGCACCCAGATAGAACAGATAACCGGCACCGGCAATCTTCACCGCGTTGAACATCCATTCGGAGCTGGCCAGCAACGCCCCGAGCCCCAGCATGGCCGCCGCCGACAGACAGAACAGGCCACTGGCATTACCGAGTGACGACCAGAGGGTGGAGCGCGGGCCGTAGGTGATGCTGTTGTTCAATGCCATCAACGTCGCGGGACCAGGACTGGCGATGGCAATACCCCCAACCAGGGTGAAGGCAAGAATCGAGTGAACATCCATTTTTCTGACTCGTCGGGACTTGAAGGACCGATCCTACAAGGGTAATCGGAATGTTTCATCCCCAATAGTTCAACGTCTTTTTGGCACGCACCGATACCTTTAAGGTATTCACCAATACTTACTCAATATTAGACACCTAAAACCAAAGGTAGGAAGCTAAAAGCCACAACAACAATACTTAAAGAGCATCACCATGAACCCAGCCTGCGAACGCGCCCCTGCTGCATTTCCCTCAACCTTCCTCACGTTGATCGGGTAATGACCATGCAGTCCCACTCCTCCTGGATCGTCCTTTCCATCACCGCGTTCTACATGCTCAGCCTCGCGCTGATCAGCTTCGGTGTGCGTCGGCACTCGCGTAGCGCCAATAACTACACCACCGGCGGCGGGCACTTCCCGGCGTTCCTGATCGGTTTTCTGATGCTCTCGGAATTTATCGGCACCGCCGTCAGTATCGGTACCGCGCAAACCGGCTTCAAAACCGGTATCTCCGCCGCCTGGAACCTCTTCGCCCTGGCCCTGGGCTTTGTGTTGTTCGCCTGGCTGCTGGCGCGCAAATACAAGGACCTGGGCGACAACACCATCTCCGGTGTGCTGTCGCGCAACTACGGGCAGAAAACCCGTTTTGCCACCTCGATCATCACCATCTTCGCCCTGGAAATCGTCGCGGTGTCCATCTATGCCAGCGGCGGCGCGGTGCTGGCCAGTGTGCTGCAGGTTGATCGCACCCTGGCGATCATCATTGTCGGTGTGGTGTCGGTGCTGTACGTCAGCATCGGCGGTATGCGCTCGGTTATCTATACCAACTTCGTCCACGCCAGCCTCAAGTACCTCGGCGTCGGGTTGGCGCTGTGGTTCGGCTTGAAACAGGTCGGTGGCATCAGCGCCCTGCGCACTCAACTGCCGCCCAGCATGTTCGACTGGACCGCCATCGGCTGGGGTCAGATCATCGCCTGGATGATTGCCGGCATCGGCTCGATCTTCTCCACCCAGTATGTGATTCAAGCGGTGAACACGGTCAGCGACGCGGGCAAGGCGCAACGGGCGTGCTTCTATTGCGCGGGCCTGATGATCCCCTTCGGTATCGGCGCGGCCTTGATCGGCATGTGCAGCGCCGCCTTGTTTCCCCAGGTGGATTCGCTGCAAGCCTTTCCGCGCCTGATCGCGAGCATGGATCAACTGACCGCCGGCCTGGTGGTGGCGGGCTTGGCCGGTTCGCTGTTCGGCACCATCTCGGCGGTGAGCATGGGTTCGGCCACCTTATTGCTGCGGGACTTCTACGAGCCCTGGTTCAACCCGGAAAAAAGCGACGTCAAATCCCTGCGTTTTGTCCGGCTGGCCACCGTCGTCGTCGGCCTGCTGCCGATCGCGCTGGCCCTGACCTCCGACAAGGTGCTGATGATCGCCTTCCTCGGCAAAGCCCTGCGCGCGTCCCTGGCGGTGCTGGTGCTGATGGTGTTCTACGCGCCTAAATTCGGCACACCGAAAGCCGCGTTCATCAGCATTATCGCCTCCCTGGTGGCGACCGTCGGGTGGTTCCTGGCCGGCAATCCGTGGGGCATCGACAATGCCTATATCGCGCTGTTCACGCCCCTGGTGATCATGAGCATCGGCCACCTGATGCCACGCGGCACGAACGGCTCGCCCCTGAAAGCCCTTGAACTGCCTTGATCCCGGCGCGCTAGTCAAACCCCGAGAGATCGAGCCACCCTGGGCTTGATCTCTCAGCGCAGCAGCGCTTGAGCCACGCTTCTTGACTGAACCACCGACGACGCTTCGCTCACGGTCGAGGTGACCATGGTCGCAATGATCGACTTGAGCGCCAGTTGCCCCACGGGCTGCCCCTGGTTGTCCGTCACCACCAGCTCATCGACGCCCGCTTCAACCAGCCGCTTGACCGCCGACTCCAGTGACGTCCCCACGGGGACCGCCAGCGCGGCCTGGGCCTTGACCTGGACAAACGGACGCATGATGGCCTCGACGCTGATCACCCGGCCGCGGTTCACTTCCTTGACGAAATTGGCGATGTAGTCGTCGGCGGGGCTCATGACGATCTCCTGCCGGGTGCCTTGTTGCACCACCTCGCCGTCACGCAGGATCGCGATGCGATCACCGATGCGCAGCGCCTCATCCAGGTCATGGGTAATGAAGACGATGGTCTTCCTGATTTCTTTCTGCAGGTCCAGCAGCACCGATTGCATGTCCATGCGGATCAGCGGATCCAGGGCCGAGAAGGCTTCATCCATCAACAGGATCGGCGCGTCGCTGGCCAGGGCCCGGGCCAGGCCGACGCGCTGCTGCATGCCGCCGGACAGCTGATTCGGGTAGTGCCGCTCGTAGCCCTTGAGGCCGACCCGCTCCAGCCAGCCCATGGCGATCTCCACTTGCCGGCCACGGGCCATGCCCTGGATCTCCAAGCCATAGACGGCATTCTCGAGCACGGTCCGGTTCGGCAGCAGCGCGAACTTCTGGAACACCATGGAAATGCTGTGCCGGCGAAATTCCCGCAACTCGTGGGGGCTCATCTTCAGCACATCCACGCCACCGACCATGACTTCGCCGGCCGTGGGCTCGATCAGGCGGTTGATATGGCGGATCAAGGTCGATTTGCCCGACCCGGACAGCCCCATGATCACCTGGATGCCGCCGGACGGCATGCTGATATTGATGTCCTTCAGGCCCAGCACATGACTGTGCCGGCTCAGCAGCTCGGCCTTGCTCATGCCCTGCTTGACCCGCTCGATACTGGCTTGCGCCTGGTAACCGAAGATCTTGTAGAGATGCCTGATTTCGATGCCGAAATCATCGCTCGGATTAGTGGCCATGGACCCGCTCCAGGTGCTTTTGCAGTCTTCTGCCGTAGGCCTGGCTGACCCGGTCGAAGATCACCGCAATGCCGACAATCGCCAGGCCGTTGAACATGCCCAGGGTGAAGTACTGGTTGGAAATGGCCTTGAGCACCGGTTGCCCGAGCCCCTCGACCCCGATCATCGAGGCGATGACCACCATGGCCAGGGCCATCATGATCGTCTGGTTGATGCCGGCCATGATCGATGGCAACGCCAGCGGCAACTGGACATTTTTCAGCTTCTGCCAACTGGACGAACCAAAGGCATCGGCGCACTCCAGCATCTCGGCATCGACGTGGCGGATGCCGAGATTGGTCAGGCGGATCATCGGCGGCAAGGCATAGACCACCACGGCGATCAGCCCCGCGACCTTGCCGATGCCCAGCAACATCACCACCGGAATCAGGTAGACAAAGCTCGGTAGCGTCTGCATCACGTCGAGTACCGGGCTGATCAGGTTGCGCAGGCGATTGGAGCGGGCCATGGCAATGCCGGTGGGCAAACCGATGACGATGGAGATGACGGTGCAGACGAAGATCATCGACAGGGTTTTCATGGTGTCGGTCCACATGTCCAGATAACCGATCGCCATCAGCGTGAACACGCACCCCAGGACGATGCGCCAGCTGCGACTGGCGAACCAGGCAATCAGCGCCACCAGCACAATGATGACCGGCCACGGCGTGGTGGTCATGAACCGTTCGGATTGATTGAGGAACACTTGCAACGGCTGGAAAAACGCTTCGAACGCATCGCCGTAGGTACTGGTGAAATGGCGAAAGGCCCCGTCGATGACCTTTTTCAAGGCCCGGAGTCTTTCGTCATCCATATGTGGAAAGCTGAGCAACCACTCCATGACATTCCCCTTTCGTAGAAGACCGTAAGAACGCTGGCAGGTCATTTCAATACATGGGTGTTTTTATTGTTGTCGCCGCCAATGGAGCCATGCAGCCCGTCGCAACGGACTGCATGGCTCCGCGGGATTACAGCGCGGCCTTGATCTTGCTCGACGCCTCAGGGCTGACCCACTGGCTCCACAGCGCTTCGTTGTTTTTCAGGAAATACTTGGCGCCCTCCTCGCCGGTGGCCTGGTTATCGGTCATCCAGGCGATCAGCTTGTTCACCGTGGTATTGGACCAGGCGCGCTTGTTCAGGTAGGCCATGACGGTGGGCGAGCGCGCGGCGAAGGACTTGGTGGTCAAGGTATAGACCCGATCGATCGGCCAGCCGTTGGGTTTCGGATCAGGACAGTCGGCGACCGTGTTGCAGCGCTTCCACTCCGCCGGATCGACCGCATGGCCGTTGTCCAGTTTCACCATCGGGTACTTGCCCAGCAAGGCGGTGGGTGCCCAGTAGAACCCCAGCCAGGGCGCCTTGCGTTCGTAGGCCTTGGCGATGGAGCCGTCCAGCGCCGCCGCCGAGCCGGTATCCACCAGCACAAAACCGGCCTTCTCGAAACCGTAGGCCTTGTAGAACTGGCTGGTGACCACCGTGCCGCCCCAGCCTTGCGGACCGTTGTAGATCGCGCCTTTCTTGGGGTCGTCCGGGGCCGGAAACAGTTCCGGATGCTTCTTCACATCATCGAAGCTCTTGATGTCCGGATGGGCGTCGGCGATGTATTTCGGAATCCACCAACCTTGCGAGCCGCCGTCGGACAGGGAGTTTGCCGCCTGAATCAGGTTACCGCTCTGAATGCCCGTCCTGACGACCTCGGGCACCAGGTCGATCCAGCCTTCCGGGGCGATGTCGGGGCGGCTTTTTTCGGCCATCGAGGTGATGGTCGGCACCGTATCGCCGGTGACCAGGCTGGCATTGCAGCCGTAGCCGGCATTGAGGATCAACTTGTCGACGTTGGCCATCACCTCGGCCGATTGCCAGTTCATATTGGCGATGGTCACATCGCCGCACTCCGCTGCTGCCGCCCATCCACTGAAGGCGACGATACCCAGGGCAAGTCCCGTCTTCGAGAAAGACTTTATATTCATAAACGCTAACCTCGATTGCGGCCAGAGTTAGAAAGGGCCAACTACCGCGTCATCGGACCTTCTTGGGTGTCAGCAGAATGGACAAATGGACCCATGGCACTGGCGACCGAGGCCGCCGAATCCAGACCTGCTTTTATTGTTTTATCGAAGCCGCCGGCAATCATGGCTTCAAGGCCCGCGGCGGTGACGCCGCGGTAACTGATGAGTGTCTGCAAGAGTTCATCGACGCTATAGCCAGGGCCGATCAGCTGGCTGGCGTCCACCACCACGGCGTTCACCGCACGCCGGGCAATGGCGGCAGGCAGGCCGACGCCCAGGGCATGTTCAAGCAGGCTGCGCGCCAGCAGCGCCGGGTAGGCCGGTCCGGTCCCCACCAGCGCCGTGAGGTAGTTCAAATGACCTTCGCTGAAGATTTGATCGGCGCCACCGAAGGTTTCGAACAGCCGCTGGGCAAAGGCTTTCTGCGGGTCGCTGACCGCCTGCGCGGCCAACCAGGGCGTGTAGGACTTGCCGATTTGCGCAGCGGCATTGGCCATGGCGCGAATCACCTGGCGGCTGCCGGTCAGCGCCATCACCTCCGCCAAGGGCACGCCGGCCATCAAGGAAATCACCAGGCGGTTTTCAGCGAAAATCTCCACCTCGGCAAACTGTTCGGGACGTACGGCGAGGATGATCACCTCACAACGCTCCACCAGGGCCTGGTTGTCACAGGTGAGCGTCACCTGCGAGCGCCTGACGCCCGTTAACGGGTGACGGCCGCTACGGTTCGAAAGCACCAACGCCTCGGGCGGGATAAACGCCTTGTCGAGCAGCGCCTGGGCAATCGAGCGGCCAAGCCATCCCGATCCACCGATAATGCCTATCGTGGGTGCGTCGAACATATGAACCTGCCTTCGTCAGTCAGAAGTCGCGGTCATTGCGGGTTGGGGGGTGACGCGTCATCCGTGACATACCCATGGCGGGCGTAGAAGCGTTTCAACTCGCGCTCCAGGGGTTCCTGGCCGGTAAAGATCTTCACGTACTCGGGAATCCGCCGCATGCGCTCGCCGATGTCCTCCCGAGTGTTGGTGCTGATGTAGCCGATCTGTGTCAGGTAGATCGTTCGCGCCCGCACATCGGCGGCGTCGAAGTCATAGTCGAAACGCCTGAACATCCGGATCAAGGCTTCACGTCGGGCGATGTCGGCGACCCGGATATGTTCGGCCACTTCAGCGGACTGCAAGGCCCAGCTGCGCATGGCGAATTCGAACTGTGAATCGAACAGGTCGGGGTTCAGCCAACAGTCGAAAACATTGAGCATCGCCTCGGCAATGCTCTCGGCATAACACTCGGTCTGGGCCACCAGGTTGCCGGTGTTCTTCACCCGCCAACGTTCGATCAAGGCGCCGAGCAGCTCTTCGCGGTCCTTGAAGAACCAATAGAAACTGGTGCGCGACAGCCCCAGCTTCTTGGCCAGCGGCATCACCCGGACCGTGTCGACACCGCACTCGGTCAGGCTTTCATACGCGGCGTCGAGCCACCCTTCCAGGGACCCTCTCCAGCCGCTTTCTACTGCTTTGGATGGTTCGTTCATGGCTCGATCCTAATCCCTCACCCAGCACTGCGCAAGCAAAATGTACACCTATGTCCAGCTTGTTGACACAGGTGTACATTTCGCCCTACCGTAATTTCAACCGAGGTCCCTGCCCTGTTCCGGAGAGTCTTGACGATGCTGAACGATCCGCTCCTCCAGCCCTATCAGTTGAAGCACCTGACTCTGCGCAACCGCATCATGACCACCGCCCATGAACCGGCCTATCCGGTGGACGGCATGCCCAAGGCGCTGTATCGCGCCTACCACGTGGAGCGGGCGAAGGCCGGCGTGGCCCTGACCATGACTGCGGGCTCGGCTGCGGTTTCCCGGGACAGCCCGCCGGTGTTCAACAACATCCTCGCCTACAAGGATGAGGTGGTCGGCTGGATGCGCGACCTCACCGACGCCTGCCACGAGCATGGCGCGGCGGTGATGATCCAGTTGACCCACCTGGGCCGGCGCACGCGCTGGGACAAGGGCGACTGGCTGCCCGTGGTGTCACCGTCATTCGAACGCGAGCCCTCCCATCGCTCTTTCCCGAAGAAGATGGAAGACTGGGATGTGGAACGCATCATCAAGGACTATGCCGATGCCGCCGAGCGGATGAAGGCCGCCGGCCTGGATGGCATCGAGCTGCAAGCCTATGGGCATCTGATGGATCAGTTCTGGTCACCGCTGACCAACGACCTCGAGGCGCCCTATGGGGGCTCCATCGACAATCGGCTGCGCTTTACCTTCGACATCCTGCGGGCCATCCGCCAGCGCGTCGGCCATGAGTTTATCGTCGGCGTGCGCTATACCGGCGACGAGCAAATGCCCGGCGGGCTGACCCAGGCCGATGGCCTGGACATCTCCAGGCGTCTGAAAGACAGCGGCATGGTGGACTTTCTCAACGTGGTGCGCGGGCATATCGACACCGACGCCGGCCTGACCGACCTGATTCCGATCCAGGGCATGCGCAACTCACCGCACCTGGATTTCGCCGGGGAGATTCGCGCCGCCACCGACTTCCCGACCTTTCATGCGGCGAAGATCCCGGACGTGGCCACCGCCCGCCATGCCATCGCCTCGGGCAAGATCGACATGGTCGGCATGACCCGCGCGCACATGACCGATCCGCATATCGTGCGCAAGATCATCGAGGGTCGTGAAGAGGATATTCGCCCCTGCGTCGGCGCCAACTATTGCCTGGACCGGATCTACCAGGGCGGGGCCGCCTACTGCATCCACAACCCGGCCACCGGCCGCGAAACCAGCATGCCCCATGACATTCCCAAGGCCGCGCGCCAGCGCAGGATCGTGATTGTCGGGGCCGGTGTCGCCGGGCTGGAAGCGGCACGGGTGGCGGCGGAACGTGGCCATGAGGTGGTGGTGTTCGAAGCCGCCAACCAGGCCGGCGGGCAGGTTCGACTCACCGCGCAATCGGAACGGCGGCGGGAAATGATCAGCATCGTCGAGTGGCGCATGGCCCAGTGCCTGGCGCGTGGCGTGAGCTTTCGCTTCAATACCTGGGCCGAAGCCGGCACCGTGCAGGACGAAAACCCGGACGTGGTGATCGTCGCCACCGGCGGCCTGCCCCACACCGAGATTCTCTCGGCCGGCAATGAGCTGGTGGTCTCGGCCTGGGACATTATTTCCGGCGATGTGAAACCCGGGCGCAATGTCCTGCTGTTCGACGACGCAGGTGATCATGCCGGCCTGCAAGCCGCCGAGTTAATTGCCAAAACCGGCGCGAAAATCGAAATCATGACGCCGGACCGGACCTTCGCGCCAGAGGTCATGGCGATGAACCTGGTGCCCTACATGCGCTCGCTGCAAGCGCTGGATACCACCTTCACCGTCACCTTCCGCCTGCTCGCGGTTGAGCGCGAGGGCGCCGGGCTGCTGGCAACCATCGACAGCGACTATGGCAGTGCGCGCAAGGTCCGGCGCGTCGATCAAGTGGTGGTCAACCACGGCACCCGACCGCTGGACGAGCTGTATTTCGAGCTGAAACCGGCGTCCAGCAACGGTGGCGTGGTTGAGCAGCAGGACCTGATCGTCGGCCACCCGCAACAGCTCGTGACCAATCCGGACGGCAAATTCCAGCTGTTCCGCATCGGCGATGCGGTGGCGGCGCGCAACACCCATGCCGCGATCTACGACGCCTTGCGACTGGTCAAGGACTTGTAAGCCAACCCACTCCCAGGTGCAAAACATGCCAGACAATGAAGCCCCCTCCTGGAAAATCAGCGCCAAGAACGGCATTCAAGGCCCGGTCAGCGGCTCGCTTTATCATTCGTCTTCCACTGATGAATGGCTGCCGACAGCGGCGGAAGGCTTTTGGATCAAGCCGCTGTTCGAGGACCCCGAGCGCGGAGAAAAGACCCTGTTGATGAAGGTCGATCCCGGCGCCCAAGTTGCCAGCCATACCCATGCCGGGGAGCTGGAACAGTTGTTCGTACTGCAAGGCTCCTTCTTTGATCAGGAGCGAACACTGAATGTCGGCGACTACTGTTGCCGGGCGCCGGATGCGGCACATAGCTCGGGTTCGGTACAGGGGGCTATTTTGCTGTTGATTTATACCCGCCGGTGAATAGAAGCCGCAGACGATGACATCCCACCCAAGTCCATTGCGCTCGGGGGGTTGCGCCCCCCTCCTCCAGAGCTGACACCACAACGCCCGATCCCGGCTCAACGCCGTCCGCACCGGCACTATCGACACGGCCTATAAATATGTATATTCGAATATACGAATATTCATATGTATTGTGAGACACCACCATGAGTCTTTCCCCCGCGACTGTCTTCAAGTGCCTCGGTGACGAGACCCGCGCTCGGATCATGCTGATGCTCTGCGAACAGGGAGAGCTCTGCGTCTGTGAACTCATCTGGGCGCTGGACGATAGCCAGCCGAAAATTTCTCGTCATCTTGCCCAGCTACGCACCTGCGGGCTGCTGGAAGATCGCCGCCAAGGGCAATGGATCTATTACCGCCTGCACCCGCAGTTGCCGGAGTGGGTCGCGGAGATTCTCCAGGTGACCCTCAAGGCCAACCAAGCCTGGGTCGACCGGGGCACCGACCGCCTTGCCTCCATGGCAGACCGCCCTGTTCGCCAGGCCGCTTGCTGCTGAGCCCGCGCCCGAGACAATCAAAGGTTGGCCGCCCTCTCACACTTCCCATCCCGCTCATACCCCAGGCCCTGCGGTTGAGCATCCAAGCCCAGGAGCAAATGATGAAAGTTCTGTTCATGTGTACCGCCAATAGCTGCCGCAGCGTGCTCAGCGAAGGCCTGTTCAACCTGATGACGCCTGAAGGGATGACGGCCGTCAGTTCCGGAAGCTTCCCCAGCGGGCGCTTGAACCCTCGCGCGGTGAGCACCTTGCAAGGGCTTGGCGTGGACACTTCGGGACTTTATAGCAAGGGCTCGGAAAGCTTTGCCGACAATCCGCCGGACCTGGTGATCACCGTGTGCGACAAGGCCGGCGGCGAGCCCTGCCCGGTGTACTTCGGCCCCGCCATCAAGAGCCACTGGGGCTTGGCTGATCCGTCTGACGTCAGCGGCACGGATGAAGAGGTCCAGGCCGCATTTGACGCGACGGTTGCGCACATCCGCCAGCGATTCGCCGCCTTTTTCTCTCTCGATTTCAAAGCGCTCAACCCTACGGAGTTGAAGCAGGCGCTGGACCGGATTGGTGAGCTCTGATGAACGACTTTACCCAGGAAACCCCCAGCGACGTGTCGAACCTGGACCTGACACTGTTCGATGTACCGACCGATGAGAAGCTCGCCCAGTACCGCCCGCCCGCGCACAAGCCACGCATTCTTTTGCTCTATGGATCGACTCGCGAACGCTCCTTCAGTCGGTTGCTGACGGAGGAAGCGGCACACATCCTGACGCTGATGGGCGCCGAGACGGTCATCTTCGATCCGTCCGGCCTGCCCCTGCCCGATGATGCGCTCGTGGACCATCCCAAGGTGCGGGAACTGCGCGATCGGGTGATGTGGTCCGAGGGCCAGGTCTGGTGTTCGCCTGAACGCCATGGCTCGATGTCCGCAGTGTTCAAGGCGCAGATCGACTGGATTCCCCTGGCGCTGGGAGCGGTGCGGCCCTCGCAAGGCAAGACCTTGGCGGTGATGCAGGTGTGCGGCGGCTCGCAGTCGTTCAACACGGTCAATCAGCTTCGCGTGCTGGGCCGCTGGATGCGCATGGTCACGATTCCCAACCAGTCCTCCGTGCCCAAGGCGTTCCTGGAGTTCGATGAGGCCGGGCGCATGAAGCCGTCGCCCTACTACGACCGCGTTGTCGACGTGATGGAGGAGTTGATGAAGTTCACCCTGCTGCTGCGCGGCCGGGAGGAATACCTGGTGGACCGCTACTCCGAGCGCAAGGAAAGCGCCGAAACACTCTCCGCGCGCGTCAACCAGCGCTCCATCTAGGAGGACTGGCCACACGCCTCGGCGAGCATAAGATCGCCTTGGGCCTACACATTGACCGGCCACCCTTGACCTCGGTGGTGGTCGGCATCCGGTCCGAGCATGTGACCTCGCGCGGCCGTTGCGAGCCTCTGCATGTGTTTGACAAGAGCAGTGGTCTGCGGATCAGTTGATGCGATTGGCCTCTTGCTGGCGCTTGTTGATCTATTGACCTGGAAATCCAACACCCGCCGCATGACGGGGTTAAAACAAGAACCCCTAGTAGACCGATCGACTAGGAACCACTACCATCGCCCCATGAACACTCCAAAGACTCGCGAAACATCTGATGTCCGCCAAGGAATCCTTGATGTAGGCCAACGAATCATGGCCGCCAAAGGGTATACCGCCGTGGGCCTGAACGAGATCCTGGCCACCGCCGGTGTGCCGAAAGGATCTTTCTATCACTACTTCGGCTCGAAAGACGCGTTTGGCGAGGCCGTGCTGGAAGACTATTTCGAGTCCTACCTCGACGATATCGATCAGACGCTCGCCCAGCCCAACCAGACGATGGCCCAGCGGTTGCTGAACTACTTTCACATCTGGCAGGCCACCCAGTCCTTTCAGAATTGCCAGGGCAAGTGCCTGGCGGTGAAGTTGGGCGTGGAAGTTGCCGACCTTTCCGAAACCATGCGCGCCGTGCTCCAGCGAGGCACGGCGGGCATTATCGATCGCCTCACAAATGCGATTGAGATCGGTGTGGCCGAAGGCTCTCTGACCATCACCGGTAATCCTCGCAACGTTGCGCAGAGCCTCTATCAATTGTGGGTCGGCGCCAGCGTCATGGTGAAGATTACGAAAAGTGTCCAGCCCTTCGAGACGGCGATAGCCACGACCCGCCAGATTCTCAACCTGCCCTGAATCATGGCATGAGTGGTGTATCGCCCATCGTGGTGCTGCACTGCTCGCGTTACTCTCCCCCTGCAGCCTCCCCCCCCCCAACGTCAATCCACTGTCCTTTCGCGACACCTCATCGCGTAGAAAAAACCCATGAGAAGCGTTGCGCAAAAAGACCTGAAAAAATACTAGACGACTGGTCTAATGGAAGATACTGTAGCCACACATTCACCCCACCCGACAAAAAGGAATACAGCGTAAAGTGCCATCAAGCCACGTAGCGATGCTGTTCTATCCACAGCACGTCGCGGAGCTGATCATCAAGGCTGCCCAATAATTTTTCTTCGCCCAGCCCATAGACGACCAGTCTAATTAAAACGCTCGATTTGTCGTGATCCCACGGCCTCAAACTGAAAACAGGACGCTCAAAATGAAAATTCTCATGGTACTGACCTCCCACGACACCCTGGGCAACACTGGCCGTAAAACCGGCTTCTGGTTGGAAGAACTGGCAGCGCCCTACTACGCCTTCCTCGCCGCCAATGCAGATATCGTCCTGGCCTCGCCCAAAGGTGGCCAGCCGCCGCTCGATCCGAAGAGCAACGAGCCATCGTTCCAGACCGACCTGACCCGCCGCTTCGAGAGCGATGCCGTGGCGACCGCCCTGCTCGCCAACACCGTGCGACTGGACAGCGTCTCCCAGGGTGATTTCGACGCGGTGTTCTACCCAGGTGGCCATGGCCCATTGTGGGACCTGGCTGAAGATCCAAAATCGATCCATCTGATCGAGGCGTTCCTGGCTGCCGGCAAGCCTGCTGCCCTGGTGTGCCACGCTCCGGGCGTGCTGCGCCACGTGAAAAAGCCTGACGGTACGCCACTGGTTGCAGGTAAAAAAGTCACCGGTTTCACCAATACCGAGGAAGAAGCTGTAGGCCTGACCGACGTAGTGCCCTTCCTGGTTGAAGACATGCTGGTCGCCAACGGTGGCCTGTACTCCAAGGGCGATGACTGGTCCTCCCACGTCGTCAGTGACGGTCTGCTGATCACCGGCCAGAACCCGGGCTCGTCCACCGAAGCCGCCCAGGTCCTGATCGCCAAGCTGAACCCGCTCAGCGTCTGAGCCCGCCCTTGACGGGAGACGCGCAAACGTCTCCCGCCGGTGTGGTCACCACCGTGGAAGCCCCGTATGCTGCAAAAACGCCATGGGCCGGTTCTGCAGGAGGCGTGGGTGGCAAGGGACTTGAGGACACTATGACTGACCGCGAGCAACTCCATCGAGAGGGCTATGTACTGCTGCGCCGAGCGATCCCGGCCGAGTGGCTGGATGAGCTTCGCACCGTATTCGATGCAGGCGTGAAACCGTCGGATCAATGGCCAGTACCGCGGGGCATGGATTGTCGCCACTCGTTGTTGGACGATGATTCCAGGGTTCAGGCGGTGTGCCGTCTGCCGGAGTTGCTGGCGGTGGTGGGTGAGTTGATCGGAGAACGATTCTTCCTCTCCCAGGTGGAGGGTCGCGAGCCCCTGGCCGGTCGCGGCCATCAACAGCTGCACCGCGACTTGTCGGCCCAACGGCCTGGCGACATGGTCGGCGCCCTGGCTTATTTTGACGACTATGGCCCCGGGAACGGCGCAACACGGATCGTCCCCGGCAGCCATCGCCCCGGGCAGGAAGAACCACCCTTGAACTTCAATGACGAGTCCCGGTCCGTGCAGCTTTCAGGCTCCGCGGGAGACATCCTGGTCTTTGATGTCGATCTGGTGCATGCGGGCAGTCTGAACGTCATCGGTGCACGCCGTCGCTCCATCCTGATCAGCTATTTCTCGGAACCCCTATACGCGTCGCACCTGGAAACAGTGGGGCTGCGAAATATTCGGATGGACACGAGCGATCGGTTCGACCCCGCGGACTTTGCCTTGAAGGGCGATTCAAACAACGCTTGAGATGCCTGAAGTTATTTCTCATGGACGCAAATCCACACCTGACGGACTATGCCGCTCCATGCGGTGAAGACTCGTAGTGCTCGCTCTAAACAGGGCAGTTGGCGTCGACGACTGACCAGGAAATCCGCGATCAGCCACGCAGGAGCCGAGCATGAATATCGCCAACTGGCTGGACGACGCCGGCCTTCGTTACCCAGAGCGTCCGGCCTTGTTCGAGGGACGACGGCAAGTCGCCAACTACGGCGTCTTTGTCGACCTGGTCCGGCACCGTGCCGGGTATCTGATCGACGAGCACGGCATTGCCCCCGGCGATCGGGTCGCGCTGTTCATGATGAACTGTTGCGAATACCTCGAACTGCTCTATGCCATCTGGTGGGCCGGCGCGGTGGCGGTGCCGATCGACTGCAAGCTGCACCCCGTCGAGGCTGGCTGGATCGTGCGCAATGCCCGGGCCCGGCTGATTTTGACCGATGGCGGCCAGGTGTTCGCGCCCGGGGCCCTGCCCCAGGCGTGTCGAGAGCTGGATCGAGAGGACATGGGCGCACTCACCTCAATCACTTCGCCGCCGGACACGCCCTGCCCGCGTCAGGCCGATGACCTCGCCTGGCTGTTCTACACCTGTGGCCCCACCGATCGCTTCAAGGCGGTGATGCTCAGCCACGGTAACTTGACGGCCATGTCACAGGGCTGTTCACCCGATGTCGATCCGATCGACGCCGATGAGGCCGTGGTCTATGCAGCGCCGATGTCTCACTGTGCCGGGCTCTATAACCTGATCCATGTACGCCGGGCCGCTCGCCATGTCGTCCCGGAGTCTCGCGGCTTCAAGGTCGACGAACTGTTCGAACTGGCGAGCGGGTTCGGCAATATCGCGTTGTTCGTGGCCCCCGCCATGTTCACCTGCATGGTCGAACAGGCCCGCCGCCTAGGCTACGATGGCGGGGAAATCAAGACCATCATCTACGGCGATGCGCCCATCTACCCGACAGAACTGCGTAACGTACTGCTCAAGAACAGCTACGGCGAACTCCTCAAGACGGAGCTGCGCCTGTGGTTGAACACCAGTGCCAACGACACCGCCGATCACTGAAGCACATTTTCGATACCGGGCTTCGAACGGCTGCGTACAGGGTGCGCGACTCGCTCATGCAGGCCCAACGCGACCACATCGTTCAGTGCCTGGCTCGACAACTCCGGGTTATTGACCACCAATCGCACTTCGAGGAAATCCTCGAAACCAGGAAAGATGCTCAAGCCGTGACGCAGGGCCGCCTCGCGGGACACCATGCCGAGGCCGTCCATCTGCGTGATCAACGAAAGGGTCAGGATTTCGCTGCCGGAGTAGATCATCCGCTGGGCGGATTCATAGCGCCCCAGGCCGGCATCGAGAAAGCGCGAGAAACTGTGGGAATACGGACAATCATCCGCCGGACGAACCAGAAACTTATTACCCAGCAGCACCAACGGATCGCGCTCATCACCACAGTGGGCGCCCACCACCCGGATATGCACATCCGGCAGCACAATACTCGGCAATCCGAGCTTTTGCGGGCCGATCAACACGGCCAGGTCGAAGCCTTCGTTCTTGAGCTTGCTGAGGTTTTCCATCGACTCGGCGTAGCTGAATTCCAACTGATGGTCAGGGAACACCTCGATCAGGCGCCCGATCATTCTCCGATTGAAGTCCTCCGACAGCGTGGTATTGAGCGCCACCTTCAGGGTGCGTTGCCCAGGCGCCTTCAGCGCGGTGACTTTCTCTTCCATCTGTCGCGTGGCGACCAACACCTTGTCCATGTAGGGCGTGAGTTCCGTGCCCTGGGGGGTCAGGGTCAAGCCCTTGTTGGAGCGCCGAAACAGGCGAAAACCAAACTGCTCTTCGACCTTGTTCAACTGCGCGGCCAACGCCTGCACCGTCAAACTGGACTGCTCCGCGGCCGCCGACAACGAGCCGGTCTGCACGATGCGCATCAGGTTGCGTAAGATTCTACTGTCCATGGGCTGATGCCCTCTAAGGTGAGCTGGCGATTGTCGTGTACCTTGCGGTCTATAGGGCGCCATTTGATACAACGGCTCACAGCGCACGCTTCCTGAAAATGAACCGACATGACCGTTCGGCGCTTTTTTTGGCACGATCGGAAATTCATATCTAGGGTTACGTAACTGGCGAAATGCCAGTCTGCGAGTATCGGAAAACCTGCTGTTACCGACAGCTAATACCCAAGAAAATCAGGGATGGTTTGTGCTTGCGATCATCTATTCGCTCGCCCTGAGTGACGAGTTGATCCCTGCGTTTCGTTGTTTTCTCTCAAGGATAGAAAGATGACCAACGTACTATCGATTCGCACGTTTTTTTCACATCCCCTCCTGGCCGCCGATCATCACAATCCGGTCATCAAGACGCCCCCGAACATTACACAGTCAGCGTGGGCAACTCAACGGCGCGATTGAATCGTCGCCCACCACCGGTGCCTTCGCTAACGCGCAATTGCAAGCGGCCATTGTCGACGGGCAAAACATCGCCCCGAAACGGGGTCAGCGTGCATAAGGGTGCCCTCCTTCCCGGAAGGAGGGTTTGGCAACACCACGGAAGGATCCATCGTTATGAATCGTTCAACGCCCCACGCTTTACCTCCTTACGGGACCGCCATCCAAGGCGCGATCGAGGAGGGCAATCTGCAGCAGATGAAAGCGTTGCTGAAGCAACGTGACTCAACGACGCCGCACTCGAAAGACCTGCAAACCGCGTATGAAAAGCTGGCCAAGGAAGTTTCCCGTTTAGAGAAGCTTTAGGGCCTTTCTCTCAATGCAATGGAGGCAATAACTATGTCTGGTTCTACTCAGCAACTTGTCGGCTTGTTCCCACTCAGTTATCGAATTGGCACCTCGGCCCCCGGGGCACAAAGCCTGACGCTCAATCTGCTGGTCTTTACACCCGAGCAGAGTATCAGTGGTACTGCCATCGTCACCCAGGCGATCAACCCGCCGCTCGATCTACAGTCGGATGTCTGGGGTGAATACACCTACATGACGGTCATGTCACCGGCCGTCAGCAAAATCCTGATTACCGCTCAAGGCAACCACGGCGGCCCCACTGCGAACACTGCCGTGAACTTCAAGTTGCACCTGGTGGTGGGCAGTGACTGGAAAGAAGGCGTGGCCAGCTACCAGTACCTGAATGGCCAGAGCTGGGTCAGCGTCAACAACGTCCCCGCCCACCTCAATGAACCGGTGCAATCCCGCTTCTTTCCACCCATGGGCCCTGGCCCGGTCATTCTGCCCTACCCACCGATTATGCCCCTGTACGCCGCGCCGATTCAGAGCGCCATTGCCAGCGGCGACCTGGCCCAGATGAAACACCTGGCCGGCCTCGCCAAACAGCAACTGGAGCAACAACCCCAGTTGCAGAGCGCACTGGAAGCCGCGAAGGGCGAAATCAGCAGGCTGGAGCGGCGCTGACTGGCGGCGCGATCAGACTGAACTGTCCGCATACAAACAAGGGAGTTGCACCATGTCGATTGGACTTTTTCATACTCGCCTCATCACCCATACCCCACTGCTGGGTGCGCCGGTACTTACCCTCGATCTGCTGGTCGATACCGCTCGCAAGACCGTCACCGGAATTGCCAGTGTGTTCGCCAGTACCTACCCAACGGTTAATTTCCGCGCCAAGGTCTGGGGCAATTACTCCGAGGCCAAACTGACAGCCTCGGTGGAGAACCACATTGTCCTCACCCTGGAGGGTGGCCCAAGCAGACCGCCCAGCCAGATCGCCGAGACGTTTCATCTCAAGGGGATCCTCGGCGCGGATTGGGCCAGCGGGTTTGTCGACTATAACTACTTCGAGCATGGCCAAGAGCATTACGTCAGGCACGCCGCTGTCAGCCAGGCCCCCGTCGAGCAGCACGAGCCTGGGAGGCATCCCGTATTGCCGCTCTACGCCGTGGCGGTGCAGCAGGCACAAGCCAGTGGCGATCTGGCGCAACTGAAATCCGTTGTGCACCTGGGAGAGCAGCAACTGGCGCATCACGGTGTGCTGCAAAGCGCCCTCGAGCAATTGAACGCGGAAATCGCGCGCCTGGAAGCACGCTAGTCCGCTTTGCCCGGGCGAGGCCGATTCTGGTCTCTCCCGGGTCTTTCCAACCAGAGGCAAATCCAACCGCGCCATCGACGCTAGGGAAGGCGCGAACACTTCGATGGACTCGTATCGCGCCGTGCCCGCGCGCAAGGATTTCCCCATGTCAGACAACCGCCCTGCCCGTTATCTCAGTGAGACCGACCTCAAACGCTACGTACCGGTTCATGTGGTCTGGGAAATCACCCTGGCCTGCGACCTCAAATGCCTGCACTGCGGCTCACGCGCGGGCCATCGACGTCCCGATGAACTGAACACCCGCGAATGCCTGGAGGTGATCGACTCACTGGCGGCTCTCGGTACCCGAGAGATCACCCTGATCGGTGGCGAAGCCTATTTGCGCAAGGACTGGACGCAGCTGATCCGGGCGATCCACGATCACGGCATGTACTGCGCCATACAAACAGGCGGACGTAACCTGACGCCCGCCAAGATGCAGGCCGCGGTCGACGCCGGCCTCAATGGCGTCGGCGTTTCGCTCGATGGTCTTGCCCCGCTGCATGACGCGGTACGCAATGTCCCGGGCTCCTTCGACAAGGCCGTGGACACCTTGCGCCGCGCCAAACAATCCGGGCTCGCCGTGAGCGTCAACACGCAGATCGGCGCGGCCACCTTGCCTGATTTGCCGGCGCTCATGGACACCATTATCGAGCTGGGCGCAACTCACTGGCAGATCCAGCTCACGGTCGCCATGGGCAATGCCGTCGATCACCCGGAGCTACTGCTACAACCCAGCCAGTTGCTTGAGGTGATGCCGTTGCTGGCGCGGCTTTACCGGGAGGGGGTCGATCGCGGCCTGCTGATGAACGTGGGCAACAACATTGGCTACTACGGCCCTTACGAACATCTCTGGCGCGGCTTTGGTGACGAGCGCGTGCATTGGAGTGGCTGCGCCGCCGGCCAAACGGTTCTGGCACTTGAGGCCGATGGCACGGTGAAAGGCTGCCCTTCCCTGGCCACCGTCGGCTTTTCCGGCGGGAACGTGCGCAATATGAATCTGCACGACATCTGGCATTACAGCGAAGGCATGCACTTCGGGCGCCTGCGCGGCGTCGAGGACCTGTGGGGTTATTGCCGCAGCTGTTACTACAACGATGTATGCCGCGGTGGCTGCACCTGGACCTCACACTCCTTGCTGGGCAAGCCAGGCAACAACCCTTACTGCCATTACCGTGCGCTGGATCTGGAAAAACAAGGGCTGCGAGAACGAATCGTGAAAATCGAGGACGCCCCGCAGGCCTCCTTCGCGGTCGGGCGTTTCGACCTGATCACCGAGCGTATCGACACCGGTGAAAAAGTCAGCAGCGTCAGCGATAGCGGTCAGGTGATCAAACTGGCCTGGGCCAATCAAGGGCAGAAATCGCCGGATGAAGGGCGCATTCCCGTGCAACTGGCCCTGTGCCGTGGCTGTTTGCAATACATCTATCCCCACGAGTCGACCTGCCCGCACTGCCAAGCGGATGTGGCTGCCGCAGAAGCGGAACACCAGGCCAACCGCACCAGACAACAGGCCATCATGAACACCCTGACGGGTCTCCTGGGGATTGCGCCCAGCACCTTGATGTAGCTATTGCGCGAGGGATGTTGATTGAGGACGGTTGAGCGGCTTTGAACGGATGCAGGCAAAGCATCATCGACGAGGCCCGTTCCACCTGTACTTGTCCTATCCTTCCAGCCAACGCCCCTACTCCGGACACCGAAATGCCCGCCCCCGAATCCGCCCTCCTGCAAAGCTGGCATCACAACGCCCAATCCTGGATTGAAGCGGTTCGCGGCGGCGCCATCGAAAGCCGCCGCCAGGTCACCGACCAGGCCATCCTGCTGGCGGTGCTGGGCCGCCAGCCCGAGCGTGTGCTCGACCTGGGTTGTGGCGAGGGCTGGCTGTTGCGGGCACTGGCGACACGGGGCATCAACGCGGTTGGTGTGGACGGCGATGCGACGCTGGTTGAGGCCGCGCGGGCGGCGGGCTCTTCGCCAGTGCATTTGGCCAGCTACGAAGCGTTGGTGGAGGCGAAGGTGGATGTCGGCCGAGACTACGACCTGATCTGCGCCAACTTCGCCCTGCTGCACCAGGACATCATCCCTCTGCTCGCCGCCATGAACGCCCTGCTCGCCCCTGGCGGCGCGCTGGTGATCCAGACCCTCCATCCGTGGACTGCGGCGGCGGGCGACTATCAGGATGGTTGGCGGAACGAGACCTTCGATGGGTTCAAGGGGCAGTGGCAAGCCATGCCCTGGTATTTCCGAACCCTGTCCAGTTGGCTCAATGCACTGGACATGGCCGGTTTTCGGTTGAGTACTTTGCAGGAGCCGCAGCACCCACAGAGTGCTGCGCCTCAGTCATTGCTGTTGGTGGCCGAGAAGCGGGAGTGAGCCACACCGGCTTCCTACTTGCCCGTCTCCTCAACCGCGCCTTTGTTCTGAAAGCCGAAAGAGTATTTCAGAGCCCGTGCATGCTGGGTGCGAGTATCCGGCAAACCTATGGTCTCCGGATTCGCAAAGCCGGTAGGGCTGGAGGGGTCCATGAAGTTAGCGCGATTGATCGCATCAAACAGAAAACTGAAACCTTGTTTCAGTGTGCTCTGGGCGATGCCATGACAACCCATGCAGCCGCCCATGGTCTGGCTTCCAGTGCTGTGATCAAAATCCGGCACCTTGATGTTCT
This sequence comes from Pseudomonas sp. MWU12-2037, assembly GCF_023242345.1. NCBI lineage: Bacteria > Pseudomonadati > Pseudomonadota > Gammaproteobacteria > Pseudomonadales > Pseudomonadaceae > Pseudomonas > Pseudomonas sp. MWU12-2037. The sequence goes on along the minus strand of NZ_JALLIZ010000017.1, from coordinate 105,048 downwards.
TCACCGTGCGCATATTGGTCAGGGTGTTGTCCTCCGGAACGGGGAATACGTTGCTTCCGCGAAAGAGTTGAATCCCCGGCTGGCTGCTTTCGACCAGGATATTGGCCAGGTAATAATCCGGGTCGGTTTCAGTGCTCGACGGAATGGCCTGCACCCCTTTAAGCCGGTAGTGCTTCCAGACCGAATTGTTGAACGCACTGCTGCCGTCCATTAGTTGCTTGACCTGGTTGTTGACCGCCGTGACTTCGGAATAGATGGTTTGCGGTTGCACGACACGAATCGGCCCGGCCTGCCCCTTGGGGATCCCGTTGCTGCCGGAGTAGATGGGCGGAGTATGGGCCGAGTCCGCAACATCGCCCCTGGGCAGGGTCACCGTATGGGTGGTGTTGCCGTCAGAGAAGGTAGCAACCGGCGGTGAACCGTTATCCGGCGAGTAGGCAACCTTGTCGTAGTTGGCGATATAGTAAAGCCCGGTCGGCGACTTGTCGGGCAAGGTCATCGCATCCTCATGCTCGAACGTGGCGAAAATGAAGGTCGGGTAGTTGGCCGTCTTATGGATGATATGCAAGGCGACCAGGGCATAGTCTTCGTTGTACGCCACCGGTGCCTTATCGGTGCCGTGATAGGTCACCACCGTCGCCGTATGGTAGCGCGCACGCTGCGCCACCGGAATATCCGCCAGCTTGCGCCATGCCGCCTTGACCTCCACCGCGCCGTCGGGCAGGACGATATGATCCGGGTACATGCTCAGGCCTTGCGCATACGTGTAAATGACGGGATTGGCCTTGGCCTCGAACAGGATCTGGCTGTCGTTCGAAGGGGCATAGTGACTCCCGTTCATTGCTGGTCGTGGTGGGTTGACCGGGAAAAATATCGCGTTTTGCCCTATTTGAGTCGCCTCATCCAGATTGTTGTAATGAGCAAAACTCGCGCCTGGGGCCAAAGGCACACCGTTGGGGAAACTGACATAGCGGTATTGCGGGCTGGAAGCGAACGGCCGCGTAGGGCCGCCTACGCCTTTTTTTTCCCCTCCCGGAGGAAACAACTCGGTGCGGTGGGCGAAGGTTTGCCACAACAAGGGACTGGGAGATTGTGGCAGCTTGCCCGAATCGGCAAAGCTGCTGGAGGGATTGCCAATGCCGCGGTTAGCGGGCAACGGCGTGTTGGCGGCATTGTTCAGTGCGATAAAGCTGCGCCAGGCGAAAGTTGCATAATCGGTATGGCTAAGGCCCGTGGCCAGATCCGCGGGCAGTTGCGGATTGTTCATGGTCAAATCGTTTGCAGTGATGGCATAGGAAACGCCCAATCCCGATGGATAGGCCGAATTCCCAGGGAAGCGTTTGGAGAAATACGCATTCCAATGCAGCCCGTCGTTTGAATAAAACGTACTGGAACTGCTGCTGATAAACACGCGCTCGCCGATCATCGTTGCACTGTTCAGGAAGCCCCTGGGCCCCTGGCCGTTTATCCCCGTCAGCGCTTGCTTCGCCCCCCACTGGCCGGCCCGGTCGTAAGTGCGGGCGAACATGGCGCCATTTTCAAAAGCGTAATAAGCCCACAATTGACCGTTATAGACGACGGGCACCATCGTTAGAATTTTGTCGGCGCTTTCCTGGAAGGCCAGATTTTCCCGGCTCCACGCAACACCGTCATTCGAGGTGACATAATAAACAGCGTTACCTGAGTTTTCGCTATACAAGACAAAGAGCTGTCCGTTATACACAATCGGTTTGTTATTGATGGCCGTATGGAGCGTACTGATAGGCTTGGCCGTGGACCAGCCGGTGCCGTTTTCGGAGCTGACGGTCTTCAAGCGGCCCTGGGGATCGGTAAAGGTCAGTACCAATTTTTGATTGAACACGCTCACCGAGACATTACTAAAAATACTATCCACACTGATAGTTTGTGTGGCAGACCAGTTTTTCCCTTCCGCCGAAGTGGCATAATTTATATGCTTTTGGTCATTGTTGTTGGCCCAGAACATATAAACCTTACCCTTGAACGACTGCACCGAGGGTATATAAAACGCTTGCGGCCTGAAGGGCACCGTGCTCGTCGAAGAAGGCGTGCCACTTGAAGCCTCTGGATGATCAAAGACATCGACCGTGATCCCCACACCTTGTTGCGGTGTGGCGATGATCACACTCTCCGCATAAACCGACGAGACCGCCAGCACGCCACCCAGGCACAGCAACAGTCGACCCAGCATTGCTTTGACGTTCATATATTCGCTCCTTTGAATAGCGGCTACTACAGGGCGCGGAGGCGCCCTGATCGGCGTAGCTGTTCCCTGGCTGCCGGCCCTTGCCTTGCAACGCTACTTATCGGCCACGGCCTCTGCTGCTTTGGCCATGTTTTCGGCGGTGGCTTCGGTCGAGTTGCCTGCGATGGTGTACAGATAAAGTGTGGTGACGAACCCGGGGGCGGCCGAAAGGGCCACATCGACTGGGGCACCCGCGTTATCCGGCACCAACTTCCCGGTCATATCCTGCTCTTCGTTCAGCTCCTGCTCCACCCGCAGGTGATAGCGGGTAAATTGAAGAAACTGAGGGTCGGTTATCGCGGTGGCCGCCAAGGGATCCCAGAAATACAGATATTTGCCGATACCCGGCGCGATGGTCGAGCTTTGCAGCACGTGGGTAAGGAACTGAGCCACCGGGTTGGAAATCCGGGAGAGCTGGCTCACGAAATTCTGGGTAATAGGGATAAAGTTACTGGCGTTCAGCGCAACCAATTGCACAGGGATACCGCCATCAAAGACATATTGGGCACCCAGCGGATCCAGGAAGATATTCCATTCGGCAACTTCGTTGGTGTAATAAGGCGCGTCGCCCAAAGCGTCAATAATATTACCGCCCGCACCCGGCTGGACGTATTCCGGCAACAAATTCCCGCCCATCATCACGATGCGGTCTACTTTACTGAGCAACAAGCGTTGCAACGCACTGTCGGTTTTAGCGTGCTGGAACAAATGCCCCCAGGTCGTACCACCGCCGATCATTAACACGGTAAATTTATGATCGGCCTTTTCCAAGGTTTCCCTTAAGAAAGCGAGCGCATCAGCTCGCGTGGGATTGGGGTTTTTCCGTGGAAACAGGGCGTCGTAATGGTGATCCGCCGCCTGGCGTGTTTCAAAGGGAAAGGTATTGCTGTACACCATGGGGCGCTGAAGACCCGCCGCAACGGGGATACGTTCTATCTCAGGGTCATTAAACAAAGTGAGGAAATTGCTGACATTTTCAACACCGTGACTCAAGTGAACAGCGCCCACCCCCGTCACAGTAATACCTTCGACTTTTATCCCATGATGCTTGAGCAAATACGACATGGCCATGTAATCGTCGAAATCGACATCGGTATCGATGAGTACATGCGTAAGCGGTTGAACAGACATAAGGTTAGCCTCCTGGCTAATGAAGAGTTTACATCCGATGTCAGGTATTACCGAACGATCCAGCTTGTGTAGGCACAGGTTTAACAGTAGCGATTTGCAGCGTAGGCGGCCATTTGATATCTGTCTAGTGACCTGAGCCGTTAATCCAGCGGTCCATTGATCACACTATAGGATGTGTCCAACGCGATGGATTCAGCACGTGCATGCCTCCCGATGTTCCCCTGGCTGCCATCTAAAAGAATGGCACTTTCCTGAAAATGACCTACACCTGATAGCAAGGAAGAACGGCCAGCGATCGACAGGAGTCGATAGTCAGAATCCCCCGCCCTCCCTGCGCACACTCCGTTTCCTCTCTGTTGATCATTCCTGGCAAATCGTTGGGGATTGAACTCAGTCGTCCGGCACCGCCGAGGAGGTAGACCACCCATACCCGATACCCCGTTTCACCCGTGAAGCCGTCTCGGCGATCAAACCGAGACCTTGACCAAAAATAAATAAAAGGAAGCCCCCGCATTGGCAGGCATAAGCCCAAGCGATGCCAGGCGTTTTCCCTATCAAGGAGATGATTGATGACCCAACCCCTAGGAAAGCTCACAGCCTTCGCGGTGGCGGCCGCGTTGTTCAGCGTCGCCGCCCAGGCCGGTACCTACCCTGACTATGGCTACGCGCCACCCGACACCTATACCGGCGCCAAATTCGTGCTCAGCCAGAGTTATCCCACCACACCGCCCAAAGGCCCGCTGCCGGAGTTCTTCAAGAAGCTGCCGACCAAGCAGGACAACAATTTTGAAACCTGGCGTGCCTACATGGACGCCGTGAAAAACTACTGCCTGGAAGGTAACGTCGACGTCAATTGGGACGTTCAGAAAAACAAGGTTCGCCAGTGGTACCACATGCCGTGGCAGCACTATGGCCCGCTGGGGCGCGAGGGCATCCATGGCTTGACCAAGGAAGCGCAGATCCAGGCCCAGCAACTGGCGTCCACGCAAACCGCCACCGGCCAGACTTACGCCGTGGGCATTTACAACGACATCGGCGCCTACACCATCGGCAAGGTCTGGAAAGACCCACAGAACCCTGATCCGAGCTACACCTCGCAGCCCAACAGCTTCCCCAACGGTACGGTCGTGTGCAAGGCCCTGTTTGCCGACATCGACCGCAACACCGTGCCGTTCCTGGTCAACCCGGTGTTGTGGCAGGGCTATATCACCGACACCTTCACCTCCGCCAATCGCGTGGTGAAGGATGTCGCCCTGATCCAGATGGACATCGCCGTACGTGACACCCGCATGAAGGAGACCGGCTGGATCTTCGGCACCTTCCAGTACAACGGCGCCAAGACCGGCAAGGCTGGCTGGGACAACCTGGTGCCGGTGGGGATCATCTGGGGCAACGATCCGAAAGAAACCGGCAATGACTTCACCAACCCGAAACCGACCGTCACCAAGATCAACCCGGAGCTGCAACAGACCGCCATCAACGCCAACACCCAGGAGCTGCCGCCGACCCACCTGGGCTGGAACGGGCGCCTCAACGGTCCGGTGGACAATCCCAACAGCTCCTGCCAGAGCTGCCATATGACGGCCGAGGCGCCGCAAGTGGCGATCATGAATCCACTGTTCCAGAAAGATCCGCCACCGGTGGGTTCGCCTGACTGGATGAGATGGTTCCAGAACATTCCGGCAGGCCATCCGTTCACCCCGGGTACCAAGAGCACGGATTTCAGCCTGCAGATGTCGGGCAGTCTGGTGAACTTCTACCAGTGGAAGTGTGACATGGGCGGGATCTACGAAAACGGCATCAACGCTTGCGCGAAAACCGCCGGCCTGAAGTTGAAGATGCTGAAGTCTGGCAATGGCGCACCGCAGCCACTGCAACGCGTGATCCGCGACCCAAGCCTGGAACAATTGCTCGAGTAACAGGCGACAACCTCCGGGCACTGGGTGCCCGGAGGCTGACTCATGCCACTGGCTGCGACGCCTATGCTCAGCCAGGACAAGCTTCAGCGAAAACCTGAACCACCTTTTACGACACTGCCTCAGACGTCAGACAGGTGTCAGGGTCTATACTGATTTTGCCCCTTTAATCAGGAGCCAGCCTTGATCACCGTGTAGTCAACCAGGCAGAACACGTGAAGTCTTCGACACTTGCTGTAGCGCTGCTCTGTCTATTGCTCGGCGCTCCCGCCAGGGCCGAGTCCTATCTGGTCGTTACCGAGGAGTGGGCACCGTACAACTATCAGGAGAACAATCAGCTCACGGGCATGTCCACGGAGATCGTCCGGGCCATCATGGCGCGGACCGGGGATGACTTCGAGATGGTGCTGCTGCCCAGTATGCGCAGCATCCACGCATTGAATACCCGCCCCAAGACCATCCTGTATTCCCTGTTCCGCACGGCAAAGCGCGATCCCTTATACAAGTGGGTCGGACCTATCGTGGAGGAGTCCATTTACCCCTATCAGTTAGCCAATGCGCAGCAGCCGGTGAATTCCCTGGAACAGCTACTACGCGCGCCACAGATCACGACGAGACAGGCCGGCCTGATACCCGAGGTTCTGCAGTCGCGGGGCTTCAACAACCTCGCAAAAGTTGCAATCGAGAGCCGGCAGCTCTATCGCATGCTGCTCGCCGGACGCACTGACATCATCGTCGGTGACACCGCCGCGGGGGTGGCTTACTACAGCCGCGAGTTGAACATCGCCCCCGGCACGCTGCGGCAGATTCCCATCGAGCTTTATCGCTCATCGCTGTACATTGCCTTCAGCCGCGACAGTGACGACAAACGGGTAGCCGCCTGGGCCGACGCCCTGGAGCAACTGCGCCAGTCAGGTGAGTTGAAGCGCATCCAGGATCGGTACAGCCAACCCATCGGGCAATGAAAGCGTGGAACCCGCGCAAGTTTTTAGAATGGCAGGATGAGCACATCCGTAACGCTCGGTTCTCCCCGAATACAAGGACTGTTAATGGTTAAGCGTGACGACTACGCGACAAGCTCGATGTAGCTGGACTCCCCACCGCCAGTCGCGCCCGACAACCAACCCCATACGAAAGCCAGAGTGGTACGCCCTGCGTGATCAACGCCTACCGTGCCACGGGACCAACCGGCAAGCATCTCGCCCTCCGTGGTCAAGCAATGATAAAGAAGCTCAATGGTATCCGGGCCTGTCACGCGCCCGACTTGATGCCCCATGCGGATCCGGCCGCCTTGGTAGGTGCCCGAAATAGCGTTTCCCTCGACATGGTAATGAAATACCGTGCCTGCACCGGATAGCCCGTGGGCGTTGCCTGCTACCGTAAATCGGCGATCGTTCAAACGCTCGCCGACTTGAGAAAAAAGGGTTTCCATAACTGTCGCGTCCTTTGGTCGAGAGGTTCCATTCCAGCCTTCCCCATGGATAAAACACGTTTCCAGGAGAGATCCTGCCATGGTAAATAAATCAGTCACCCGACAGTTGAAGTTCTGAAAATGCCAAAGACAAAGCCGGCAGCTAGCGCGGCAGCAACGGCTGCTGAGATCGAAAGGTCAATCCAGGCCCTGAACAAAATGGCTGAACGCCTTTGGGGGGATGGCAGGGAGACCGAGGCAAAAGCACTTCTCGATGCCCTGGACGCCTTGAACCGGGCGCTGGACAGGATCCGGATCGGCGAGAGCCGCCGGGTGGTGACGCTCCACTAACAAGCCAGGGACGCACAACGGAAAACAAATCGGCCCTCTATTCGCCCACCAGCCTTCGATTGCTGCGACGAGCCGAGCATGGACAAAACGAACGGCAGGAACGAGGGCATGCCAGGTTCCTGCCATTTCAAGCGTTTGCCGGTAAAAGGCTCAGCGCATCAAAAGAAGCCCAGCGGATTGATGTCGTAGCTGACCAGCAGGTTTTTGGTCTGCTGGTAGTGGTCGAGCATCATTTTGTGGTTTTCACGGCCGACCCCTGATTTCTTGTAGCCACCGAACGCGGCATGCGCCGGGTACAGGTGATAGCAGTTGGTCCACACGCGACCGGCCTTGATCGCCCGCCCCATACGGTAGGCACGGTTGATATCACGGGTCCACAGGCCCGCACCGAGGCCGAACTCGCTGTCGTTGGCAATCGCCAGGGCTTCAGCTTCGTCCTTGAAGGTGGTCACGCCCACCACCGGGCCAAAGATCTCCTCCTGGAACACGCGCATTGTGTTGTTGCCCTTGAGCAGCGTCGGCTGGATGTAGTAGCCGGTGGACAGATCGCCTTCCAGGTGCTCCGCCGCGCCGCCGGTCAAGAGCACCGCCCCCTCCTCCTGAGCAATCTTCAGGTACGAAAGAATCTTGTCGTATTGCTGCTCCGAGGCCTGGGCGCCGACCATGGTCTCGGTGTCCAGAGGATCGCCACGCTTGATCTTGCCGATCTTCTGCATCACGACCGCCATGAACGCGTCGTAGATCGATTCCTGGATCAAGGCACGCGACGGGCAGGTGCAAACCTCGCCCTGGTTGAAAAACGCCAGCACCAGGCCTTCAGCGGCCTTTTCGATAAACTGCGGCTCGGCCTGCATGATGTCTTCGAAGAAGATATTCGGCGACTTGCCACCCAGCTCTACCGTACTGGGAATGATGTTCTCGGCCGCGCACTTCATGATGTGCGCGCCCACCGGCGTGGAGCCGGTGAATGCGATCTTGGCGATACGCTTGCTGGTGGCCAGGGCCTCGCCGGCTTCACGGCCAAAGCCATGGACGATGTTCAAGACACCCGGTGGCAGCAGGTCGTTGATCAGCTCGGCGAAGACCATGATCGACAGCGGCGTTTGTTCGGCCGGTTTCAGCACCACGCAGTTGCCCGCCGCCAGCGCAGGCGCCAGCTTCCAGGCCGCCATCAGCAGTGGGAAGTTCCACGGAATGATTTGCCCCACCACGCCCAGGGGTTCATGGAAATGGTAAGCCGTGGTCAGTTCGTTGATCTCCGCGGCACCGCCTTCCTGGGCACGGATGCAACCGGCGAAATAACGGAAGTGGTCGGCCGCCAGCGGAACGTCGGCATTCAGGGTTTCGCGCACGGCCTTGCCGTTGTCCCAGGTTTCGGTAACGGCCAGCACTTCAAGATGCTGTTCAATGCGGTCGGCAATGTTCAACAGGACCCGCGAGCGATCCTGTGCCGAGGTCTTGCCCCAGGCATCGGCCGCCCCATGGGCGGCGTCCAGCGCGAGTTCGATATCAGCGGCGGTGGAACGGGGGAACTGGGCAATCACGTCACCGTTGATCGGCGAGGTATTGGTGAAGTATTCGCCATGGACCGGCGCGATAAACTCACCGCCGATGTAATTGCCATAGCGCGATTTGAAAGAAACGACAGCGCCTGGGGTTCCGGGGGGTGCGTAAATCATGATTGAGGCCTCTTTGCGGGTCATTGTCTGTGGGTCGCACACGCGATGAACAGATGCTAGAGAGCCTGCGCCGCCAAACGAATACGCCCTTGGCAGGGGTCACCTTGTCATTTAGTCGTAATTGGGCCCTTCTGGAAAACCGCAAACGCGCAACGCTTCGTACTTTAGTAGGGGTTTACCTGACTATCGTCGCATTCACAAAGCAGGGGGAGTGGCATGTAATGCCGCCATTACAAGAAAGGAATCGCCCTTATGCCGCCTACCCAGGACTTCGTACCCTGAGCCCTTTCCCTGAACAACAGAAATGCCCCGCCACCACACCGCAATCAAAAATAAACAGGTGCAAGGCCATGTACAAAATTCTAATTGCCGATGATCACCCGCTGTTTCGTGAAGCCATCGCCAATGTGATCAGCGACGGTTTTCCGGGCTGCGAAGTGATGGAAACCGCCGACCTGGAGAGCGCGCTGGCACTGACTCAGCGCCATGACGACTTCGACCTGATTCTGCTCGACCTGAATATGCCTGGCATGCACGGCCTCAATGGCCTGATCAATCTGCGCAACGAGGCGCCCACCATCCCGGTGGTGATCGTGTCCGCCGAACAAGACAAGCAGATTGTGCTGCAAGCCATCATGTACGGTGCGGTGGGCTTTATTACCAAGTCGTCGCCACGGGCGCAGATGACTGACGCCATCGAGCAGATCCTCAACGGCAATGTCTATCTGCCTCCGGATATCATCCACTCGCCAAAGGCCGATACCCGGCGCAGCATGAACAGCGCCCCCGGCTTTGCGCCTGAGTTACTCCAATCGCTGACCCGCAAGCAATTGCTGGTCCTGGAACGTATGACCAAGGGCGAGTCGAACAAACAGATCGGCTACACCCTGGAAATCGCCGAGACCACGGTCAAGGCGCACGTCTCGGCCATCCTGCGCAAGCTCAACGTGCATAACCGGGTCCAGGCGATTCTCAGCGCCGGGGATATCGATTTCACCGCCTACCTGCGGCGCTGAGTGGGTCAACCCACCGACTCCTTGCCCAGCAGATGACTGATGGCAGTCTTGAGCTTCATCGGCCGCACCGGTTTGTGCATCAAGGTGTGGCCCAGCTCACGCATTTGCAGCTTCAGTTCATTGCTGTAGTTGGCCGTGATCATCAGCGCCGGCAAGGGCAAGCCACGTCGGGCGTTGATCGTGGCCACGACATCGACACCGTTCTGCTCATGGTCCAGGTGATAATCGGCAATCAACAGGTCGGCGTCGCCATGATAGTTGTCCACCTGCCGCGCCAGGTCCTGTTCGCACAGCGCGGTGACCACCTCGCAGCCCCAGCTTTCCAGGAGCGTGCGCATCCCCGCGCAAATCGTCGCATCATTGTCCAGCACCCAGATCCGTGCCCCGCGCAACCTTTCGAGCATGGGCCCCGTCATGGGTAACTGGATCTGTGGCTTGGGCGCGCAGAGGGTCAGCGGCACTTCGACAGCGAACATCGAGCCTTTGCCGGGGGTCGAGCGGACGCTGATCTTATGCCCGAGGATCCCGGCGATTTTTTCGACAATGGCCAACCCGAGACCCAGCCCGCGATCCTGATGGGGCCGTTGCACGTCGCCGCGTTTGAACTCCTGGAAAATTTCCTCCAGTTTGTTCTCGGCAATCCCGATACCGGTATCCCAGACCTCGATGGACAGACAATGGCGATGCCGACGACAACCCAATACCACGCGGCCAGTGGTGGTGTAGCGGATGGCGTTGCTCAGCAGGTTGCGCAGAATCCGCGCGAGCAACTGGATATCGCTGCGCACCAGCGCCGAACACGGCACGAACGCCAGGCGCAAGCCCTCGCTGGCAGCCGCTTGCGCGAACTCGACCGCCAGGTTTTCCAGCAGTTCGCTCAGGGCAAACGGCGCGATATCGGCCTTGATTACCCCGGCATCCAGCTTGGAGATATCCACCAGCGTGCCGAGCAGATTCTCCACGTCTTCCAGCGAATTGCTGACATTACGCACCAGGGTTGCGTTGGCCTCCGGTTCGCGGCGCTCCAACAAGGCACTGGTAAACAGGCGTGCGGCGTTGAGCGGCTGAAGCAGATCATGGCTGACGGCGGCCAGAAACTTGGTTTTCGACAGGTTGGCCTGCTCGGCTTCGAGCTTGGCTTCACGCAGGCGCGACTCGACCCGACTGCGCTCGTCGATCTCGCGCAGCAGCTGGCTGTTCAGGGTGGTCAACTCGGTGGTGCGCTCGCGGACTCGCTGCTCGAGGTTCTGATAAGCCTGGTGCAGCGCTTCGGCGGTACGGCGGCGTTCGGTGATATCGCGGATCAGCACAAAGATGCCGATCACTTCACCATTGGCCAAGCGATTGGGCACATAGGAGCGCAGCATGTAGCGCTCCTGATTGTTGATGTTGATCTCAGGGCATTCGAAGGTCACGCTTTCCCCCGCAAGGGCGCGTTCGACATAGGTTTCCAGGCGCTGGTAATGCTCTTCGCTGTGGACCTCGCGCAGGCTCTGTCCGAGCATCACGCCACGCGGCCAGCAGTACCACTGTTCATAGACCTTGTTGGTGAACTCATAGACCAGGTCGGCGTTCAGGTAGGCAATGAGCGCCGGCACATGGTCGGTGATCAGGCGGATCCAGCGCTCGCTCTCGCTGAGGGCTTCAGCATGCTGGTAGCGTTCGGTGATGTCCGTGAAGGTGTTGACGAAACCGCCGGTGGGTAAGGGATGCGTGCGAATTTCCAGCACCCGGCCATCGTCCAGCCGCTGCTCCCGTTCATGGATCACCCGGCCGTTGGCGTCGCGGCTGTCCGGCGTCAACAGTTCCAGTTCGCTGTCGGCGATGACCTCGGAAAACAGCCTGTGCGCGGCAACCGGCGCCAGCCCGCTCAGCTCCAGGAAACGCCGATTCCACAGTTCCAGGATGCCCTCGGCGTTGACCATCGCGACACCCTGGGACAGGTTGTCGACGGCCCGTTGCAGCAGGTGCGACTTCTGCGCGACGGCTTGCTCGCGGCGCATGGTTTCGCTGAGTTTGACGTCCGTGATGTCGGTAAACAGGATCACCCGGCCACCCTCGCGGGTCGGCCGCTCGCTGACCTGCAGCCAGCGACCATCATTCAGACGGTACAGCAGGTGTGCGCCGGCGCTGTGTCGCGGCTCTTCACTGAACAACCCGGTACTGGCCAGCAACCGCTTGACCTCGGTCAAGCGCATGCCCGCGATGATCCGTACCCGGCTGTTGGCCCAGAACGCCTTGAAGCGACTGTTGAACAGCACGATGCGCTGGTCTTCATCGAACAGCACGAACGCATCGGAAATACTTTCAATGGCATCGACCAGATGTTGATGGGCCGTTTCCGCCCGCAGGCGTGCGTCACTGAGCAGATGATTGCTGGCCTTGAGCTCGGCCATGGCCTGGTTCAACGCATCGGTACGCTCCCTGACCTGTTCGGCCAGGACCACCGAGTGCTGAAAGGCCGCATAGGAATCATTGCCACGGGCGGTCCCGGACTCGACCCGCTCGATCAGCGCCGTATTGATCCGCCGCAGCTTGTGATTGTCCCGCCGCAGTTGTTCGATCTGCTCAAGCAGCTCAGCGGGAGATGGCTGCACGGTTGCGTCCAATGGCGACACCGGTAAAGGTCTGGTTGATATGCATGCCATTGAACTGCTCTCCGTAGGTGTTGAAACCTATCACCCGCTGCTCGCGCAGGAAGGCGCCGATCTGCTGGACACTGCCATCGTCTTCCAGCTCCAGGCGCCGCAGGAAACAATCGCAGCCGATGGTCAGCAACAACGGCCCCAGGCGCTCCCGCAAGCCGTCGAACAGCGTCTGCAGGTTCGGCAGCAAGGGGCCGGGCGTCATCGCCGTGAGCACGATGCCGTTCTCCACCGCACAGTAAAAGCTCAGGCTCAGGTCAGGATTGACCTGTTGAATGGCCCTGACGTAGTACTGATCGTTGATACGAACCGCCAGCGGGTGAGCGGCAAAAACCTGGTGATTGAGTTGTGCCACGGGCACCCCGATGATCTGCGCGTATTCCTCGGCCGCAGGCTCGGCATTGAGTTCGTAGACCCGGCGCATGCCGCTGTCGGCGCGGGTGACCACCAGCTTTTCCGCACGCGGCAGAATGTGGTGCGTGGTGAACACTTCGAAGTCCAACCAGGTATTGACCAACAGCACCACGGCCGCGCCGCTGTGGAATTCGCCGCCGAAGTACACATGGGTATGGGTCAGGTAGTTATCGTCTCCGGCAGAGCCGCCAAAGTGCGGGATATCGCCCAAGGCGGCGCTCAGCGCCGCAAGGACCGTTTCCTCGCGGCTGGACAGGCCGTCGAGCAGTGTCAGGGCAAAACTGTTGCCCTTGATCGGCGCCAGGCTGTTGCTGCGACAGCCGCCGACCAGTCGCTCGACCATTTGCTGGGCGTCGATCAGACTGAAACGTTCCAATTCGTCGATCAGCTCGGCGGCAATGGAGAAATGCCGATGATCAAAACCCACCGCGGTCACACAGCCTCGGCCATAGCCCTGCGGGGTGATTTCCCCGGCGCTGGTACAGCCCACCACGCGAATGCCGCCAAAGCTCTGCTGCAATGCGCTGCCCAGGGCGCGCAAATCGTATTCGACCGAACAAAAGAACAGCACAAACCCCAAGTACGGGTGCAATAGCTGCCGCGCCAGCTCCTGGGCCACCTCTTGCGCCTCGGTTGCCATCGACATCGCGCTGATTATGCCGTCTGTTTGGGTCTGTCCCATGGTCGCCTTCCGCAAAGTGCGCTGTCTGATCCTTCAGTCTACGAAGACTGGACCCGGGTCCGTATCCTACTTCGGTAGGGGGTCCCCCCTGCGATGGGAGGAAGCCGCGTGCCATTACGACCAAAGACCCCCCTTGCGAGGACTAAAGGACCATTTAACCGTTATGCCATCGTTCCTAGGATGAGTGCGTCTTGATGAATGCACCACCGGCCGTTCGGGCCAATAATCACAATAACGAGGGCTAGTCATGAGCAGCACGTTCTTCATTCCGTCCGTAAACATGATGGGCATCGGCAGTCTCGATGAAGCCATGGTCGCCATTCGCAAATATGGTTTGCGTCACGCCCTGATCGTCACCGACGCCGGGCTGGCAAAAGCAGGGGTCGCGGACAAGGTCGCCAAACTGCTGGCGGCGCAGGACATCCAGGCGACCCTATTCGATGGGGCCAAGCCGAACCCGACCGTCAGTAACGTCGAAAACGGTCTGGAGCGACTCAAGCTCAGCGGCGCCGACTTCATTATCTCCCTCGGCGGCGGCTCGCCCCATGACTGCGCCAAGGGCATCGCCTTGTGTGCGACCAATGGCGGGCATATCAGTGACTACGAAGGCGTCGATCAGTCCGCCAAGCCACAAATGCCACTGGTTGCCATCAATACCACGGCGGGCACCGCCAGCGAGATGACCCGCTTTTGCATCATCACCGACGAAACCCGCCACGTGAAAATGGCCATCGTCGACCGTAACGTGACGCCACTGCTGTCGGTCAACGATCCCTCATTGATGGCCGCCATGCCCAAAGGCCTGACCGCCGCCACCGGCATGGACGCGTTGACCCACGCTATCGAAGCCTATGTTTCCACCGCGGCCACGCCGATCACCGATGCCTGCGCGCTCAAGGCCGTGGAGCTGATCTCCGCCAACCTGCGCAATGCGGTCGCCAACGGCGGCGACATGCAGGCGCGGGAGAATATGGCCTACGCGCAGTTCCTGGCCGGGATGGCGTTCAACAACGCCTCCCTGGGCTACGTGCACGCCATGGCCCACCAACTGGGTGGCTTCTATGACCTGCCCCACGGTGTCTGCAACGCGATATTGCTGCCCCACGTCGAGAGCTTCAACGCCAGCGTTTCCCAGGCTCGCCTGACGGACGTCGCCAGGGCGATGGGGATCGATACCCAGCATCTTGACCACGAGCAAGGTGCGGTCGCGGCCATTGCCGGCATCCGTAAATTGTCTTTGGACGTTGGCATTCCAGGCGGCCTGACTGAATTGGGGGTCAAGGTGGAGGACATTCCAACATTGGCGGCCAATGCCATGAAAGACGCCTGCGGTTTCACCAATCCGCGGACGGCGGAACAGGCGCAAATCGAAGAGATTTTCCACGCCGCGATGTAATTGCCACACGCTGAGCGCCAGGAACCTGACCGGGCTCCTGGCGCTCAGGTTCGATCAGGACTCAGCGCCCCGCCCCTGCCCGGCCAGCGCGATAAATCGAGAGACCGTAGAACGCCAGCGCCAGGCCTGCTAACACGCCCCCCACCACACCGATATAGGCAAACCCGAGTTGCCGCCCCACCCAACTGCCCACCAGTGCCCCGCCACCGATCCCGATGTTGTAGATCCCCGAGAACAGGGCCATCGCCACATCGGTTGCGTCCGGCGCCAGCACCAGCACCTTCGATTGCAGCGACAGCCCGAAGCACATGATCGCCATGCCCCAGAACACGCTGAGTACCCCCAGCGTCGAAACCTCGCCACTCAACGGCAACAGCAATGCCAGGCACAGCACCAGCAACGCAGTGGCCGCCAGCAGAAAGCGCTGTGGGTGCTGCCGATTGAATCGACTGAACAGCAGCGAGCCGAAAATCCCCGCGCCACCGAACAGCAGCAGGATCAGGGTCACCACCTCGCCACTCATGCCGGCCACGGTTTTGATGAACGGTTCGATATAGCTATAGGCCGTGAACTGAGCCGTGATCACCGTCGCCGTCAGGCCGTAGACCGCCACCAGTGCGGGGCGTTTGAACAGTATGGGCAGGCTTCTCAGGGAGCCCGAGTTCTGGCTCGGCAGCAACGGCAGGCTTCTGCCCAGCCAGAGCACCAGGGCGCCGGCCATCAACGCAATCACCAGAAAGGTGGTGCGCCAGCCCATGGCTTCGCCGAGCAGACGGCCCAGCGGAATCCCCAGCACCAAGGCCATGGATGTCCCGGTCGCCAGCAGGCCCAGCGCCTGCACCTGCTTGCCCTTCGGCGCCACCCGCACCGCGAGGGACGCGGTGATGGACCAGAACAGCGCATGGGACAAGGCGATGCCGATCCGACTCACCAGCAGGACACCAAAGCTTGCGGCCAGGCTGGACAGCACATGGCTGACAATAAACAGGCCGAACAGCACCATCAGCAGTTTGCGTCGTTCGACGTTGCGGGTGAGCAGCATCACCGGCAGCGAGGTCAGGGACACCACCCAGGCATAGATCGTCAGCATCAGCCCGACCTGCGCGCTCGACAGGTCGAAGCTGTCGCCGATGGCACTCAACAGGCCGACCGGCACGAATTCGGTGGTGTTGAAGACAAAGGCGGCCAACGCCAGCGCAATGACCGGTTGCCAGTTGTCGGTGTTTTCTGTGGTGGGGCTACTCATTTAAAAATCCGTCATACGCTATCGAAGAGCCACTGGCTGGTGGCTCAAGGGCCGGGCAGCCAAAAGAAAAGCCGGTCGAGGTGAAATGGGTGGCTGACACGATGCAAGTATCGCTCCTTGGAGGGGATTCATCGCTGAAAGTTGCTGGCCTTGTCGAGCGTGCTTACCCACAAATAAAAACGCCGCTCAAAGAGCGGCGTTCTTGCGCATGGAACGGGGAACGAGACTCACACTAGCGTGGAGGTCTCAGGCCTTGCCGTTCCAGGGGCGGTCTCCGTGTTCGTCCTTGATGCGGGTCGGCAGGCCCATCACGTCCAGTGCCTTGAGGAACGGCTCAGCCGGCAGCTCCTCGACGTTGGCCATGCGTTGCACGTCCCACTCGCCGCGAGCGACCAGCAAGGCGGCCGCCACCGGTGGCACGCCCGCGGTATAGGAAATGCCCTGGCTGTCGGTTTCGGCGTAGGCTTGCTCGTGGTCCGCCACGTTGTAGATAAACACCTCACGCGGCTGGCCGTCCTTGGTGCCCTTGACCAGGTCACCAATGCAGGTCTTGCCGGTATAGCCGGGTGCCAGCGAGCTTGGATCAGGGAGCACGGCCTTGACCACTTTCAGCGGCACCACTTCCAGGCCTTCGGCGGTCTTGACCGGTTGCTCGGAGAGCAGGCCAAGGTTCCTGAGCACCGTGAACACATTGATGTAGTGCTCGCCAAAGCTCATCCAGAAACGCACATTGGGCACGCCGAGATTCTTCGACAGCGAGTGCACTTCATCGTGGCCGGTCAGGTACAGGTTCTGCGCCCCGACCACTGGCAGATCGTCAGTGCGCTTGACTTCGAACATGGTGTTGCTGGTCCACTGGCTGTTCTGCCAGCTCCACACCTGCCCGGTGAATTCGCGGAAATTGATTTCCGGATCGAAATTGGTGGCGAAATACTTGCCATGGGAACCGGCATTGACGTCAAGGATGTCGATCGAGTCAATGCTGTCAAAATACTGTTGCTGCGCCAATGCGGCATAGGCATTGACCACACCCGGATCGAAGCCCACACCGAGAATGGCAGTGATGTTCTTCTGCTTGCATTCCTCGAGGTGCTTCCACTCGTAGTTGCCATACCAGGGCGGCGTCTCGCAGACTTTGCCCGGCTCTTCATGAATGGCGGTGTCCAGATAGGCCACGCCGGTATCGATGCAGGCACGCAGCACCGACATGTTCAGGAAGGACGAACCGACGTTGATGACGATCTGCGATTCGGTTTCGCGGATCAGTGCCTTCGTCGCTTCGACATCCAGGGCGTTCAACGAGAAGGCCTGGATATCGGCGGGCACCTTGAGGCTGCCCTTGGCTTTGACGCTGTCGATGATGGCCTGGCATTTGGAGATGTTGCGCGACGCGATAGCAATACGACCGAGTTCGTCGTTGTGCTGCGCGCACTTGTGGGCCACCACCTTGGCGACACCTCCTGCACCAATGATAAGTACGTTCTTCTTCAATTATCTATTTCTCTTTATCTGCCAGCTTAGGAAAGGCTGGACATGTAGTCGTTGTAACCAAACTCACGAACCACCTCGACACTTCCGTCGAGTTGCTTCACCACGATGGACGGCATTTTCAGGCCGTTGAACCAATTTTTCTTGACCATTGTGTAACCTGCTGCGTCAACAAACGACAGCCGATCGCCGATGGTCAGTGGGCGATCAAATTGATACTCGCCGAAAATGTCTCCGGCTAGGCAGGATTTGCCGCACACCATGAACGTGTGTTCGCCCGCGCTAGGGGCCAGCTTGGCATTCAGGCGATAGATCAGCAGATCGAGCATGTGCGCTTCGATGGAGCTGTCCACGACCGCCAGGTGCTTGCCGTTGTAGAGGGTGTCGAGCACGGTGACTTCCAGCGAGGCGCTCTGGGTGATGGCCGCTTCGCCCGGTTCCAGGTAAACCTGCACGGCGTATTTTTCCGAGAAGGCCTTGAGGCGCGCGCAAAAGGCGTCCAGCGCGTAGCCTTCACCGGTGAAATGGATACCGCCGCCGAGGCTGACCCACTCGACCTTGTGCAACAGATGGCCAAAGCGCTCTTCGATGGTGCACAGCATCTGGTCGAACAGGTTGAAGTCGCCGTTTTCGCAGTTGTTGTGGAACATGAAGCCGGAGATCTGCTCGATGACCTGCTCGATCTTGGCCGGGTCCCACTCGCCCAGGCGGCTGAATGGCCGCGCCGGGTCGGCCAGCAGGTAATCCGAGCTGCTCACCTGCGGGTTGACCCGCAGACCGCGGACCTTGCCGGCGCAGGCTTCGGTGTAGCGCTGCAACTGGCTGATGGAGTTGAAGATGATCTTGTCGCAGTTTTCGAGCATCTCCTCGATTTCGTCATCGGCCCAGGCCACGCTGTAGGCGTGGGTCTCGCCGGCGAACTTCTGCCGACCGAGCTTGAGCTCGTAGAGCGAGGACGAGGTGGTGCCGTCCATGTATTGCTGCATCAGGTCAAACACCGACCAGGTGGCAAAGCACTTGAGTGCCAGCAGGGCCTTGGCCCCGGACTGTTCGCGCACGTAAGCGATCTTCTGCAGGTTCACCAGCAGCTTTTGTTTGTCGATGAGGTAGTACGGCGTCTTGATCATTTCAAGGCCTCCGACATGGCCAGTCAAAAAAGGATGCGCATTGTGCCTTCACTGACTACAGATCGAAAGAGCAGAAAGCTCAAGTTGCTGAGTTGGGCTGAACTGGACCTAGGGGCTGCCTGAAAATTCCTATACTGACAGTGGGGCTGGATTTGTAGTCCCTTTCCCTGCTCCGCACCTCTGCCATGGGCGCTCCGGTCGCCAACCGTCCTGACGCGCCAAGCCTGTTATGTCGGAATGAGCCCCGCCTCCCGGTAGCTCTGAACCAGTTCGTCGAATAAACCGATATCCACGCGCGTTCGGGCAATCAATTGAGCGCCAGCAACCGCGGTGTAAATGGCCCGGGCACGCCGCTCGCACACTTCAACGCCTGCGAGGCCGGTATCAGAGAGTACTTTCGCCAGCCACGCCACATTGATGTCGGCAAACGCCAGCACTTCACGCTTCACTTCCTCGGGCAGGTCCTGGTATTCCGCGGCCATGAAGCTGGACAGACACAGCCTGTTTCCGCCCTCGAGTGAGCTTCGGAAGATCGTCGGGTACACCTGCAGGCAGCTGATCGGCTCAGGGTTTGCCCCGCGTATGGCCTCCAGAACACTGGCGGTGTCTTCCCAGTAGCGTCTGGCGACGGCAGCGCCGAGGTCGGCCTTGCTCGAGAAATGGTAATAGATGCTCGCGTTCTTGATCCCCACTGCATCAGCGATGGTTCGGAAATTGATCCCACTGTAGCCGTGGATCTGAGCCGCTCCCTTGGCCGCTTCCAATATGGCTTCCCGGGCGTTTTCGCTCACGTTTTCATTCCTCGATGCTTTGATTCATGGGGTCATTGAGCCCGATGTTACTCGCACACGTCGCTACCTGCCAACTGGCAGGTAGTTGTTGACAACGCAGAACCAAGCGCTCAACCTCTACCTACCATTTGACAGGCAGGTAGATAAATCATGACTTTCCAGCAACCGCACGACGTGTCCGAATCCCCAACGATGAAAATCTACGACTGGTACAACGGCCCCTACCCGGCGCGTGTCCGTATCGCGTTAGCCGAAAAAGGACTGCTGTCCCGGATCGAGTTTGTACCGGTCAATCTATGGGCAGGCGAGCACAAGAAACCCGAGTTCCTGGCCCTCAATTACTCGGGAACACTGCCCGTCCTGGAGCTGGGCGACGGCATGCTCATTGCCGAGTGCACCGCCATCACCCAGTACCTTGATGCACTGGAAGGCGCCCCTACGCTCACGGGTAAAACCCCCACCGAGAAAGGCCTCATCCATATGATGACCAAGCGTGCGGAAATCGAATTTCTAGACGCTGTCAGTGTGTATTTCCATCACGCAACGCCCGGGCTTGGGCCGGACGTCGAGCTGTCTCAGAACCCTGAATGGGGTGAGCGGATGCGGGACAAGGCAGTCAGGGGGATGCACTATTTCAACAGTGTCCTGAAAGGTCAGCCTTTTGTTGCAGGTAATGAATTCTCGATGGCCGATATTGCGCTGCTGGGCGGCATGATTTTCGCCTCGTTGGTGAAACTGCCGATACCTGATGAATGTGAAGCATTGGCCGCCTGGCAGGCCAGGATGCACGAGCGATCGAGCGTGCAGCAATGGCGCGCGATGGTGAAACGAGGATCGGGCACCGCCCGGGCAACCCAGTTCGACCACGCCACTGGCACGCCGCCGAAAGCCATGCCCCAGAGGACCAACAGCAACGCCTGACACGGCACAGAAGCAGGCAGCAGCACCAAGGCCAATAGGCGGCCTTCAGCTGTGCCTTCAAGCGCATCACCGGCCAGCCGGCAAGTGGTTCGTTCCAGCGCCTCCTGAAATTCCCGGCGCGAAAAATCGCGCCGGGGCCTCGCGGCCTGAAATCAGTGACTGGTCATTCCGGCCATGTGCATCATGAATCGGAACAGGCCGGCCACCACGCCCAGTGCAATCACGCTGCCGAACCAAATGGAGATCAGCCAAAGCACCTGCCGATACCAAGGGGTGGCTTCGTTTTGTGCAGCCGACACTTCAGTGTTTTCGCTATCAATGGTAGCCATCGCCTATCCTCACTTTTCCGCGGAACACGTAATAGCTCCAGCAGGTGTACATCAAGATGATCGGCAGGATGAACAACGTGCCGATCAAGATGAACAACTGGCTTGTAGGGGGCGAAGCCGCCTCCCACAGGCTGATGGACGGTGGAACGATGTTCGGCCAGATACTGAACGCCAATCCGATATAACCCAGGAACACCAGCGCCAGGGTGCACACAAAGGGCCAATGGGAATGATACTGGCGTAACGCGCGCAGCAACCCGAACAGCGCCAGCACACCCAGGACCAACAACCCGCCAAACACCACGATGTGCGCGTGGGTAAACCAGCGTGTCGCAATCTCGGGATGCAGCCATGGCGTCCATACGCAGAGCACCGCGACGACTGCCGTCAGCACAAACGCCAGCGGCCGGGTGTAGTGGCGCATACGTGACTCCAGCATGCCTTCGGTCTTGACCAGCAACCAGGTACTGCCGAGCAACGCATAAGCGACAATCAAACCAACCCCACAGAACAACGGGAACGGTGCCAGCCAATCCAGGGTGCCACCGGCAAACTGCCGATTGACGACCGCAATACCTGCGATGTACGCGCCGATCACGATGCCTTGGCAAAACGTCGCCAGCAGTGAGCCGCCGATAAAGGCCAGGTCCCAGATATGACGCTTTTCAGGACTGGCCTTGAAGCGGAACTCAAACGCCACGCCGCGGAAGATCAACCCGGCCAGCATGAACATCAGCGGCAGGTACAACGCCTCCAGAATCACCGAGTAAGCCAGTGGAAACGCACCGTAAAGCGCTGCCCCACCGAGGATCAGCCAGGTTTCATTGCCGTCCCATACTGGCGCGACGGTGTTCATCATCACATCGCGCTCCTGCGCATCGGGGATCAGCGGAAACAGGATGCCCACCCCCAGGTCGAACCCGTCCATGATCACGTACATCATCACCCCGAAGGCAATGATGACGCCCCAGATCAACGACAAATCGATGCCTTGAATACCCATGTTCAATCCCCTTGCTCAGTTGACGTGATCGCTGGACGCAAGCGTCTCGGCGACGGCGGACAGGGGGCGGCGTGGCGTACGCTCCTGGCCAGGACCACCTTGCGGCGGATGATCGTGATGCGGCTGAGGCCCCTTGCGTACCAGTTTCATCATGTAACCGATGCCCACCGCGAACACCGAGAAGTAGATCAACACAAACAACGCCAGCGAAATGCTCAGTTGCGTGACGGTGTGATTGGACGCGGCATCGGCCGTGCGCAACAGCCCGTAGACCACCCACGGCTGACGACCGACTTCGGTGGTGATCCAGCCCGCCAGCATCGCGATCAGACCGGTCGGCCCCATAAACAGCACCAGGCGCAGGAACATCCGATTGCGGTACAGCGCGCCATTGCGGCGTAACGCAAGACCCAGCACCCCCGTAAGGATCATCAACATGCCCAGCCCGGCCATGACCCGGAAGCTGAAGAAAATGATCGTCGCGTTGGGACGGTCCTCCTTGGGGAAGCTCTTGAGCGCAGGGATCTGTTTATCCAGGCTGTGGGTCAGGATCAGACTGCCCAGGTAAGGGATTTCGATGGCATAGCGGGTCTTCTCGGCCGCCATGTCCGGGATGCCAAACAGCACCAGCGGCGTCGGCTCGTTACCGACGTTTTCCCAATGCCCTTCCATGGCGGCTATTTTCGCGGGTTGATGTTCCAGGGTATTCAGACCATGGGCGTCACCGACCACCGCCTGGATCGGCGCCACGATCAACGCCATCCACAACGCCATCGAGAGCATCTTGCGGATGTGTGGCGTGTCGTTTTTACGCAGCAGATGCCAGGCCGCCGATGACCCGACAAAGAACGCCGTGGCCACAAACGCGGCGATGGCCATGTGTGCCAGGCGAAACGGGAACGACGGGTTGAAGACGATGGCCAGCCAGTCCATCGGCATGATCCGCCCATCGACGATCGAGAAGCCCTGTGGCGTCTGCATCCAGCTATTGGACGCCAGGATCCAGAAAGTCGAGATCAACGTACCGAGGGCGACCATCACCGTGGCAAAGAAATGCAGCCCTCGTCCTACCCGGTTCCAGCCGAACAACATGACCCCGAGAAAGCCTGCTTCAAGGAAAAATGCCGTCAACACCTCATACGTGAGCAACGGCCCGGTGATACTCCCTGCGAAGTCGGAGAAACGGCTCCAGTTGGTACCGAACTCGTAGGCCATGACCAACCCGGAGACCACGCCCATGCCGAAGTTGACGGCAAAAATCTTTGACCAGAAGTGATACAGGTCCTTGTACACCGCGTTGTTGCTTCTCAGCCACAGGCCTTCGAGCACCGCCAGGAAACTGGCCAGCCCAATGGTGATGGCGGGAAATATGATGTGAAACGAGACCGTAAACGCGAATTGAATGCGCGCCAGGTCCAACGCCCCCGGATTTAACATGACGATACCCTCAGAGTGTTTCGCGACTCGCAGCGAACTGATGCCCGATGATCAGGAAAAATCGGGGCGACGCTCACGCCGCCCCGGCCCGGTTCAAGCGCCAAAGGACTGGATCAGGTTGCTGACCGCTGCTGGCTCAAGGCGAATCGCGATGAACTTCGAGGTCGGCGTAAAGGTGCGGTCGCCGTAGCTTTCCAGCGGCACCAGTGGGTTGGTTTCCGGGTAATAGGCTGCGGCCTGGCCCGGTGGAATGTCGTAGGCGATCAAGGTAAAACCGCTGACTCTGCGCTCACGCCCATCGCCCCAGAGCGAGATCATGTCGACCTTTTGCCCCGGCTCGTAACCAAGTTTGCGAATGTCCTGCTCATTGACGAACACCACGTCGCGCATGCCGTAGACGCCGCGATAACGGTCATCAAGCCCGTACAACGTGGTGTTGTACTGATCGTGGGAGCGCATGGTTTGCAGGATCAGGTCCGGTTTCACGGCCAGGTTGCGCACACCTTCGCTGACCAGGTGTGCCGGCAACACGCTCGGGGCAAATTGCGCTTTGCCGGTGGTGGTTTTCCAGATGCGCTGGGCGGCGTTGTTGCCCAGGTGAAAGCCGCCGGGGTGCAGCAGTTTATTATTGAAGTCCTTGAAGCCGGGAATGGTGTCGGCAATCAGGTCACGGATGCGACTGTAATCGGCAACCGCCCACAGCCAGTCGATCGGGTGTTTGCCCAGTGTCGCATTGGCGATCCCGGCAATGATCGCCGGCTCCGAACGCATCAACGGCGATTTGGGTTTCAGTTGGCCGTGGGAAATGTGCACCATGCTGAAGGTGTCTTCCACCGTCACACCTTGTGGCCCTTGCGCCTGCATATCGATGTCGGTACGCCCCAGGCACGGCAAAATCAGGGCCTCACGACCGGTGACCAAATGGCTGCGATTGAGCTTGGTGGCGATATGGACGGTCAGGTCGCAGTTGCGCAGGGCGTCGTGGGTGCGCGGGCTGTCGGGCGTCGCTTGGGCGAAGTTGCCGCCCAGGCCGATGAACACTTTCGAACGCCCCTCCTCCATCGCCGCAATCGCCATCACCGTGTTGTGGCCGTGGCGACGCGGAACCTTGAAGTCAAAGCGTGCTTCCAGTGCGTTAATCAACTCCGGCGGGGCCAGTTCGTTGATGCCCATGGTGCGGTCGCCCTGCACGTTGCTATGCCCGCGCACCGGTGACAGCCCTGCCCCCGGCCGGCCGATATTGCCGCGCAACAACTGCACGTTGATGATTTCCTGCACGGTCACGACCGAGTGAGTGTGCTGGGTCACGCCCATCGCCCAACACATGATGACCCGCTTGGCACGACGGTACATGCGCGCGGCGAGTTCGATATCTTCCAGCGTGAGGCCGGACTGTTCAACGATGTGCTCCCACGACGTGGCATCAAGCTCCGCCAGATAAGCGTCCAGGCCCGAGGTGTGCTCGGCGATAAACGCACGGTCGAACACTGCCTCGCCATGGTTCAGCAGCGCTTCACGCTCCCACTGCAAGAGAAACTTGGCGATGCCACGGAACGCGGCCATGTCGCCGCCCAGTGCAGGACGAAAGTAGGCGGACGAGGTCGGCTCGGAGCCATTGGTGAGCATTTCCAGCGGATGCTGCGGGTGCTGAAAGCGCTCCAGGCCACGCTCTTTCAGCGGGTTGAAACAGATCACCTGTGCGCCCCGCTTCACCGCTTCGCGCAGTGGCTCAAGCATCCTCGGGTGGTTGGTGCCAGGGTTCTGGCCGATGACGAAAATCGCGTCGGCTTCTTCCAGGTCATCGAACGTCACCGTGCCTTTGCCGACGCCAACGCTGTCGTCCATGCCCAGGCCACTCGCTTCGTGGCACATGTTCGAGCAGTCGGGGAAGTTATTGGTACCGTAGGTGCGAACGAACAGCTGATAAAGATAAGCAGCCTCGTTGCTGGCCCGGCCCGAGGTGTAGAACTCGGCCTGGTCGGGCGAAGTCAGTGCGTTCAGGTGTTTGGCGATCAGGGCAAAGGCATCGTCCCAACTGGTTTCGACATAACGATCAGCCACAGCGTCATAGCGCATCGGATGAGTCAGGCGCCCTTGGTATTCAAGCCAATAGTCACTTTGCGCCGCAAGCGACGACACGCTGTATTTGTTGAAAAACGCCGGGTTGACCAGCCGCCCGGTGGCTTCCCAGTTAACTGCTTTGGCGCCGTTCTCGCAAAACTTGACCATGCCGTTTTCCGGCGACTCGCCCCAGGCACAACCCGGGCAATCGAAGCCGCCATTCTGGTTGGTCTTGAGCATCGCTCGAATATTCTTGAACGCGTTTTCACTGCCCAGCCAGTTCCTGGTGACCGCAATCAGCGCCCCCCAACCCGCGGCGGCTCCCTTGTACGGTTTATAACGTTCAACTTCGCTCATGGTATTTCTCCAAGACTTTGCACGCAGGCAGCGGCCTGACTTAAAGTCATTGTTAACGGCTGTTTTTATGCGCACATCCATGCGCACGTAGTTAACGCCCACAACGGATTTATTCACGCAGGGCCAACGAATGGGCCCAATTCAGGATGACGAATCCAGCCTATTCGGTGTGTGCCACACCTGTCTAATCACTCTTAATGACCGCCCCATCGAAACAATCTATCAAGATAAAAAACCTTAAAAATCAACACATTGAAAATTTAACACGCCCTTAAACAAGGCACATTTTCGCCCCATAGATTGGGTCGATCAGCCGGTTATTAATAGTGATTAGACGAGAACTAAAAACAACTTTAGCCTCCACTCAACAAGGCCCTCATATAACAGTGAACCTGCCCACTGCTGGAGGCTGTGATGACCGATCGTATATTGATGGACCGTTTCTCCCGCCCGGTCGACTATCTCAGAATGTCGGTTACCGATCGGTGCGACTTCCGTTGTGTTTATTGCATGGCCGAAGACATGGAGTTCTTGCCGCGCCAACGCATTCTGACGCTGGAAGAGCTCTATCAAATGGCACTGAGCTTTGTGGCCCTGGGCACTCGAAAGATCCGCCTGACCGGTGGCGAGCCGTTGATTCGCCCAGGCGTGGTCGACCTGTGCAAGCGCATTGCGGCGCTGCCGGGTCTACGCGAGTTATGCATGACCACCAATGGTTCGCAGCTCGGCACGTTGGCGGCACCGCTGTTCGAGGCGGGGCTCAAGCGCCTGAATATCAGCCTCGACAGCCTTGACCCCGATCGCTTCCGCGAACTGACGCGCACCGGTGATCTGGCCAAGGTCATCGCGGGCATCGACGCGGCCAATGCCGCCGGCTTTCAACACACCAAACTCAATTGCGTCGTCATGAAAGGCCGCAACGATCACGAGATCAACGATCTCGTGGCATTCGCGATTGAACGCGGGTTGGACATTTCCTTCATCGAAGAAATGCCGCTGGGTGTCATCAGCGAGCACAGCCGTGCCGAAGCGTTCTATTCCAGTATGCAAGTACGTGAACGGATTGCCGAACGCTACACCCTCATCGACTCCGCGGAATCGACCCAGGGCCCTTCGCGCTATTGGCGCCTGGCAGAAGCGCCGCACATTCGCCTGGGATTCATCTCACCCCACAGCCATAACTTCTGCGGGACCTGCAATCGCGTTCGACTGACCGTCGAGGGCCGCCTCCTGCTATGCCTGGGCAATGAGCATTCGGTCGACTTGAAGGACGTACTGCGCCGCCACCCAGGCGAACCGCAGCGGCTGGAGCAGGCGATTACCGAAGCGATGAAAATCAAGCCGTACCGACACAACTTCGAACTCAATGACGAGGTGCAAGTGGTGCGCTTCATGAACATGACCGGCGGATAGCCTGCCCGGTTTCATTATTTTTCATAAGGTTGTTTTCCATGATCGTCAGAGCCAAACCCAACCTGATCAATGTATTGATTTCACTCAAGGGTTCTGTGGCCAAGCGGATTGCGCTGCGAAGCCTTCTGGTGGCACTGCTGGCTTCGGCGATTGTGCTGGTCGAAACCCTCCACCCCGCGTACTTCTCGAAGGTCAACGCCACGCCCTTCACACTGCTGGGCTTGTCACTGTCGATCTTCATGAGTTTTCGCAACAACGCCTGTTACGACCGCTGGTACGAAGGGCGCAAGGCGCTCGGGGCGATGGTGATGGATATACGGGGGATGATTCGGGAAACTCAAGTCATCAAGGACACCCGCCAGCGCAGCGAGATCCTGCGCAACCTCTGTGGATTCGCCCATGCGCTCAACGCCAGGCTTCGCCAGGAAGACGAACTGGGCGTGGCCGAGCCCTGGCTGGACAGATTGCCCTCTTTCAACGCACTCAATATCCCGGAAAGTGTTCTGTGTCGAGTCAGCCAACAATGCTCGACACTCGTCGAATCAGGGGGCATCAGCGAATGGCGCTATATGTTGATGGCCGGACATTTGAGCAGCCTGACCACGACACAGACGATTTGCGAGCGGATCAAAAGCACGCCGCTGCCCTTCCCCTACACACTCCTGCTGCACCGAACAAGTTACATGTTCTGCATCTTGTTGCCCTTCGCAATGGCCGAGCCACTGGGTTGGCTGACACCCGTTTTCACCGCGATCGTGAGTTACACGTTTTTCGGACTGGACGCGATTGGCGACGAACTGGAGGACCCCTTTGGCCACGACGAAAACGACCTGCCGACCAATGCCATCGTGCGCAACATTGAACGTGAAGTACTGGGTGCCACCGGCGCCACGGAGCTCCCTCCCGTACTCCAACCCATCGATTTTGTACTGAACTGATCCGAGGACCACCATGAACGCATTCGAACACACGTTGACGCACCTGGACGCCGAAGGCAGGGCCAGCATGGTCGACGTCACGGATAAAGACCCGAGCAACCGTGAGGCACAGGCACAAGCCTGGGTACGCATGTTGCCGTCCACCTTGAAGCTGATCCAGCAAAATGGCCATCCCAAGGGTGATGTGTTTGCAATCGCCCGAATCGCCGGGATCATGGCGGCGAAGAAAACCCATGAACTGATCCCGTTATGCCACCCATTGATGCTGAGTTCGATTCACGTCGAGCTGAGCGCCGAGGAGCCCGACAGCGTAAAAATCGTCAGCACCTGCCGGCTCAACGGCAGAACCGGCGTCGAACTGGAAGCCCTGACGGCGGCCAGTGTGGCGGCGCTGACGATCTATGACATGTGCAAAGCCGTCGACCGGGGAATGGTCATTGAACGTGTCCAGTTGCTCAGAAAACAGGGCGGAAAATCGGGTACCTTTGTCGCCGGTGACGTCCAATGATCCTGATCAACTACTTTGCCCGCTATCGGGAACAACTCGGCATCGAAGGCGAAAAAATCGCGCTGGACGGGTCCTTGAAAACCATTGACGACGTCAGGGAGCGACTGGGCGCCAGAGGCGCGATTTGGCGGGAAGTGCTCGGCGAAACCAGCCTCATGTGCGCGCTGAACCAGGAATTGTGTACGCCCGCGGCGCCGATAGAAGACTTCGATGAGATCGCTTTCTTCCCCCAAGTGACCGGGGGTTGAGTGATGGCTGTTCAGGTTCAGACCGAATTGTTTGATCTGGGTGAACTGACCCACGGCTTGCACGCCGAAGACCCTGGCATCGGTGCCGTGGCCACCTTCGTGGGCTATGTGCGTGATCGTAATCAAGGGGATAAGGTCAGCCACTTGTACCTTGAGCATTATCCGGGAATGACCGAGCGCTCATTGCAACTGATCGTCGATCAGGCCCATGAACGCTGGCCGCTGCAACGGGTGACCCTCGTCCACCGCGTGGGGCTGTTGAAGGTCGGCGAGCCCATTGTCTTTGTCGGCGTTGCCAGCGAACATCGCCACGCGGCCTTCGATGCCTGCGCGTTTCTAATGGACTACCTGAAAACCCGCGCGCCTTTCTGGAAGCGTGAACACACCCCGTCCGGTGAGCGCTGGGTAGAGGGAAGAGAGAGCGATCGGCTGGCGGCGAATCGCTGGGATGCATGAAATCCCCCCAACCCGGTTGGGGGGAATGCAGTGCATCAGAACAAGCCGCAGAAGGGAATAAACCGTGCCGTATCACCGACCTGTAGCGTACAACCCTCGTGGATTTCGACCAGCCCGTCGGCCCAGGAGGCGCCCAGCAACACACCTGAACTCTGGTTCGGATACAGCACCGCCCGCCCCTCCACCAGTTTGGCCCGCAGGTATTCCCGACGGTTTCCTGCTTTCGGCCAGTCAAAACCGACGTTAACCGGGAAGCTCAAGGGCGTGACGTCTTCGACACCCTGGATGCGTAACAGGTAAGCCCGGGCCAGTAGCCCGAATGTCACCAGCGCCGACGTCGGATTGCCTGGCAGACCGATGACCGGCACGGTGCCAAAGTACCCCACGGTCAGGGGTTTACCCGGCTTGATCGAGAGTTTCCAGAATAACGGCTTGCCGCACTGGCGCAGCACCTCGCCGAGGCAATCGGCATCACCGGCAGACACACCACCGGTGGTCAGGATCAAGTCCGCGGCCTGTTGCAGTTGCTCGAGCTTGAGCCGCGTGTGCCGCGGCTGGTCGGGAAGAATGCCGCCATCGATGACCTCACAGCCCAAGGCGCTCAACCAGTGGCTGAGCAATGTGCGATTGCTGTTATAGATACAGCCGGGTTCCAGCGGCGTTCCCGGCTCGGCCAGTTCGTCGCCCGTGGACAGCAGCGCGACCCGTGGACGCCGTACCACCGGCACATGGGTGCAACCCTGCGCCGCCGCGATGGCCAGCTCGAACGGCCCGAGTCGTTTGCCGGCCTGCAGCAACACCTGCCCGGCACGGTTCTCCTGGCCTTGCGGACGAATATTCTGGCCAACGCTCAGCGGCTGTTTGAAACGGACGCGACCGTCCTCCATCAGCTCGACGTTCTCCTGCATCTCGACGCAGTTGGCCCCCTCGGGTACCGGCGCTCCGGTGAAGATTCGAGCGCAGGTACCCGCGAGCAATGCCTGCGGCGCCTGGCCGGCAAAAATACGCTGCGACACGGCTAGCGGCTGGCCGTTCCAGTCGTCGATATTCAAGGCGTAACCGTCCATGGCACTGTTCGGCCAGGGAGGCAGGTCCAGTGTCGCCACCAGATCATTGGCCAGCACCCGTTGCCGGGCTTCACTCAATGCAACCGGCTCGCTTTCTTGCAGACGTTGCTCCTGGGCCATGGCCAGCAGCGAGGCAATGGCCTCCTCCACCGGTATCAGAGGTGACTGGCTCATCCCCGCGTCCCGCAGAGGGGCACCGACTTGAGGTGTGGCACGAAATTGCACGGCCTGTGGCGCGCATCCAGTTGCTCGGCGAGGATGCCTTCCCAGGCGGTCCGGCAGGCACCGGTCGAGCCCGGCAGGCAACACACCAGCGTACCGTTCGCCAGCCCGGCCAAGGCGCGACTCTGTACCGTGGACGTGCCGATATCGAGAATGGAAATCGCCCGGAACAACTCACCGAAACCATCGATTTGCTTATCCAGCAAACAGCTCACGGCCTCGGGCGTGCTGTCGCGGCCCGTGAAGCCGGTGCCCCCGGTAATCAACACCACCTGAATCTGCTCATCGGCAATCCAGGTAGCGACCTGGGCGCGGATCTTATACAGATCATCTTTGAGCAGGTTGCGCTCACTCAGGCTGTGCCCTGCTTCCAGCAATCGACTGACCAGCAATTGCCCGGAGGTATCATTGGCATATTCCCGCGTATCGCTGACGGTCAATACGGCAATATTCAAGGGTACAAACAATGCATCCGATTTCACGTTCATGTCATTCTCCGGCAGGCCATCATCAAAACAATTGCCAGAGGCTAAGGCGCTAAAACAATGACTGTCTAATCGTTACGGCTGACCGGGTTATCGAGTGCCTCTATCAATGATTTTTCCCGGGGCATTTCGCCGCTGATTGAGTCAATCGATCAGCCATTCAATGCTTGTGATTGGACACACGGACAGGACAGTGAGATTGTCTGCGCACCCCACAGGCTGGCCATCGGCGTCCATCGGATAACGCCCACGGCATTGTTTCAAAGGGCCGGACCAGGATTACCGAAACCATCCCTGCGTTCTGCACAGCGGCCTCAATACTGACCTCTTATTTACTCCTCAGCAGGTGCCATCGTGGACATCAAGCAACTCAAATTCCTGATCGCGCTGGAGCAGACTCGACACTTCGGGCAGGCTGCCGCGCGCTGCCACATTACCCAGCCGACGCTGTCCATGCGTTTGCGCAATCTTGAGGATGAACTGGGCCTGGAACTGGTCACCCGGGGCCAGCGCTTCGAAGGGTTCACCCAGGCCGGTGAACGCGTGCTGGCCTGGGCCAAAACCTTGCTCGCCGCCCATGACGGGTTGTTCGCCGAAGCCGCCGCCTGTCGCGGTCAGCTGGTCGGCAACCTGCGCCTGGGCCTGGTGCCGCTCAGCGGCTTCAGCCCGATCAGCTACATCCAGGGTCTGTCCCAGACCTTCCCGGAGCTCAAGTTCAGTTTGTCCTCCATGAGTTCGGACCAGATCATCGAAGCGCTGGGCACTAATCAACTGGACCTGGGCGTGTGTTATCTCGACCACGTAAACCCCAATTACCTGGAGTTTTTCGAACTGGGCGAGACCCGCGTCGGCCTGCTTTACGACACGCGCCATTTCCATTTCGAAGGCACGGAAATGAGTTGGGAAGACGCCGCCGAGCTGCCCCTGGGGATGATCAGCAATGGCATGCACTATCGAAAATCCATTGACCTGAGTTTCCGCAGCCGCGGCCTCGACCCACAGCCAATACTCGAAAGCGATTCGACGTATCAGTTGTTCCAGGCGATCCACGAAGGTTTTTGCTGTTCAATCATGCCGCTGGACAGTGGCCTGGATAATCCGATCGAGAACCTGGCCTTTATCAACCTGCCGGATGCCAGCGTCCTTGCGCCTCTGGGCCTGGTGATGCGTAAAACCGAACCATGCTCGGCCATCGCCGAAAAGTGTTTTGCCGAAGCCAAAAAATTGTATGCCACCAAGAGCCCGATCTAGCGGGTCGGTGGTTTGTTTATGAATGGCGATCTGACGCGTTTCGATCTCAACCTCCTGGTTGTACTCGAGACGGTCAGGCCCGTCGCCAGTCCACATGGCCCGTTCGATCCAAGTCGTATGCAAGCGACACTCTCAGTGGCGTCGCGGGTAAAGCCGGAAACGCGACTAAGACCCCGTCCAAGTACCGGGCTCACTTTGTTACGCGATCAAGCAACCAACGCTGCTTCAGCTGTTGCAGGCGCCCATCACGGTTCATCTCGTCGAACGCGTTCTGCCAGCGCGCAACCAGGTGGGCGTCCGTCTGTGGGGAAAAGGCGATATAGGCGCCCTGCGTCATCAGTGGCCATTGGTAGTGCAGTTCGTCAGGTTTGAGCCCGGCCTCATGAGCCAGCGTGGCGATGGTGAGCGTATCCGCGACGATCAGATCTGTTCGCCCCAGGCGTAGCAATCGCATCATCTGCTCGGGGGTTTCCACGCCGTACAAATTACTCATCCCCTGTTTTTTCAGGTAATCGTAAGCCAGCCATTTACGCGGCAGTGCGATTCGGCCGACGGCACTGGCGTCTTGCAGGCTATGCAACGGCGGTGCTTTTCCAGATCCCGCATAAAGTGCCGTTTCGACGTCCAGCAATGGGCCTACCCATTGGTAGTGCGACACGCGTTCGGCAGTACGCAGTACGGTAAAAACTGCCGTGTCCGAGCCCGAGCCAGCGACTTGCAAGGCCCTAAGCAAGGGCGCCTGTTCAATATGCACATGATCGCCGGTTATCTCTGCGAGAGCGTGCACCACGTCAACGCCAAACCCCACCAACTCATCGCCGCGCTGAAAATGCAAGGGTGGATGGTTATCGGTCAGCATGCGCAGATCCGCTGCGGTAGCCGAGAAAGCAAGGAAAGACAGCAGGCAGCAGCCGAGCACCCGTCTCATGAATCGACCTCAACGTAAGGGACATCCAGTGTATGACAGCCCTGCTCCAGATGTCTCGGTGGGCACTTGGGCGGCTTAAGCATCTGCAAACGACAAACTCGACAGGAGCGTGTTCGGTTTTATTGAGCCGTATCAGTTCCCCTCTGGCCGTGATGCTCTAGGCTGCCCTTGAGCCCTTGCCGTTTGCGGGGCGTTCAGGAGTTTTTATGCCAACATCCCCGGTTCAGGTCACCATCAATGGAGAACTGATCGAAACCAGCGCCCTGCGTTCGATCCTGGAAGCCGTTATCGACTCGGGACAACCGCTTATCGACGCGGTCGGCTGCATGGGCCAAGGCGTCTGTGGCTCGTGCCGGGTGCTGATCCGGCGCGCCGGCGAACGGGAGGTCAGCACCGCCCTGGCCTGCGAAACACGGGTCGAGCAGGGTTTGCAGATCAGCTTCCTCGACCATCTGCCCATGAACCGGCACCACACCTACAACCTCCATGACTGGGATGACACCTGGAACATCTCGGAGCGCATTGCCGCCACCTTTCCCGAAGCCAGCCATTGCCGGCACTGCGGCGGTTGCGACCGCGCCTGCCCCAAGGGCCTGGAAGTGCAGAAAGGCGTCAACCTGGCCGCCGTCGGAGATCTGTCAGCGAGCCAGGTATTCGACGAATGCATCATGTGCAACCTGTGCACCATCGCCTGCCCCGAGCATATTTCGCCGAACCATCTGGGCCTCTACATACGCCGGATGTCAGCGTCCGTCGGCTTCCGACCGGCGGACCTGATGCAGCGCCTGAGCCAGATCAACCGCGGCGTGATGAACGTCGACCCCAACGTAACGCTGGAATAAGGAACACGACATGCCCGGTATTCCTTATCCGCAAGCCCTGGCCCAACTGCGCGCCAGCGCTTGCGAGCCCGCCTCTGAAGCTTTCGATAAACAGGCACTGCTGCACGCCTTCCACCCGGACTATCGGGTGGGGGCCAATACGCCGCTGCGGGTGGGCGTGAATCGCGGGGACCATTGCCCACGCGAACTGACGGAGCGCCTGCACAGCAACGCGCAAATTGATGACGCGGCCCTGGCCGGTGCCCCGGTGGTCAATACCGGCGTGCTGATTATCGGCGGCGGCGGTGCCGGTTGCGCGGCGGCGCTGACCGCCGTGGAGCACGGTGCCCATGTCATCCTCGCGACCAAGCTGCGCCTGGGCGACAGCAATACGGTGATGGCCGAGGGCGGTATACAGGCGGCCGTCGGCGAGGACGACAGCCCCCAGATTCACTTTGAAGACACCCTGCGCGCCGGCCACCTCTGTGCCGATCGAACGCTGGCGGCGCGCCTCGCCCAGTCGGGGCCGGAGACTATCCGCTGGCTGATCGAGCGCGGCATGCACTTCGATCTCGCCGAGGGCGGCCTGATCGGTGGCAAGCTGCTGCGCAAGAAGCCCGGCGGTGCCAGCCGTGCGCGCATCCTCTCGTTCAAGGACTACACGGGTCTGGAGATGATGCGGGTGCTGCGCGAGGCGGTGGAGCTGGAAGAGCGGGTGAGCGTGTGGAACCGCTGCCCTCTGGTCGAGCTGCTCTCCGATGAAAGCGGCACCTGCGTGGGCGGCGTACTCTACAACCTGGAACGACACAGCTTCATCCTCGTGCGCGCCAGCCGCGTGATACTCGCCACGGGCGGCGCCGGGCGCCTGCACCTCAATGGCTTTCCCACTTCCAACCATTATGGCGCCACCGCCGACGGCTTGATCCTGGCCTATCGTCTTGGCGCTCGCCTGCGCGAAATCGATTCCTTCCAGTATCACCCCACCGGATTGGCCTGGCCGTCGCATCGTGTCGGCGGGCTGGTTTCCGAAGCCGCGCGCTCGGCCGGCGCCTATCTGGTGAACGGCCTGGGGCAGCGTTTCATCCCCGAACTGCAAACCCGCGATGTGGTGTCCGCCGCGATCCTCAAGGAATGCGCCGAAGGCCGTGGCGTCGAGCGTGACGGGCAACTGGGCGTCTTGCTCGATACCCCCGGGCTGGAGCGCCGCCATCCGGGGATTCTCAAGGAACGCCTGGTGAGCCTGGGACATGTCGCGGCCCAGTGCGGTATCGATCCGGCCGTGGAACCGCTGATCGTCCGGCCGACCCTGCATTATCAAAACGGTGGCGTGGCCATCAACGAGAACGGCGAGACCTCGGTACACGGGCTGTACTGCGTCGGCGAAATCAGCGGCGGCATCCATGGCCGCAATCGCATGATGGGCAACGCCCTGGCAGAGATCATCACCTTCGGACGCCGGGCTGGAGAGCACGCGGCCCACACCGCCGACCCCACGCCCGCGCCGAAGGTCGGCCTGTCCCATGTGTACGACTGGCAACGCCAGTTGATCGCCGCCGGCTTGCCGCTGGACGTCTACGGCCCCGAGCTGTTCCCCGGGTACGGCAACTTCGACCTGCGCCGGCACAGTGCCGTGCCCCACCGGGCCAAGGGTGCACTGCCGACCACTCACGCCGACTCGCTGCCTTACTGAGATGCCTGAGATGAAGACTCAACTCGTATTACTCGCCCCCGCCGTACAAGTGGGCGCCGACCTCGATGCCTGGTTCGCCCAGGGCGGCGGTGAAGGCTTGCGCGCCGCACTCAGCCATCCGAGCGGCATCCTCCCGACCCTGGCCGAGGCAGACCTGCGCGGCCTGGGTGGCGCCGGTTTCCCCACCCATCGCAAGTGGGCCGCCGTGGCGGAGCAGCCCGCGGAGCTGGAAAAGTATGTCCTGTGCAACGGTAACGAGGATGAGCCAGGCACCTTCAAGGATCGCGAGCTACTGGAAAAGTCGCCGCATCAGGTGATCGAGGGCGCATTGATTGCCGCGCTGGCCACAGGGGCCAATCACGTTTACCTCTACGTCAACCCGCACCAGCACAGCGCAGTGGCCGTTGTGCGTCAGGCCGTCGAGCAATGGCGGGGCTGCGCCCTCCTGGCCGAAGTCGCCCGGCAGCAGAATCGCCCGATCGACCTTGCGGTGGTGGAAAGCTCGGGCCTGTATATCGGCGGCGAAGAAACCGCGGTGATCGCCAGTGTCGAAGGGGGTTTCCCCTTCCCCCGGCAGAAACCGCCCTACCCCGCGCAAAGTGGCGTGCATGGCCAACCGACGCTGATCAACAACATCGAAACCCTGGCCCATGTTGCCCACATCCTGCGCCATGGCGCCGCCTGGTACCGAGACCTGGGCCTGGGTGACGCCTGCGGGACCAAGCTCTACTCGCTCTCCGGGGACGTACTCAGGCCAGGCCTGTACGAGCTACCGATGGGCACCTCGTTGCGCACGCTGATTTTCCAGCACGGTGGTGGCATGTTGTGCGAACGCGCCTTCAAGGCGGTATTCACCGGCGGTCCTTCCAATACCCTGCTGGGCGCGGAGGACCTGGATGTACCCCTGGACTTCGATACGCTCAAGGCCCGGGGTTCAAGCCTGGGGACCGGGGCCATGATCGTGATTTCGGAGGGCACCAGCATCGTGCGCAAGGTGGCGGAGTACGTCGACTTCTTTGCGGCGGGCTCCTGCGGCCAGTGCCCGCCGTGTAAAGCCGGGACCTATCAACTCTCGCGGTTGCTGCGGCGAATCGATACCGGTATGGGCCTGCCCGATGACCTGAAGGCACTGGAGAGTCTCTGCCATCTGCTTCCGGGCAGCGGCCGCTGTGGCCTGATCGATGGCGCGGCAACGGTGGTGCTCAGCTCCCTGAAGCAATTTCGCAACGAATACGCCGCTCAAGTCATTGCCGTGGGTTGATGACCTGCAATCACCCTTCACTCGCATTCAGCCCCGGTATTATTAGGAACTCGATCGTGCGTAATCTCTGGACATTTCTGCTGCCACCTTGTGTTGCCCTGGTGCTCGCCCTCCTGCCGGCACCGGCCGGGTTGGCCCCCCATGCCTGGTATTTTTTCGCCCTGTTCGCCGGGGTGGTCGTCGGCCTGATCTTCGAACCGCTGCCGGGCGCCGTGATTGGCCTGATCGGGGTCGCGGTCGCGGCGGTGCTGGCCCCCTGGGTGCTGTTCAGCCCGGAACAACTGGCCAGCCCAGGTTTCAAGGTGCCCGCGGAGGCCTTGAAATGGGGCCTGTCGGGTTTCGCGAACAACACGGTCTGGTTGATCTTCAGCGCCTTCATGTTTGCCCTGGGCTATGAGAAGACCGGGCTGGGGCGGCGGATCGCGTTGCTGCTGGTCAAGCGCATGGGCCGCAAGACCCTGACCCTGGGCTATGCCGTCATGCTCGCGGACCTGGTGCTGGCGCCCTTTACCCCGTCCAACACCGCTCGTAGTGGCGGGACCATCTACCCGGTGATTCGTAACCTGCCCGGACTCTACGACTCCAAGCCGAACGACCCCAGCGCCCGGCGCATCGGTTCCTATCTGATGTGGGTTGCCATCGCCTCCACCTGTGTCACCAGCTCGCTGTTCATGACCGCATTGGCGCCCAACCTGCTGGCCTCGGCCCTGATCGAAAAAATCGCCGGCGTGCATATTTCCTGGGGCCAGTGGTTTATCGCCGCCGCACCGGTCGGCCTGCTGTTACTGGCAGTGCTGCCCTTGCTGGCGTACTGGCTGTATCCGCCACAGATCAAGAGCAACGAAGAAGTGCCGACCTGGGCGGCCCGCGAACTGATAGATCTGGGCCCACTGTCTCGCCGCGAAAAGATCCTGTTGGCGTTGGTGGTGAGTGCGCTCGGACTGTGGATATTCGCGGGGGATTGGCTTGACCCGGCCCTGGTGGGCATCCTGGTCATCGTGTTGATGCTTCTGACCCAGGTCATTACTTGGGATGACGCACTGGGCAACAAGGCCGCCTGGAACACCTTCGCCTGGTTCGCCACCCTGGTGGCCCTGGCCGACGGGCTGACACGGGTGGGCTTTGTGCCGTGGTTTGGTCAATTCGTCGCGGCCCACCTGAATGGATTTTCTCCAAACGTTGCCATGATGCTGCTGGTGGTGGTGTTTTATCTGGCCCATTACCTGTTTGCCAGCTCCACCGCCCACACCACCGCGCTGCTGCCGGTGATGCTGGCGGCCGGGATGGGGGTGAGCGGCATCGATCTGCAAGCCTTCGCGCTGCTGCTGGGCACGTCGCTGGGGCTGATGGGCATCATCACACCCTATGGCACGGGGCCGAGCCCGGTCTACTACGGCAGTGGTTATCTGCCCAGTGCCGATTACTGGCGCCTGGGCTCTATCTTCGGCGGGTTGTTTCTCATTCTGCTGCTGGGCCTGGGTGCGCCTTGGATTCTTGCGCTGTCCTAGCGTCGTATAGCTAGCCTTGCCCTGCTTCTGGAACTGCTCCAGCAGAAATTGCACCTGAGCACACTTGGGCATGAACCGGTGAAGCACCCGCCTGCGAGACCAGCCGAAAATCTACGCTTGAGTTACACGAACCAGCGAGCAACAATACGCTAAGTGTACACATCATTCGAGATCACTCCCAATGTCCCAGCAAGTCTTCCTGCGTGATGCCATGCGTCGCCTGAACTTCACCCGTGACGCATTGGCGCAGCGCATCGGCGTTTCCAGGCGAGCCCTGGATAGCTGGCTGTTGCCAGACGAGTCGCCAGAAGTCCGTAATATGCCGGAGATTGCCCAGCGGTTCGTCCTGGAAATTCTAAAAAAGACATCGGCCTATACACACAGTGTAGATACCCATCCAGCAGGTAACAGTGAATCGGGCCAACACCTGTTGTCGGTGGACAGCTATACCCGCGACTCGGTAGAGGCGCTGTTGCGTGTCGCCGACATCATGCAGCCGATTGCACGCCGCCAGAAAACCACACGCGTACTGGAAGGTGCGGTACTGGCCAATCTGTTTTTCGAGGCCAGCACCCGCACCCGCCTGAGTTTCAGCTCAGCCTTCGCCCGCCTGGGTGGATCGGTGTGCGACACCACCGGATTTACCTTTTCCTCAATGGCCAAGGGCGAGTCGATCCATGACACCAGCCGGGTCATCAGCGGCTACGCCGATGCCATTGTCGTGCGCCATCCAGAGCAGGGAGCGGTAGCCGAGTTTGCCCGTGCCACTCACGTGCCGGTGATCAATGCCGGCGACGGGCCGGGTGAGCACCCCAGCCAGGCATTGCTCGATCTCTACACAATCCAACGCGAATTCTCGCGCCTGGACAAGCTGATTGATGGCGCCCATATCGTCTTTGTCGGCGACCTCAAATACGGCCGCACCGTGCACTCGCTGAGCAAACTGCTGGTGCTGTACCGCAACTTGAGGATCACCCTGATCTCGCCACCGTCGCTGATGTTGCCCGAGAGCCTGGTGGAGCACCTTGCACGCAATGGTCACCATGTCGAACAGACCCACGACCTGCCCAGTGGGTTGAAGGGCGCGGATGTGGTCTACGCCACCCGCATCCAGAAAGAGCGCTTTGCCCAGCAGGAAACGCTGGAGGGCTACAGCACCGACTTCCAGATCAACCAGGCCCTGGTCAACGCCACCTGCGGTGCCCGCACCCTGATCATGCATCCGCTACCACGGGACTCGCGCCCGGACGCCAATGACCTTAGCGTCGATCTCAACTCCGACTCGCGACTGACCATCTTCAAACAGACGGATAACGGTATCGCCGTACGCATGGCCATCTTTGCCACACTGCTGGGTGTTCAAGACCAGGTTCAGCACTCGTTACGCGAGGTGGGATGGCGGGTACCGGTGTACTTGGGCCCGGACGAAGAAGTGCCCTATCGCGACCAATGACCTGCAAGCGGTGAAAAGGATCATGAGGCCTCGGAGCCAGGAAGATGCCCCGGCAAGCAAGTTGCTTGTTCATGAGGCCTCGGATTGTAGGGAAAGCGGCCGTCCTCGCACCAGGAGATAGTCGCTGACTATTTGGCGGAGGTAGCACCTGCGGACCAGATTATTGCCTGCGCAACGATCACCTGCTGCCCATTGAAAGTGACTGCAGGAGAACCATGCAGCACGTACCCCATGCTCAAGGCGTCACTGACGCGGTGGCAAAAGGCGGCGTCATCGGGGCCAGTCAGTACGCGATAAATGGGAAGTCCTTCTGGGGGTACGCTCATAGATCAATTTCCTTCGATAATGGGTGGAGTTTCCCTGGCACACGGGGTTGGCATTGTTCACCAGAGCGATAACAGACTGTTCGATCTACCGTGATTTATAAAGCATTTTCGCCCCAGTAGAGTGATTCCCATGTTACCCACCAGCACGAATCACACAGGGAAGCACTCATGAATCCACACACCACTTCGATTAAAACAGCCATCGTCTACCACTCGGGCTATGGCCATACCGCGCGTATGGCAACCGCCATCGCTGAAGGCGCCGGCCCCGGCGCTGTGCTCGTTGCAATCGACGCCGAGGGGAATGTTGCCGAGGATGCCTGGCAAGTTCTCGCCGGCGCAGACGCCATCCTGTTTGGTTCGCCGACCTACATGGGAGGTCCTAGCTGGCAGTTCAAGAGATTCGCGGACGCCTCCTCGAAGATCTGGTTTGAGGGCGGATGGCAAAACAAGATCTTTGGCGGCTTCACCAACAGCGCCAGTATCAACGGCGACAAGCTCAATACCCTTGAATACTTCTTCCTGCTCTCCGGGCAGCACGCTGGCATCTGGGTGGGTATGGATATCAAGCCGGCGAACGTCAAGGCTTCGAAGCGCGATGACCTGAATCGCATGGGCTCCTATATCGCTCCGATGGCGCAGACGCCTGCCGATGCTTCCCCTGAAGAGATGTCGCCAGGGGATCTGGAGACAGCACGCCTCTATGGCGCGCGTGTTGCCTTGATTGCCGGATACTTGCGATCCGGAAAATCTCAGAGTGCCTGAAATCCAAGCCCCTCCGGTTGGGGACGGACGAAGAGGTTCGCCTCGCTATTGCAGATGCGGCCTCAGCACATCTTCGACCCACTTCATGAATACCCGGACCCGGCGCGACAGATTGCTCCGATGTGCGACGACGAGGGACACGGGCAGCGCTCGGCGACGCAAAT
Source organism: Pseudomonas sp. MWU12-2037 (assembly GCF_023242345.1). Classification (NCBI taxonomy): domain Bacteria; kingdom Pseudomonadati; phylum Pseudomonadota; class Gammaproteobacteria; order Pseudomonadales; family Pseudomonadaceae; genus Pseudomonas; species Pseudomonas sp. MWU12-2037. The sequence continues at coordinate 63,880 of NZ_JALLIZ010000017.1, read as the reverse complement.
CGGGGAGGATCTCTACCAGTGATCCGCTCTCCAAATATTGGCCGATCCCCAAGAGCGGTGCCTGAATCAGGCCAAGGCCGGCGAGGGCCGCCGCTTCGTAGGTCTGCGCGCTGTTGAGGTGTAGCGCACCTGGCAACTGAAGCGTCGCGTGGCTGTCGCCGTCCGGATATTCCCATCCATAGGGTCTTGCACCCAACATCGTCGAAAAATGAATGATCTGATGTCCCTGACGCTGGAGATCTTCCAGCGTTCGAGGGACACCATAGCGCGCCAGATAGGCGGGACTGGCGGCGTTGACCATGGGCAACTGGCCCAGTGGACGGGCAATCAGCGTCTCGTCCCTTATGGGTCCAAGCCGCAAGACACAGTCAAACCCTTCTTGCACCAGATCGACCTGCCGATCCGTACTCGACACCTCCAACTCCAACTCGGGATAAGCCGCCATGAAGGCCGGCAAGGCCGGTACGATAGTGGCGCGCGCCACCTCGGTCGGGAAATCGACCCGTAAACGCCCGCGAAGTGTCACGCGATCATCCGCGAACATCGAGTGCAGGTCATCGACATCAGCAAGCAGATCGCGGGCACGGGCATGAAATGCGCGTCCATCCTCCGTCAACTGCACGCTGCGCGTCGTCCGGTGCAGGAGCCTGACACCCATCTCCTCCTCCAGCTTGCGGACCACCGTCGAGGCCCTGCCCTTTTGGATACCCAGGCTATCGGCCGCGCGAGTGAAGCTGCCCATTTCCGCCACTGTTATGAATATGAGGAGGGGTTCGAGATTCTGCATGTTCGGGCCTCGGAATTGTTCACCACAGAGAGAACAGTACGTTCACTTTGTCAGTGCTTATAACATCCCGGAGACACAGTAAGCTTCGAAACTGGATAACCCCAGCGGAGAAAGACAAGTGTCCGAAACGATGAATCTGCATCATGTGCCTGAAATCATGACCTCGCATCGCGCCCTGTGGGTCGGCCGGATCATGAGCGCGTTGGTCGTTATCGCCCTGGTGGCAGACGGCACCGTTCAGCTTTTCGCGCCGGCACAGATCGCGAGCCTGTTGCAGGAAACCGGGTTCGCGATGGACCTGACCCACGTGGTGGGTCCGATCGTACTCGCCTGCGCCCTCCTTTACGCCATCCCGGCCACCACCGTCCTCGGCGCGATCCTGGTGACGGGCTTTTTGGGAGGGGCCATCTGCGCCCATGTCCGCATGGGTGAGTTGGGGTCGCCGCCGGAAATCATTTCCCTGCTTCTGGGCGCCATGACCTGGGGCGGCCTCTACGCGCGCGATCCCCGTATCCGGGCCATTCTGCCTATCCGCTGAACCGGGCGGATCAGGTATGGGCGCAGACAGCGCATCGGTTGTTAAGCGCCATTGCCCCCTTGGCGCCGGAGTACAACATGGGTGGCTTTCTCCGATGCGACGAACTGAACGCATTCGTATCCCAGGGCGCGCGCGTCAACCCCCTCGAACAATCGCTCTCCCCCGCCCAGCAGGACCGGCGAAATAGCGATGTGCAGCTCATCGATCAGGCCGGCACGAAGATATTGCCGGATCGTGTCAGGCCCACCACCAATGCGCACATCCATTCCGTTGGCGGCATCGCGCGCCTGCTCAAGCGCCTCGTGAATACCGCCGGCGACAAAGTAGAACGTCGTTCCGCCTTCCATATGGATGGGCGCGCGCGGGTGATGAGTCAAGATGAACGTTGGAACGTGATAGGGCGGGTTGTCTCCCCACCAGCCTTTCCAGTTCATGTCGGGCCAGGGGCCGCGAATCGGTCCGAACATGTTTCTTCCAAGAATCCAGGCACCCACGTTCTTGAAGCTCCGCGCAGCGAAGTCGTCATCAATCCCCGTTGTGCCACCCTCGGCGCCAAACAGGGTGCGCTGGAAGGTGCGTGTTGGGATTAACCACTGGTGCAAATCTGTCCCGCCCACGCCGAGCGGATGATTCAACTCCTGATTCGGGCCCGCTCCGTATCCGTCAAGCGAGATAGTGAAACCCGCAACTCGGACGCGTGTCATGTTCATGCCTCCTTTCGATTGACGCCTAGCTCTCTGTTTCGACAGCCATTCTGCTGTATAGCTCCGACTGCTCTGTATAACAGTCCGCAGAAAAACTCACGGGGAACGGCTCCCGGTTTGGTATGGCATAAGCATAGTTGAGAAGGATCAGGAGGTTGTAATGACGGTAGGGTCTCCCTGCCCTTTCGCAGAGACTTACGACCCAGTACCTTTTCTTCTGCCTCCACGCATGCCTATACCTGGCCCAAGTTGACTGGATGTGTTCAGTTTCTGATTGGCTGGGTCAAAGGCAAAACTCACTTCCACTCTAAAATCACTCCCGCAGCCGCCCCTTCTCGAGGACTGGTAAACGCCACGATCCCGAGTGCCACATTCACTCGATGAGCCAGGCGTCCGATACCTCACTGCTTATTCAGGCCCAACCATGAAACTGACCAGTAACGCCTTTGATGACAACGCCGCCATCCCGGGGGAATACGCCTTTGCTGTTCCGAACGCGGAGAGCCACTACACACTCTCGAGCAACCGCAACCCACATCTGGCGTGGACAGAAGTCCCGGAGCATACTCAATCGTTCGTTCTGATATGCCACGACCCAGACGTCCCGAGTGTGGGCGATGATGTGAATCAGGAAGGTAAAGTCATTGCCGCGTCCTTGCCGCGCGTCGATTTTTACCATTGGCTCTTGATCGATATTCCTGCCAACCAGCGGGAAATTACCGAAGGGAGTCATAGCAACGGCATCACCCCCCGAGGCAAAAACGGTCCGCAAACTGGCGATGGCCAACGCCATGGCCTCAATGACTACACCGCCTGGTTTGCATCGGACCCACAAATGTCCGGCGAGTACTACGGGTACGATGGCCCATGCCCGCCGTGGAATGACGAGCGGCTGCACCACTACGTGTTCACTGTCTACGCTTTGGACGTGCCCAGCCTCGTGATATCGGGCCCGGTTAACGGCGCGAATATTCTGGATGCACTGCAAGGGCATGTACTGGCCAAGGCCAGCCTTACGGGCACCTACACCCTCAACATGGACCTGTGATTTTGCGGCCAACTTCAGGAACCACACCCTCACCATGGATCGGCCTGAGCCGGTGACTGCCCCGCAACCGGACGACGCCCGCTGGCTGCTGCCATCGGGCGCCCCCCTGCAAGCGCAAGCGCCATGCATGCTGGCCAGGCCGCGCCTGATGAGCCCTCAGCACGCTACCAACTTCCGCTTTTTTGAAGCGACGTTGCTGGTCGTGACATCAGGCCATTTGACACTGGACAGTGGTGAACGTACCTGGGAGTTGGCTGATCCCCGTACCTTGATGGCCGTGGCAAAAAACGCCATCACGGATATTCAAAAAATACCGGATAAGAACAGTTCGACGTTTGCTTCTCTGTTTTTGACGTTCGCACCGGGCCTGATCACTGAGTTTCACCAACGCTATGGGCACAACGTCACGGCCTCATCCATGGTCACTGAATGCAAGACGGCGGAACTGGACGAAGACTTGAATGATGCGCTGCAGTTTTGCATTCGAGGAATCGACTCACGAACCGTTTCGGAGGCGCAACAGACAAATCGGTTGATGGGACTTCTGTTGGCATTGCAGGAGCGGAATATTGTATTCCTCCGTCCTTCAATCCCTGGGCTGGCGGAGCGATTAACCCAGTTACTGGCCAAGGCTCCGGACAAACACTGGACAGCGGCACAGGTAGGTCGCGAATTAGCCGTCAGTGAAGCCACCTTGAGGCGACGCCTCGCGGAAGAAGGCGTCAGCTTCAGCGCAGTGCTGACCGAGATTAGAATGCATCACGCGATGATGCTGTTACAGACGACGCATTTCAGCATTTCGCAAATAGCCGACGCCTGTGGGTATCGCGCAATCTCGAGATTTTCAATGCGTTTCAAAAGCCGCTTTGGTTTCTCTCCTGTACGGTAGGAAAGAAGCGGATGGCCCCACCGTTTTCGTTCATTCGGATCATGGCAGAAGCGAAACCAGGCGTGGCTCGATGGAGGTCTCAAGCACCTCCAGCAGTGCCAGCGTCACCGGAAGCTTGAAACGCCGTGGACCCGCGCTCCCTGGGTTGAGGTACAAGGTTTCATCACGCCATTGAATGAGAGGCTTGTGCGAGTGGCCGGTGATTACCAGCTTTATGCCCTCATCCAGAGCTGTTGGAACATCGGCGATGTCATGCACGAGCAGGGTCCGCCATCCGCTCAGGTCGAGCCGCAGAAGGTCCGGCAGATGGGCTGCCCAGGGCGCGTCCTGGTCGTTATTACCGCGCACAACGAATAGTGGAGCGATAGCGGCCAGGTGCTCAAGCACCTCAGGCTTACCGATGTCGCCGGCGTGAATGATTTTTTCACAGCCCTTCAGGGCAGCAAGGGCCTCGGGACGGAGAAGGCCGTGAGTATCGGAAATCACTCCAACTTTCATGCAGGGCACCGTGAGGGCTGGAAGTGGTCAGCGAGTGTACCCACAAGTGCCTCGGGCAGAGCAATGTATCGAAATCACGGTCACCTGTTGCGACAAAGCGAGCCGGTGGCGTATTCGGCCAACCTGGCGGCTCAACTTCTCGCTATCTCCGGTATGGCGTCTGCAATGGAGATACGGCCCAAGCCCAACTTCACCAGCTCCTTACGCAGCAGCGAGCGCTCAAGCACCGCCATTCCGGCCTGCCATTCGATCGGCAGCAAATGGCTCAACTTCTGTTGGCTGACCAAGGGCTCAGCCAGAAAGTAGCTCTTGCACTCGCGGATGCTGATGACGTTCAACAGCCAATCTCCACCCTGCGCCGCCAGCCAGTGAGCGATCGTTGAGCGATGCGTTCGGATCAGCGCACTGGCATCCCACACCGCCATCTGCGCGAAAACCTGCGGCAGGTTGCTATCGACTTTCAGCCGCTTCATATCAACCGCCAACGCGCCAATCAGGTCTGACTCGATAGTCGCTTGGCACTCGGAGAAATACCGCTCAGGCCAGTCCGCAGCCAGTTTCGCCCGCCGTGCGAGGACCTCATAAGCCCGGATATCCGATTGGGTGGTCAACTGCCCGGTGAAATTCAGGGTATTGTCCAGAATCGCCGTGGCCAGCAACGCAGCACTTTTTTTGCTGATCCGCGGCAACAACCCCGTCGCTTCCCAACGCTGAAAAATCTGAGTCGCTGCTGCTCCGATCTGCAGAATCTCCGCACCAGATCCAAGCTTCTGCGCCCAATAGTTTTCAAAACCAGGGTGGTGGTCAATGACTTCCACCACCTGATCAAGCACCACCACCGGGTCGAAATGGTGGTAGTCGGAGACATCCACCAACACGAACTCATCACCCGCTCTCGGCCGATAATCGTCCAGAGAGGATTGCCATCCGAGCACGGTCCTGGAGATGCTGGCATTGAGCGGGGCACTACTGACGGCCCGAGCATCGACGCCCTGTTGATTCAACAGCTCGGCGTACGCAATGCAACAGGCATACGCGTCGATGTCCAGGTACGCCGACCCGGAGGTCACCACCCTCATGACACGCGAGCCACAGCGTGAGCTGCCGAGACAGTCGAAGACAACTTCAGCGCGTGGGCCATACCCTCCAGAATCCGCTCATAGGCGAACTGACACTGTTCTTCGTCGATGGAAATACGCACGGTGGCTCCGACGACCCAGTCGGGATATCCCAGCTGTGTGACCGTGTTGGATAGGCTGAGTGCCTTGTCCGAACACGCCGACCCTGCGGTTATGTAGATCGACTGCGTGTTCAAGGCCGACTGTAGTTTTTTTGTATTCACTCCCGGCGATGCAATAAAGCTCACGCACGGTATACGCGGTGCTTGCTCACCGATCATGACCACCTCGCCCAGCATCGCTTGCAGCGTACGTTCAAACGCTTCCCGACTGCGTTGTGCCGCGGCTTTTGCGGAGCCGTATTTCTGCTGTATCTCCTGCAACGCGGTTTCAATCGAAAGAACACCCGGGTAATTCTGCGTACCACCGCGCAACCCGCCTTCCTGGCCGCCACCAACAATCAACGACGACAATCCGTAGCGATCTCTGGCGTACAGAAAACCGGCACCGGGTATTGGAGCCACTGTTGAAAATCAAGCAGTCGGCACCCGTACCCACCACTATCAGATTTATCCATGATCTGACAAAACATCGACATCGGCTTTCCTTAAAATCCATTTTCCATAGTTAAAACAGCGTATTAGCGTGCCGAATTACTTTGTCACGTTCTTTTTTGGCAGACAAAACTCGCATGTTTTCATTTCATAAATGTGACGTGTGAGGGAGCCTTATGGCTGTTCAATGCACGGATAACCTTTTGCGGGTAAGCCCTTTGTCCTTCGTTTTGCTCCCCTTATCCCCTTCGGTTTCAACGCGCCTTTTAGGACCTTTTTAGGGCGCGGGACGTCAGGGGAGATGTCACCCGATTTTCGCAACAAGGGGTCGATGCGGGCCTGAACCGTACCGGTACAGGTGAAAAAGTAGGACCGCTCTTACATGAATCGATCAAGTGCCTGATTCGCCCGTCCCTTCATGCACCTACAGGCATAAAGTCAGCTTTTGGCCGACTAAATCGTGGGAAACGGCTGACTGCCTCAACCAACAGAATTGATCGACTATTTGCTCAGGGTCGCTGTCGAGGAACAGCCCCTCATCAGGTGGTCATGATCTACAAGGCTACGACGTACAGGAGTGCGTTGATCAGTGCAGTACGCCGGGCATTCATAGGCGAGGACAGGCGTCACTCCCTCACCGACCGAATGCCCGATTTTCACACTGACGGACGCTTGCTGCCAGGCAATGCCTCCGGACAAATGATCGATTGCAGGAGATACGATGAAGTCCTCAAAACACCTGGATAACGCGCTCGAGGCTGCCGGTTGTATTGAAGAAAAACTCAAGGCTGCGGTAGAGGCATGGCGGGCCGACATTGACCGTTTCGCTTCAAGTTATGAACTGAAGGAGATCAATCACGAATTAAGGTTAACCATCAGACAGCGAGAACATCAGCTTCATTCGTCCATTCGTTCTCAGTGCAGCGAATTAACCTGTTTGATCAGAAACGTAAAATCCGATCTGGATATGGTCAAGTTCAATAGACAGTTGTGGGCCAGCACTATTCTAGCGATCGTCGCCCCCCTCTTCATCACGATCGTTGCCTTGGCATTGATAGATGCCGTCAAATAGGGCACAGCGCATTCACCGTATCACTGGCGGGCTGGCGTTTGTGGTTCTCTCGTTGCTCGGCACGGTCTACGTGCTGATTCACAGCCATTCATATCCCGTACGCAGAGCACGCCTGCGTACGGGTGTGAGGTCTCTGCCGGCATTGTGCCCCTAACCCTCCGCTACAGACGTGCCAAAGATGGTAACAAGGCCTCAAAAGCGGATCCGATGTTTCGCTATTCAGTCGTCGAGGCTTTTAGCCAGACGGGCCACCAACGCCATGTGGCCGTGGCTGTTGATCACGCAGTAGTCCGCCCTCTACCTCACGCCTCGGGTGAGGTATGCAGACTTCAGTATACTGAGAGGCCCCTTTATCCAAGTCAGTGGGTTGCAATGCCGAGCCGCAAAAGCAGATCACTCGCATCGCCTTATAGCTGGGCCTCGCAGGCCACAGCGGAGCGACGCACATGACAGCCACCCCCCTCATCGCTCGTGAGGTTTACCAGGTGCTCAAAGAGGTCGCTCTGGGTGTACGCGCCCTGCGTCGACTGAGCCCGCAGTCCTGGAGCGAGATCCATACCGGACCTATGCCCGTTGAGGTCGATGGCTGGACGCTTACGCTTTTCAATGACGGCGACATTCTGGATTACTGTGAAGACGCGACGTGCCCTGCTGGAAGAACAGGAGCGCTTGAAGACTGGCAGCGTTACGGAACCAATCCAGTTGATCTACTGAGCGCTTGGGAACATCGGCAGTTGGAGCTCATGCTCGCCAATCTTTGAGACCCCATCACCCTTCTTCGTCATCCAAAATGCTACTGGTTAAAGCGCTAGCTCTTCCAGGCTGGAAGCCTGAGTATCAGACCTATGTAGTGCTTCCCTGAAGGATCACCTGTCAGAAAAAACGCCCGATCAAAAGGGAAAAGCACGCGCCAGTTGTGAGGAGGCCTCTTTCTCTAGGAGTGCGCCAAAATTCACTCAGCTTTCCAGCAGAGAGCAGATCATCTGCACGCGTCAAACGAAGTATATCCCTACAATCACCCGAGAAATGGCTGGCTATCTCAGTCAATGGGTTTGGCTCGACTATTAGATCGGGATGACGGCTGACAACAACCTCTTCCCAGGCGGTGTTGTCCTCGAGAGCACCGTGTACTGACGGTTCATTGATCGGTTGATGGTACGCCCAGACTTTGCAAGTGTGAGCACGTCAATGGACCACTCTACAAAACCAAAGCCGCTGTCAATGGCTTAGGAGAGCGAAGTGAGAGATCCAGCATCAAAATATGATCTGACATCTACTGAAAATCTGTTGAATCGAAACATCTCAAATCAGGGCGATAAGTTAAACGCCTCGATCAGAGAGCTACGTACGTCTATTAAAGAACAGAGCGAGAGCATAGCTACTCTCAGCAAACCCCTCATCGATCAACGCCGTCAGTTTTGTAAGGAAATTGCCGAAGAAATCGCACTGAACAATCGTATAGAACGTGATAGGGCCAAAGAGCAACGGTCTGACAAAATCGGAAAATGGATGGTCATTCTGATGACCACGGTGATAATAATTCTAACTGTTTTTAAACTACACATTGAAAGCCTTTAAAATTTTGACAGTCCCTGCTGGCGCCAGGACCACCTGACATCAAGGTTTCAAAAACTCAACGTCAGTCGGCAAGCTTGTCTCTCTTGATCTGCGCTCACACCGTACACAGCAGTGAGCATTTGTGGGACGCGGCAAGGACGCCGCCATGGCCCCCCTTCCCCTCGAAGCCCTCATGTTAAAACAACGTTTCCATGAGGCACACCCTGTGACAGCACGTGCGATACAAGAACACTACATCCAGAACTGAGAACAGAGCCCCCTGCTCTCTGTACGACTGTGCGCGGCATACGTGTAGTTGCGCGCAATTAGCTAGGCCGCTTCCTACATTTTCAACGGAAGTGGCTGGCTATCTCACCCAGTGAGTTTGGATCGATGATTTGACCTGGTTAGCTGTCGTTGGCAGCACCTTCCCAAGTGGTCGTGATCTTCGAGGCCACGGTGTGCAGATAGCACATTGATCATCCCTAGTTCGCCCAGCATTCGGAAGCGCGAACAGTCGTCGACACCCTCGCCGATCGAATGCCCCAACCCCACCGTGACGGAGACCTACCGTCAGGTGGTGCCTCCTCGTCACGTCTGCATTGAGTAGGAGACACCATGAGTAGATCTATGGCTTTGTATAACGCGCTGTCAGCCATCAGCGTACCACCGGAAAAAGCCAAAGCTGTCGTAGAAGCTTGGGAGGCCGAAGTGCGAAACGTAGCAACGAAATCCGATTTGGTACGAGTGGAGAAGCAGTTGATCCAAAAAACCGTCGACCTGGGTCGAGAGCTGCGTGGCTCGAGCAAAGAGCTAGGCGACACGGTCAAAACCCATGGCGAGCAAATAAACGCGCTCAGCCAAGCGATAGTTACCCAGGGGATTGAGCTACGCGCTGAAATGAAGGAGCAAAGCAGTGAGCTTCGTACGGAGATCAAAGACCAAGGTAACGAACTTCGCGCGTCAATAGAAAAGCAGGGCAATGACTTCCGGCTTGCGATGGAAAAACAAAGCAATGAGCTTCGCTCTGAAATAAGAGAGCAAGGTAGCGAATTTCGCTCCGCAATGGAAAAACAAAGCAGCGAGCTACGCGCTGAAATCAAGGAGCAAGGCAGCGAGTTTCGACTTGCGATAGAAAAACAGGGTCATGAATTCCGGATATCGATGGAAAAGCAAGGCCAACAGCTTAGTACAGAGTTCAAGAACCAAGTAAGCGAGCTAAAAAATTTAATGACTAAGCAGGGCACCGAAATGAAGGACCAAGGTGTCGAACTCAGAACAACAATCAAAGGGTAAGAGACAGCCCTCCTACTACAGGGTGTCAAACTAGAGGCGTCCATCACAGAGGTCGGGTCAAGAATCAAGTACGTGCGCTGGCAGTTTGGCGTCATCGTCACTGCTGTAGTTGGTTTCTTGGCAAAAATGGCCTATGACTTCTTCATTGGAAAATAGCTTTATGATCCCGAGCTTTACTGCTCAACCGGTAAGCTACGGCCTGTGGCTTAAACGTTTCAAGACGTGGGTACTGTCCACGTTGCTCTGATACACCATAATTTTTGCCCATGCGGGGAACACTCCCCGTCCGGGCGCAGTGTCTCTCCGTTTTGGGCTTTTCTGGAGAGACCTATGAAACTGGATGCACTTACACCGCAACAAGAAGCACTGCTCGACCTACCTGTCGTTTTCACGATTAAGGCTTGGAATGAAAGTGTTTACATAGCAAAGCCACTGAACATCGCCGAACAGGGCTGTCGCCTGACATCGGCCAGATGCGGCCCCTCAATTCAGGGGTGTTTCCGTCCGAAAAAACTATTCAGAAATGACTGAAAGAAGACGCTCAGGCACCGATCTCAAGGACGATGCAGCCCTGTCGCATCCCGCCAGTACAAGGTTTCTTCGAATTGAAAGCTAATAAGAAAGAAGGCCGAACACGACTGAGATATGGATTGAGCGATTTTATCCAAATCGTCCATAGACGATTCCCCCTCAGGTTCGGGCCCTTTTATTCTGATGGTGCAACGCAAAGCGACAGGAAAGTCGACACCCTTTGTATTCTCAGCATAGATCGTAGAGTCATCTGCTACATCGCCGCCGCTCAATCTAAGCCCCGAGGCAAATACAGCGGACAAGCCATTACCCGCTACCTCTATTTCCAAAGCTCCCGCATTCTCAAGGGCGCTTTTCAGTGCTGAAATTGTGAGCGCACTATCAGCTTCCAAGCACAGATCAAGACTCATGAATCCTCCCTTTTTCCTGCCTGAACAGTTGCACCAAAATTTTGAGTGCGATCTTCGCGATAGTGTATTTGGCTAGTGGCTTGAATGTCTGCTTCTGGCCAACTCTGTTGAAAAAGTCGCTCGGCCGCAGAAATGGGGGCCGACTGTTTTTCAACAGCATCGGCCGCAAGCGGCCAGTCACTCGGAAGAGAGCGATTTCGTGGGATCTGGCCGATTGCGTCGTGTAGCGTCGCTCGAGCTAATGGGTAGTCTGATGATCAAAGGCTGTTCCAGTGCATGATGAACTGCGTCGAGACAGCACCGATCTTGATCCAGCAGAACCCGCCAGGGCGATAGTTACTGCACGTTTTTCAGCTTGATTACATCACCGGAGACTTTGGTGGTGTAGCCGCTCAGGACCCAGGCCCAGAACCAATTTTCCTGCACTTGCGTATTGATCATCGCATCGCCCCCCTTGGCCTCGATTGCAGCGTTCTGGGCGCGGACGAAACGGCTGTTCTGGCGGATCGGAATCACACCGAACAACATCAGGCCAGTGGCGGTTGCTTCGCTGTGACCCACCACGGTGTATTGGCTGCTGTCATAGTGCGGCGAGGTTATCGGGGCTCCGGTGCAACCCGCCAGAATCAGGCCGAAAACACCACCGGCTACAACTTTACTGAGGTACTTCACTGAACAACTCCATGGCAAAAATCCCAGGATCCAATTCCGGGGGACGACACTCTAACCGCCCCGCTGGCCATTTGAAAACAATCGATTCAAAGCGGGCCAAAGGTCAGAGGCTGCTTCTGGCCGTTTTCTGCCAGCGACGACCGAGGCTGTGTAAAAACGTTTTTCAGCGCGATTGGAGCCCAGTGCTGGACTGAAAATCGCGTTTCTACGCAAAATCCAGATCCTGAGCAGCCGATAATTTTCAGATTTCGCATAGACGCGCAAACTTCAATTTTGACGAAGCGTTTTTACACAGCCTGGACCCACAGTGGAGTAACAATTTTGCCAGCGACCCCCTCGCTCGGATCGCTATACCCCGCGAGAAATTTGGTGCTACTGACTCGACCAGTCCCCTTCAGGTGCTATGTGTTTAGCCGCCCAGTCATATGCGGTGAGGCCTCTCAGCTGGGAACGTCAGGGGCTGGGCGTAATGGAACGTTCGTCGGAGGGAAGGTAAGCCGATCCTCGTCCAAAGCTCGTAGTGGTAGATCTCCATCCAGGTAAAATTCGTCAAGCTGTGGAGGTGCAACACGGGTGCCGGACAGCATCGCGTGAACTTGTCCCCGATGATGGATCTGATGCTGGAATAGGTGCAGCAGTAGGCGGTCGACCCGCTCCAGTACTATGCCCTCCGCCCGCACAACCTCTGCTTGGCGACCCAATGAGCTCTCATCCAACCGTTCGCAATAAGCTATCAGTCGGATGTCTATCGCCGATTGAAGCTGCGCTATCTGATGAAGCGATAAATCTGAAGAGAGTTCCTTACGTTGGCCTTCCAGATCAAGCTCCAGTGCTGCGAGGTAGAACTGATCCACGTCCAATATATGCAACAGCGTTCGTTCGATAGAGGGAAAGAAGCTCGTTCGTGCAGCCACGTACTCCTCGTGGCTTAACGCGAAGCATGCGGAAAGCAATCGCCGGTTCGACCACTGGTTGTTTTGTGCCTGCGCCAGGAAGCTGTTCATTGGGAATGGCCTAAAGGTTTGCTTGAGTCACAATGATAGTGGATAGCACATCCCTGATTGGTGTGACTACTCTGCTGGTCTCGTTCCCCAGGGTCCGGGCGCAGCGGTCAGGTGGTTCAGGAAGTCGGATATCGAAGTCCACTTTGCATGACTGGGAACATACTGGCTCATCGTAGACACCGCCATTGCCCACTTCCCCTCGAAGCCCTCATGCTAAAACAACGTTTCCATGAAGCACACCCTGTGACAGCACGTGCGATACAAGAACACTACATCCAGAACTGAGAACAGAGCCCCCTGCTCTCTGTACGACTGTGCGCGGCATACGTGTAGTTGCGCGCAATGAGCTAGGCCGTTTCCTACATTTTCACCGGAAGTGGCTGGCTATCTCACCCAGTGAGTTTGGATCGATGATTTGACCTGGTTAGCTGTCGTTGGCAGCACCTTCCCAAGTGGTCGTGATCTTCGAGGCCACGGTGTGCAGATAGCACATTGATCATCCCTAGTTCGCCCAGCATTCGGAAGTGCGAACAGTCGTCGACACCCTCGCCGATCGAATGCCCCAACCCCACCGTGACGGAGACCTACCGTCAGGTGGTGCCTCCTCGTCACGTCTGCATTGAGTAGGAGACACCATGAGTAGATCTATGGCTTTGTATAACGCGCTGTCAGCCATCAGCGTACCACCGGAAAAAGCCAAAGCCGTCGTAGAGGCTTGGGAGGCCGAAGTGCGAAACGTAGCAACGAAATCCGATTTGGTACGAGTGGAGAAGCAGTTGATCCAAAAAACCGTCGACCTGGGTCGAGAGCTGCGTGGCTCGAGCAAAGAGCTAGGCGACACGGTCAAAACCCATGGCGAGCAAATAAACGCGCTCAGCCAAGCGATTGCTACCCAGGGGATCGAGCTTCGCGCTGAAATCAAGGAGCAAGGCAGCGAGTTTCGACGTGCAATAGAAACACAAGGCTATGAATTCCGATTGTCGATGGAAAAGCAAGGCCGTCAAACTGACACCGCAATCAAAGCACAGGAAACAGCACTAAACCAAATGGCTGTAAAACTTGAAAATGCTCTTGAACAGCAAGGTATCAAACTAGAGGCGGCCATCAAAAGCGTCGAGTCAAAATTCAAATACGTGCACTGGCAGCTCAGCGTTATCGTCACTGTTGTCGTGGGTATAGGGATAAAAGTGGCTAATGATTTCCTCATTGGGAAATAGCTTCATGAACCAAAGCTGTACTGCTCTGCCGGCAGGTTTCGGCCTGTAGCTTAAACGCTTTAGACAGTGGGCACTGTCCCCGCCGTACTGATACACCACACTTTCTGCCCATGCGGGGAACACTCCCCGTCCGGGCGCAGTGTCTCTCCGTTTTGGGCTTTTCTGGAGAGACCCATGAAACTGGATTCACTCACACCGCAACAAGAAGCACTGCTCGACCTACCTGTCGTTTTCACGATTAAGGCTTGGAATGAAAGTGTTTACATAGCAAAGCCACTGAACATCGCCGAACAGGGCTGTCGCCTGACTGCAGTACTTCAGGCCATTCACGAAACCATCATCCAGGAGGCGTGGGACGATGAGCCTTTGTTCTTTGACTTCAGCCACGAATGCTTTCCCTCCACGGGTGAGCGATCAGATCGAGTCCTGTTGGATCTGCGCCTGGTCGTAGATCGGAAGGAAGATGAACTGCATGTGCTGACGCTCATGCTCAGGTATGAGGCCGAGGCACTTGAAAAACGGATTCCTGGAGAGCTCTTTGCTTTCGGTGAAATCGTCATGACCCAGGGCGTAGAGGCGCTTGCTCAACAAGGTCTGTTGGACATAGCGCATTTTCTGGACCGTCATCTCTGTGGTGATTGGGGAGAATTGCCTGGGGCGGACAGACTGAAAAACGAACGGGCGGTGCTGACCGGCGCCAGCTTGTTCTCGCAATACGACGTTGGCGTTGGAGCGGCGAAGGTGCTCTGGATCATCACCTCGGCAGACAGGCAATTCACCTACCTGCTCCTGCCCGTTGAACCCACCCTGCCCCAGTTTGACTGAGGCTAACTGACCGCCTACCCGCCTTTTCAGGCGAGTAGGCGGTTTTTTGCATTCCGAGGCGTGAGGATATTAGCTGGACGTTAGGTGAGGAGAACGAAAATTGCAGTTTGCATGACGTAAGCCTCCATAAGACGTGACTTGAAAAGCCGCTGACTGGCGGCGCGACGGGCCAGTGAAATCGACCCGTTGCTGCCGCATAACGGGCAGCCAGCTATGCTGGGTAACCCACTCACCCAAGGACATAGAATGCTCATTGTCTTCAGCGGCCTTCCAGGTACCGGAAAAACGACTATCGCAAGTGACCTTGCCACCAGAACAAGTGCTGTGTATCTGCGGATCGATACGATTGAGCAGGCTATTCGCGACTCTGGTGCTCTTGCACAAGATGTAGGACGGAGCGGTTACATGGTCGCCAATGAGCTTGCTCTGAGCAATCTTCGTTTTGGCAGCACGGTCATAGTTGACTGTGTTAACCCAGTGATCGAAAGCCGAAGGGCGTGGAGCGATATCGCCACACGCGCTGGTGCTCCATTAGTGAACATCCAAGTGATCTGCTCCGATAGACATGAACATCAGCGCCGGGTAGAAACCAGAAAAATTGATATTCCTGGACTGACCCCACCAACCTGGCAGTCTGTACTGGATCATGAATATGAGGCTTGGGATACCGCTCCGTTTAATATAGACACCGCCCTGACCTCTCCGGCGCAGGCGGTGGCAATGATCACCGAACGTTTTTTATCTAAGGAGTAGCGCTAGCTAAACACCCAAGGTCGCAGATTCACGAGGCCGTGGCGCCGAATGAGTTCGGCGTGCAGGAGATCGTCATGCCTGCCGGTCGCTGTGTCGTAATACGACACGTGGGGTCACCGGATCAGATCGGGGAAGCAATGGCAAAGAGCACTACAACGTATAGGAAATGCCGACTTGCACGGTTCGTGGCGCACCCGGATAGGCATAAACGTTGCCGAACGCGCCTTCTTCGTAGTCGCGATCAAACAGGTTTTTCACGTCGAGATTGAGCCGCACCTGGTCATTGATCTTGTAGAAGCTGAGCAAGTCGACGACGGTGTAACTACCCATCGAAAACGCGGTGTTGGCGGTTTGGCCTGCGCGCGCGTCGACGTACTTGAGGCCGGTGCCCAGGCCTAGCCCCTTGAGAGTACCGTCCTGGAACTCATACATATTGAGCAGGCTGAAGCTGTTTTTCGGGATGTTCAGCAGACGCGTGCCAGAGCGCAGCACGTTATCTTTGGTCACCACGGCATCGACATAGGCGTAGCTGCCGATCAAGCGCCATTCGGGGGTGATGTTGCCGGCGACGTTGACGTCGAAACCGCGGCTGCGCACTTCACCGGCAGCAACGCTGAAGGTCGAATCAACAGGATCGGTGGTCAATACGTTACGTTTCTCGATCTGATAGATCGCCGCATCGACACTCAACTGCCGATCCAGTGCTTCCCACTTGATCCCCATTTCGTGAGACGTGCCCTTCTCCGGCGCAAACCCACCGCCGAGACGGCTTGCGCCAGTGTTGGGCTTGAATGAGCGCGCGGTGTCGGCGTATACCGCTAAAGTCTCGGTCAAATCGTAGGTCAAGCCGATACGCGGGGTCACCGCGTTGTCACTGGCCTGCCAATTCTTGCCGCCCGGCACGTAGGTTTCGTAGTCATGTTCGAAGCGTTCGAAACGAGCGCCTGCCAGTACTTTCAGTTTGTCGGTCAATGCCACCTGATCCTGCACGAACGCGGCATAAGTCTTGAGGTTTTCCTTGTCGTGGGTCGGCGTACGAGTCAGTGCGGGACGCGGCTGGCCGTACACCGGATCGAAGATGTCGATCGGGTACGCATCGACCGCACCACTGGAGCGTTTAATGACCGACTTGTAGTCGTACTCTTCGTACTCGATACCGGTGAGCAAGGTGTGCTGCAAACCACCGATGTCGAAATGGCCAGTCAGATTGAGCTGGGTGTCCTTGTCGGTCCATTCCAGCTTGCGATAGTTGAAGTTGCGTCCCAGGGTGCGGCCGTCAGCGGCAATACCGTTGGCCTCGATCGCGTTGCCCTTGAGCGAACCATCGAGCCACTGGAAGCCGCCGCCCAGCGTCCAGTCGTCGTTGAGCATGTGCTCGAAACGCAGTTGCGCCATGTTGTTGTCGTTATGCAATTTGCCAACGTCTTTTTCGCCAAAAAAGCTGTCGCGAGAGGCGATGCCAATCTGCCTGGCGTAACGTGTAACGCCGCGATCCAGCGGCGCGTTGTTACGCATGAAATCGCCTTCGAAAATCAGCTTGGTCGCGTCAGTCGCCTGCCACGTCAGTACCGGCGCGATGCCGTAGCGCTCTGTCTCGACGTGATCGCGGAAGGTGTCGCCGCCCTCGCCCACCAAGTTCAGTCGATAAGCGAGGCGGCCCTCTTCGTCGAGCGGGCCGGAAGCGTCCAGCGTGCCGCGCTTCATGCCCTGATCGTTCAATTGACTGCCCAGGGTGACGGTGCGCTCGGCCAGCGGCTGCTTGGAAACCACGTTGAACGTCCCGCCAGGATCACCACGACCGTAGAGCATGGTTGCCGGGCCGCGCAGCACTTCGAGTCGCTCGATAGTGTTGGCATCCGGCATATTCGGGTAGCCGCGATTGATCGGAAAACCGTTGCGATAAAACTCGCCCGTGGTGAAGCCGCGAACTGTAAACGTGGTCAGGCCCTGCCCGCCGAAATTGTTCGCCCGCCCAACACCCCCGGCGTAATCCAGCGCATCTTGCAAACGGGTAGCCCCGAGATCCTCGACTGCCTCTTTCGACACCACACTGATCGATTGTGGCGTTTCATGGATAGACGTATCAGTACGCGTGGCGCTGGCCGAGCGTGTTGCCCGATAACCCTGCACCGGGCCGTCCGCCCTTTCGTAATTCGCGGTACCGATGACATCGGTTGCGTCCAGCTCAAGGGTTGAGGGGGTTACATCCGTTTGTTCAGCCCATGAGGAAGACGACAACGCTTGCAGCACACAAATGGAAAGCAGGGTTTGACGCATGGAGAGGAAAACCTTTACGAATAGGTCAATGCAGAGGGTAAAAACGCCAACAACACCCAAACATGCTATAGCAAACCATTCGCAGTTAAAACTAATTCTCATTATCGGTTAGGTGTAGTCGTCGAATAACTCACCATTTCATTCGGAGAATGGGCGTTATAGGCTGACAAAGGAGGGTTCAAAGTGAGCCTTGATCTGTGTCTCGAAGCTGATGATGCACTGACGGCTCCGACACTGGGCCTGGCCTTGGAAAAAAGCTGGCACCAGTGAAATCATCATCGCCGATGGTGCTCTAGAGGCTGCTTTTTTGACTCGGTGGCAGTGATGCCATTATCTCAGCACGGCAAGTTTCCAGTATTTCATCCGCGAGAGAGGAGTCATCCGGACACGCCCGTGACAGCATGACAGCACCGATTGCATGGGCTAGCAGGTCGATCATTTTCGCTCGAACCTCTTGCTTCTTCGCATCCAGACCCGCTGTGTACTTTTCCTCGAGTGCTGCAAGCGTGTTTTCAACGCCATTGGCAAAGGTCGCCTTCAAATCATCTGACTGACGGGCGGCGTCACCACACAGGGCGGCCATAGTACAACCCGCTCCCCTGCCATCTCTGTGATCCCTCGACACGTACAGATTTACAAATCCCGCCACGTCGAGATCGCTGGTGCTCGAGAGGGATTTTGAAAGGCTGTTTTCAGCCGCTTCGGCCATCAAGTCGGCCTTGGAGCCGAAATGTTTGTAGAAGCCTCCCTGGGTAAAACCGGCAGTCGCCATGAGCTCCGCCACCCCCACACCATCGTAGCCACGCTCACGAAACAGCTCTGACGCTGTGTCCACGATATGAGCCCGGTTGGCAAGTGATTGCGTCTTGGTGATCTTCATTTCGAGCCCCTGCCTCTCCTGAACAATTACCCGAATATACTATGATGTCGTTCATAATCAAAACTGTTGACATCTTTGAGCATGATCGACATCATAAAATCACAGCCGCACGTCCCTGCAGCTGTGCGGCGCAGATCGCCCTCTCTGATCAACGTGTATGGAATCGATATGAACGACAAAAGCTTGTTTGAACCCTACACACTGGGCTCACTGACGCTTTCCAATAGAATTGTAATGGCGCCACTGACGCGAAACCGCGCGGGGACAGGGTTTGTTCCGAGTGAGCACGCTGCAACCTATTACAGTCAAAGAGCGTCGGCAGGCCTGCTGATTTCCGAGGCATCCCAGATCTCGCAGCAAGGTCAGGGCTATCAAGATACGCCCGGTATCTATACAGAGGCGCAGATAGAGGGCTGGCGAAAAGTCACCGACGCAGTTCATGCCAAAGGCGGACGCATTTTCTTGCAGCTGTGGCATGTCGGGCGCGTATCCCACGTCGACCTTCAGAAAAACGGTGCTGCCCCGGTAGCGCCTTCTGCCCTGCAAGCCGCGACGAAGGTATTCGTCAACAACAGCTTCGCAGATGTCTCAGCCCCCCGAGCCCTGGATATCGAAGAGTTGCCTGGGATCGTCAATGACTTTCGCCAAGCAGCGAAAAACGCCATCGCTGCAGGATTTGACGGCGTAGAGATCCACGGCGCAAACGGCTATTTACTGGATCAATTCCTCAAGGACGGCTCCAACGTTCGCACTGATGCCTACGGTGGCTCGGTTGAAAACCGTGCGCGCTTGCTGCTCGAAGTCACTGCCGCAGTGGTGGACGAGATCGGTGCTGATCGAACAGGCATCCGAATTTCTCCCGTGTCACCTGCCAACGGCGTTTCAAGCAGTGATCCGCAGCAGCAGTTTGATTACGTCGTCGATCAGCTCGATGCCTTGGGCCTGGTTTACCTGCATGTGGTTGAAGGTGCAACTGGCGGGCCGCGCAACATCGCCCCTTTTGATTTTGGCTCCCTACGCCGGCGCTTCAAAAATACCTACATTGCCAACAACGGCTATGACCTGAATCTAGCGGCATCCCAACTCAAAGATGACAAGGCTGATCTGATCGCCTTCGGACGTCCGTTTATTGGCAACCCCGATTTGGTAGAGCGGCTCAAGAGCAGCGCCACCTTATCCACATTCGACCCGACGACTCTGTATGGCGGCGGCGCAGCGGGCTATATCGACTACCCGACACTTGCCGAATCCAGCTCCGCGCAGGGCTGAACAGTCAGAGAGACTGAATCGCTTTTCGACATCCATTCAAGAGCATCTATTCCGGCATTTTCGGATGCCTGAACACCTTCGGCTCGTCTTATAGCGGCACGCTGGGGTGCGCATGTTGCCATCCCATTGAAACCATGAGAACTGAATCATGAAAGCCTTTCTGATCGACCGTTACGGCAAGAGCCATGGACGTATTGCCGAGGTACCGCAACCAGAACCGGGAATCAACGACGTCCTGGTCGAGGTGCATGCCAGCAGCGTCAACCTGCTGGATTTGAAGATCAGCAAAGGTGAATTCAAACTGATCCTGCCGTACAAATTCCCGCTGATCATGGGTAACGACTTAGCCGGCGTCGTCGTTCGCGTGGGGCCAGGCGTGCGCCACTTCAAGCCCGGTGATGAGGTCTATGCCCGCCCGCCCCAGGCGCGTATCGGAGGCTTTGCCGAGCTGATCGCGGTTGAGGAAAGTGCCCTCGCACTGAAACCCAAAAATACCACCATGGAAGAAGCGGCTTCCCTGCCCTTGGTTGCGCTGACTGCCTGGCAGGTGCTGGTTGAAACAGCACAATTGAAGAAGGGGCAAAAAGTCTTTATCCACGCGGGTTCCGGTGGAGTCGGCACAGTTGCCATCCAGCTTGCAAAACACCTGGGCGCCTTCGTTGCGACGACGACCAGCACCCGTAACGTGGATTGGGTCAAGGCGTTGGGAGCAGACGTCGTCATCGACTACAAGCAGCAAAACTTCGAAGACGTTTTGCGCGATTACGACGTTGTATTGAACAGCCTCGGTCCTGTCGAGCTGGAAAAATCACTGAGCATTCTCAAGCCTGGTGGCCAGCTTATCTCCATCTCCGGGCCACCGACGGCAGCGTTCGCAAAAGAACAAAAGCTGTTCTGGGGACTGGGTTGGGTAATGCGTCTGTTGAGCAGCGGCATACGCAGAAAAGCCCGCCAAAAGAACGTCAGATATGCGTTCGTGTTCATGCGCGCGAGCGGCGCTCAATTAGAGAAAATCACGGCGCTTGTCGAGTCCGGAGTTATCAAACCTGTGATCGACCGAACCGTCCCTTTCGAGTCAACGGCTGAGGCCTTGAGTTATGTGGAACGAGGCAGAGCCAAAGGCAAGGTGGTCATCAAACTCATATGACGACAACTGGCACTCGATCACTGAAGCTCAGGACGAGGGTCAGACGTATGCGAGTGGGCTATCGCCGATAGCGACTCACGGACACACTGGAGTATCAAATGAAAACATCTTCCGAAAGAACCGCGATAGTGACCGGTGCATCATCCGGTATTGGTCAAGCTACTGCTGAGGCTCTGGTGCGTGCAGGGTATAGGGTATTTGGCACGAGTCGGAAGGCGAGTGCCAGTCCAACGCAGGTGTCCATGCTCACTTGCGATGTGACAGACGATGACTCTGTCAATGCTCTCGTTTCTACTGTGCTCGCTCAGACCGGGCGGATCGACCTTTTGGTCAATAATGCGGGTGTAGGTCTGCTTGGTGGTGCAGAGGAGTTCTCGATCTCGCAGGTGCAGGCATTGTTCGATGTCAATTTGTTTGGCGTCATCCGGATGACCAATGCGGTATTACCGTCGATGCGGGAACATAGCCAAGGCCGCATCATCAATATCGGATCGATTCTAGGGTTGGTACCCGCGCCCTACTCTGCCCATTATTCGGCGGTCAAGCATGCTCTGGAAGGTTATTCGGAATCCCTCGATCACGAGGTACGTGCCTTCGATATTCGCGTCTCGGTCATCGAGCCCGCATTCGTGCGTACCGTCTTCGATCAAAACGGCATTGAGCCGGACTCGCAGTTGAAGGAGTACGATCAGGCTCGAGCCGGGTTCAGGGCATTGCTAGGCGAGGTGATGCCGAAAGCCGACCGTCCAGAAGTCGTGGCGGCGGTAGTCGTGAAAGCGGCGACCGATGTCCGCCCTCACCATCGCTACACTGCCGGGAAGACAGCACAACAAATCAGTTTGTTGCGCCGCTTTGCCCCCGCAGGATTCTTCGACAGGACCTTACGTAAGCAATTCCGCCTTCCGGTCTGAACCACAAGGCGTGCGTTCGCCCAGGCAAGGCACAGGGTCATGATGAGTTTCTTTCCAAACCGGACACTCACTTCCAGTGCAGCCTAAACTGCCGCACCGTTGCCGGCTTAAGCACTGACTCATTAAGCCTGACGAAGCGCCCATCTTCACGTCGACTTGATAAACCTGGCAACGTCAATTCCGGCGCAAAAGCGTATTCGGCGCCACACCAAACGCTTTGCGAAACGCATGGCTGAAATGGGAGAAATCAGAAAACCCGAAGTCCAGCGCCGCCTGGGACACGCTGCGTACCTGGCCGCGTTCAATCGCTTCACGGCTGGCGTTCAGGCGCTCTTTCCAAATTTCCGCAACGGGGGTTTTCTGGTAGCGCGCGAACGCCCGCGTAACGGTTCGGGTGGATACATTGTGGGCCTGGGCGATGACCTCAATCGACAGGTCCGGCTCGGTCAAATGCCGTTGGATGTACTTCATGATGCGACCGTAGAGGTCCAGCTCTTGGTGGGTGGTGTTGAGGTCCTGGAGTTCCAGGCTGATCACAAGCAGGTCGATCAATGCCGCTGAATAACGCTTGGCGATGTGCTCATCCTGCAACGACACCGGCGTGCTTGCGGCCTGACGCAGCATCTCACGCAAGGGAATTACGCCGGGGCGCCGGTCGTCGAGGACCATCGCGGTGTATTCCGCGATACGCGGTAGCCGCTCGGTGAGCAAGGCTCGCGGAATACGGACCAGGTGGTTTTCGGTACCACCGAAGCTGAAGCGAAACGCCTGAGTTGCGTCATAAAGAAACAGATTCCCAGCCGCCAGACTGGCTTTTCTCGCGCCTTGCTCAATCTGGCCATGGCCATTTAGAGCGAAACCCAACCATAAATCTTCGGCCGGACCGCTGCGCAGGTGCCGCTCGGAACGTTCCCAGTAATGCAGTGGCGATGACAGCGAACAGAGGTCCAGATCGCCTACGGTATTGACGGCAAGCGCGCCGTCGAAATTGCTCTGGGACAAGGGTTTGCTATCGGCCGCCAGGCAATGACGGCAGACCACTTCTTTCCAATAATCAAAGCGACGTGGTGCAGGAACGGCAAGGGTCGAATACTGAGTGCTTGGGTTCATAGCACGGACCTCGGTACAGCGATGCGGTAAGAACTCGAGAAGGTGTAACGGGTTTGTCACCGAGAGCAATTAATAGGCCAAGCGTACTCACGGGCATCCTTGAGGAGGCAACGGCGGGTTTTCATCGAGGTTGTCTCCACGTCGGCAAGGCTTTTGACGCCCTAGCCATCCCCATTTAGAGGCACAAAACGCGAACTTCGGCACCGGCGCACCAACGCCGGTCATGGGTGGACCGTCAGCCCAGCGCTGTCTTTTCCAACCAAACGGTTGTCCCGACGAACCAAGCGCCCCCTCACCGTCCAGCCTAATTTCCACCTCACAGCAGCTCATATCCCCCTGATGAGGCACGCCATGCATCGACCGTCTTCACAACGATTGGCTGATTGCTCCTGGTTTCTGCAAAGGCGCGACCTTGTGCCTGAAGAGTCGGCTTATTGGTTGATTGAATGGGGAGCCATGAGGCTGCTGTACCGACGACAGATCGCCAAGCGCGACCAGCCGCTGACGCGCTGACGCCCACCCGTAGGCCTGAACGAAAATAACGAGGAGTTCAAGATGGAATCTGCAATCGACACACATCTCAAATGCCCACGCACCCTGTCTCGCCGCGTGCCTGAAGAGTACCAGCCGCCCTTTCCGATGTGGGTTGCACGCGCCGACGAGCAGTTGCAACAAGTGGTGATGGCTTACCTTGGTGTGCAGTATCGAGGCGAGGCACAGCGCGACGCCGCGCTGCAGGCCATGCGTCACATCGTCGGCAGTTTCAGCCTGGCCGATGGCCCGCAGATCCATGATTTGACCCACCACACCGACAACAGCGGCTTTGATAATTTGATTGTGGTCGGGTACTGGAAAGACCCTGCCGCCCACTGTCGCTGGTTACGCTCGCCTGAGGTAAACGACTGGTGGGCTTCGCCGGATCGCCTCAATGATGGTCTTGGCTATTTCCGCGAAATCACCGCACCGCGCGCCGAGCAGTTCGAGACGTTGTACGCCTTCCGGGACAATCTTCCCGGTGTCGGCGCGGTCATGGATGCGACCAGTGACGAGATCGAAGAGCACGGTTACTGGGGATCGATGCGCGACCGCTTCCCGATCTCCCAGACCGACTGGATGAAGCCTACGAGCGAGCTGCAAGTGATCGTGGGTGACCCTGCCCGGGGCGGACGGGTCGTGGTCCTGGGGCATGACAACCTCACGCTGATTCGTTCAGGCCAGGACTGGGCGGATGCCGAGGCGGACGAACGCTCGCTGTACCTGGACGAAATTTTGCCGACCTTGCAGGACGGCATGGACTTCCTTCGTGACAATGGCCAACCGTTGGGCTGCTACAGCAACCGGTTCGTGCGCAATATCGACCTGGACGGCAACTTTCTCGACGTCAGCTACAACATCGGCCACTGGCGCTCGGTGGAGAAACTCGAACGCTGGGCCGAATCCCATCCTACCCACCTGCGTATTTTCGTGACGTTCTTCCGCGTGGCCGCGGGTTTGAAAAAGTTACGGCTGTACCACGAAGTGTCGGTGTCGGACGCCAAGAGCCAGATCTTCGAGTACATCAACTGCCATCCGCACACCGGAATGCTGCGGGATGCCGTTGCCGCGCCGGCCTGACACTCAACACCGACAAATGCGGCTTGGATGAGGATGCTCCTTGTCCCTGTCTGCCCCTGGATTCACACCATCACTTTTTGGTCCCTCATCTCTAGCGCATGGGGTAGGGGCCACTTTTTGCCAGGAATTTGATCATGAAATTGAGTCGAATAGTGCTTGTGCTGGGAATGTTGCCATTTGTCAAAAGCCAGGCCCTTGAAGTAGCGCCCGGGGATTTCGAGCCGCTGCCCGCCGGGGCCAATGCCATGTTGTTCTACTACCAACACGCGCAACGGTCTGACCTTTATCAAGACGGCCATAGAACCTCCGATAACGCCAAGCTCAGCTCAGATGTGGGCATCCTGCGTTACATCCACGCCATGGGCCTTTGCGAGAACCTTTCATGGGAACCGCAGATATTGCTGCCGTTCGGCTACATGAACGCCTCGGGCGATGCCGGGGCGCTGGGCGACACCCATGGCGTGGGCGACCCGATTCTCACCGCGCCTCTCAAGTGGACATTACCCACCGCGAACAAAGATGTGTTCGCCCTCGCCCCCTATCTGTACATCCCGATCGGCAGCTACAACAAAAATGATGCCTTGAACCTGGGCGAGAACCGTTGGCGGGCGACGTTACAAGCGGCCTACATCCATCACTTTTCCGCGCAATGGGCATTGGACACCGTCGCGGACGTGTCCTGGGTATCGACCAATAATGACTACGGCGCCACAAGCGCGAAACTCGAAGAAAACACCCGGTACGAATACCAGGCCGCCGTGCGCTACAACTGGTCGCCCAGCACCACGTTCGCATTCGGCGGGGGCTACGTCACCGGGGCCGCGACCACCGTGGACGGCGTTGACCAGCACGACGGTGTCTCGACGTCCTACGCACGTTTTACCGTCACTCACTTTGTCGATCCAACGCTGCAACTCCAGGCTCAACTCGGCAAGGACATCGAGGTAGAGCAAGGCTTCAAGGAAGGTGCACGTCTGAATCTGCGCGTCTTGAAAGTCTTCTGAATCCCGATGTCCTTTTCAACCAAGTGAGTGTCCTGCTCAACCATGCGCAGACGGCGATAGATGCCTAATTTGGGCCCCATTGCCACCGGATTGAATTGATAAGAAGACAGGAAAACCATGGCCATTATTCGTCCCACGCTTGATCAGCTTTTAGCCATCGCGAGTCAGTTGAACATGCAACTGACGCCCGAGCAGGCCGCGTCCTACCTGGATCTGATGCAACCGAGTTTCGATGCATACGACCTGGTCGACGAACTGTGCGATTTCGTTCCCCCCATTCGCTACGACCGCAGTTCAGGCTATCGCCCCTCGGACAAGGAAAACCCGCTGAACGCCTGGTACTACCGGACTGAAGTGAACGGCGCCCGTGAGGGCCTGCTGGCCGGCAAAACCGTGGCGCTCAAAGACAACATCGCCTTGGCCTGCGTCCCGATGATGAACGGCGCTGCGCCTTTGGAAGGCTTTGTACCGGGGTTTGATGCCACCGTGGTCACGCGTTTGCTCGATGCCGGCGCAATCATCCTCGGTAAAGCTACCTGCGAGCACTACTGCCTTTCGGGGGGCAGCCACACCTCTGATCCTGCCCCAGTGCACAACCCACATCGCCAGGGTTATGCCGCGGGCGGCTCTTCGTCGGGCAGTGCGGCATTGGTCGCCGCCGGCGAGGTGGACATCGCCGTGGGCGGTGATCAAGGCGGATCCATACGAATCCCATCGTCGTTCTGCGGTACCTACGGCATGAAGCCGACCCATGGCTTGGTGCCCTACACCGGCATCATGGCGATTGAAGCCACGATCGATCATGTCGGTCCCATTACCGCCAACGTGCGCGACAACGCACTGATGCTGCAGGCCCTGGCCGGTTCGGATGGACTCGACCCACGCCAGGCGGCGCCGCAGGTCGATGACTATTGCAGCTACCTGGCACGGGGGCTGGGCGGGCTCAGAATCGGCGTGCTGCAGGAGGGGTTCGCGCTGGCCAACCAGGATCCCCGCGTGGCAGACAAGGTGCGCGAAGCCATCGCCCGTCTCGAGGCGTTGGGCGCGCATGTCGAGCCGGTGTCCATTCCCGAACACAACCTGGCGGGGTCGTTGTGGCACCCCATTGGCTGCGAAGGTTTGACCATGCAGATGATGCATGGCAACGGCGCGGGCTTTAACTGGAAAGGACTTTACGACGTCGGCCTGCTGGACAAACAAGCCGGCTGGCGCGAGCAGGCTGACCAATTATCCGCGTCGCTCAAACTGTGCATGTTCGTCGGCCAATACGGCCTGACGCACTACAACGGCCGTTATTACGCCAAGGCCCAAAACCTCGCACGCTTTGCCCGGCAAGGCTATGACAAGGCACTGCAGACCTATGACCTGCTGGTGATGCCGACCACGCCCATCACGGCCCAACCCCACCCGGCAGCGGATTGCTCGATCACTGAGTATGTGATGCGCGCGCTGGAAATGATCGGCAATACCGCTGCGCAGGACATCACCGGGCATCCCGCCATGTCGATTCCGTGCGGTCTGGTGGACGGCCTGCCCGTCGGGCTGATGCTGGTCGCCAGGCACTATGCCGAAGGCACGATCTACCAGGCCGCGGCGGCGTTTGAAGCCGCGGTGGACTGGCGCACGCTCTGAGTCTCTTACCTGAAGAAAATAAGAAAGACCGGCACGTTTCAATCACTCCACAACCGCGTTGACTGATAGGAGATACCCAATGAGTCCATCTACTTCCACAACTGCGACCACTTCAACGCCCGGTGAGCGGGCATGGGCATTGTTTCAAGTCCTCAAGAGCAAGGCACTCATCCCAGAGGGCTACGTCGAGCAACTCACGCAATTGATGGAGCACGGCTGGAGCCCGGAGAACGGCGCTCGTGTGGTCGCCAAGGCCTGGGTCGATCCGCAGTTCCGGGCGCTGTTGCTCAAGGACGGCACGGCCGCCTGTGCCCAGTTCGGCTATACCGGCCCCCAGGGCGAGTACATCGTCGCCCTGGAAGATACGCCGGGGGTCAAGAACGTCATTGTCTGCAGCCTGTGCTCCTGCACCAACTGGCCTGTCCTCGGCCTGCCACCTGAGTGGTACAAGGGCTTTGAATTTCGTGCGCGGCTGGTCCGGGAGGGGCGCACGGTCCTGCGCGAGCTGGGGACGGAGTTGCCGAGCGACGTGGTGGTCAAGGTCTGGGACACCAGCGCCGAAAGCCGCTACCTGGTGTTGCCGGTAAGGCCTGAAGGCTCCGAGCACATGAGTGAAGAGCAGCTGCAGAAGCTGGTGACGAAAGACGTGCTGATTGGTGTCGCCCTGCCCCGCGTTGACTGAGAAAAACAACGCATCATCGTTCAACTCCCGGAGTTTTTATTATGGATGGCTTTCACGATCTCGGCGGTTTCCAAGGCTTTGGAAAAGTCCCTCACTCCATCAATAGCCTGAGCTACAAACAGGTGTTCAAACAGGACTGGGAACACCTGGCCTACAGCTTGATGTTTATCGGTGCCGATCACTTGAAGAAGTTCAGCGTGGACGAAGTGCGTCACGCCGTCGAACGCCTGGATGTTCGCCAGCATGTCGGCACCCAGTACTACGAACGCTACGTCATCGCCACCGCCACCCTGCTGGTTGAAACGGGCGTCATCACTCAAGCGGAGCTCGATCAGGCCTTGGGTTCGCACTTCAAGCTGGCGAACCCCGCGCATGCTGAAGGTCGTCCGGCGATCACCGGCCGAGCGCCCTTTGAGGTGGGCGACCGGGTTGTCGTGCGAGACGAGTATGTGGCCGGGCATATCCGCATGCCGGCCTACGTGCGCGGCAAGGAAGGCGTGGTCCTGCACCGCACCTCCGAAAAGTGGCCGTTCCCGGACGCGATTGGCCATGGCGATACGAGTGCGGCGCATCAGCCGACCTACCACGTCGAGTTCCGCGTGAAAGATCTGTGGGGCGATGCGGCCGATGAGGGGTTTGTGGTGGTCGACCTGTTCGAAAGCTACCTGGATAAGGCCGCCAGCAAACAAGCGGTGAACGCATGATAGACGGCGCCCAGGCGGGCCGACTGCCGGTGACCGTGCTTTCTGGCTTCCTCGGCGCCGGCAAAACCACCCTGCTCAACCATATCCTGCGCAATCGCGAAGGCCTGAGAGTGGCAGTCATCGTCAATGACATGAGCGACGTCAACATCGATGCCGAAGCGGTGAGGCGCGACGTGTCACTGCACCGCGGTCGCGATGAGTTGATCGAGATGAGCAATGGCTGTATCTGCTGCACGCTGCGCGCCGATTTGCTCGAGCAGATCAGTACCCTGGCACGTCAGCAGCGTTTCGATTACCTGCTTATTGAATCCACGGGGATCTCTGAGCCGATGCCGGTTGCGGAGACGTTTGCGTTCCTTGACGCAGAGGGCTTCAGCCTCAGCGAGCTGGCACGGCTCGATACCTTGGTGACGGTGGTCGATGGCAGCCGTTTTCAGGCGTTGCTCGAGTCGCCGGACATCGTGGCCCGCGACGACGCACATGAGGACACGCCCAAGCGCCATCTGGCAGATCTGCTGATCGAGCAAGTGGAGTACGCCAACATCATTCTCGTCAACAAACTGGACCTGATCGATGAGCCTGGTTACCAGGCCGTGCATGCGATTCTTACCGGCCTTAACCCGACCGCGCGGATCATGCCGATGGCCCACGGTAACCTTGAGTTATCAGGCATCCTCGGTACCCACCTGTTTGATTTACCCAGCCTCGCGGCGTCACCGGGCTGGATGAAGAAAATGGAGGCCGACGACACACCGGCCTCCGAGTCGGACACCTATGGCGTGACGTCCTGGGTGTACCGCGAGCGCGCCCCGTTTCACCCACAGCGCTTGCTCGATTTTCTCGAGCGGCCCTGGCGCAACGGGCACCTGCTGCGCAGCAAAGGTTACTTCTGGCTCGCCAGTCGGCACCTGGAAACCGGCCTGCTGGTGCAAAGCGGCAGGCAGTTCCAGTGGGACTATGTCGGGCGCTGGTGGAATTTCATCGAGCAGTCGCAATGGCCGCGGGATGAATATCGGTTGCAGAGCATCATGGCCAAGTGGGACAGCATTGTCGGCGATTGCCGACAGGAGTTGGTCTTTATCGGCCAGGATCTGGATACCGAGGTGTTGCAGCGTGAGCTCGACAACTGCCTGTTGAGTACTCAGGAAATCGCCGCCGGCCCGTCGGCCTGGCAAGCCCTGCCGGGGGCGACAGCCTTTGACTCATGTGCCTTGTCGGCTCCGATGCAACCCTTACAGGCTGATCCCATTTGACCGAGGGAGAGGTGTTCCATGCTTTTTTCAGCCGAACCACCCGCTGGGTATTGGCGCCGCTCGCCGACAGACTGGAACAGCCTGACCAGGCGAGCATGCATATGCCGATGTCATGTCATTCTCGACGACCGCCTGCTGGACGTAGTCAGCGAGGGCGGTGCTGGCCGGCCTCGGTATCGGCGATCTGCCCTCGTTCATCGCCAAGCCCTTGCTCGACAGCGGCCAGTTGTTGCAACTGCTCCCCCGAGCCGTCGTAAAGCGCTTCTCAAAACCCAGCGCGGTATGAAGTTGACACCATCCCTACGCACGCCCCAAGCGCTACTGACAAAAACTGACGATCGTGTTTGTTACCCTTTGGCCCCCGAGGAAAAGGCCCCCTCAGATATTTATCAATGCCGTCAGAGAAGGACACTCTAATGACACGTGCCATTACTATTCTCACCGAGAATTTCTCGGATTGGGAAACAGCCCTGATCAACTCCACCGGTCGTGGCTACTACGGCTTCGATACACGCTTCGCGACTTCAGGGGGCACCCAAGTCACCTCCTCTGGTGGGATGATCGTCACCCCACACCTGGCGATCGAAGCCATACAGCTCGATGAGCTCGACCTGCTGATCATCTGTGGGGGTACCGTTTGGCAGACCGATCAGGCCCCGAATATCACGGACCTGGTTATCGCGGCCCATGAAAGAAACATCATCCTCGCCGGCATTTGCGACGGTACCCGTGTGTTAGCACAATCGGGCGTGCTCGATAACCTGCGCCACACCTCCAACTCGGCAGAGAACCTGTCGAAACTGAATTACGGTGGAGCGGCTTACTATCAGGATGTCCCCTATGCGATCGCCGATAAGCGCGTAATTACGGCGCCGGGTACCGCTCCGGTCAGTTTCATGGCTGGAATCTTATACACCTTGGGGATCGGTGACGAAAACCTCAAAGCCTACCTGGCAATGCACGCTGCCGAGCACCGCCGGCCCGCCTGGGTATTGGGTTCTTCAGTAGTAGGTGTCAGCTGATAACAGTGGCTCAAACGATAGAGGAACGCCTTGGAAGAGATCGCATTGGCCCATCCAAAATGGGTCTTGAGCAAGCGCGGCTAGGCACGTCCGCGCCGCTATAGTCGATTCTATTGCCGACCGTACTTCCAGGAGCTTTTCCCAGTGCCCGACATGCCGACCCATTTCGCTTACACAAAGCGCTTCAACGCCGTACTCGCCTACATTGATGCCAATCTCGAAGGTGACCTGTCGGTGAAGACGTTGAGCCATGTGGCGAACTTTTCGGCGTTTCACTTCCATCGACAATTCACCGCGTTCGTTGGCGTGCCCGTCTCACGTTATGTGCAACTGATGCGACTACGACGTGCGGCACATCGCCTGGCCGCCCTCGCTGATCACTCGGTACTGGACGCCGCACTCGGTGCCGGCTTTGAAAGTCCCGAGGCATTTTGCCGGGCGTTCAGACGGGCATTCGGTACGACGCCGAGTGCGTTCAGGAAGGAACCGAACTGGCAGGTCTGGAATGCGGTGTTCGCCATCCCTCACTTTTCCAGGATTATTGTCATGCAAATACGAATCGTAGATTTCCCTGAGGTCAAGGTAGCCGCGCTCGAGCACTGCGGACCACCCGGGCTCGTCAATGAGAGCGTGCGCAGGTTCATCGAGTGGCGTAGGCAGAGCGGACAGTCGCCGGTGGCATCGAGTCGCAACTTTGGCATTCCCTATAACAACCCCGATACGACTCCACCAGAAGCATTCCGCTTCGCAATCTGCGGCGAGATTCACGAGGCCGTGGCACCGAATGAGTTCGGCGTGCACGAGATCGTCATTCCTGGCGGTCGCTGCGTCGTGGTGCGACACGTGGGGTCACCGGATCACATCGGCGAAACGATCTATCCGATTTACCGCGATTGGCTTCCTGCCAGTGGAGAGGAACTGCGTGACCAGCCGCTGTTCTTCAATTACCTGAGCATCTATCCCGAGACACCGCAGGATCAATGGCAAACAGATGTGTATGTTCCGCTGCAATAGCGGAGCAGGCAGAGCCTTCGACCCTGAACGGACATTGACGATGTGACCGTTCAGGGTCGACTTTTTCAACAGAATCGACCCGTTGCTGCCGGTCGCGAGGTTTCTGACCTCGTTTTTTCTTGCCCTCTGGTTCACTCCTTAATCTCGAGAAATCGAGGTTTTTTTCATGACCGGACCTTAACATCGCTTGCATGGAGCAAGTAAATTCCTACAATTCACTTGCTTTTTGCAAGCGAGACGACCAGCATGGCTTCTAAGTTGAACGCAGTCGCACCAGCGCGTTTCGTATCACACTGCTCAGAAGGGCCAATAACATGCTCGTTTTCGTCACTGGCGGCACCGGCCACGTCGGTTCGTACGTCATCCCTGACCTCATCGCAGCCGGCCATGAGGTCGTCGCTCTGGCGAGGTCAGACGCGTCCGCGGCAGCGGCGGCAGCGCTCGGCGCCAAGGTGCGTCGTGGAGATCTTGCCGACCTCAAAGGGCTCAAGGCGGCGGCGGTTGAGTCCGACGGCGTCATTCACCTCGGATACAGGGCCGAACTGCTTTCGTCCGGCGGGATCGCCGCCTTGGCCGAATCGGAACTCGCGACCGTCCTCGCGTTCGGCGAGGCGCTGGCGGGCACGAATAAGCCACTGGTCGTTGCAGGCAGTATCGGCACGCCCATGAATGTGGGCAGGGCGGCGCCTATCGGCGCACCGGTCAGTCTGGGCCGCCCGGCGACCGAAGAGGATCCCGCTCTACCCAGCGGCCCGAACGACTCAGGCACTCTGTTGACACGCAATATCGTGGAAACCGCCGTCGTGGGCCTCGCCGAGCGAGGTGTCAGATCGTCGGTCGTGCGGATTCCCACGCTCTTACACAGTGCGACCGGTCGCCTGCAGCTGATCACGCTCGCGAAAACAAAGGGTTTCGCCGGCTATCCGGGAGACGGCAAGAACCGCTGGCCCGCCGTGCACGTCCGCGATCTAGCCTCTCTGTTCCGCCTGGCGCTCGAGAAAGGGGCCGCAGGCAAAACCTGGCACGCGATCGGCGACGAGGGAATCCCGTTCCGCGAGATCGCCGAGGCTATAGCCGCTCGCCTGGGAATACCCGCCGTGAGCATCCCCGCGGACGAGCTGATGCTGCCGGGCTACTTTGGGTTCCTGGCGGCAGTGGCCACGCTGGACCTCCCCGCGTCGAACGCCATCACCCGCCAGGCTCTTGGCTGGGACCCCGTTCAGCCCGGTCTGATCGAGGACCTGGACAACGGCCATTACTTTCCACCGACTGACTTGAGCTGACGGCGGGGCGCTGGATCGCCAATGCGCCCGGCACAGTCCCCTGACACCTTTTCTCGCACCCCATCACCCACGAGGAGCACGCATATGCGCGTTTTTGTCACTGGCGGCACCGGGCATTCCGGTCCGTACATCATCTCCGATCTTATCGCCGCCGGCCACGAGGTCACGGCCCTGGCTCGGTCCGACAAGGCCGCCGCGCAGGCGGCTGCGCTCGGCGCCAAGGTACATCGCGGCCATCTCGAGGATCTCGACGGGCTCAAGGAGGCGGCCGCAGCCTCGGACGGAGTCATCCACCTCGCGCACCGGCAGGACCTGATTCCAACCGGCGGAATCAACGCCGTTGCGGCCGCGGAGCTTGAGATCATGCTCGCCTATGGCCAAGCACTGGCCGGAAGCGGAAAGCCGTTGGTCGTGTCTGGAAGCGTCGGCTCGCCCGGCTGGGAGGGCCTGGGCCGGGCGGCCACCGAGGAGGATCCGCCCCTTCCCGGCGGCGATCCGTACAAGAATACCCTGCGGGTTCGGAACATCGTGGAAACCACGGTGATCGGTCTCGCCGAAAAGGGCATACGGTCTTCAATCGTGCGGATCCCTGAGATCATGCACAGCTCCACCGATAACGCCGGCTTCCTTCCGCTGTTGATCGGGCTGGCCAAGGAAAAGGGTGTCGTCGGCTACCCCGGAGACGGTGCCAACCGTTGGGGGGCCGTGCACGCCCGTGACCTCGCCAGCGTGTTTCGCCTGGCGCTGGAGAAAGGCGCCGCGGGCAGAAGCTGGCATGCAATCGCCGAAGTGGCCATCCCATACCGCCAGATCGCCGAAGCCATTGCCAGCCGATTGAATCTGCCCGCCGTGCCTATTCCCGCGGACGTGCTGATGCTGCCTGGCTACTTCGGGTTCCTGGCGAATCTGGTCACGCTGGACACCCCGACATCGAACGCCATCACGCGCCAGGTTCTGGGTTGGGAACCGACCCAGCCCGGACTCTTCGCCGATCTTGATAACGGTCATTACTTCCCGGCCGTCTGATGAGGTGACGGCACACCGCCGGGCCGCACTGCGCCGGGCCGCACTGCGCCCGGCGGGTGGCCAAGCCGCGACGGCGTAACCCGTCCAGAAAAGACGAAAAATACCTGATTTCAGAACGGAGACTGCACATGAGCACTATCAGCATCATCGGTTCGGGAGGCATGGCCACGGCGGTCGCCGGCCGTATTGCCAAGGCCGGACACACCGTCGAGGTATTCAGCCGCGATCCCGCCAAGGCGCAGGCGCTTGCCGACAAGCTCGCCTCCGGAGCGATCACAGGGACTTACGGCGCCACTCCGGCGGGCGACATCGTCATTCTCGCCGTGCCGTACCCCAGCGCGGTGGCGGTACTGGCCGACTTTGGGAAATCGCTCGACGGTAAGGTGATCATCGATATCACCAACCCGGTCGCTCCCGATCTCTCGGGCCTCGTTACCCCCCACGGCAGTTCCGGTGCGCAGGAGATCGCCAAGGGCGCCCCCGCCAGCGCGCATGTCGTCAAGGCGTTCAATACCCTCTTCGGCCACGTACTTGCCAAGGGTGAACGCCTCGACGCGTTCATCGCGGCGGACGATGCGCACGCCAAGGCGCGGGTCTCGACGTTTCTCGAGAGTCTCGGGCTGCGTCCGTTGGATGTTGGCGGCCTGCAGATGGCCCAGACGCTCGAGGCGCTCGGCCTGATGATGATCGGCCTGGCCAAAAACGGCGCCGGCAGCTGGGACATCGCCATGAAAGTCGATATCGGCTGAATCACCGACACCCCGTCCTCACCAGCAGGTCCACAACGTGTCCGATGTGATCGGACACGATCCCTGGTAAAGGAAATGGAGAGATTTCGATGAGCACACAAGGGAATGTCCAGACTGTAAAGAGTTTTTTTGCAGCCATGGGCCGCGGCGATAGGCCCGGTCTTCTGGCGTTGTCTGCCGAAGATATCGAGTGGATCATTCCGGGCCAGGACTGGCCGCTGGCCGGCACGCACCGCGGGCACCAGGGATTGGCGGATTTACTTCAGAAGGCTTGCGAAATGGAGACTTCATTCCCGGAGCCCCCCGAATTTGTAGCGCAGGGGGACCGGGTTCTGATGGTCGGGTTCGCCATGGGGAAAGTTAAGGCCACGAACAGGACGTTCGAGGACCATTTTGTCTTCGCCATGACTGTTCGCAATGGCAAAGTGACAAACATCCGCGAATATATCGACACGCAAGCACTGGCACGCTCCTCCGAGATGGCGTGAGCTGTTGGCGCTGATTGAAAACGGACCCAGCCCATTCAAGAGAGGCCGGGACCTACGGCTGAGCGGTCCAAACCGCCAGCTCATAGCCATCTGGATCAATGAAGTGGAACCTGCTTCCACCAGGGAACGAAAAGGTTTCGCGGGAAATAACAGCCCCCAAGGCTTTGAGCCGCTGCTGCGCCCCATCGAGATCATCCGAGTACAAAATGATCAAAGGGCCGCCGGGCCGAACGGGCTCTCCCGTAGTGAAGCCCCCCGTAAGGCGACCATCACTGAATTCTGTATAGGCAGGGCCGTAATCGACGAATGTCCAGCCGAACGCCTCGCCGTAGAAGGCTTTGCTACGGGCGATGTCGCCGACATTGAACTCAATGTTGTCGATCTGTCGGTCTTTACCACGAATGCTCATGGGTGCCTCCTTGGCTGATGTCGAAAGACGATAATAACGCATCGACCGTTGATGTGGCGTTGGAGGACAAGTCCGTTCGAGTCGCTCTCTACCGACCATGGCCACGAAGCAATGCTGGTCCGATCGAATGCAAACAGGTGGTCATGACCGCTATTGCGCTCAGGGCTGAACCTTGACTCCGCCCCAAGATTGACAAATCCGATCATCCAGAAGACCATCTGACTATGATCCATACACCCGGCATGAACATGATGTGCACCTTGATGACCGCTTCTGGCGGGCAATGAGGTTATGCGCGCTTAAAACATGACGTAATTACCCCAAGGCCCCGCCAGAAAATGGACGGGGCTTTTTAGTTTTCCGTCCGCCTCTGGCTAACGGAGAATAAACATGTTCACGATTAGACGAGCAACGCAAAGCGACTCCCAAACAGCATTCGACATTCGCCTTCTAGCGATACGGCACCAATGCGTCGGCGCCTATACCACAGAGCAGATACTGGCCTGGACAGCAGGATCGCCTGAGAATGGGTATAGCGAACTGATGGAAAAGCACTTCTATCTGGGATGTATTCGGGGTACCCCCGTGGCGACAGGCATGCTTGATCTGGAGAAAAGTGAAATCGGCGCGATCTTTGTACTCCCAAGCTTTATGCAGCAGGGCATCGGCATGAAGGTCCTGGACCACCTTGAACACCTGGCTCGCGACTTGGGGCTGGAGAAAGTCAACCTGGACGCGACTTTGAACGCTGCAGAGTTTTACCGGCGATGCGGTTTCGTTGGTGATGCCCCTGCGATTTACCATTCGCCCTCCGGGCTTCAACTGGCTTGTGTTCCTATGGTTAAAGAGCTGGTGTAAGTTTTAGAGTCGATTCGCCGCGCTTGGCATATCGTCCCGCCAACAACGATCCTGCACATAAGGGGTGTCCCAGTCTGCCCCAAACGGCCGACGCTGTAGTGATCAACGAATCTCGGACATGACGTTAAGTATTTTCTCGAGCCTCCACCGATTTCAGCCCATCACAAGTGTCGCCGTCGACTCAGGTCTTGAAGATTCCGAGCCGTTATCCATTCCAGAGAGATATTGTAGAACGAGCAATGGGCAATCTTCAGTTTGCAGATCGGAGTCAGCCGGCGCTGGAAGCCCCCAAAAAGCGATACCTGGGTCGGTAGCCTCAAGCCTGACGATCTCGTCGAACACAGCCTGTTCGCCCTCCCCGTGAAATGTACCGATAACCGGCACCGTTTCGATGGTGCAGTAGTATCAGGGCTGAGGCTGCAGGATGGTTTTGATGGTAGTGACGACACAGTTACGACCTTGGTGTTTCGCGTCGTATAGGCGTTGATCGGCTACATGCAGAATGTCTTCGATGGAGTCCCCGTCTCGTCCGTATTGCGATACGCCGATGCTCACTGTGACCGTGGTCAGCCGTTGCTGGCTGATATTGAAAGAAGTCGTTGCAATGGTGTTCCGCAGACGCTCAGCGATTACGTGTGCGCCTTCGAGTGGAGTCTGGGGCAGCAATATCATGAACTCTTCCCCACCCACTCGGGCTACGCCGTCGTACGGCCGGATCGATTCGAGACACTCCTGCACGAACCTCTTGAGGATGTCATCGCCAACCTGATGCCCAAAGCGGTCATTGATGGACTTGAAGTTGTCCAGGTCGAGCGCCAACACCGAGAACGGAACGTCGCCGCGCTTAGCCCGGTCAATTTCGGCATCGACCCGCTCCATGAAACGACGCCGATTGTCAGCACCCGTCAGTGGATCGGTCGCGGCAAGGTGGCCGAGTTCCCGATTGGTGCGCTGGAGCTCCTGCAGGGCATTTTCAGCGTAGGCCATTGACTCGGCAAGACGCACCATCAACTCCCCTTGACTGTAAATCTTCGAGAACGACCGAGTGGAGAGGAACGCTTGCGCGACCCCATAGCTCAACAGGAAGAATCCAGCAGCGAAGATCGCATGGGCGAGCCACCACATATGGTTCCAGGGACGCCCTAGGATGAACGCAAGAGATGACAACGCGAACGCGGTAACCGAGATGGCAAAAATCACCATCAGCGGCGAACGGAAACGACGCAACAGCAGCACTGCCACATTCACGGCGGAAAAAAACAGGGCCCCACCTTCCAGCGCGAGGCGTACTGCGGGATGGCCCGCAACCTGCGAATTCGCAACGAGTGCCACCGCCAGGTCAACCAGCAGGAACAGCCCTATCCAGGTCAACCACGGGCGGAGCTTTGTGCGTTGGGCAGCGGCGTCAGGTGGTTGATGGTACGACAGCATGCCGATCAACAGCAGAATTGCCATGACCAGTCGAGAGGCCGGTCCGTAAAGCAGGAAGAGCCAGAGATGGGAGTGAGCGAGCCCGGTGAACGCCCCATGCAAGGCATAGATCATCACAAACCCGAGAAAGCCCAATGTCATCCAGCGCAGCAGCGGATCTCCCGATGACTGATAGCAGCACCAGGTTACGTAAGTAACAAACAGCCCTTCCAGGGTGGCGGCCGTGATAGCAATGATATGGAACGTGTGGTTCTCGAATATAAGGGTCGGATCCTGGAAGACGTACAAGTAGCCAATCAGATAAGCCGGAACAAACGCAAACCCTGCGAGCAGCAAGCAGACATAAAGCTTAATTACAATATGGATAGCGTCAGGCGGCTCGCCGGTAGCGGCCGAACTATTCACACCCCCTTCATGCAAATCCATTTTATCCGCACCGCCACAGTGCCAACTCCAAAATCACCGACATATCAACACCCCCTACATCATGATGAAAGCGTCTTGCGAGTTGATATTTTGAATCTCAATTGTAGACCACCCATCAGATTCCGCTGCTAACGTCGATGACTATCCTCAAGCCGCCACTGCACATCAGTGACGGGGTTTGGTAGCCCTCGGTGTAACCAGGTGCAAGGTGCCACCTTGGGCAAGGCATTTTTTCGCCTCAGCTTTATGATGGACGTGCAGGGTTGTCGTGTGGGACGGCCTATACTGCGTTGATCCTCAATCGGGATGGAGTAGTTCGATGAGCAACGATAACCATTACAGCGCTGGCCAGAGCCTGATCGACAAAATCAAAGAGGGTGAACCCTTGATGACACAGGCGCTGGATGTGCTGCGGCAGTACCACGAAGCTCAGGGAACGCAATCAGCAGACGAAGTTGGGCGGCTGCGTCTCGAGGCAGAAGCACTGTTCACAGCTGTCAGCGAGTACCAGCGCCAAGCTCTCAGTGGACTCCTACCCTCACTGCATAGAGCGAAGCCTGAATTCGAACCGCGAAAAAAATCAGCCCAAAATCAACATCGGGATAACATCCTGTAGGAGCCGGCCTTGGCCGTAATGGCGCCCTAACTGACACATTGCGGCGCCCGCATTGCGATGCAAGGTCGATGCTTTCCAGGTTCTCGGTTGCCCACCGCAAAACGAGTGGGCGTAGGACCAAGACTCCACTGATTGGCTCAGGCTTCGCTCAGTGATGCCCTTCGTGCCTGACTTCGATCCCCGACCAGACACAAGAATAGCGACAGAACAATCGCACTGATGCTCACATTCATCCACTGCGTGATCTGCTCATCGAGCAACAACACCGACCAGGCGACGTACAGGTTGTAAAGCGCATAGCTCACTGGAACCCCAATGGCTGCGCCCAACCAACACCGTGACGAGCCCTCCGGAAGCGCCGCACTGGGTAGCAGCAGCATCATCGCCGCGCCAATGCCCAGGGCTGCGCACAACAGATGCCAGACAGTCACGGTTGCCGAACGCAGCATAAACCCCAGCATGATGCAAAAAACCGGGGTACTGGTGACGATCAGGGTAATCAGCATGATTGCACCGGGGTACTGCTGGGGGGGCCCTGAACCCGATTTTTCTACCCGGCTGGGTTGTGTGACCTTGTACCGAGCCGCCAAGGCCTGGACGCTGCTGATGCAGAGAATCACCTCAAATCTGTTGCTTGTCGCGGTTCAAATCTACAACGCTGGCGTTGTAGATTTGAACCGCGCCCTCGCTCAGGCTATGGGCCTCGACGAAGCGATAAGTCGGATCGGTGATATAGCGCTCGCAGATAAGCAAAACCCACGCAGGCCTTACCCAACAAGACCTCCACCCCATTTCGGTGCTTTTCAGGTCAGGCATATGAAAAAACCCGCTAGACATGTAGCATAAATTACATAAGTATTTATTTAGCCAATTATGAAATAAAAGCAACACCCCCCCCCTCTAGCAGGAGCTCGGATGCCCTCACTTAGAGACCGGATCACCGATCCCGGCCTGGACCTCACGCCGTCGGAACGCAAAGTCATACGTGCATTGCTGGACCACTACCCGCGTAGCGGGCTGGGCCCGATGTCGCGTCTGTCCGAGCACGCCGGCGTCAGCGATCCGACTATTGTGCGCCTGGTGAAAAAACTCGGCTTCGGTGGCTATGCCGACTTTCAGGACGCGCTTCTCAGCGACATGGATCACCGCCTGCGCTCGCCCAGCACGTTGTTGCGACCGCGCTCACACCTCAAGCAAGACGACGTCTGGAGTCATTACCTGGCGGACAGTCACAGTACCCTGCTCGAAACCCAGGCCCTGACTCAACCCGAAGATGTGCGCATTCTGGTGGAGTGGCTGCTCGATACACGGCATCAAGTGCATTGCTTCGGCGGACGCTTCAGCAGCTTCCTCGCCCACTACCTGCTCAATCATTTGCGCTTGTTGCGTGCGGGCTGCTTTGCCTTGGAAGACAACGCGCAACTGCCTGATCGCCTGTTCGATGTGCAACGTCAGGACGTGGTGCTGCTGTTCGATTATCGACGTTATCAATCCCAGGCTCTGCGTGTCGCCAGCGCGGCCAAGAACCGGCATGCACGCGTCGTGCTGTTTACCGACATCTACGCCTCGCCGCTGCGCGAGATGGCCAACCTGGTGATCACCGCGCCCGTGGAGTCGGTATCGGCCTTCGACACCTTGGTGCCGGCACTGGCCCAGGTCGAAGCCTTGATTGCCTGCCTGACGCTGCGTTGCCCCGATCTTGCCGAGCGACTGGAAGGCATCGACGCACTACGAAACGATTTCACCACTCACCTGCTGGAGGAAAAATAAGGATGTTTATGCTCCCCCATCACTCGCCCCGTGACCTGCCGTTTACTACCAACCGAACCGCGCTACTGCTGGTGGACATGCAACGCGCCTGGCTTGAGCCGCAGTTCGACCCGCATCTGCAAGGGCCGGACGCCAGGTACTTCCTCGACCGCACCCGTCAACAGGTGATTCCCAACCAACTCAGGTTGCTGGCCGCCGTGCGCACGGCTCGGCAGAACGTTCTACACACGATCATCGAAAGCCTCACCGCCGACGGGCGCGACCGCTCGCTGGACCACAAACTGTCGCAGATGCACCTGCCAAAAGGCAGCCCGCAAGCCGCCATCATTGAAGCGCTGACACCGGTCGAAAATGAAATCGTCTTGCCCAAGACCTCCTCCGGGGTGTTCAACTCGACCAACATCGACTACGTGCTGCGTAACCTGCAAACCCGCCATCTGATCATTGCCGGCATCGTCACCGACCAGTGTGTCGACATGGCCGTGCGCGATGCGGCTGACCGCGGCTATCTGGTGACGTTGGTCGAAGACGCCTGTGCAACCTATACCGAGCAACGCCATCTGGCATGCCTGAGCGCGATCAAGGGCTATTGCTGGATCACCGATACGCAAACCGTACTCGATCGTTTGCAGGCGTTGCAGGCATGAGCCGCGCCAACAGCGGTGAGCCTCTGACGCCCGTGGCAATGACCACCATCATCACCACGGACCTGATCGGCGTGACCCGTGGCCGGTCGTTTCCGAGCGATGAACTGGAGCACTACAAGACCGCTGGTTGCGGTTGGGTCCCGGCCAACAGCGCGCTGACCCCGCAAGACATCATCGCCGCCAGCAATCCGTGGGGGGCCTACGGTGACTTGCGGCTGATCCCCGACCTGAGCAGTCGCGTGACGGTCAGCAACGGTCCCGATGCCAGTGCGCCGGCCCTGGATTTCATCCATGGCGACATCTGCGAAACCGATGGCCGTCCATGGGCTACCTGCCCGCGCACGCTGCTGCGCAACGAAGTACAGCGCTACCACGATGAACTTGGGCTGCAGATCACTGCGGCCTTCGAGCACGAATTCAACCTCACCACCGACAGCGTCCAGGCTGAACATCTGGCGTTTTCGCTAGAGGCTCAGCGTCAAGGCGCAACGTTCGGTGGCTGGCTACTCAGCGCCTTGCGCGCAGGTGGGGTCGAGCCGGAAATGTTCCTGCCCGAATATGGCAAACACCAATACGAAATCACCTGCCGACCGACCCTGGGCGTCGCAGCGGCCGACCGTGCGGTCAACGTGCGCGAGATTACCCGCGAGATCGCCCGGCAGATGGGACTGAACCTGAGCTTTGCGCCCAAGACCTCGGAGCACGCGGTGTGCAATGGCGTGCACCTGCACCTGAGCCTGCACGACCTGTCCGGCCATCCGGTGCTGTATGACGCCGGGACCGCCAACGGCCTGTCGCCCCTTGGCCAGCACTGGTCCGCGGGCGTGTTGCACTACTTGCCGGCCCTCTGCGCGTTGACCGCGCCGACACCGATTTCCTATGAGCGCCTGCAACCGCATCACTGGAGCGCGTCA
The DNA here is from genome assembly GCF_023242345.1 of Pseudomonas sp. MWU12-2037. NCBI lineage: Bacteria > Pseudomonadati > Pseudomonadota > Gammaproteobacteria > Pseudomonadales > Pseudomonadaceae > Pseudomonas > Pseudomonas sp. MWU12-2037. Next base: position 21,271 of record NZ_JALLIZ010000017.1, on the reverse strand, counting down.
TATGCATGCCTGGGTCAACGCAACCGTGAAGCCTCTCTGCGGATCTGCCCGACCGTGAGCCTGGGCGGAAAATCCGAGGCCGCGCAATACAACCTCGAATTCCGCGCCATGGACGCCACGTCCTCCCCCCACCTGGCGATGGCCGCCGTGCTGATTGCCGGCCGACTGGGCATCGAGCAACGCCTGGCGCTGCACGCGATCACCGATGAAGTCCCGGACTCGCTGAATGAAGAACAACGCCAGCACCGTGGCATCGTTGCCCTGCCGGCGTCACTCGCGCAGGCCCTGAGCCACTTGCGGGGCAGCGAGGCCTTGCTTGAAGCCTTGCCAGGCGCGCTGCTCGACACCTACTTCGCCGTTAAAACCGAGGAACTTGCCTTGACCCAGCACCTGTCGCCCGCCCAACTGTGTGAGCACTATGCACGCCTCTACTGAGTCCGCCGAGTTTGGACTCTACACCGAGCCGGCTTACAGCCTGAGCCGGGAAGCATCCGAGCACCCGCTGATTCTGGTGTGTGAACATGCCAGCCGCTACATCCCGAGCGCCTTGAACGATCTGGGATTGAGCGGCGATGCCACACACGAGCACATTGCCTGGGACATCGGTGCGCTGGCGCTCGCCGAGAGCCTGTCCAAAGCTCTCGGCGCGACCCTGCTGGCGGCCAACTACTCGCGCCTGCTGATCGACCTCAACCGTCCGTTGCAGGCGCCGGACAGCATCCCGACCAAGAGCGAAATTTATCCGGTGCCGGGCAATCAGAATCTCGACGATGCGACCCGCGACTACCGACGCCGGTGCCTGTTCACACCATTTCACACACGCCTTGGCGAACTGATCGATACCCGCGTGGCCGAGGGCCGCACGGTACGGGTGGTGGGCATTCACAGCTTCACGCCAATCTACTTCGGCCAGCCCCGAGCGCTGGAAGCCGGCGTGCTGTATGGGCGGGCCGAGGATTATGCAAGCCGGCTGGTCGACGGGTTGGCCAGGCATCCACTGCGGGTCGCCGGTAATCAGCCCTACAAAATCAACCCTGCGGCCGACATGACGGTGCCGGTTCACGGCGACGCCCGTGGCATCGACTCGGTGCTGATCGAGGTGCGCAACGACCTGTTGCGCAATCGGCTGGCGGTCCAGACCTGGAGCGATTACCTGGCGCCGTTGCTGTAAAGCCGAGGCCTCAAGCGAACAGTTTCAAGCTGAAAAAAAACGGAGGGTTGTACCGGTAAAACAACGATAACCAACGCTGTAGCGTGTTTTTACCTGCCTGGTTCAAACACATTGCCATAGTGGCTTACAAGGAGAACTGCTTCATGGAAATAGAAGAATTCGGCTACAAGCAAGAGTTGAAACGCAGCCTGTCGCTGACCGACCTGGTGATTTACGGGATGATTTTCATGATCCCCATCGCCCCGTTCGGCGTCTATGGCTACGTCAACCAGGAGGCCCCCGGCATGGTGCCGCTGGCCTACATCATCGGCATGGTGGCGATGCTGTTCACCGCCTTGAGTTACGGCAGCATGGCGCGGGCCTTCCCGATCGCCGGCTCGGTCTACTCCTATGCTCAACGCGGGCTGAACCCGCATGTCGGCTTTATCGCCGGCTGGCTGATGCTGCTCGACTACCTGCTGATCCCGCCGCTGCTCTACGTGTATGCGGCGATGGCGTTGAATCACCTGTACCCGGACATTCCCAAGGTCGGTTTCATCCTCGCCTTCCTGGTCAGCGCGACCTTCGTCAACCTGCGGGGCATCACTTTTACCGCACGGATGAACATGCTCTTTCTGCTGGCGCAATTGGTGGTGCTGGGAATTTTCCTGTTCTACGCCTGGACCGCCTTGCACGGTGGCGCCGGTAACGGCCAGTTGACCCTGGCACCGTTGTACAACCCTGAGCACTTCAACTTCGCGTTGCTCATGCAGGCAGTGTCGATCGCGGTGTTGTCGTTCCTCGGCTTCGATGCGATTTCGACCCTGGCCGAAGAGATCAAAGGCGATCCGGGCCGCAGCGTCGGCAAAGCCGCGTTGATCACGTTGGTGGTCATGGGGGGGATTTTCGTCGTACAGACCTGGATCGCCACAGACCTGGCCGCCGGCATGGGCTTCAAGTCCGCCGATACCGCGTTCTATGAAATCGCCGAAATCGCCGCCGGCAGCTGGCTGGCGACTGTCACCGGCGTGGCCACGGCACTGGCCTGGGGCGTGGCGGTGGCGATCACCTCGCAAGCCGCGGTATCGCGCTTGCTGTTCGGTATGGCACGAGACGGCAAACTGCCCAAGGTGCTGGCCAAGGTACATCCCCAGCACAATACCCCGCACATCAGCATTTACCTGGTGGCGGTGCTGTCGCTGCTGATCTGCTACCTGTTCATCAACTCGGTGGACACCCTCACTTCACTGGTCAACTTCGGGGCCCTGAGCGGCTTCATGCTGCTGCACCTGACAGTGATCAACTACTACTGGCGCCGGCAGAAATCCGGCCAGGTGATCCGCCATCTGATCTGCCCGGTGATCGGCTTCATCATCGTCAGCGCCATCCTCTACAACATGGGTGTCGATGCGCAAAAGCTCGGCGGCATCTGGATTGCGGCGGGCCTGGTCTACCTGTTTTTCCTCAACAGAATCGGCGCCAGCAGCGTATTGCCAGACCCGTCCAACAGTTGAAAAAAACAGTGTTCAAAACGTCGAGCGGTCGCTGACGGTGATTAGCCGACCGCCGTTGTATGCGTGGATGCCGACAGTGATAGTCAAGCCTGATGCCCCGGTATCAGGCTCTTTGATACAGGAGTACCTCCATGCTGGCCTTACGTCCAGTTCAGTTATCCGACCTGCCTCAGTTGCAGCAACTTGCACGCGACAGCCTGGAGAGTGCCACCTCGTTTCCGGACGACAGCGAGCGCCTGCGCCAGAAGATTCTCGCTTCCTGCGCATCGTTTGCCAGTGACGTGAAGAGCCATGGCCCGGAGAACTATTTCTTCGTGCTGGAGGACCTGGCCAGTCAACGGCTGCTGGGCTGTTCGGAAGTCCTCGCGACCGCCGGTTTCAGCGAGCCCTTCTACAGCCTGCGCAACCGCCCTTTCACCAGCGAGTCGCGCGAGCTGAACATTCATCACGGGGTGCCGGCGCTGTCGTTATGCCAGGACCTCCGCGCACATACCTTGCTGCGAGGTTTTCATCTCAACACCGAGCTTGAGCGCACACCCTCTTCGCAAATGCTTTCCCGGGCCCGCCTGATGTTCATCGCCGCCCACCCTCAGCGCTTTTCCGACGCAGTGATTGCCGAAATCGTCGGCTACAGCAACGACGCAGGTGAATCGCCATTCTGGGATGCACTGGGCAAGCACTTTTTTGACCTGCCTTATGTCGAGGCTGAACGCCTCTGCGGCTTGAAAAACCGAAGTTTTCTCGCCGAGTTGATGCCGCACTACCCGATCTACGTACCGATGCTGCCGCAAAGCGCTCAGGCGTGTATTGGCCGGATTCATCCGGACGGCCAGGAAGCCTTCGATATCCTTGAACGCGAAGGCTTCGAGAGCAACAGCTACATCGACCTCGTCGACGGTGGACCAACGCTGTTTGCGCGCACCGCGAGTATTCGTTCGATCACCCAGACCCGCACGGCCGTTGCGCACTTGAGCCCACACAGCAGTGGCAAGACGCCGTACCTGCTGAGCAATGACGCACTGGAAAACTACCGGGCAATTATCGCCGAGCTGGACTGGAGCCTTGAGGAGCCTGTCTTGCTCAACTCCACCCAGCTCGACGCCTTGCAACTGGACAACGGCAGCCCCGTTAGGCTGATTGCGCTATGAAGCAGATCTTCCGCCCCCAAGGAGCTCCATCATGATCGTGCGCCCGGTTCAAATGACCGACCTGCCCGCGTTACTGGCGCTGGCACGCCTCGCCGGCCCGGAGTTCACTACGCTGCCGGCCAACGAGGAGCGTCTGACCCTGCGCATACGCTGGGCGCAGCGGACCTTTGTCGGGCAGGTAGAACGGGCGGACGCCGACTACCTGTTCGTGCTCGAAGACGACGATCAGCAAGTGATCGGCGTCAGCGCCCTGGCAGGTGCCGTCGGGCTGCGTGAGCCCTGGTACAACTACCGTGTCGGGTTGACGGTCAACACCTCGGCAGACCTGGGAATCCGTCGACAAATCCCGACCTTGTTCCTCAACAACGAAATGACCGGCCAATCGGAAATCTGCTCGTTGTTCCTGCGCCCGGATCAGCGTCAAGGCCATAACGGCCGACTGTTATCAGTTGCGCGATTGCTGTTTGTCGCCGAGTTCCCACACTTGTTCGGCGAAAAACTGATCGCCGAACTGCGCGGCAGCGCCGACGAGCACGGATGCTCGCCGTTTTGGGACAGCCTCGGTCGACATTTTTTCAAAATGGACTTCAGTCACGCCGATCACCTTTCCGGGCTTGGCAACAAGTCGTCCATCGCCGAGCTGATGCCACGTCAGCCGCTGTACACCTGCCTGCTCACCGAGCAAGCTCAGGCGGTGATCGGCAAGGCCCATCAATACGCCGAACCGGCGCGCAGAATCCTCTGCAACGAAGGCTTTTCCCATCAGGGTTACATCGACATCTTCGACGGCGGTCCGGTCATAGAAGCCCAGATCTCGAAAATCCGTGCCGTGCGCGACAGCCAGTCGCTGGACCTGATGGTCGGCACACCTGACGACAATGCGCCACTCTGGCTGATCCATAACCAGCGCCTGGAAAACTGCCGCATCACCGCCGCCCGCGCCCGAATGGTCGGCAACTGCCTGCTGGTCGATCGCCTGACCGCCAAACGCCTGCGATTGCAACCGGGCAGCTCAGTACGCGCCGTGCCGTTGCTCAAGCAACAACGGCAGGCGGTTGCCGCCTGATGTGCCAAACACCTGTTATTGATGCGTCTGCACGGAGCGTGTCGCAAACCCTCTCGCGACAAAAACCATCAAGGGCCAAAAACAAATGCTCCGACTTGTCGGGGCATTTGCGTTTTTGCCACCGGCAAAAATGAAATGACTCATCCCATCAAGGCAATCAACCCACTGGCCCCCAGTACACCGATTGCCCTTTTCAGATTGTGGGCCTATATCGCCAAAGTTGCTCAACGCCATGATGGCGGGCATTTGCGCAATGAGCGACTCGGCTTGCTGCGGCGTCAGATAGTCATCAAGCGCCACCACCGTTGCTACACGGACCCTGAGGCACCCAGTCGTTGAGGCGTTCGAGGATAGCGGCCCCCCCTGCGCCCGATCATTCGTTTTCTTCGAATTGACCCAGCAAAATAACTCGATATTCGTGCGGCCAACGCCTTCGTAAGCTTCCCTCACCGAGCACGACGCTCGGTTCTTGGGTTTGAAAGCTGAAGGAATATTGAAGTGTTTGACCGTTATCTGGATAAAAGTGTAACGCTGACTCCCACCGCCATCCCCGAACAGGGCGGCACCCTGGGTGCACTCGAATGGGCCTTGTCCAGCCCGCAGGAAAATCGCCCTATTCCGCTGTATGTGAATGCACTGCGTCAACTGCGCAAGGCGTCACAAGGCATCAGCGGACATCGGGACGAAATCCAGTTCTCCAGAACGGTCCAGTCCCGGCTTTCTGATCTGTCGAACGAGCTTGGCCTACACGAGACCCATTTCCAAATCATTAACGACGGCGACCCATTGATCGTGAAGGAAGCCGCCGGTGAGCATCTGATCTCACCCACTCACTTCGAAAATGGCGCCTACTTCAGCCATCCTCACGCCGACCATCAGTTGGATTACGGCGCACAGCAATTGCCAAAAATCCAAGTGGGCAGATACGTCCGATTCGGTCGCAACGCAGCCATAAACGCGGGAGGCGATGTTCGCATCGGCGATGGCGCCTGGCTGTCGCCAGGATCGCAGTTGCTGCGCCAAGACCATGATCCTTACGGCCGGCTCTCGATCGGCTCCAGAACCGTTGCCATGACACGCTTGCCCCCCGTGCGGCTCTGCGATTACGCCTGGGTCGGTCGGGAAGCAATTGTTGGCTGGAACGCAGACTACTTGGGCAAAGGCAGCATCGTTGGTCTGCGCAGCTTCGTGAACAGTTGGGTTGGTGACTACTCGATTGTTGGCGACCAAGGAAAAATTCTTCAGTACCTACCCTATAAGTCCTGGCTGATGGAAAGCTTTCAGCCAACCGTGGAACAAACACTCCAGATCAGTGACTGGGAGGTGGTCAATGCTGACTGGCTGATCGCCTATCGCGATGAAGAACCTTTGGACTGCGAAACACCTACCGAGCTCAAGGCAGTGCTCAAAGAACTTACAGGCCAAGCCTGCGCCCTGTTGGTCGGGCCTGATGCCCAAAGGATGGCCCCCTGGTTCGCAGATCGAGCCACCGACATCATCAGTGACTCGCGTGTTGGTTTTGCCAGACTTTTGCAGTGGGCTCAGGATGCAGGGCAACGACGCCTGCGGGTACGCGCGGACCTCAATGCGGATGCACTGCCCTTCGTCACCGGAGGTCACTACCACTATCGCCGAAAGCTGGGATATGGCGTCGTCGTGGTAAGCGCTGTCGAAGGTCAACCACCCACCACTGTGGTTGATGAAGCCCTCAGAGTCTGCGCCCCTGGAGGCCTACTCCTCTATCCACTGACGGCATTGAACACCCTTGGTGACTCGGCGTCTGCGCTATTCATTCGCCGCGCAGACATCAAGCTCGGTCATCTGGAATTCGCCTGCCTGGAAAAGGTGTAAAGGAGACAACCCATGCCGTATCTTTATCTATCCCTCGCTGCCGTCTTTTGGGGTGGCAACTATGTCGTTGGCAAGTTGATGGTCATCGACATCGATCCTGTTCTCCTGTCGCAAGCTCGATGGCTGCTGACCAGTGCGTTGCTACTGATCATTAATTATCGACCTCTGACCCGATCAATGGGGGCGATTCGTCAGTCCTGGAAAACTCTGACGATGCTCGCAATCTGCGGCCAGGTGTTGTTCCCGCTGACCCTGTACATAGGGCTGCAGTACACCACGTCGTTGAACGCTGCCATCTATCTCTCGGCAACACCGTGCTTGGTACTGTCAATCAATCGCTTTGTATTCGGCGACCACATATCGCGTGGCAACTGGCTTGGCGTCGTAGCCAGTACGTTAGGCGTCATATGGCTGGTTACCATGGGCCACCTCTCGGACCTACGCTTCCTCAAGCAATTCAACAAGGGTGACCTATGGACCATGCTGTCGGCTGCCAGTTGGGCAATGTACTGCGCCTTTCTGCGGACAAAGCCCAAGACAATTCCTGGCGGCGCCTTTGTCACCTACTCCGCACTGGTTGGCACTTTACTGCTGATCCCCTTCACGCTCGTGACGATATACCTAACACCAGACAGCCTTCACACGATGCTGAATGGCACCGTCAGCTTATGGGGGCTGGCGTACCTGGTCATCTTTCCATCATGGCTGTCTTACCTGTTCTGGAACCGCGGCATCGCTGAAATCGGAGCAACACGTGGGGAGATTTTTACGCATATCGTCCCATTGTCCGGGGGCATCCTGAGCATCATTTTCCTGGGCACGCCACTCCATGCCTACCACTGGGTGAGCCTGCTGCTTATCGCCGTCGGCGTTGTGATGTGCTCGGCCAAACCCAAGCCGAAACTGATGAGCAAGGTAGAGACTGCCTGATGAACAAATTAATAGAACGGGTGGACGATAACGGAGCTCGCAGGATCAGCATTGCGCAAGGAAGTGTGGCTGCGTACGGGTATCGCACGCTCAACGGCTTCGATAGCGGGCTCGACCTCATGCTGCAAAAGATTGCCAGCGGACTGGATTTCGAAACATTCAGTGAGCGCCTGGCATTCGACGCTCAATTGAGTCCCCTGTGCCCTAACACCCGTCCCGTTATCCCACTAAAGCCAAGCGCGCCAAGGGATTGCTGTGTCAGTGGGTTTGGATACACGCACACCCACGTCAATGCAGTGAAGGCCCCTACTCGTGAGGCGCCGGACTGGTACTACAAAGGGAACGGTAGCAGTTTGGTGGTTGCACAGGAGATCGTGACGACACCGTTTCACGCCTGCAGCGCAGGCTTCGAGGTCGAGTACATCTGCGTCTATGTCATCGACCACCTTCGCAACCCCAGGTACTGCGGCTATACACTGGCTTTCGACTTTTCGGACCCGGATCTGCGTCATCGACATCCCAGCCTGGCGGGCTTGTCAAAGCTGCGTCAAACAGTGGTGTGCCCCGAATTGGTCCTTGGCGACCTTCCGCAACAGACCACCGTTAGCAGCTCGGTCATCAGAAAGGGAGAAGTCGCCTGGAAGAAGTCTTCGCAGCTAGGCTCAGCTCAATTGAACATCAGCAAACCCGAACTGGAAACGATGCTGTTCCAACATGACACGTTATGCGAACCGGGGACCGTCCATTTCGTTCTTTTGGGCGCCGCAATCAGCAGCGATCGCGACGGTTTTCAACTCAAGGACGGGGATTTGATTACTGCCTGTTCAGATCTGGATTCACTTGAGATCAGCGTAAGCTATGAGGACGAAGCCGTACGTTGCTCCTGTAACTAATAGGTCCATCCGCAGATAGCTGAGCACGATGAGCCATGGTTAGCCGTGGCTCATCTCCACTCGCTGCCCAACCGTCGACCTAACCTCACATGTCTCACTTTCAAGAATCCATTCGGTAAGCCGCCTTGCAGCAGAACCCAGTGACGCATCCAGAAAGACCATTTCAGTATTGAACGTCGCATAGGGGCCCGTCAGTTCCAGGCTAAGCACTTTGTGGGTGGGGGCAAAGACTTCAACCAGTGCTTGGGGCACCAGTGAGACACCAGCACCATTCGCTACCTGAGAGAACAACAACGAGTAGGAACCGCACTCAACGATCCGGTCAGGTGTCGCACGATGAAGCGTCAGCAACTCTTTAAGATTGCGCTGCGAGGCACTCTGCCGGCTGTTGACCAAAAAGCTGCACCCATCCAGGGTATCCAGCGATACCGGAGCATGGGACTCGCCATAAATCAGCGTGAGCCGATCTTCGAACAATCCGAGGCGCGTCAAATGCCCAGGTGCGATTCCGGCGCCGACGATGGCGGCGTCGCAAATGCCCGACTCCAATGCATCGATCAGATAGGTGGAGTTACCTAAGGTAATATCGATATCCAACGCTATCGGATTGCTCATTATTCGCTGCAATAACGGCTGACGAGAAAGCGTGAAGTTTTCGATCACCCCAAGGCGCAGCTTCTGAGGACCGCTACCCTGCCCAAAACTAGCCTCGGCCTTCGCTACCCACTCAAGGATTTGCGAGGCATAGCCATACAGTTCGTTGCCAGCAGCCGTCACTACAATGCGGCGCCCTGAGCGTTCGAACAAGCGGGTGCCCAGCTTGGATTCCAGCGTCTTGATACGGAATGAGATGCTTGATTGCACGCGGTTGAGCTTCAGCGCGGCCTGAGTGACACTGCCGTAATCGACAATAGCCTTGAAAGCTTCCAGCTCGGCGTTTTCCATCATGGAAAAATAGCTCCCGTTCCAATTTATCCTTGCAGCGTTTACTGCTGGGCGATGATAGCTTTTTGCCCTTTTGCTAAAGATGAAGAATGCTCTATTCAGGTAACGAACTTTCGTTAAACGCTAGAGAGGGGCAACACCACCCAGTATCCATCAGACACCCGCGATCAGTTGATGACGGACCTGAAGCTTGCGCCAGACAGGGCATAGAGAGCCCAGACCGTGAGGATCAGCGCGATTCCAATTGTGACGATTGCCGGAAATGCTCTTCCCGCCTCCGCTGCGCGAACAAAGCGTTTTCCTGCGCCGGCAAACTGGCATCCGGCAGGACCTGAAATGACAACGCCTATGTGTAAAGCGACAGCCATGGCGCTGCAGGCTGCACCTATGATGAGTGCTTGATTGTATTCGTCGACCACGTTTTATCCTTCCTTGAGTGCCCGAGACAGAGACATCTCGGAACGGGCCCGCGTCGCCGCTTACGGAGATGGCGGAACCAAACGATGACGTTTATTTATTGCTCTTGCGGTGCAGCAGGACAAACAAACCGATCAGTTGCATCCCCACCACGACCATGACCACCCTCTTCCCTCCGATGCCGAGGCCAGCCACCCAGTCGATAACCAGCAGCAAAAGCGCTACGCACACGGGAAGCATACAAAGGATGTACAAGACTCTGATCAGCTTCCGATGACGTCGTGCCCATGTGGACGGCCCGTCTGCTTGGGCTACAGAGTCCAGAGGGCCCAGGAACTCCAGAAGAGCAATGAATAGATCGATCATGATGTGTTCTAGCGCAATGGTTTCGACAGGAGGTGTGTGGCTTCAATTGGAACGCGCCTTTGTAACGGCTGCGTTTGAGTTTTCTGCATCCTCCTCATGCTACCTACGCCTGCCATGGCTCGAAAGCCGCCGGCCATCAACGGCACCTTTCAACCAGTGGGGTCGAACACAGGGCCAGTGGTGCTCACGGTCTCTCACTGGAGCCGGCAATTTCAGCGTCCGGCAAGAGTTCTCTCTTTCCCTTGAGTGAAATTTCCTAGAAAATCCTGACCGCTTGCGCCTGCCCATATCGCTGGTTATCTTCGATCCGTCACTGCACATCAGTGACAGGGTTTGGTAGCCCTCGGTGTAACTAGGCGCAAAGCGCCACCTTGAGCAAGGCGCTTTTTTTCGGCCTCAGCTTTTATGGTGGCCGTGCGCAGGGCGTCCGCGGACGCGCCGGGTTCCTAGTGCACCGGTCTACCAACCTGCGTACGGCCGCCACCCTTCAATCGTTTGGTAGCGATGGTGACGGCTTCAATACATGCACTTGGAGTACCTCGTACTATGTTCAAGCCCACCCCCAATCCGCCTGCAACCTCAAACATCGAAAGCATCGACCCTCGTATCGCCGACCGTGCTTTGTCTCACTACAACCTCGGTCCGAAGGCAGGTACGAAACCAGCGCCTGTTACCGTGTTGCATGATCATCTGCATGAACCCGGGAACCAGGAAGACGCCCTGGCCAACGTCTACTCAATTCTGCAATCCGCGGCGGCCACGGCCTATGAGCACGCCGACAACCAGACCGGTTCGAACCGCAAGGTGGCGATGGGTGTGGTGCATCTGATCGAACTCGCACAGCTCAAAATGGACTCGGTCCTGGATGGGCAAGCGGCCAGCGTCAGCAGCTGACAACTCTAAAACGATAGATGAACGGGAAGCGGATCTTCCCGTTCATTGAGTATGGAGCTCTACAGCCGTATCAGCCCCTCAGGCCATTGCTTGATACCTGTTCGGACTGAGCAGAAAACCAATGCAGTGCCCGGCACCGTTGAACCACAACAGACGCAGCCTGACGACGACAGCAGAATTTAGAGCAGCCGTTTCAACCTTCTACGTAGTCGCAGGTTATCTGCAGCCAAAGCAACAAGGGCGAGAAGGTTCAAGACTGCAAACCCATCAGCGCCAGCAAAATGCCAAAACGCCCAGGACACGGCGGCCACCACCAGCGCGGTGAGAAGCAACAGGATGGAGTCCTTCATACGACGCCCCTGGCGTTGCGATACAACTGACGGCCTGGCAATTGAGGTTGGTACACGCCTGGATACTGTATCAGGCAGGCACTCAGCCAATGTCGATCGAGATTGTTGGGCCGACCGAACTGGATATTCGCGCACTCAGACAGCCCCACGGTCACCCTGGTGTTGAAACTTCTTTGACGTAGGCTTGGCAGGCTGTCAGGGCGATCAGTTCTTGGTCGCCATCGCCAAAGATGCAGGCTAGGACAAGTCGACGCCGGAGACCTTGACGACGGCCTGCCACGCGGCTTCCTGGCTGGCGTGATCGTGGAGGTGTGGTTGGCGTTGCACCTCAATGGGGCCTGAGAACTTCCCTTGAGCCGAGGCGAAGAATTGCCCTGAGACGTCGGTTCCGAACTCCGACGCCTGGAGGTACCGACGGGCCGCGGTCTCCGGCGTCTGATTCATGCCGGGAATGAGGTTCGCGATTGGGATAAACAGATACTTCACGGCCAAGCCAGCTTGTCGCGAAACCTTGGTAGCGGTCGCGGCACCGGGCGACACGGCGTATACGGCCATGCCGGAAGGTAGCCGGCGGGCCAGCGCCGCGACCCACCAAGCGACAATGAGCTTCGCGTCGGCATACGCATTGTTGGGCACGTACTTCACGTTCGGCCCGTTGCGGATCAAGGCTTCCACAGCGGCGGTTTGGTCACCCCGGTAGTACTTGGCCGCGAAGGCTGGCACGTCGGTGTAGCGGAACATGGGTACGCCCCCTCGGGCAGGCTCCGCACCGGCGATAACAATCCGTGCGTTGGGGCTCAGCAGGTTGGCGCGAAGCAAGCCGACCGTCAGTTGATGATGGCCGACCAGCGGGGCCTGGGAAGCCTCGACGCCTGCGGCCGTGATCACGCGCTCCTTGCCTGGAACCATCCCTGCATTGAGCAGCAGGAAATCGATCGGCCTACCGCGCTTGACCAGCTCGGCGAGGGCGGACTCGACGCTGGCCGGCGAGTTCAGATCCAGCTCCAGCGGCGTGAAGACCTGCGCCTTGGTCTGCGCCGCGAGCTGAGCGGCCGTCTCCTGGGTCCGGGCCAGGCTGCGCCCGGTGACGATGATCTCGCGCCAGCCCTCTCCGGCAAGAGTGCGGGCTGCCGCATAACCGAGCCCGGAGGTGGTGCCGGTGACGAGTGCGATCGAATGTTCCATAGGTGTCTCCGTGGTGAAACGCGAAGCCGGAGCCGGCTTGCCAATTTAGAACTATTCAGTTATATATTTGCGAAACAACCATTGTCAACGAGTTTTGAACTAAATGATTCAAAATACAGCTAGGCCGCGGGGCCGACCGCGCAGCTTCGACGAAGCGGGGGCGCTGGAAAAGGCGACCCAGGTGTTCCGGTCGAAGGGCTACGACGGAGTGACGATCGACGATCTCGTCGCCGGGATGGGTGTGGGACGGCCAAGCCTGTATGCCGTCTTTGGGGACAAGCGGACGATATTCTTGCGTACCCTCAGGGCGTATGCGGAGAGGAAAGGCGCTCTCGCAGCCAAAGCCCTCCTCTCGCCAGGGACTCTTCGCGACTCGCTCACCAGCTTCCTGAGGCAGGCCGTAGAAAGTGCGACCGAGAAAGGTTCTGCCCCAGGCTGTCTTCTCGTGTGCGTCGCGCCGCTTGTGAACGACCCCGAGGTCCGGCAGTTCCTGCAGAACGCGGGAGCTGGCGCGGTGACGCTAGTGGAAGGCCGTTTCCGGGACGGGATCAGCGCGGGAGAAATCCCGTCTGACTTTCCCGTAACCGCGCGTGCAATCCAAGTCACGGATCTAGCGCGTGGGCTGACCATGCGTGCGCAGATGGGCACACCGCGCACGACGCTCCTCAAAGACGCTGAGGAAGCGGCCGACCTGGTGCTCCTGTCGCGGCGCGTCTGACGGATTGTCGGAAACAATTCACGGAGAAATGGCTGCACAGAAAGCAGAAAGGGAACTCTAATCATGCGCCGCCCACCTTCTGCTCGCGGAAATGGCTCCAGCGGATCCAGAAGAAATCGACATCATTGAGGCTGCCGCGTAACGCTGAATCAATCTCTGCCAAGGTGCTCTGTTGCTCGGCCGTCAGCGGTGTCGGCTGAGAGGCCACCTCTCGCAAAAAGGCTCGAGCACGCTCCAGCACTTCCTCGGCGGGGACAGAGCTGGGCGCCTTCAGGTTGAACACCTCGGACGATAGCCAGGCATTCACATCCCCTTTGCGCGAGTACGGAAAGAGCGAAGCGTGAACCTCAGTCCCGACCAGGTCGAAATCCCAAATGCAATCACGATTGTCGTCAAACTCCGGTTCGACCGACGCCAGCACCAGCGGTGAATGGGTCGCCGCCAACAGTTGCACGGGCACCTCACGGGTGCCGGTCAGCGCGTTCATGACATTCAGCAAGGCCGGAACAATTCGACGCTGCCATCGTGGGTGCAGATGGCACTCGATCTCGTCGATGAGAAAGATGATCTCTCTTGCCGGTGGGACTCGATAACGTTCGTAAGCAAGCTGATGCTCTCGCCATGTCCACACCAGCAGATAGGCCAGTGCCGCGATACGGCGCATCCCCGCCGATGCCTGGGTCAACGGCACATCTTGTCCATAGGGCATGCGCAACGAAGGAATATCGCAAGGCGCCTATCCCGAGCCCCTTCCGACTACAGCCAGAGCCAAGGCTCTTCCATCTGTGCTTCCTTGCACTGGCACTGCTCCTGTCATCCCTGAACTCAACGGCTGGCAATCTAACAGCCGATTGTACAGGCCAGGCTCAATTGCCATATTTGCTCAGATATCGCGTGAAAATTCGCTGCCACGCTAAACCACCTGGTCAGGCGTTTTTCGCGACAATCCCCTTTTTGGGGGCGGCCCGTTTTTTTTCGCAGACCTATTACGTTGCCGATACAAGACCATCGTTGCCGAGAACCCGCACAACGCTGCGAACATCAACCAATAGGCCGGAGACGCCTTGTCGCCGGTTGCCTGCACCAGAAAGGTCGACATCGCCGGGGTAAACCCACCAAAAATTGCGGTCGCCAGGCTGAAGGCCAAAGAAAACCCCACCACCCGCACATTCTGTGGCATGACTTCGGTCAAGGCCGCGACCATTGCACCGTTGTACACGCCGAAGAAAAACGAGAAGTACAGCAAGACCACCAACAATCGCTCGAAACTGGGGGCTTCAGCCAGCCAATGCATGGCCGGATACGCTGTGAAAATGCACAGCAGCGAGATCGCCAACAGCAGTGGACGACGGCCGATTCGATCTGAAATCGCACCGCCGATGGGCAACCAAATAAAGTTGGTGAGACCCACAAACAACGTCACCACCAGGCTATCAGTGGTGCTCAAGTGCAGCACCGTTCTTCCGAATGTCGGGGTGTATACGGTGATCAGGTAGAAGGTAGTCGTGGTCATCGAGGCCAACAGTCCGCCCGCCAGCACTGTGCGCCAGTTTTCCCTCATGGAGCGAAACACTTCGGCAGTACTTGGATGATGCGCACGAGTCTTGAACGCTTCGGTTTCCTGCAACGAACGACGAATAATGAAAATGAACGGGATGATCACGCAGCCGATGAAGAACGGAATGCGCCAGCCCCACGCCGCTATCTCGGTTGCATTCAGGTAGGCGTTGATCCCATAGCCCAACGCCGCCGCAAGGATGATCGCGATCTGTTGGCTGGCCGACTGCCAACTGGTGTAGAAACCCGTACGACCCGGCGTTGCGATCTCGGCCAGATAAACCGACACACCGCCCAGTTCCGCACCCGCCGAGAAGCCCTGCAGCAATCGACCCAACAGCACCAGAATCGGTGCCGCGACACCAATGCTGGCATACCCCGGTACCAATGCGATCAGAACCGTGCCGCATGCCATGATCGACAGCGTCACAATCAACCCCTTGCGACGCCCCACCTTGTCGATATAGGCGCCCAGCACAATGGCGCCCAATGGACGCATCAGGAAACCCGAACCGAATACGGCAAAGGTCATCATCAGCGAGGCGAACTCACTGCTTGCGGGGAAGAACGTCTGGGATATGTAGGTTGCGTAGAACCCGAACAGAAAGAAGTCGAACTGTTCGAGAAAGTTGCCGCTGGTGACCCTTATGATAGCGCCGAATTTTGACGTCCGGGATCGGGTGTTTTCCGTTTTTATTTTGACCATGGTTACGGTGCTACTCGATATTGTTATTGGAATAGAGGTCGTGACGGTCAGTCACTGCCGGCGTTGATCGGGTTGGGTAGCCGTTTTTCGATGGCGTACTTGAGTAGCGCGGCGCTACGGAAGATACCGTGGGCGAATTTGCTGTAGGGCATGGTCAGAAAGAACGCCATCACCAGCCCCAGGTGGATTGCCAGCAGCAGGCCCAGGGCGCTGGTCTCGCGCAAAGCAAGCAACGCCAGGCCGCTGGAACTGACCAGCAACAGCAGCGCGATAAATCCGCGATCCATGGGTTTCTGGTTCTCGTCGCCCTGTTCCGGGTTGCGGCGCAGATTCATCCATAGCAATCCGGCCGGGCCCACCAGCAGACCGATACCGCCGAGGATTCCGAGCATCACCGGCAGACTGAAGATCGGGTATGGGGCAGACCAGTCGAGCAGGAAGTGATAGAGCGTGGCCACTGCCGTGGCGGCGAAGCACAGCAGGAAGCCGTAGAAGGTGAAGTGGTGGAAGCGACGGCGCCATAGAGTGAATTTGTCATCGTCGTTATTGCAGCCTTCTGCGTGGCCGCCGTCCAGATACTTGAGCTGTGCGACGTTGGCCGTGGCCTCCAGGGCGGCAGAGGTTTTCAGTGGCAGCGGCGCGTCGGCAGGTGAGACGTTACGCCAGAAGCGTCGTACTCCGATTGTCAGCGCCAGTGCCGCAAAGCCGAACACCGCGCCAAACATCAGGGCCAGTGTGTTGTGCGGGAAAATACCGTAGAAATTGCCCCCCGGCATGGCCGTGAACAGGTTACCCATCGCCACCAGGGTCAAGCACAGAAACAACGCCAACCCGCCACCCGAAGCCAGAGCCAGGGTTAGACCGTTACGTTGGTAAAGCTTGCCCAAAGGCTGCGGCCAAACGTACTCGGCATAAGTGTTCAGACGCACCTTGGCCATTGCTTTAGGCACATTGACCGCAAACTCATGGGGCGCGGCGTACTGGCACGCCGAAAGGCAAGCGCCGCAGTTGTGGCATAGGTTCGCCAGGTAATGGATGTCTGCCTGCGTGAACTCCAGACGCCGGGTCATGGCCGGAAACACCGCACAGAAACCTTCGCAATAGCGACAGGCATTGCAGATGGTCATCTGCCGCTCAACTTCACTTACCTCCAGATTAAGGACTGGGATCAGTTGGCTGGACGCTTGGGGATCAAACAGTTGCATGTCGAGATTCCGATATCACAGTAGAAGGGCCGAAACCCACCGAGGCCGCCGCCTGAACGCCAGCAATACGCCCGAAAGCAGTGCCTATGGCCATGCCGATGCCGGCGGTGTAGCCCTTGCCCAGCACATTGCCCGCCATCATTTCCCCGGCGACAAACAGATTCGGACTGGCTCTGCCTTTGAAGTGCACAGCCGCCGTTTCGTCGGTGGCCAAACCCAAGTAGGTGAAGGTCACACCGGGTTTAAGCGGATAGCCATAAAACGGCGGTTTGACCAAAGGCCGTGCCCAGTGTGTCTTGGCAGGTGTCAGACCTTCGGTATGGCAGTCGTCCAGAGCGGTGTGGTCGAAAGTGCCGACCTGACAGGCACGGTTGTAGCTTTCGATGGTTTGCATGAACTGCGCTTCTGGCAAATCCAGAAGACGCGCGAGCTCTTGCAGCGAGTTGGCCTTGGCACCAGGGAAAACCGGCGGCATGAAGCGGCCGATCGCCTGCTGGTCGATGATCGAATACGCCTTCTGGTTGGGTTGACCGGCCACCAGCCGCCCCCAGATTGCATAGCGCTTGGGCCAGAAATCTTCGCCTTCGTCGTAGAAGCGCTCGCCGTCGCGGTTGACCACCACGCCCAGCGACACGCAGTCGATGCGGGTGCAGATCCCACCGTCGTAAAGCGGCGCCCGGGCATCGATGGCAACCATGTGCGCCTGTGTCGGATCACCGATGATGTCAGCGCCGAGATCCTGCATGCGACGTAGCAACACCCCGGTATTGAAACGCGTGCCACGGATCAGAAAGTTATCCGACGGCCATTCGCCACGTTCGTTTTGGCCCCAAGCCTCGCGCAGCCATTCGCGGTTGGATTCGAAGCCACCGGCTGCCAGCACACAGGAGCGGGCTTCAACACGTTCGGAAGGCAAATGCTGCCCATCGACCTCACGCACGCCTATGTGCGCGGCGACGAACTTTCCATCCTGCAGCTCGATATCGGTGACTTGAGCGTTGTAGCGAATCTTGACGCCCAGGCGTTCGGCGCTGCGAAAGTACGCGTTGACCAGCGCCTTGCCTCCGCCCATGAAGAACGCATTGGTGCGCGCTACATGCAACGCGCCGGACAGCGGCGGCTGGAAATGCACGCCGTGGGATCGCATCCAGTCACGACACGAGGAAGAGGCGCGAATGGCGATGCGTGCCAATTTTTCATTGGTTATGCCGCCGGTAACTTTGAGCAAGTCCTGCCAATATTCTTCTTCCGGATACGCGCCGACCAGCACATCCTGCGGCGCATCATGCATACAGCGCAGGTTGCGCGTGTGCTGTGAATTACCACCACGCCAGACCTTTGGCGAGCTTTCCAGCAACATCACGCTGGCACCGGCTTCCCGCGCCATCAGCGCCGCGCACAAGGCCGCGTTACCGCCACCTATAACCAAAACATCAACCATCGTTTCTCCTCAATTCGCAAGCAGACGGGAACGAGTTGCTGCTGGCGAGTGGGCGAACAGTAGTGCGGCACCCAAGGGGGCGAAAGGCGGGTTTTTACATGGGGGCTTTAGTTTTGCTAAAGGGGGGAGAAGTGAACTCTCTTCGGGCAACGGCCCCTTTGATCGCAACGGTTATGCGAAGCGAACAACTATTGAGTGGGCGGCATTGCCTGTAAGGCATAGGTACGGTGATAGGGTTCCAAGTCTCAAATTTCCTCGATCAAACGCGCTCCGGGCCACTGCCGATCATTGACCAGGTGTCGCACTACATCGGTTATCACGACCCGCGTCGCCAGAGCAGCCGGAGACAGTTCGTCGTCAGCAAGAGTCGCCAGCAAATTCCTACGCCCAACGTGCGCATCAGCGATCTGTACCAGTGACAGTCCCGACTCCCCTTCTAATGCTGCGGCGGCACCTGGTTGAATCGTAGCGGCGTGTCCGGCCCGTACCGCGTTCATCAGCACGACCAGCCCGTCTATCTCCATGATGATGTTGGGCGTCACGCCCGAGCGTTCAAATGCAGTCATCAGAGTCGTACGCAGCCCATGTTGAGAGCTGGGCATCACCAGCGGCAGTTGACCAAGATCTGCCAGTTGCACGCTGTCGCCACGCGGTGCGCCTGGCAGCTCCCGGGAGGTAATCACGAATAGTTTTTCGTCCAGCAACGGCGTCACACTCCAGCGCTTGCCGCCTTCGAGTTGAAACAGGATGGCCAGATCGATCTGTCGTGCATTGAGCTGCGCCGCGAGGTGCCCGGATAGCATTTCCACCAGGTGCAACTGGATGTCTGGGTAACGCTCGCGCATTGCATTGATCAATGGCAGCGCCAGAACCGTGGCGGTGGTGGGTGGCAGACCGACACTGACGTATCCGCTCATGCGTCCGCGATGTGCTGCCAGGATCGCGTTCTCCGCCTGGCGCAAGGTCAGTTGGGCGTGGTGCAGGAAGGCGAACCCGGCGCTGGTCGGTGTCACGCCGGTGCTGGTACGGTTTAGCAGGCGAGTCGACAGTTCACTCTCAAGCTTGCCGACCTGCTGGCTTAGTGCTGAGACGCCGACGTCCAGCTCCAATGCGGCACGGCCAAGGCTGCCGTGCTCGACGATCTTCACGAAATAGCGCAGTTGCTTGAGTTCCAAGGGGAAGCTACTCCGGACGAAGGATAAACCAGCAGTCTACCTCTTGCCTGCCCCGCTGACCCGCGCATCCAGGCTGACAATGACATCGCCGGCGTGATACGTCGGCCAGTTGCTCAGCGTGAACTTGCGCACTGCCCATCTCACAGAAATGGGTGCCATATCCAAAAGGCAATCATGCCGAAGAATAGAGGAAGCTCAAGATACAAAGGTGCTTTGCTCCATCGTTTGAGCCCCTGTGGTATGGCGTCGAGCTCTCGCTGGGTGACGAGTCCCCGCCAGATGAACATCTTGGGAAACATGATAACAATGCCGATCAGACATAACCTCATTGAGCGATGTTTGTAAGACTTGCTGCCCCACCACTTGCGGTCACCGATCATCATTTCGTTATTATCGAAATAGGCTTCGACCAAATCCAGCTTTGTTTTAGTGATATAGGCTGACAAGCCAAGACTAAAGAACAATAGAAACAGAAGTAGAAAAACACTCATC
Organism: Pseudomonas sp. MWU12-2037; assembly: GCF_023242345.1. NCBI lineage: Bacteria > Pseudomonadati > Pseudomonadota > Gammaproteobacteria > Pseudomonadales > Pseudomonadaceae > Pseudomonas > Pseudomonas sp. MWU12-2037. The sequence goes on along the minus strand of NZ_JALLIZ010000017.1, from coordinate 1,268 downwards.
GCCTCCAACGTCATCATCAATGCGTTCCCTCATAAATCAAATCACCCGCAAGCTCTCCCAGCCCTCCAAATATTATTCCGCCAGTATATCCACCTACGACCCCACCAATAATTCCGCAACTCAATGCTCCCCACCCGCCCGATACAACACCCAACCCAACCGCGCACACCAATCCCCCTGCACGCGCCCCAAGCTTTCCTCCGAAGTGAGAACCAGCAATTCCTCCCGCCACCTTGCCGCCCTCCACATACCGAGCCTTTCTGCACTGCTCCTCCCGCCCCGTCGAACACGCCTCCTGAATCGCCAGCCCCGCCGCCCCCACGTCCAGGGCCATGCCCACATAGCCGCCTTTGCTCAGAAAACGCGAGGTGCTGGCAATCTTGTTGATCCGCTGCGCATAGCCGTCGATGGTCTGGCGATGCAGGTAGCGTTGGGTGGAAATGCCGAGCATTTTCTTGATCGACTCGTTGTGTCGCAGGCTGGTGCCGTAATGGCCCACACCCTGGAGTTGAGTGTCCAGCTTCTGGAACAGGGCCTGGCGCTTGACGATAAATTCGCTCCTGGCCGAGCTGCCGCCTTTTAAATGCTGCTGATGCAATTTTTCGATGTCCTTCAAGGTTTCCTCGACCCCAGTCAAATGCCGCCCCCAGGCCGCTGTGGTGCTGCCGATGCCAATCGAGCTATAGCCCAGCAAGCCCTGTAACAAATCATAGTTGTTCAGAACCTCGACACCGGCCTTGGGGTCGAGGCTCAAGGCCAGATCGATTTCCCGTGCCCGGGTCATCAGCCAGGCTTCTTCGAAGGTGCAGGACGCCGTGCTGTCATCGGGAACGATCACCAATTGTCCCGATGTCACCATCGAGCGGCGCAGGTGGCTATTGATCGTGTCAAACTTGGTCTGTGCATGTGAACCGCGCTGTATCAACAGTTGGTTTTTCAGACTGGGGTAATGGATGGTCTTTTCATTGATGAATCCGTTCGCCATGCTTCACATCCTTGAGGTATGAAAGATGGCGTCAGATATAAAGATAGATAAGGACTGAAAAGAAGAGCAATACCGCTGTTTGCTACAGATCCCAACTAACTACCAGAAATGTCCTACATGGCGACCAACATCGATAGGAAATTACGGGAAATGCTCTTTCACTTGGTTCGCCTTGAGTTCTTGGAGAAAGCCTCCAGGACCTCCTCACGCGACGGCAGGCTTTTCTCACCATCTGCGGGGGTCGTTTTGAAGCCTTCCAGACGCAGACTGGCCGCGTAGTTGG
>NZ_JALLIZ010000016.1:0-146517 GCF_023242345.1 Pseudomonas sp. MWU12-2037 | reverse complement strand
CGGCAAGCCGGCTCCTACAGGGTGTGCCGGTTTCAAGGCTTGAGGCTGACCTTGGAAAAATCCTGCCGCCCGAACGGACTCACTTCATAGCCCTGGACGTTCTTGCGCAGCAAGGCGAAGGCCGTCGGATGCGCCAGCGGCACCCACAGCGCCTGTTGCTGGATCTGCGCCTGGGCCTGCTCGTACAGCTTGCTGCGCACCCCTTGCTCGCTGGTGGTCTTGCCGGCACTGATCAGCTTGTCCAGGCCCGCATCGCAGTAGCGGGCGAAGTTGGTGCCCGATTTCACCGCCGCACAGGAGAATTGCGGGGTCAGGAAGTTGTCCGGGTCGCCGTTGTCGCCGGCCCAGCCCATGAACAGCAGGTCGTGCTCACCGGCCTTGGCCCGGCGGATCAGTTCGCCCCATTCGATCACGCGGATCTGCGCCTGGATGCCGACTTCGGCGAGATCGGCTTGCAACAGCTGGGCACCGAGGCTCGGGTTGGGATTGAGCAGGCTACCCGACGGACGTGTCCAGATGGTGGTCTGGAAACCGTCCTTGAACCCGGCCTTGGCCAGCAGGGCCTTGGCTTTTTCCGGGTCATGGGCGTAGCCGGGCAGGTCCTTGGCGTAACTCCAGGTGTTGGGCGGGTACGGCCCGTTGGCGGCCTCGGCGGTTTCTTCGAACACGGCCTTGAGGTAGCTGGTCTTGTCGACGGCGAGGTTGATCGCCTGACGTACCTCCGGTTTGTCCAGGGGGGGATGCTGGCTGTTGATGGCGACGAAAGCGGTCATGAAGGCCGCGGTTCTTTCCACCTTGAGCGTCGGCTCTTTACTGGCAGCCGTGACATCCAGGGGCTTGGGCGAGAGCGCGATCTGGCATTCGTTGCGCCGCAGCTTCTGCAGGCGGACGTTGGCATCGGGGGTAATGGCGAAGACCAGGTTGTCGACCGCCGGCTTGCCGGCGAAGTAGTCCGGGTTGGCGCTGTAGCGGATCGAGGCGTCTTTCTGGAACCGGCCGAACACGAACGGGCCGGTGCCGACGGGCTGGCTGTTGAGTTTTTCCGGGGTGCCCGCGGCCATCAGCTTGTCGGCGTATTCCGCCGGATAGATCGAGGCGAAGCCCATGCTCAGGGCCGCGAGGAAGGTCGAGTCGGGGTGGTCGAGGGTGAAGCGCACGGTCAGCGGATCAACCGCCTCGATTCGTTTGATCAGGCTCGGCAGTTGCAGCGACTGGGCGTGGGGGAAGCCGCTCTGGGCGATCTGGTGCCATGGGTTGGCCGGGTCGAGCATGCGTTCGAAGCTGAAGCGCACGTCGGCGGCGCTCAGGTCGCGGGTCGGCTTGAAGTAGTCGGTGTGATGGAATTTCACCCCCGGATGCAGCCTGAACTCGTAGACCAGGCCGTCGTCGGACACGGTCCAGCTGTCAGCGAGGCTGGGCACCAGCTTGCCGCTGTCGGCGTCGAAGTCCACCAGGCGGTTCATCAGCACGTCGGCCGAGGCATTGGTGGTGCTCAGCGAGTTATACTGCACCACGTCGAACCCGTCGGGGCTGGCTTCGGTGCAGACGCTCAGGGTGCTGGCGGCCTGGGCCGATACCCCGAGGAAGGGGACGAGCAATAGCGGTAGGGCAGCGAGACGCATATTCAGTATCCTTTGCAGGTCGTTGTCCCATCTGCGAGTGCAGTCTGGAAAAGTCCTACCCTAGAGGTATGGACGGTAATTGACTATCCCGTTTTTAGCGGATTTTTCAGTTTGCCTGCTTCCCCCGATATTTTCACCGCACGGTTTGGCGGGCCTTTTGCGCCGCTGGCCGGTGTTGTGCGACGAGCGGCCTTTCAGGGCGCCAGCCCAGGTTGCTGGCGTCCTGGCCGGTCATTGACGGTGCGCCGTCGAGGTTTTAATCGCACTTGATGTTGTTGCACCTGAGTCTTTCTGGTATAAAGCAGCGCTCTTTTCTAGGGGCCCGGTTCCTTCGCTTGTAGGTGTAGCCGGTAAGACCCTTAAAGAAACGCGGCGCCTGGCGCCAAATGACTGAGAGATTAAGCGGCCAACCCATGCCGGGTTGGGCATGTGGTTTTAGAGGGCTGAGGCATGTCTAGAGTCTGTCAAGTTACCGGTAAGGGTCCGGTGACTGGGAATAACATTTCCCACGCAAACAACAAAACCCGTCGTCGTTTCCTGCCGAACCTGCAGCATCACCGCTTCTGGGTCGAGTCCGAGAAGCGTTTTGTGCGTCTGCGCGTATCCGCCAAGGGCATGCGTATCATCGACAAGCGCGGCATTGATGTCGTGCTGGCCGAACTTCGTCGCGATGGCAAGGTATAAGGGAGCTAAATCATGCGTGAATTGATTCGTTTGATCTCGAGCGCCGGTACTGGTCATTTCTACACGACTGACAAGAACAAGCGCACTACTCCGGACAAAATCGAGATCAAGAAATATGATCCGGTTGTTCGTAAGCACGTGATCTACAAGGAAGGCAAAATCAAGTAATTGATTTTGTTTTTCGAGAAAAACCCCGACTGGTTCGGGGTTTTTTTTCGCCTTTTTTCGGCCGGCTCCTGCCTATTGCGTGGCTGATTCCTACATTTTTCCCGTTGCGCCTTTCCTAGACTGGGGTGAACACCGAAAGGATGCGGATGTGGAGAACGCTCATGATGATTGCGAGGATGTTTGGAATTCTGCTGCTGGTGGTCCTGGCGGCGGGGAGTATTGCGGTTTCGGCGGCTCAGTCGGCCAAGGCCGAAACCAGTACCGATGCCTACGTACGCAGGATGATCGAGGCCACTCGGATCGGCTGGTCCGCATTGGCCGCGTTCAATGAAATCACCCGTGTGTTTGCGGATGTCCAGTTGTTGACCAGCGACGGGCAGCGGGCCTGGCTGATGAGCGCGCAGGGGGGGAGCGAGATCGATATGGAGGCGGTCAGGGCGCTTGGGGTTTCCTACGAATACAAATCCTTTGACAAGATCCTCTGGCGGGGGCGTCCGTCTGTCTTTATCGGTCTGGGAAAGGAACTGCCGGCGGACGAGCTGCAGCGGCTGGAAGATCCGCGAGCGATTCCCGATGTGTTCAGTCTGGCAACCCACGAAGCCTTTCATTTTTACGCCGAGGACGAAAAGAGCTGGGCATTCTCCCCGGGATCGGATCGCAGCACTTTGTACCCTGCCGCCGCCGAGCCGCGCATGCATCGCAACCAGTTGATCCGCCACCTGCTGGCGGCGGCTCAGGGACGGGCCGATGCTTTGGGGCGGGCCAGTTATTGGTATCGCCAATGGTCAAGCGGGTATGCCGACGAGTTGAAGCGCATTCATGGCACTGATCGTTCCGAAGGTAGTGCGCGTTATGTGGAGGCGATTGTTCGGCCGCTGGTGCTGGGCGCGCGTCCACTCTCCCGTGAGTGGTCGGTACTCATGCTTGAGGAACTGAGCCTGCTGGCGCGAGATGATTATCTGGCTGCCGATCATGAAAGCTATGCGTTGGGTGCTTTAGCCGGCTATCTGCTTGAGCAGCAGGGTGTGGACTGGCTGCCGCGCGTCGCCCGGGGAGAAACGCCCGTAGCGATGCTGCTGGATTCGGTGCCGCCTCTGGATACTCCCCCTGACGAGTTGATGGGGCGACGTATTCGGGAGGTCATTGCCGAGTCCAATCGACAGACAGCGCAAGTTTTCGATTCGTTCCTGCCGCGTTTCAACGACCCGGCAGGGAAGCGTTTGCTGGTGCCGAACCAGGTTATGCAAGGGAGCTTCAATCCCACGCATTCCTACCGTCTGGCTACACAGCCCGAGAAAATTGAAGTCGGGATTGATGCCGCCTTCGTCTTGAACGATGGCCGCATTGACCTCAGGGCCGCGACGGTCGCTACCCATGTGAGCGAGGATTGTGGTCAGTTGGATCTTTACTGGATCTTGGCCCTGACCAGGGACGAGTTCAAGAAAACCGCTGACAGTCGGATGCGTTTCGAGCGCGATGACATCAAGGTGGATATTCCCTACCCGGCCCAGCCTGCCCAGGATCCGCGTATCTGGTGCGTCCAGGTCTGATCAGGCTTTCTGCTCGAACACCACATAGATCTTGCGGCAGTGCTCCAGCACCTCCCAGGTGCCCTTGAAGCCCGCCGGGATCACGAAACGATCGCCGGCGCGCAGGGTCTTGGCGTTGCCGTCCGCGTCGCGCAGCACCGAGACGCCCTGGACGATTTCGCAGTATTCATGTTCAGTGTAGTTCACCGTCCACTGGCCCACCGCGCCCTCCCAGACGCCGGCATTCATCTGCCCGCAGGGGCTGCCATAGTGGTTGTAGATGGTTTGCTCGGGATCGCCCTTGAACACTTTCTCCTCTGCCGGGCGAAAGCGTTCCGGTACGGTGGTGGCTTCGCTGAAATCGACGATGTCCTGGATACTCATGGTGCTCTTCCTCTGCGGTGACGGGCCTTGGGTCGCAAGCACCGAGTCTATGTTTATTAAAACGAACATGGCAACGGCGTTTGACGAGTCTTTGTCAAATATATTGAAACTTCAGGTGCCGCTGGTTTAGGGTGGTGGGTGCCATGGGCCTGAATCGGGGCTCGTTGGGCAGAATTCCGAACGGTGCTGGCGCAAGAGCGCACGGTTCCAGTATTTCAATAAGAGGAGGACACTCGAATGATCACCCTGACTCGTGCTGACTGGGAACAACGTGCCCGTGAGCTGAAGATTGAAGGCCGTGCCTACATCAATGGTGAATACACCGCCGCGGTCTCGAATGAGACCTTCGAGTGCATCAGCCCGGTCGATGGCCGCCTGCTGACCAGCGTCGCCAGTTGCGATGCGGCCGATGCCCAGCGTGCCGTCGAGAGTGCCCGCGCGACGTTCAACTCCGGTGTCTGGTCGCGCCTGGCCCCGGCCAAGCGCAAGTCGGCGATGATTCGTTTTGCCGCGTTGCTGAAGGTCAATGCCGAGGAGCTGGCCTTGCTGGAAACCCTCGACATGGGCAAGCCGATCAGCGACTCCCTGCATATCGACGTACCCGGCGCGGCCCAGGCCCTGAGCTGGAGCGGCGAGGCCATCGACAAGATTTATGACGAAGTGGCTGCCACTCCCCACGATCAGTTGGGTCTGGTGACCCGTGAGCCGGTGGGCGTGGTCGCGGCTATCGTGCCGTGGAACTTCCCGTTGATGATGGCTTGCTGGAAGCTCGGGCCGGCGTTGTCCACCGGTAACTCGGTGATTCTCAAACCTTCGGAAAAGTCCCCGCTGACCGCGATCCGCATTGCCGCCCTGGCGGTTGAAGCCGGTATTCCGGCGGGTGTGCTGAACGTGCTGCCGGGTTACGGTCATACCGTCGGCAAGGCCCTGGCCCTGCACCAGGATGTCGACACCCTGGTGTTCACCGGTTCGACCAAGATCGCCAAGCAACTGCTGATCTACTCCGGCGAGTCCAACATGAAGCGCGTCTGGCTCGAAGCCGGCGGCAAGAGCCCGAACATCGTCTTTGCCGATGCTCCGGACCTGCAGGCCGCCGCCGAATCCGCGGCCAGCGCCATTGCCTTCAACCAGGGCGAAGTCTGCACCGCCGGTTCGCGCCTGCTGGTGGAGCGTTCGATCAAGGACCGCTTCCTGCCGCTGGTGATCGAAGCGCTGAAGGCCTGGAAGCCGGGTAACCCGCTGGACCCGGAGACCAATGTCGGTGCCCTGGTGGATACCCAGCAGATGAACACCGTGCTGTCGTATATCGAATCGGGTCATGCCGATGGCGCCAAGCTGGTGGCCGGTGGCAAGCGGACCCTGCAGGAAACCGGTGGTACCTACGTCGAACCGACCATCTTTGATGGCGTGAGCAACGCGATGAAGATCGCCCAGGAAGAAATCTTCGGCCCGGTGCTGTCGGTGATTGCCTTCGACAGCGTGGAAGAGGCGATCAGCATTGCCAACGACACGCCCTATGGCCTGGCGGCGGCGGTCTGGACCGCGAACATCTCCAAGGCGCACCTGACCGCCAAGGCCCTGCGGGCCGGCAGTGTGTGGGTGAACCAGTACGATGGCGGCGACATGACCGCACCGTTCGGCGGCTTCAAGCAGTCGGGTAACGGCCGTGACAAGTCGCTGCACGCGTTCGACAAGTACACCGAGCTGAAGGCGACCTGGATCAAGTTGTAACGCCTCGGCTCTTGAGACCGCAGCGAAACTTGTGGGAGCCGGCTTGCTGGCGATGGCGTCTGTAAGGGCAATGCAAGGTCTGCGGGCCTCATCGCTGGCAAGCCAATTCCTACAGGCCGGGGGTTGATCAGAATTTTGTGTCTGTGATCGGGTATCCCCAATAAACACAGCCGGACTCTCCGCAAGGAAGTCCGGCTGTGTCGTCTTGAACAGAAACTATCCACAGGAGCGTGGAACATGCGTTGGGCGACTTATTTCGCCGTGCTGGCTTCGGTACTCAGTGTCGGGCTGGCACTGGGCGTGAGCATGCCGTTGGTGTCCCTGCGGCTGGAAAGCTGGGGTTATGGCTCTTTTGCCATTGGCGTGATGGCGGCGATGCCGGCCATCGGGGTCTTGCTCGGCGCCAGTATCTCCAGCCATCTGGCGGCGCGCTTCGGCACTGCCCGGCTGATGGCCCTCTGCCTATGGGCCGGGGCCTTGTCCATCGGTTTGCTGGCGCTGCTGCCCAGCTACCCGGTGTGGCTGGTGCTGCGCCTGATGATCGGGGTGATCCTGACCATCGTCTTCATCCTCGGCGAAAGCTGGATCAATCAACTGGTGGTCGAACAATGGCGCGGACGCCTGGTGGCGCTGTATGGCAGTACTTATGCGCTGAGCCAGTTGTCCGGTCCGCTGCTGCTGGCCGCCGTGGGCACGGAAGGCGATTACGGCTTCTGGGTTGGCGTGGGTTTGCTGGTGGTCGCGCCATTTCTGTTGCTGGGGCGCAGCGGTGCGCCAACCACGGAGTCCAATCGCGTCACCCTGGCGGACTTGCTGGGCTTCTGCCGGGGTTTGCCGGCCATTGCCTGGGCCATTTCGCTGTTTGCCGCTTTCGAGGCGATGATTCTGACCTTGCTGCCGGTGTACTGCCTGCGCCAAGGCTTTACGGCGGATATCGCCTTGGCGATGGTCAGCACCGTGGTGGTGGGCGATGCCTTGTTGCAACTGCCGATTGGCGCCTTGGCCGACCGGCTGTCCCGGCGCGCGTTGTTCACCGGTTGTGCCCTGGCGCTGATGTTGTCGAGCCTGGCGGTGCCGCTGCTACTCGACACCTTGCTGATCTGGCCGCTGTGGGTGCTGTTCGGTGCCAGCGCGGGCGGGCTGTTCACCTTGTCGTTGATCCTGATCGGCGAGCGTTATCGCGACGACGCGCTGGTGCGGGCCAACGCCCATGTGGCGCAGTTGTGGGGTATCGGCTGCCTGATCGGGCCGTTGGTGGCGGGTGCGGGCAGCCAGTGGATCAGCGGGCATGCCTTGCCGTTGTTCATGGCGGCCGGGGCCTTGGGCCTGCTGGTGTTGCTGTTGCGCCAAGGGGCCTTCGGCACGGCACAGCCGACCACGCCCCTGTAGGAGCAAGCTTGCTCGCGATGACGGGCTCCCGGGCACCGCCGAAACATCAGCCTGCCGGCTGATCGCGAGCAAGCTTGCTCCCACAGGTCAGGCCTCGTGAACCTTCAGAGCATGCGCTCCAATCCGATATGGTTGGCGAACCAGGCGTTGAACCGGCGCCACCAGTTGCCCGGCTCGTGGTGCAGCTCGTGGAGCTGTCCGTGGTCCTCGGTGACCCAGACAATCTGTCCCTGCTCCAGGCGCGGCTGGTAGCTCAGGGCCGGGGCCATGCCGCGCAAGGCCAGGGCCCGAACGTGTTCCGCCAGCTCCGGACTGTCCACCAGGACGCCGACTTCGGTGTTCCACAGTACCGAGCGCGGGTCAAAGTTGAATGAACCGATAAAGGATTTCTGCCGGTCGAAAATCATCGCCTTGCTGTGCAGGCTGGAGTCCGAGCCTTTGTAGGACGCGCTATGAAACAGGTGCGGCCCGCTGCCGCCACGCTCCCCGGGCTGGCGCCGCAGTTCGAAGAGTTTCACGCCGTGTTCCAGCAACGCCTTGCGGTAAGGCGCGTAACCGCCGTGCACGGCAGGCACGTCGGTGGCCTCCAGCGAATTGGTCAGCAGGCTGACCGAGACCCCTGCATCGGCGCGCCCGGCCAGGTAGACCAGCCCCGGTTGACCAGGCACGAAGTAGGCGGAAATCATCATCAGTTCGGTATGGACGTTCTTCAGTTCCGGCGCCAACTGTGTGGCCAGCAACAAGCGTGGATCAGGCTCGTCCCTGGCCAGGACCTTGCTCGGTGCGTCCCACAGCGCCTCGCTCCAGGCCCAGATCAGCTCACGGCGCCAGATATCCATGCGCGGCTCGCTCTTGTAGGCCCGAAGCTTCAGGTACAGGGCGGTATTGTGCTGGCGATAGCTGCCCAGCGAATCCTTGAGCTGTTGTCGGGCCTTGGCCAGTTCCACCGCGGACGGTGGGTTTGAGAGGAAGTCGCCAATGGGCGCGCTCAGGGCGCTGTTCCAGTACTGGTCGAAGCTGTGTCCGAGTTGTTCGGCCACGGGGCCGAAGCCGAGCAGGTCGATGTCGGTGAAGTTCAGGTCCGGCTGGGCGCCGAAATATTCGTCCCCGAGGTTGCGGCCGCCGACGATGGCCGCGCTGTTGTCGGCCAGCCACAGCTTGTTGTGCATCCGCCGATGTTGCTGCGACAGGTTGAACAAACGGCCCAGGGTACGCGTGGCACCGGTGCTGCGGCCCAGGTTCAGCGGATTGAACAGGCGGATCTGGATATTCGGATGGGCGGCGAGGGTGCCGATGACCGAGTCGAGCCCGTCGCTGGTGGTGTCGTCCAGCAGGATGCGCACCCGTACGCCGCGATCGGCGGCCTCGAGCAGTTCATCCACCAACATGCGGGTGCTCAGGCCGTCATGGACAATGTAGTACTGCAAATCCAGGCTGACCTGGGCATTGCGGATCAATTCGGCCCGGGCCCTGAACGCCTCGCTGCCGTTGGGCAGCAGGCGAAAACCCGAGCGCCCCTGCCAGGGTGCGGCCTGTTCCTGGATCGAACGACCGAAGCTCGATTCGCTCGCCGCCAGGGCCTGGCTGGGAAGCCGTGGAATATCCAGGGTCGCGCATCCGCCCAACAGCAAGGCAATGAGCAGCAAGCAGGCTTTCAATGGTCATCGCCCCGGGTCGGTAGGTGTCGGCATATGGACGCTTTCCGGCGGGTAAAGGTCAATCGATACTGCTCTCGTTTTGTGCCAGTAATTTGATCGCGGCCGCGCCGACCTTGCGCACAGCCTCTTCGATCAGTGGCGTTGGCTTGGCAGCGTAGTTCATGCGCAGGCAGTTACGGTATTTGCCCGAGGCGGAAAAGATGCTGCCCACCGCGATCTGCACGCCCTGGTCCTGCAGCGCCCGGTTCAGGCGCAGGGCATCGAACCCTTCGGGCAGTTCGACCCAGAGCATGAAGCTGCCCTGGGGGCGACTGGCGCGGGTACCGGCGGGAAAATAACGGCTGATCCAGTCGATCATCAGGTCGCGGTTGCGCTGGTATTGGCTGCGCATGCGTCGCAGATGCGGCTCGAAGTGGCCGTTTCTGAGGAAGTCGGCGATTGCCAGCTGTGGCTGCGGGGCCGTGGAGCCGGTGCTGATGTACTTCATGTGCAGCACTCGCTCGAGGTAGCGGCCGGGCGCGACCCAGCCGATGCGCAGGCCCGGGGCAAGGGTCTTGGAGAAGGAGCTGCAGAGCAGCACGCGACCGTCTTCATCGAAGGACTTGATGGTGCGCGGACGCGGGTAGGTGTAGGCCAGTTCGCCATACACATCGTCTTCGATAATCGCCACGTCGAAGCGCTGGGCCAGGGTCAGCAGGGCGCGTTTGCGCGACTCCGGCATGATGTAGCCCAGCGGGTTGTTGCAGTTGGGGGTCAACTGTATGGCCTTGATCGGCCACTGCTCGAGGGCCAGTTCCAGGGCGTCGAGGCTGATGCCGGTGATCGGGTCGGTGGGGATTTCCAGGGCCTTCATACCCAAGCCCTTGAGGGTCTGCATGGCGCCGTGGAAGCTGGGTGAGTCCACCGCGACGATGTCCCCCGGCTCGCAGATGGAGCGGATGCTGGTGGACAGGGCCTCGTGGCAGCCGGTGGTGATCACCAGATCTTGGGGGCCGAGCTGGCAGCCGGAGTCGAGCAGCAGGCGCGCCACCTGTTCGCGCAGCCCGAAGTTGCCGTGGATATTGTCGTAGGACAGGCCGGGCATGTCCTGGCGGCGGCTGATCTGAGCCAGGCTGCGCAGCAGCGGTTTCAGGGTCGGGCTGTCGATGTCGGGCATGCCGCGGCCCAACTGTACGGTGTCCTCGCGAGGGACGGCGCGAATCAGTTCCAGCACCTGTTCCCATTGCGAGATATCAACAGGGCGTTGTGCCGGTCGGCCGATGACCGGCAACGCCGGTAGTTCGCGGCCTACGGGTACGAAGTAGCCGGACTTGGGTTTTGGTTGGGCCAGCCCGCTGTCTTCCAGGACGCGGTAGGCCTGCTGCACCGTACTCAAACTGACACCGTGCTCCACGCTCAACGCCCGTACAGAAGGCAGGCGGTCTCCGGGGCGATAGAAACCCTGTTCTATGCGGGTTCCAAGCAGTTCGGCAAGGTTGACGTAGAGGGTCATGGCGCAGTTCTCGGCGACGGTGGAAAGCGTTGGACGGTACAGATAGGAAGAAAATACAGGATTCAGTCGCGCTTTGGCGAGATCTGTATTGAATTAATAAAAATTGATTGAATCTGTAATGGTTTTGGCCGCTCACCCATTCTATGTACTCATGGCAACCGAGTAACAAAGGAGCAGAGGTAATGAACGGCATGAGCGATGTGCGTCTGGTGTTGCGCAGTCAGGAACTGGTGATCGAGCACGAGCGGGTAGTCATGGCGTCTTCCGCCCGTGGCGGCGCTCCGGCCTTCGGTGCCATGGGTCTGTTCTGGCATCGTCTGCGTACCCGCAAGACCTTGCTTGCACTTACGCCCGAGGAACTGAGCGATATCGGATTGAGCCCGGAGCAGGCCCGGAAAGAAGGTTTGAAACCGTTCTGGCGTTCTTGACGCGAAACTTGTGGGAGCCCGGCTTGCCAGCGGGCGCATGACTCAAGGGCCTGATCGCCGGCAAGCCGGCTCCTACAGGGGACCGTGTTACTTCAGATGAGCAGGTTTGCTGCCGGGAGTGGTCTTTTCAGGCAAAATACGCGCTTGTTCTTCTTTCCGGTCGTCGTTCGATGAGTTGCAACAGTCAGAAAATCCGCTTTCTGCGTCAGCAAATTCCGTCGTTCGACTGCGTGCCGGGCTGTCACGACTGCTGCGGTCCGGTGACCACTTCGTCCGAGGAGATGGCCCGCCTGCCGCGCAAGACCGCCGCCGAGCAGGAAGCGGCGCTGGACGAGCTCAATTGCGTGCACCTGGGACCGAACGGTTGCACTGTGTATGACGAGCGCCCGCTGATCTGTCGTTTGTTCGGCACGACGCCGACGTTGCCTTGCCCCAATGGCCGACGTCCCGTGGAGATGATTCATCCACGGGCCGAGCAGCAGGTGCACGAATACATCGCTACCACGCGTCAGGTACTGGTCTAGGCTCAATCCGGAATCGGCAGGTTCAGGCTCTCCTTCACTTCTTCCATCACGATATAGCTCTTGGACTCCCGAACGTGGGGCAGCTTGAGCAGGATGTCGCCGAGCAGCTTGCGGTAGGAAGCCATCTCGGAAATCCGTGCTTTCACCAGGTAGTCGAAATCCCCCGAGACCAGGTGGCATTCCAGCACATGGGGCAATTTCAGCACGGCACGTCGGAATTCTTCGAAGGTGTCGCCCGACTTGTAGTCGAGGCTGATCTCGACGAACACCAGCAGGCTGCCCTTGAGGTGCTGCGGGTTCAACCGGGCGTTGTAGCCCATGATGATGCCTTCGCGCTCCAGCCGGCGAACCCGCTCGGTGCAGGGCGTGGTGGACAGTCCGACCTTTTCGCCAAGCTCAGTGAACGAGATGCGCCCGTCGGCCTGCAGGATGCGCAGGATATTGCGGTCGATCTTGTCCAGCTCGCGCTTGGTCTGATGGTTGGTTCTCATTAGGGAATGCCCCTCCGTCAAAAGCGATAGTGCCGAGAATTCTCGCCAAATATAGGCACTTATATAGTGAAAAGCACTGGCTATTGTTTTTTACACTGCGCGCATCTTGGCTTTGAACATTAAACATCGGCGCCTGGCCGCGGATTGAGGAATAGACACATGCGAGTTCTGGTATTGGGTAGCGGCGTCATTGGTACCACCAGTGCTTATTATCTGGCGCGGGCCGGTTTCGAAGTGGTGGTGGTCGACCGTCAGCCGGCCGCGGCCATGGAGACCAGTTTCGCCAACGCCGGCCAGGTCTCGCCCGGTTATGCCTCGCCCTGGGCCGCCCCGGGCGTGCCGCTCAAGGCCATCAAGTGGTTGCTGCAGCGCCACGCGCCGCTGGCGATCAAGGCCACCGCCGATATCGACCAGTACCTGTGGATGGCACAGATGCTGCGCAACTGCACCGCCAGTCGTTATGCGGTGAACAAGGAGCGCATGGTCCGCCTGTCCGAGTACAGCCGTGACTGCCTCGACGAACTGCGCGCCGAAACCGGGATTGCCTACGAAGGCCGTAGCCTGGGGACCACCCAGTTGTTCCGCACCCAGGCGCAACTCGATGGCGCGGCAAAAGACATCGCGGTACTGAAAGAGTCCGGTGTCCCTTACGAATTGCTCGACCGCGCCGGCATTGCCCGGGTCGAACCGGCCCTGGCCAGCGTCACCGATATCCTCGCCGGCGCCCTGCGCCTGCCGAACGACCAGACCGGCGACTGCCAGATGTTCACCAGCCGCCTGGCCGAAATGGCCATCAAGCTCGGTGTGGAATTCCGCTTCGGCCAGGACATTCAACGGCTCGACCATGCGGGTGACCGCATCAACGGCGTGTGGATCGACGGCAAGCTGGAAACCGCCGACCGCTACGTACTGGCGCTGGGCAGTTATTCGCCGCAGTTGCTCAAGCCGCTGGGGATCAAGGCGCCGGTCTACCCCCTCAAGGGCTATTCGCTGACCGTGCCGATCACCAACCCGGCCATGGCCCCGACTTCGACTATCCTTGATGAAACCTACAAGGTCGCGATCACCCGTTTCGACAACCGCATCCGCGTCGGTGGCATGGCGGAAATCGCCGGTTTTGACCTGTCGCTGAATCCGAAACGGCGCGAAACGCTGGAGATGATCGTCGGCGATCTTTATCCTCAGGGCGGCGACCTCGAGCAAGCCAGTTTCTGGACCGGTTTGCGTCCGACCACTCCCGACGGTACGCCGATCGTGGGGGCGACCTCATTCCGCAATCTGTTCCTGAACACCGGTCACGGTACGCTCGGCTGGACCATGGCTTGTGGCTCCGGTCGCCTGTTGGCTGACCTGATGGCGAAGAAAAAGCCGCAGATCAGTGCCGAAGGCCTCGATATTTCCCGTTACGGCAAAACGCCCCAGGAGACTGCAAAACATGGCAATCCAGCGCCAGCTCACCAATGAACGTCTGAGCCAGATCGTTGTTCACAGCGGTGCCGTGTATCTGGCGGGGCAGGTTGGCGACAACATGAGCGCCGGGATTGAAACCCAGACCCGTGAAGCCCTCGGCAATATCGAGCGTTTGCTGGATCTGGCGGGTACCGACAAGAGCAGGTTGCTGTCGGTGACGATCTACCTGAAAGACATCGATGCCGACTTCGCCGGGATGAATTCGGTCTGGGACAAGTGGCTGCCCAAAGGCGTCGCGCCGGCCCGTGCCACGGTTGAGTCGAAGCTGTGCGAACCGGAAATCCTGGTCGAGCTGTCGGTCGTGGCCGCTCTGCCTTAAGTACGATCCCTCTCCCGGTGTGATGGCGGTCTCACTGCTTTTCGCACCGGTTTTTTTCCTCGTTGACCGTCCAGAAGTTTGCCGCCATGCGTCCTGCCCGTGCCCTGATCGACCTCCAAGCCCTTCGTCACAACTACCAATTGGCCCGCGAAGTCTCGGGTGCCCGAACCCTCGCGGTGATCAAGGCCGATGCCTATGGTCATGGCGCGCTGCGCTGTGCCCAGACCCTGGAAGCCGAGGCCGATGGTTTTGCCGTGGCCTGTATCGAGGAGGCCCTCGAGTTACGGGCCGGGGGTATTCGCGCGCCGATCCTGTTGCTGGAGGGCTTTTTCGAGGCCGCCGAACTGCCACTGATCGTCGAGCACGACTTCTGGTGCGTGGTGCATGCGCTCTGGCAGCTGGAGGCCATCGAGCAGGCGGTGTTGGCCAAGCCGATCAATGTCTGGCTCAAACTCGACTCGGGCATGCACCGGGTGGGGCTGGAACCGGCTGATTATCAGGCGGCTTACCAGCGCCTGCAGGCCAGCGGCAAAGTGGCGAAAATCGTCCTGATGAGCCACTTCGCCCGCGCCGATGAGCTGGGCAGCCAGCGCAGCGCCGAACAGGTGGCGACCTTCGAGGCCGCGCGCCAGGGTTTGTCGGCTGAGGTCAGCCTGCGCAACTCTCCGGCGGTGCTCGGTTGGCCGCAGATTTCCAGCGACTGGGTACGTCCCGGCATCCTGCTGTTCGGCTCGACGCCTTTCGAAGAAGAAAACCCTGTCGCCGCGCGTTTGCAGCCGGTCATGACCCTGGAGTCGAAAGTCATCAGTGTGCGCGAGCTGCCGGCGGGTGAGCCGGTGGGCTACGGCGGCCTGTTCGTGACGTCCAGGCCGACGCGGGTTGGCGTGGTTGCGATGGGTTATGCCGACGGCTATCCGCGTCACGCACCGACCGGCACGCCGGTGCTGGTGGCGGGCCAGCCGAGCCAACTGCTGGGCCGGGTGTCGATGGACATGCTGTGCATCGATCTGACCGACGTGCCCCAGGCCGGGTTGGGCTCGACGGTGGAGTTGTGGGGCAAGAACATCCTGGCCAGTGAGGTCGCGGCCCGGGCCGAGACCATTCCTTATCAGATCTTCTGCAACCTGCGCCGGGTGCCACTGCTCTACACCGGGAGCTAACGGGCAACCCGCCGCGCCACAGATCGTCCCGCCGACCAGGATTCGGCCCTGAGTGTTGTAAATACTGAACGCTATGCCATGATATCGCTCAATTACAACATCGCCTGAATCCCTGGGAGGCTGCCGTATTGGACGTCGGTGAACGACTGCAATCCATCCGTAAACTGAAAGGTCTGTCTCAGCGTGAACTCGCCAAACGCGCGGGCGTCACCAATAGCACCATTTCAATGATTGAGAAAAACAGCGTCAGCCCCTCGATCAGTTCGCTGAGGAAGGTGCTTGGCGGCATTCCCATGTCCATGGTCGAGTTCTTTTCCGAAGAAATCCTCCAGGAAAAACCGACCCAGATCGTCTACAAGGCCAACGAGCTGATCGATATCTCCGATGGTGCCGTGACCATGAAGCTGGTCGGTCGTGCTCATCCCAGCCGTGCTATCGCTTTTCTCAATGAGATCTATCCTCCAGGTGCCGATACCGGAGAGGAAATGCTCACCCATGAAGGCGAAGAGACTGGCATTTTGCTGGAAGGTCGACTGGAATTGGTGGTGGGTGCAGAAACTTTCGTCCTCGAAGCGGGCGACAGCTACTATTTTGAAAGCACCAAGCCGCATCGCTTCCGCAACCCGTTCGATACCCCCGCGCGACTAATCAGCGCAGCGACACCGGCGAATTTTTAACAGAGAGGCGTCAGGTCAGGGATTTCAAGGCGCCCGGTAGTATTGATTGGCCACTTGCTAATACCCTTGTGACTATTAGGGTTGTTTCGCAGTGGCAATCGAACCGTTATACTCACGCCGCCTGCGAAACCGTGGTTGCGGGCGTGATTAGCCACCATTGAGGGTGTACGCGTGAATCCAATTATGAAAATGCTGGCCGTACCAGCAACCGTAGTCGCCCTGTGGGCCATCAGCGCTCAGGCTTCGACCATCAATGACGACATTGCCAAGCGCCTGGAGCCGGTGGGCAAGGTGTGTGTCCAGGGCGAAGAGTGTAAAGGCATGGAAGTGGCGGCTACCGTGGGCGGTGGCGGTGGTGCCAAGACGCCGGATGAAGTGATTGCCAAACATTGCAACGCCTGCCACGGCACTGGTTTGCTGGGTTCGCCGAAAATCGGCGACGCCGCGGCCTGGAAAGATCGCGCCGATCACCAAGGCGGCCTCAGCGGCCTGCTGGCCAAGGCCATCACCGGCCTTAACGCGATGCCGCCAAAAGGCACCTGCGCCGATTGCTCCGATGACGAGCTCAAAGGTGCGATCGAGAAAATGTCCGGGTTGAAATAAGACCGATCGTCTCTGAAAAAGCCGCTTACGAGCGGCTTTTTTGCATCTGGTGAAAACCCGAACCTGTGTCTGTGGGCTGTCATTTTCAGCAGATTCCCGGCAAGCTCGGTCGAACCTCAATTCACGGAAAGGCGAGGAGGATCCGATGGTGCAATCCTGTTCTATCGAACGTGCGGTCGATGAGGTGCTGGCACGGCTGCCGGCACATATCCACATGGCCAGCCCGTTGGGCCTGGGCAAACCCAACCGCTTTATCAACGCGCTCTACCAGCGCATCAGGCAATTGCCGGAGCGTCGGCTGACGATCTATACGGCCTTGAGTCTCGGTCGCCCATCCCTGGGCGACGGTTTGCAGCGGCGTTTCCTCGAACCCTTTGTCGAACGAGTATTCGGCGACTACCCCGAACTGGATTTCCTCGCCGACCTGCGCCGGGACAGCCTGCCGCCGAATATCCACGTCCAGCAGTTCTTCATGCAGCCCGGCAGCCTGTTGCACAGCACGCAGGCCCAGCAAGACTACGTCAGCAGCAACTACAGCCATGCCGCCCGCGATATCAACGCCGCCGGCCTGAACCTGATCGCGCAACTGGTGGCCGAGGCGCCGGAACATCCCGGGCACCTGAGCCTGAGCTGCAATCCGGACATTACCCTCGACCTGTTGCCGATGATCGCCCGCCGCCGCGCCGCCGGGGAGACCATCCTAGTGCTGGCGCAGGTTCACAGCGATCTGCCGTATATGCCCGGGGATTCCGAACTCAGCCGTGATGCCTTCGACCTGCTGATCGACGAGCCGGAACGCAGCACCCTGTTCTCCACCCCGAATATGCCGGTGGACACCCAGGACCATTTTATCGGTCTGCACGCCAGCACCCTGGTGCGCGATGGTGGCACCCTTCAGATCGGCATCGGCTCCATGGGCGACGCCTTGACCGGTGCCTTGCTGGCCCGTCAGGCGGACAACGAGGGTTACCAGGCCTTGCTGGCGGATATCGACCTGTCCCCCTGGAAGGCGCTGCTCGACAAGGAGGGTGGCATCGAGTCGTTTGCCAAGGGGCTTTACGGTTGCAGCGAGATGTTCGTCAATGGCCTGCTGGTGCTGGTGGACGCGGGTATCGTGCGGCGCAAGGTCTACGCCGACCTTGAGCAGCAACGCCAGGCCAATGCCGGAACCCTCGACAGTGCCCTGCAGACGGGCGGTATTGCGGTGCATGGCGGCTTCTTTCTCGGCCCGCGCAGTTTTTATCAGCGCCTGCACGAGCTGTCCCGGGACAAGCTGGGCGAGTTCAACATGACCGCCATCAGCTATATCAACGAGCTGTTTGGCCAGGAAGAACTCAAGCGCCTGCAGCGTCTCGACGCACGCTTTATCAACAGCGCCTTCACCATGACGTTGCTGGGCGCGGGGGTGGCCGACCAGCTCGAAGACGGCCGGGTGCTCAGCGGTGTCGGCGGGCAGTACAACTTCGTGGCCCAGGGCCATGCGCTGGAGGGCGCGCGCTCGATCCTGATCCTGCGCAGCTGGCGCGAGTCGGGCGGCGAGGTCAGTTCGAACATCGTCTGGGAGTATGGGCATTGCACCATCCCCCGGCATCTGCGGGATATCGTGGTGACCGAGTACGGCATTGCCGATCTGCGCGGCAAGACCGACGTCCAGGTCATCGAAGCGTTGCTGAATATCGCCGATTCGCGCTTTCAGTCGGAGCTGATCGAGCAGGCGCAAAAAGTCGGCAAGCTGCCGGGGAATTTCCGTCTCGATTCGCGGTTTGCCGATAACAGCCCGCAACGTTTGCAGGCGATTCGCGCGCGTCACCCGCAGTTGTTCCCGGAGTATCCGCTGGGCTGTGATTTCAGCGTGGAGGAGCGGGATCTGCTGCGGGCGCTGAACTGGCTCAAGAGCAAATTCAAGCTCACCGAGGCACTTGAGTTGGGCAAGGCGACGCTGGACGCGCCCGAGCCGTCGGCATTCCCGGCACATCTGGAGCGCATGGGGCTGGCGCAGCCCCAGGGCCTGCGTGACGAGTTGTACCAGCGCCTGTTGCTGGCGGGGTTGCAGGCCACTGCCGGCTAGCGGACAGGGCCTTGGCGCAGGGCGCATGCCTCAGTTGTAGGTGACGTCCACCGTCGCCAGGCTTTCCAGCTTGCCTTCGCTGACCACGCCGGACTTCCAGTAGGCCGCCCCCAGTGGCAGCACCGCCTGGCCGCCGCTCGGCGTCAGGGTGCGGGTATTGTCGTTGCCGTCGGCGCGGATGGTCTGTCGCACGCCCCCCAGCTGCGAGTACAGCCACAGCGCCAGGCCGCTGACATCGCCGGTGTTGGCGAAGCGGGCGCCATCCGAGGAGGCCGGCGTGCCATGGAACGTGAAGGTGACGCTGGTGATATCGGAGTCGCAGCGGGCGCTCAGCTCGAAGGGCTTGTGGCCCGCCGACTCGACGCCCGCGAAGTCATCGATCTTGACCGGTGGCAGGGAGATGGCGCGCTCGAGGTCCTCGGCAATCAGGTTGCAGGTGCCGCCCTCGACAGTGCCTTCGAAGCGCAGATTGCCCGGGTTCAGGGTTTCCGTGGCCGAAGCCGGGGCGATGGTTGCGAGCGCCAGCGCCAGGGGTATCAGGTAGGTCTTCATCGGGTGTTGTCCGTTCTGGCGGGCCGACGGGAGGTGGCGGCCTGATAGGGCTTGGGGTGTCAGTTGTAGGTAATGGTCACAGAGATCGTGGTGCTCAGCGTGCCTTTGGTGACGCTGCCGATGACGATCTTTCTGTATTCCGCGCCCATGGGCAGTACCGCCTTGCCAGCGCTTGTGGGAATGGTTCTCCCGCGATCGGCAGCGTTGCCGTTGGCCGGGATGTTGGAGGCAACTCCCCCGATACGCGATTGAATCGCTGTAGCGACGCCGGTGGCGGTGCCGCCGATATTGGCGAAGTATTGCCCGGAAGAGGCCGGTGTGCCGTTAAAGGTGAAGGTGACATTTCTGATATCTGCGTCGCAGTTGGCGGTCAGGTTGAATGTCCTGAGCCCTGCTGAGTTAGAGCTATTGAAGTCGCTGACCTTAACCGGGGGTAACTCGATCAAGCGGCTGACATCGAATGGGTCCAGGTTGCAGGTGCCACCCTCGATATTCCCTGTGAACCTTAGACTGCCGGTTGTGGCAGCCTGGGTAGTGCCGGTGATCGTGGTGGCGGCAACCAGTAGGGACAATACGAAAAGAGGTGTTTTCATCGCAGGTTTCCTTGTCAGGTAAGAGATTGATGCGTTGCATTCATCGAGCATTGCCACGAGCGCTCTGCTGGCTCAGTTGTAAGTGATGTTGACGGTAACGGTACTTGCCAGTGAGCCTTTGGTCAGGGTGCCGGTGGTCTTGTGATACTCCGCCCCCATGCGTAGCACGGCCCGGTTGCCTGAAACCGCGACGGTGCGAGTACTGTTGTTGCTTACCGTCTGGCCCGGTGTATGCAGCCATAGCGCAACACCGCGAGCCGAACCTGTGCTATTGGCAAAGAGCGCGGAGTTTCCGGGGTCCGGCGTGCCGGTGAATCTGAAGGTGACGTTCGAGGCATTGCTGCAGTTGGCGGTCAGGTCGAAATTCTTGGTGCCGATCGAGATGCCGGTGAAGTTCGAGATCCGCACGGGGTCCAGCGCGATCACGCGGCTGACGTCGCCAGCGGCGAGGTCACAGGTGGCGGTGGGGGTGACGAAGCTGACGGGGTTGTTCAGTAGAACCGTGTGGATGGTGCGCCCATCCCAGCTGTTCACCATGAGATTTGCGCCGGGGACCGTACCGTTTGATACGTTCCCTATTTTGTAGAACTGGGCCTCCATCGTGACGATGGTGTGTTCATAGCTTGTATAGGTCAGTGACGTCGAGCTGCTGTGGAGGGGCAGCAAGTAGGGGCTCCCCCACCTGAGCGTCGCATAGACCCGTATGCCAATCCCTGGAACATTGGTTCGATAGACACCTCCCACACCAGGAAGCGTCACCAAATCGGCGCTTGTATATCGCCCGGTTGTTTGCTGCATGATGGGAGGGCTGCAGGTGCTGACGCCGCTGGGGTATGTACCACCAAAGGTGGCTTTTGCTATCAGGGCTCCCACTGCCAGACTTGACGGCACGCTGATAGTGGCTGGAAAAGTCGCGCCGTTGCGCGGGTTGTTTGGGTAATAGTTGCACGCCGCTTGAGCCGCCACCGGCAGTGAAAGGATCAGCAATGCGCAAACTGACTGGAGGGGGCGTTTCATTTTCTGTCTCGCGTGAAGTAAGGTCTGGAATCTGTCGACAGGGGCGTTTGCGAAGCAGGTATGGGCGACCATGATCAAGCCTCATCCGCAGCGGTATCCGACGGCCCCGACCGAGGCGTATCGGTCATGGCGGCCCGGCATTCCCCATCCATCTGACGTAAACCGTTCGAGTCGGCGAGCGTGCCCAGGTCATAGGTGATCCGGCAGACGTCCGTGCTGGCCGAGCCCCACTTGACCGTCAGTTGGCCGCTATCGCGCGGTACCCGGACAAACGCCTTGCTGCTCTGCCCGACCACGCCCGTGCTGGCGCCGCTTTCATCGAACACATCGGCACCGAAGGGCAGCGGGCTGCCATCCTCGCGCAGGGCATTGATGATCAAGGCCCGCCCGCTGCTGGTCTCGTACTTCATCACCACCACGGAACCGGCCCGGGGCGCGACGTTGTGCGAGGCGGACTTGAGCTCCACGTCGTGGGACATGTCCCCGGGGTCCAGCTCGACCACGTTCTGGCGGTACGACGTGAGGTGTGGCACCACCGCGTAGCCGTTATCGTCCACCTGCGCGTTATTGCCGCCGACCCAGGCGCCCTTGGCTCCGGGCGCGTTGACCAGGCCGAAGGTGTCGCCCAGTTCCGGGGTCAGGGTCAGGCCGTCGGCATGGGCCACCAGGCCGCCGGACAGGCCTAGCGATTGCGAGTGGTAGCCGTTGCCCTGGCTGTAGCTGGTGGAGGCCTGGGCGTAGCGGCTGCGGTACTGCAGGTCGGCGTTGAAACTGTTGCCGATGCCATTGTCGGCGTGGCTGGCCGAAGCGCCGTAGTTGATCTCGTTGCGTTCGCCCCAGGTGCCGCTGAGGCCAGTGCGGATGCTGTTTTGCCGGTCGCCGTGGGTCAGCGTGCTCGATAGATTCGGCGCACGGTTCGAGTAGCCCAGCGGCAGGCTGATGGTGAGGTCGATCTGGTTGCTGCTGCGTTCGGTCAGCAGGTCGCGGGTACGCTGGGCACTGAAGGTGTAGTTCAGGCGTTGCCAGTTGCTGCTGTAGCCGGCGCTGAAGCTCAGGCTGCCGCCCTTGCGGTTCCAGTAGTTCTGCGACGAGCCGGTAAGGAACAGCGAACCCCGCTCCAGGCTCTGGTTGATGCTGATATCCAGGCGTTCGCGTACCCGGCTGATATTGTCCAGGTTGCCGCCGTCGCGGGCCAGTTCGCGCAGTCGCGCGGTATCCCGCGCGGTGAGGAAACCGTCGGTGGAGTAACGGAAGGCCCCGAGGGCGAAGTTGGTCCCGGTGTCGGCGAAGTTCTTGTTGTAGCGGGCCTGCAGACTCTGGCCCCGGCGGTTGCCATTCCCCGGCAGTTGGGCATGGGAGGAGGTCAGATCCAGCGAAATCGCTCCCACCGGGGTGTTGAGGGCGGTGCCGAGGATTTGCGAGTTATAGCCTTCCGAGGCCAGGGCCCCGGCATAGCCGGTCAGCAGGTTGTTGAGGCCGTACTGGAAGGTGCCCTGGCTCAGCCAGGGATTGCTGTTGACGCCGAGCTCGGCCATTTCGCCCACGCTCAACGAGTAGCGGCTGTAACCCGGTCGGAGCAGTTTCACATCGGAAGCGAAAGGCACGATGAATTGCCGCTGGCGCCCGTCAGCCTCGGTGACGGTGACTTCCAGGTCGCCGCCGTAGCCGGTGGGGAACAGGTCGTCAAGCACGAACGGCCCGGGGGCCACCGTGGTTTCGTCGAGCAGGATGCCGCGCTGGCGTACGCTGACCCGGGCGTTGGTCTCGGCCACGCCACGGACGATGGGCGCATAGCCGGTCTGCGAGTCGGGCAGCATGCGATCGTCGGTGGCCAGGCTGGCGCCGCGCATGCGCAGGCTGTCGAACAACTCGCCGGTGGTGTAGATCTCGCCGGTCATGAATTGCGATTGCAGCCCGGGCAGTTCCCGTTGCACATAGGTGGCGCTGCTCTGGTAGCTGCCGCCGGCATCGTTGCTGCTGTAGGCGCCGTTGTGCCGCAGGTGCCAACCCTCCAGGTTGAGACCGGTGTTCAGCCGCAGGGAGTTGGAGAACGATGAGCGGCCCTGGTTGTTGTTCATGAAGCCGTTGGCGTCGTAGCGGACGAACGCCGCGTTCACGCCGGTGTCCCAGTGCTCGGGACTGACATAACCGCGTGCCTTGCGTGACAGGTAGATCTGCGGGACTTGCAGGTCCAGGCGGCTTTCGCCGGCATCGAAGCGGGCGCTGGCGCCGGGTAGATAGGTACTGATATCGCCGCAGGCCGGTGTACTCGGTAACGGCGGCGGAACGGTTTCGCCAGCGTCGGCGGCCTTTTGTGCCACCCCGTCGAGGTCGATCCCGAGCCTGATCAGCAGGGCGCGATCCAGGCACAGCTGCGCGTTTTTCTGGCCCTCGACACCGGCGAAGGTCAGTTCGTCGCGGCCGATCCAGCCGCCGTTGACGCTGATATCGGCACGATAATGTCCCGGCAGGACCACATTGCCTTCGTTGAAGCGCGAGATGTCGATCTGCCCGCCACCTCCCGGAAAGAAGGCCGGGTTGAACTCCACCTGCTCGACCTCGTCGGCGGCCAGGACGCTGCCGGCGCCCAACAGCAGGAGGCTGTGAATGACGTGGGCCAGGCGGCTGCGCGCGGGACGCGATCCGCCGGCTACAGGTTGTGTCTTCGATCTCATCACTAACGTTCCAAACCTTGTGTATTGCCGGATTCGGGCAAGCCGTTCCCTGCCGTCGCGCGTTGTGGATCGCGACGGGGCCGGAGGTGTCGTTACGGGTGGGCGTTCGAGGGACGCCGGTTATGGGGTCAGCCCGTCATGGCATGACCTGGGCCTTGTGCGTGTGCCGGGCGCCGTAGTCGTCGATGACCTGGAATTCGACCTGGGCGCCGGCACTCGGCGTCGACTTCAGGCTGGGCAGGGGGAAACGGTTGCTGGCCTGCGGATTGACCATGTTCGCGACTGCCGTCTCACCGACCGGCTTGGCATGGCGTTGGCCCGCCGCCAGCAGCTCCACCGAATCGAAGTTCAGGTGGTAGGGCGTCGGGTTATGCACTTCCAGGGCCGGTCCCTGTTCGGTTTTCACCAGCGTCCAGCGCAGTTTTTCGGTGGCCTGTACCGCCTCGTACGGCAGGCCCTGGGGTCGAAAGAACAGCTTGATGCGGGTCTTGAACGCCAGTTGCAGCTGGTTGCTCTGCTCCGAATTCTGGGCCTTGGGCGGGACTTCCAGCATGTTCAGCCAGAACAGGCTCTCGCGATCCTTGGGCAGCGCTTCACCGGTGTAGGTCAGGCGCACGACCTGCTGCTTGTCCGGCTCCATCCGAAAGATCGGCGGCGTGGCGACAAACGGGACCTTGGCCCGTTCCGGCGTCACCTCCTCGTCGCCGCTGTCCAGCCAGACCTGCACCAGCGCCGGTTTCTGGTTCTTGTTCTCGAACCTTATGCTCATCTCCTTCTGGTTCGCCGGATACACCACGCGGGTGCCGGTGATAACGACGCTGGCCTGCACCGTGAAGCAGGTGATCAACGTCAGGGTCGCCAGGACGAGCCGGGCGGCGAGGCGAGTGAAACGGACGGTGTGCTGGGATCTGAGGGTGTTCATGGGCAATCGTCGGTCCGGTTCAAGAGGGGATGTCGGCGGTATGGCTGACCCGTGCGCCGAAATCGTTGATGGCGCTGAACTCGACCTTCAGTGCACCCGGGGGCGGGGTCCGCAGGGCGGGCAGGACGAAGCGCTTGATATCGCCGGCGGGCAGCAACAGGCTGTCGTTGGCCTCTTTATTCGGGGCTTTCGGATAACGTTCGTTGCCGCCTTTACCCACCAGTTCGACCGAGCCCAGGGATACGTGATAAGGCGTCGGGTTGACGACTTCCAGGGCGTGACCGCCTTCGTGACGCACCAGCTTCCAGCTCAGCTTCGGTGCTGCGGCGGCCTTCGAATAGGGCAGCCCCTCGGGTCGGAAGAACACCCGCAGACGGGAACGAAACGACAGCTCCAGCAGGTTCTTGTCCTTGGCGTCGGCTGCGGTCGGCTGCACTTCCAGCACATTCAGCCAGAACAGGCTTTCGCGGTCCGTGGGCAACGGCTCGCCGGTATAACGCAGGCGCGGGGCCTGCTGCTTTTTCGGTTCGATGCGCAGGATCGGCGGTAGCGCGGTGAAGGGCGCCTTCGCGGTTGCGGGTGTCGCACGTTTGTCGCCGTCGTCGAGCCAGAGCTGGACCAGGGCGGGGCGTTCGCCCTTGTTCTCCAGTCGAACCACCACTTCCTGCTGTTCGGCGGGATAGATCACGCGCGCGCCATGGATGATCACGGCGGCAAACGAGGACGTAGCATGCAGCGATGCCGTCAGAAGGGCACAGATGGCCATGCCCGAACGAGTCAGGTTGTTCATTGGCGAAGCTCTCGTGTTGAAGGCTGGACCCACGACAGGGCGCAGGTCCATTGGATGACGCTTAGTCGGCGTACTCGACCATGAAGCCGACCCGGGTGGCGACCTCGCCTTCGCCCGCGGCACCGGTGGCGTAGTACTGGGCGGCCAGGGGGATGAGCGCCTGGTTGTCGGAGATGATCACGCCTTCGGATTTTTCGCTGTAGACGTGGATCGGTGTGCCGTCGCGCTGGGTCACCTCGACCTGGACGTTGCTGGCGGCGTTCGCGGTGGCGTCGATGTTCAGGCGACCGGTAGCGACGTCAATCGCCGGGCTGGTCGGGTCGAACGCGACCATGGCGGTGCGACCGTTGGTGCAGGCCGTTTCGCCTGGCGCGCCCACGCGAATCGTGAAGCCAGTGAGGTTCCGACGATCGCCGGCGTTTGTCAGGAGAGAGGCGGGCACACCACCCAGGTCGACGTTCTTGACCACGGTACCGCCGCCTGGCGCTTCGCCTTCAATGGTGCAGGTCACGTCGGTCACCAAGCCGTTGAAGTTGATGATGCCGTCGTTGGCTGCGGAAGCCGGCAGGGCGATCAGGGCGGCGAGCGCAAGGGAAACGGCGGCAGAGACTTGAGAGATTTTCATCGGATTACCTTGAATGATTTCAGTTGATGTCTCTTCCGACAGGTCGGTAGGGAAGGTACTAGCCTGTCGGATGAGGGTTATCACTCTCGTGCAAACCAAACTTCCGACATATCGAGATAACTCGAACCCTGGCAGTTTCGTGATTTCTCGAATGGTTTGTCGTTTGTGCTCCCGGTGCTGGCTGCTATAAGTCTGAAAGTTCTGTAGGTCTTAGCCGGGCCCCTCCCGTTGCCGGCCTGGCTCTATCGTTCAGGAGGTCTGATCCAAGATGAGTAGCGTATTTTCTGGTCCCCGCACCGTCATGCTGCTGGATGACCATGAGGTGATAAGGGTGGGCACGGCCTTGTGGTTATCCAAGGAGTCCGATCTTGAGATCATCGGTTCCTTTTCCACGAGTGGGGAACTGTTCGCCGCGTTGGCCCAGCGACGGCCCGATGTCGTGGTCGTCGATTTCATGCTCGGTCCGCTGGAGATCGATGGCGTCAACCTGATCCGCGCGCTGCGGGTGCGTTATCCCGAGTGCCGGACCCTGGTGCTGTCGGCGCAATACACGCCGGCGACCGTGTCGCTGGCGCTGCAGGCGGGAAGTTGGGGCTTCTTCGGCAAGTCCCAGCGCCTGGACGAACTGGCGGCCGCCATCCGTACCGTGGCCCGCGGCAAGATCTACCTGCACCCGGCCATGGCCCGGGAGGTGGGGGTGTCGGAGGCGGCGTTGTGCAAGGTGTCGGTCGCCGCCGAGCGCACGTGCGGCTGTGCGCACGATGAGATTCTTTCGCCGCGGGAGCGGGAAGTGTTGCGCTGCTTCCTGGATGGCATGTCGGTGAACGGGATTGCCGCCAAGTTCTCCCGCAGCGCCAATACCATCAGCACGCAGAAACAGTCGGCCTACCGCAAGCTGGGGATCAAGACCGACAGCGAACTGTTCAAGTTATCCGGTTCGCTGCGGGACTCGAGCGCGATAGGTCTCTGATTTCCGGGTTCGGCTCAGAGAAAGCTGACGACCCCACCGGCCAGGGACTTGACCCGAGCCAGGGATTCCACGCGATAACCCTGGGCATCCAGCTCGGCGCGGCCGCCCTGGAAGGATTTCTCGATGACGATGCCCAGGCCGGCCACGGTCGCGCCGGCCTGCTTGATGATCGAGATCAGCGCCTGGGACGCTTTGCCGTTGGCCAGGAAGTCATCGATGATCAGCACGCGATCGCTGCTGGTCAGATGGCGCGGGGAAATCGCCACGGTGTTTTCCACCTGCTTGGTGAAGGAATACACCGTTGCCGACAGCAGGTTTTCCGTCAGGGTCAGGGATTGGTGCTTGCGGGCGAAAATCACCGGCACGCCGAGGTTCAGCCCGGTCATGATCGCCGGGGCAATCCCCGAGGCCTCGATGGTGACGATCTTGGTAATGCCCGAGTCGGCGAACAGCGCGGCGAACTCGTCACCGATCAGTTTCATCAACTGCGGGTCGATCTGGTGGTTCAGGAAGGCGTCGACCTTCAGGACCTGATCGGAAAGCACGATGCCTTCTTCGCGAATTTTCTTGTGCAGTGCTTCCACGGAACGTCCTCGAATAGCGCTTTTGCGCTGAAGATAGATTAAAAAATGCTCAATTCTAGCGCTTTAACATCGCGCGTATATCCGCCAACGCCGAATTGCCGCGTACGGCTTTCACTTCGGTCGGCGTGTCGTCGTTGCCTTCCCAGGCCAGGTCGTCCGGCGGCAACTCATCGAGAAAACGGCTCGGCGCGCAGTCGATGACCTCGCCGTACTGCTTGCGCTTGGCGGCAAAGGTGAAGGCCAGGGTCTGACGGGCACGGGTAATGCCGACGTAGGCCAGGCGCCGTTCTTCCTCGATGGTGTCGGCTTCGATGCTGGAGCGATGTGGGAGAATTTCCTCCTCCATGCCCATGATGAACACGTAGGGGAATTCCAGCCCCTTGGATGCATGCAGGGTCATCATCTGCACGCCCTCGGCGCCGTCCTCTTCTTCCTGCTGGCGCTCGAGCATGTCCCGCAGTACCAGCTTGCCGATGGCATCCTCGACGGTCATATCGCCGTCTTCGTCTTTTTCCAGGGTGTTCTTCAGCGCTTCGATCAGGAACCAGACGTTGCCCATCCGGTAGTCCGCGGCCTTGTCGCTGGAGCTGTTGGTGCGCAGCCAGTTCTCGTAGTCGATGTCCATGACCATGCTGCGCAGGGCGGCAATCGGGTCTTCGCCGGCGCACTGCTCGCGCACCCGGTCCATAAAGCGCTTGAAGCGCGCCAGGCGGTCGGTGAAGCGGCTGTCCAGGTGTTCGCCCAGGCCGATTTCGTCGGTGGCGGCGTACATCGAGATCTTGCGTTCGGTGGCGTAGTTGCCGAGTTTTTCCAGGGTGGTCGAACCGATCTCCCGGCGTGGGACGTTGATCACCCGCAGGAAGGCGTTGTCGTCGTCCGGGTTCACGATCAGGCGGAAGTAGGCCATCAGGTCCTTGACTTCCTGGCGGCCGAAAAAGCTGTTGCCCCCCGACAGGCGATAGGGAATCTGGTGGTGTTGCAGCTTCAGCTCGATCAGCTTGGCCTGGTAGTTGCCCCGGTAGAGGATGGCGAAATCGCTATAGGGCCGGTCGGTGCGCAGGTGCAGGCTGAGGATTTCCATGGCCACGCGTTCGGCCTCGGCGTCCTCGTTGCGGCAACGGATCACGCGGATTTCGTCGCCGTGGCCCATTTCGCTCCACAGCTGCTTTTCGAATTCGTGGGGGTTGTTCGAGATCAGCACGTTGGCGCAGCGCAGGATACGGCTGGTGGAGCGGTAGTTCTGCTCCAGCATCACCACTTTCAGGGACGGGTAGTCGTCCTTGAGCAGCATCAGGTTTTCCGGCCGCGCGCCGCGCCAGGCATAGATCGACTGGTCGTCGTCGCCGACCACGGTGAACTGGTTGCGTGTGCCGATGAGCATTTTCACCAGCAGGTACTGGCTGGCGTTGGTGTCCTGGTATTCATCCACCAGCAGGTAGCGGACCTTGTTCTGCCACTTTTCGAGGATGTCGGCATGTTCCTCGAACAGCTTCACCGGCAGCAGGATCAGGTCGTCGAAGTCCACCGCGTTGAACGCCTTGAGCGTGCGCTGGTAGTGGGTGTAGACGATGGCGGCGGTCTGTTCCTTGGGATTGCGTGCATTCTCCAGGGCCTGGGGCGGCAGGATCAGGTCGTTTTTCCAGGAGCCGATCATGTTCTTGATCTCGTCGACGCCGTCGTCGCCCGAGTATTCCTTCTGCATGATGTCGGTCATCAGGGCCTTGACGTCGGCCTCGTCGAAGATCGAGAAACCCGGCTTGTAGCCCAGCCGCGCATGCTCCTTGCGGATGATGTTCAGCCCCAGGTTGTGAAAGGTCGACACCGTCAGGCCACGGCCTTCGCCGCCCTTGAGCAGGGTGCCGACGCGTTCCTTCATTTCCCGCGCGGCCTTGTTGGTGAAGGTCATGGCGACGATGTACTGGGCGCGGATGCCGCAGTTCTGGATCAGATGGGCGATCTTGCGGGTGATCACGCTGGTCTTGCCGGAGCCGGCGCCGGCGAGCACCAAAAGAGGGCCGCCGACGTAGTTCACGGCTTCTTGCTGCCGGGGATTGAGTCGGGACATGACGGAGTCAGGAGTCTGTTGCGAAAAGGGCGGGCATTTTAACAGGCTGGAGGGATTCTGCCGCGACTCTCCGACACTGTGACGTGCCGCGCTATCTAAATTTGCCGGTTTTGTTACTTTCACGCAGGATGCGCGGCGGAATTACAGCTATTGTTCACCTTTGTGTTACACAACGAAGCACTTGATAATCACTCGTATTTAAAGTCGCCCCGAAGCGTGTCGCAATGTTGATCGTCAACGTTATTTGCAGAGTCTAGGGAGTCAGCTTGTCTACGCCTGTGGAACCCTTGCGTTTGCTGCTACTGGCCGATGAGCCGGAGTGGGCTGCCTTGTTGCGCGAGTGTCTGGCTCCGTTGGGAGATTCGGCCGTGCTGATCCATGCGCCATCCTGGGAGGTGGTCAGCCGCCTGTTCGAGGCTGACCGCACGGCGCTGTTGTTGACGGTGCCGAACCTGCAGCCGGCGCCGGGACGCTGCCACCTGCCGACCATCCTGTTGCTGGACGAAGAACCCTTGATCGCGCCGTTGGGCGTCAGTGACTGGTTGGTTCGCCAGGGCCTCGATGCGCCGACCTTGCGCCGCTGCCTGCGCCATGTGCGGGAACGGGGCGTGCTGGAAAACACCTTGCAACGCCTGGCCGAGCAGGATCCGCTGACCGGTATCGCCAATCGCCAGGGGTTCCAGACCCTGCTGGCGGCGCGGTTGGCCGAGAACGAAGGGCGCGGCCTGGCCCTCGGGCACCTGGACCTGGACAATTTCCGCCATGCCAACGACGCCCTGGGTCACCAGGCCGGCGACCGGCTGATCCTGCAGGTGGTGGCGCGGCTCAAGAGCCAGCTCGAGGCCGGTGACCAGCTGGCGCGCCTGGGCAGCGATGAATTCGCCCTGCTGATCGACACCCGTCGCGCGCCCCAACGGGCCGGGAGGGTGGCCGAACGGATTGTCGAGGCCATGGCCGAACCTTACTGGGTCGACGGCGAGAGCCTGCTGATCGGTTGCAGCCTGGGCATCGCCCATACCCGTGCCAACGCCGGGGCCGACCCGTTGATGTGGCATGCGCATATCGCCATGCAGCAGGCCAAGAGCACCCAGGGCTGCACCTTTCATATCTTCAATGAACGGATCAATCGCAACGCCCGCAGCCTCGCCGACCTGGAAAGTGAACTGCGCCGGGCCCTGCGCCGCGATGAACTGGAATTGCACTACCAGCCGCGCCTCGATCTGGGCAGCGGCAAGATCGTCGGGCTCGAAGCCCTGGTACGCTGGCGCCATGGCGAGCGCGGGTTGTTGCCGCCCAGCGAGTTCGTGCCCCTGGCCGAACAAAGCGGCCTGATCGTGCCGTTGGGCTACTGGGTGATTTCCCGGGCGCTGCGGGATATGCAGGCCCTGCGCGAGCGCGGCCTGGCGCCGTTGCACATGGCGGTCAACCTGTCGTTCCGGCAGTTCCAGGACAGCCAGTTGCTGCCGACCTTGAGCCGGCTGATTAACGAGCGCGGTGTCGAGGCGCAATGGCTGGAATTTGAACTCACCGAAACCGCGGTGATGCGCCGCAGCGACCTGGTCAAGCAGACCATGGATGCTCTGAGGCGGCTGGGGGTGCGTTTTTCCCTGGACGACTTCGGCACCGGGTTTTCCTCCTTCGTGCACCTCAACAGCCTGCCGATTGCCTTGCTCAAGGTGGACATGAGTTTTGTCGGCGGCATGGAGCAGCGCGAAGAAAACCGCAAGTTGGTGCATGCCATGGTCAACCTGGCCCACAACCTTCATCTGGAAGTGGTGGCCGAAGGGGTGGAAACGCCAGGGCAACTGGCTTTGCTGCGTGAGTTCGGCTGCGACCAGGTCCAGGGTTACCTGATCAGCAAGCCGTTGCCGCTGGCTGAACTGGTGGAATACCTGATCTTTGACGCCGCCCAGCCGGCGGTGCAGGAAGTGGTTTGACGCCGCTGGAGGCAGCCTGTCGACTCAGGCTGCATCCATGACGCCAGGCTGTGGGCTTTGCGCCGTATGGCGTCCGAGCATCCGCTTCATCCGCCATTCAAACGCCAGTGTCAGGCTCACCGCCGAGCAGGCCAGGCCCAGCGCCAGGCCCCACCAGACACCGGTCGGTCCGCCGTTGAAGTCGAACGCCAGCAGCCATGCCGCCGGAGCGCCGATCAGCCAGTAGCAGGCAAGACCGACGAGGAAGGTGGTCTTGGCGTCTTTCAGGCCCCGGATCGCGCCCATGGCAATGGTCTGGGTGCCGTCGAACAGCTCGAACCAGGCGGCCACCGCCAGCAGCCTGACGGCCAGTTCGATGACCGGTTGGAACGCCGGGTCGTTGCGATCCAGGAACAGCCCGACCAATTGATTCGGTGCCAGCCAGAACAGCGCGGCAA
This sequence comes from Pseudomonas sp. MWU12-2037, assembly GCF_023242345.1. Lineage (NCBI taxonomy): Bacteria > Pseudomonadati > Pseudomonadota > Gammaproteobacteria > Pseudomonadales > Pseudomonadaceae > Pseudomonas > Pseudomonas sp. MWU12-2037. Next base: position 114,953 of record NZ_JALLIZ010000016.1, on the reverse strand, counting down.
AGGCCAGCATGGCGGCCGCGCCGAAGGCGATACCGACCCGGCCGGCCAGGCGTGCGTCGAGCAATTGCCCGGCGCCATAGTGCAGGCCGATGCGCAGGGTGATGGCGTAGGAAATCCCCGCCGGCACCATAAAGGCCGCCGAAACGATCTGCAGGGCGATCTGGTGCGCCGCCAGTTGCGTGCTGCCCATGGTGCCCATGCACAGCGCGGCAAAGGCGAACAAGCCGACTTCCACGGCATAGGTGCCGCCAATCGGCAGGCCCAGGCGCCAGAGCTCGCGCAGATACTGCCAGTTGGGTCGCGACAGGCCCCGCAGCAAAGGGTAGTTGCGGTACGCCGGATGCCGTTTGATATGCCAGGCCAGCGCCAGGGCCATGCAGCTGGCGACCAGCGCGGTGACCAGGCCGATCCCCACCAGGCCCAGCTTGGGCAGTCCGAACATCCCGGTGATCAGGGCGTAGTTGAGGGCAAAGTTGGCCAGGGTCCCGCACAGGCTGATCACCATCACCGGGGTGGCGCGGCCCAGGGCGCTGGTGAAACCACGCAGGGCCATGAAGCTCAGGTAGCCGGGCAGGGCGAACGGCAGCACGGTCAGGAACTGCGTGGCGGCGTGCACGTTGCTCGGCGTCTGGCCGAACATCAGCAGCACCGGCTTGAGGTTCCACAGCAGCAGGCCGGCGAGCAGGGCCATTGCCCAGGCCAGCCAGAGCCCGGCCTGGGTCAGGCGGGTGGCGCCTTCGATATCGCCGGCGCCCTGGCGAATGGAGACCAGGGTGCCGACCGCCGCGATCACGCCAATGCAGAAAATCGACACGAACGAATAACTCGCCGCCCCCAGGCCGCCGCCGGCCAGGGCCTCGGGGCTGAGCCGGGCCATCATCAGGGTGTCGGTCAGCACCATCAGCATATGCGCCAACTGCGAGGCGATCAGCGGCCCGGACAGCCGCAGGATGGCCCAGAGTTCGGTGCGTGCTGAATGCTTCATGATCATCAGGCTCGACAGGTGCAAGGCAGTGAGGACCGTTGATTCTCAGGGTTCCCGGGCATTTGCACAAAGGGATAAAACCGATTGCTCGCATGATAAAAACTCATGCAAGGCGCTTTCTGCTAGGGTTGGCGCATTGCGTTATCGGAGCGCTTCCCATGTCCCGTCGTCTGCCTCCCTTGTATGCCTTGCGCGCTTTCGAAGCGGCGGCCCGCCATAGCTCGTTTACCCGGGCGGCGGAGGAACTGTCGATTACCCAGAGTGCGGTCAGCCGACATATTCGTACGCTCGAAGAACACTTCGCCTGCCGGCTGTTCCAGCGCAACGGGCGCAATCTGCAACTGACCGAATCCGCGCGTTTGCTGCTGCCGGGTATTCGCGAGGGCTTCGGTGCCCTGGAGCGGGCCTGCAATACCTTGCGCGCCGAAGACGACATCCTGCGCATGAAGGCCCCCTCGACCCTGACCATGCGTTGGCTGCTGGCGCGGCTGAGCCGTTTCCGGCATTTGCAGCAAGGCAATGAGGTGCAGCTCACCAGTGCCTGGATGGATGTGGACAGCGTGGACTTCAACCAGGAGCCGTTCGATTGTGCGGTGCTGCTCAGCAACGGCCATTTCCCGCCCGACTGGGAGGCCAGCTACCTGTTTTCCGAGTGGTTGATTCCGGTGGGAGCACCTACGCTGCTCAATGAGCAGCCTTGGGATGCCGAGCGTCTGGCCAGCGTCGAGCTGCTGCACCCGACGCCCGATCGGCGCGACTGGCGCAGTTGGCTGGGGCGCATGGGTCTGTCCGAACGGGTCTCCCTCAAGGGCGGCCAACTGTTCGATACCCTGGAGCTGGGGATGATTGCCGCTGCGCGGGGTTATGGGGTTTCCATGGGCGACTTGCTGATGGTGGCCGAGGATGTGGCCCAGGGGCGTTTGAGTTTGCCGTGGCCGACCGCCGTCGACAGCGGTGAGAAATATTACCTGGTCTGGCCGAAAACCCGACCGGGCGGGGAGCGTCTGCGGCGGCTCAGTGATTTCCTCCAGGGTGAGGTCGCGGCCATGGTCTTGCCCGAAGTCGAGCGTCTGGGCTGATACGCTGTTTTTGGTGGCCACTGATATCCGCCCAAATGACTCAAGTATTCGTCGGTGCCGCCGAATCTACCGACATGGAACCGCAGTCCCAAGCGGCTCGCTCATACCTTGTTCATTGAAAATGTTTCCGCGCGGCCTGAAGTACCCACAGGATTCGCCGCCCGCCCAGGAGCCGTATCATGTCTCGACCTCGTGCCCGTATAGCCTCGCAACTGGGGTTGGCACTCGCCGTTATCCTGGCGTTGGTGATCAGTGGCAGCACCGTGTTTGCCCTGCGTTCGCTGGATTCCGCCAACCTCGACACCCGCGAAGAGCACCTGGCCAGCGAAGCGCGTTTGCTCGCCGACCAGTTGAGCACTTTCCACGGCACCTTGCGCGAAAGTACCCAGCGCCTGAGCGGGTTGTTCGAAAGACGTTTCAGCAGTGGCCTAAGCGTGCGTCCCGAGCAAATGATCGCCGTGGGCAGCGTGCAAGCTCCGGGCTTGTACCTGGGCAATGAACTGCTGAACAACAACTTTACCGAGGTGGATGCGTTCAAACAGATGTCCGCGGGTGTCGCGACCCTGTTCGTGCGCAGTGGTGAGGACTTCGTCCGGGTCAGCACTTCCCTGACCAAGCAGGACGGCAGCCGCGCCATCGGCACCTTGCTCGATCACCAGCATCCGGCCTACCAGCATTTGCTGGCGGGTCAGGCGTACGTCGGGCGGGCGCTGCTGTTCGATCGTTCCTACATGACCCAGTACACACCGGTACGCGATGCCGGCGGCAAGGTGATCGCGGTGCTGTTCGTCGGTTTCGACTACACCGATGCGCAGAATGCCCAGTTCGACAACCTCAAGCGCTTCCGCATCGGCACGGCCGGCTCCCTGGCCTTGCTCGATGAGCAGAAACATTGGCTGGTGCCACCGGCCGGGGTGACGGATCTTGCACAGGCGATCCCGGTGGTTGTCGATTTGCTCCGGCAACCGGGCCACGGGCGCTTCTGGAGTGACAAGAACGAGGACTTCTACAGCGTTGCGGCGACCTTTGACGGCGGGCCGTGGACCGTGGTGGCGAGCATGCCCAAGTCCGAGATCCGCGCCGTGACCTGGAGCGTCGGCATTCAACTGGTGATCGGCAGCCTGCTGGCCATGCTGCTGGCCGTCGGCGCGGCGATCTGGCTGCTGCGTAGCAAGTTGCGGCCCTTGGGCGACCTGGTGCGCCAGGCGCAAGCCCTGGGGGCGGGGGATTTGAGTGTACGGTTGAACGTGTCCAGCCATGACGAGATCGGCCAGTTGGCCGAGAGTTTCAACCAGATGGGGCAGGCGCTGTCCTCGATGGTCGAGCACATCCGCAAGGCGGCTGCAGAGGTCAGCAGTCGTGCCCATGTACTCACCGGCTTGTCCGGCGGTGCCTATGAAGGGATCGAGCAGCAATCCGGCGAGATCAGCAGCATGGCCGGTGCCGTGGAGCAGTTCAGTGCCACCTCGCTGAATATCGCCGACAACATGGGCAATACCGAACGGCTGGCCCAGGAAAATGCCCGGCAGACACGAATCGGTCGCACCGCCATGGAGGAGGCTTCGGCTTCCCTGGAGCAGATCGCCGGCTCCCTCGGTGGCACGGCAGAGGTGATCAACGCCCTGGGGCAACGTTCCGAGGAAATCGGCGGGATTGTCGGGGTGATTACCTCGATTGCCGACCAGACCAACCTGCTGGCGCTGAACGCGGCTATCGAAGCGGCCCGTGCCGGCGAGCAAGGTCGCGGCTTTGCCGTGGTAGCCGATGAGGTGCGCAGCCTGGCGGGGCGTACCCGTGAAGCCACCGACCAGATTTCCGGAATGATCCAGAGCATCCAGCAACAGACCGGCCACGCCATCAGCACCATGGAAGAGGGCAATCGGCTGATGCAGGAAGGCCTGTCACGCAATGCCAATGTGGCGTCGGCCCTGGCGCAGATCGACGAGCAGAGCCGGTCGGCCGGGCAGCAGTTCGCCGTCATCACCGGCGCAACGCAGGAGCAGAGCAACACCGCGACCCAGCTCAGCAGCAACCTGCAGGGTATTGCCCTGGCCAATAGCGAGCAGCGCGAAGTTGTCTCCAACCTGGCGCTCACGGCCCGGGAGCTGGAGACCCTGGCTACGGAGCTGCGCCAGGAAGTGGATCAGTTTCGCTGAGGCGGCGCCTCGTCACAGGCGCTGAAATACGGGTGGTAGTGCATGCGCTCATCGAGCTGGCGGGGAATTTGTCTGGTCGACTTGCTGAATCGTTTCATCAGCGCTATAAAAGTCGGACAATTCCAATAAGGACCGCCCATGACTTCCCTCCGCTTGCTCTTCGGTGTCACCGCCCTGACCGCTGCTTCCCACGCCATGGCCTGGGACTACGTGCTGCTCGACAGCGACACGCCCGCGCAGAACCGGCAGATCACCAGCCAACAACTGGGGATCAAGACCGACAAACCTTTTTCCGTGACGATGCGCACCTTGCATGGCGGCCGCCAGGAAGGGGTCAGCATCGTCGATATCGACAACGGCACGATGAAACTCTCGGTGGTCCCGACGCGGGGCATGAACGTCCTGCACGCGTCCGTGGGCAATGTGCGCCTGGGCTGGGACTCGCCGGTCAAGGAAGTGGTCAACCCGGCCTTTATCGAGCTCAACGGCCGTGGCGGCCTGGGCTGGCTGGAGGGCTTCAACGAGTTGGTGGTGCGTTGCGGCTATGAGTGGGTCGGGCATCCGGGGCTCGATAACGGTGAACTGCTCACCTTGCACGGGCGGGCGGCGAATATTCCGGCCAGCAAGGTCACGTTGCATATCGATGAGAAGCCGCCTTATGCCATTCGTTTGCAAGGCGAGCTGAAGGAGCAAGCGTTCAAGAAAGTCGACTTCTCGGTGGTCACCGAACTGTCGACGGTGCCTGGGAGCGTGAGCTTTGCGCTCAACGACACGCTGACCAACAACGGCGACTATCCGAAGGAATACCAGGCGCTGTACCACAGCAACTTCAGCACTCCGTTCCTGGAGCAGGGCGCGCGCTTCGTGGCGCCGGTGAAGCAGGTCTCGCCATTCAACGACAAGGCCAAGGGCGACCTGCCGGACTGGCAGACCTATCGCGCGCCGACCAAGGACTATGACGAGACCGTCTACAACGTCGTGCCGTATGCCGATGCCAAGGGCGACACCTTGGCGGTGTTGCACAACAAGGCCGGCAGTCTCGGGGTTTCGCTCGGGTTCAATACCCAACAGTTGCCGGTGTTCTCCCTGTGGAAAAACACCGATACCCAGGGGCAGGGTTATGTCACCGGGCTGGAGCCGGGGACCAGCTTCTCCTATAACCGCCATTACCAGCGTCCGCTGGGGCTGGTGCCGACCATCGAGGCCGGGCAGAAACGCCAGTTCCAGATCAGCTACAGCCTGCTGGCGGACAAGGCGGCTGTGGATAAGGCGGTGCAGCGGGTGACGCAGATTCAGGACGGGCGCAAGACGGAGGTACGGGGCACGCCGTTGGTGGATTTGAGCAAGGAATAACCTGGAGGGGATGGGTTGGCCGATGGTGTGGTGTGTCGGTCAGACCTTGTTCGCGTGATATTCCTGTTGTCACTGAGTTTTGAAACAGCATATGACATTGGTTTGACTGTTTCGTCATAGGCGAATATTATTCGATCAACAGCCCAGTACAGCGCGCAGGCAATAGTTAGAACCTGCCCAGCGGTCCTGGGCTTTTTTTTGCCTGGAGAAAGCCAATGAAGCGAACAGCCGTCCTCATTGACGGAGGATTCTTCTTCCAGAGAATCATGTTTTTTATTCGAAAATACTTTAGGAAAGATTTTTCTATTACTGCGGAGCAATTAGCGCGAGTTATCAGAAAAATCGTTCGGCTTCATATTGAAGACTCACGAACTGCAACCCGAGAGCTGTACCGGGTTTACTATTACGATTGTCCGCCACCGTCAAATCAGGTGCGTCTGCCAATAGCATCGGAAGGACAAACCTCGGCAGATCATTTGAATTTCAAAAGCCATCCGCCTTACCAGCTTCGGCGGGATCTGCACGATCATCTGCGATCAAGCCGAAAGACCGCGTTGCGTCTGGGAGAGTTGGCTAAAACCGGGGAATGGCAGCTTAACGCCCATACTCTGAAGGATCTGCTTAGGGGGGCACGGCAATGGGCAGAACTGACGAACGGCGATTTTCATTACAAGGTTCAGCAGAAAGCAGTTGATACGAAGCTTGGGATGGATATAACAACACTCACTCTCGACAAGTTGGTGGACGTTGTCATATTGGTTGCTGGAGATTCTGATTTTGTTCCTGCCGCTAAGTTGGCGCGTATGAAAGGTATCGATTTTATACTGGATCCCATGTGGGCTAACACGAGCCGTAGTTTGAGTGAACACGTTGATGGGCTTCGATCATATGATCTGGTCAAAATAATTCGAGACGTGACGGGGGAGGTCGTTTCAAATCCCCCTGATTGGTGGGAGAAGTGTTTGGGCATAGGCCAGCAGAAGGTCTATGCAGAGATGGCTATTGCTGGAAACTTGGATTCTGATCCAGGCGTTCCCAACTGAGCGGATAGAAGAGATTTATCTAGCTGGAGCTTGGTCGATACTGCAACGCTTCGGCCAGATGCTCCCGGCTTATGTTTTCCTCCTGCTCCAGATCCGCCAAGGTGCGCGCCACCTTGAGCAGCCGATGGGCTGCCCGCAGAGAAAGCGTCAGTCGTTCGCACGCCGTCTCCAGCCATTTTTCATCGCCTGTGGATAACTTGCAGTGCACGCGCAATGCCGGTAAATCGAGAAACGCGTTGGCGCATCCCTGGCGCTGTTGCTGACGTTGTCGAGCTTCGGCGACTCTGGCGGCGGCCTGAGCGGTGTTGTCGCCGTCTTGCCGGCTGGGGCTGAGCGCCGTGGCTTCGCGAGCCACGGTCAGGTGCAGGTCGATACGATCCAGCAGCGGGCCGGAGAGTTTGTTGCTGTAGCGCTGGATCTGTTCCGGGGTGCAGCGGCAACGTCCACTGGGATCGCCAAGATATCCACAGGGGCAGGGATTCATCGCTGCCACCAGTTGGAAGCGTGCGGGGAAGCGCACCCGGTCGCGGGCGCGGGAAATCACGATATGGCCGGACTCCAGCGGTTCGCGCAAGACCTCCAATACCCGGCGGTCGAATTCCGGTAGTTCGTCAAGGAACAGCACGCCGTGATGGGCCAGGGTGATTTCGCCGGGTTGTGGTCGCGATCCGCCCCCCACCAGCGCGGGTCCCGAGGCCGAGTGATGCGGTTGGCGAAAAGGCCGCTGGGGCCAACTGCTCAGCGGTACGTGGCTGGCGACCGATTGGATGGCCGCGACCTCCAGGGCTTCCTGTTCGTCCAGCGGTGGTAGCAATCCGGGGAGGCGGCTGGCGAGCAGGGTTTTGCCGGTACCGGGCGGGCCGCTGAACAGCAGGTTATGCGCCCCGGCGGCGGCGATCAGCAGGGCGCGTTTGGCGGCGAGTTGGCCTTGCACTTCGCTCAGGTCCGGGTAGGGCTTGCTCAAGTGCAGCAGGCCGTTGGATTCGAAGGGTTTGATCGGCGCATGTCCATTGAGATGGGCCACCAGTTGCAGCAGATGGTCGACGGCAATCACTGTTAGCCCGGAGGCCAGCGAGGCCTCCTCGGCGTTGGCTTGCGGCACCACCAGCGTACGTCCGGCGGCGCGAGCGGCTAGTGCCGCCGGCAGCACGCCTTGCACCGGGCGAATGGCGCCGGACAAGGCCAGTTCGCCCAGGCATTCCAGGTTGTCCAGTGCCAGGGCGGGCACCTGCACGCTGGCGGCCAGGATACCGAGGGCGATTGCCAGGTCGAAGCGTCCGCCGTCCTTGGGCAGATCCGCCGGAGCGAGGTTCAGGGTGATGCGTCGGGCTGGAAAATCGAGGGCCGAGTTGAGGATCGCACTGCGGACCCGGTCCTTGCTTTCCTTCACGGCGGTTTCGGGCAGCCCGACCAGCGTCAGCATCGGCAAGCCGTTGGCCAGATGGGTTTCGACGGTGACGGCGGGGGCTTCCACGCCCACCTGGGCGCGACTGTGGACGATGGCCAGGGACATGTTCTTTCCTTGAACGCGAAGGGGCCGCTTCCTGCGGTTCTGGAAGATTAGTTGAGCGGGGGAGGGGCTTGGGGGCTTTTATGTGTCCAGACGATTCGATGTCCGGTTCACAGGAGGGGCGTTCGCCATGCCAGGGCCGTTGGAGATTTCTGAGGCGAACGATGATCAGGGAAGGCGTCCGTCCAGGGGGGCTGAGTAAAAGTGCAATTAAATTGGTATCCAGGCGTAAATATAGCAAGAATAATTGCACTTGAGTGGCTCCGGTGAAGTGCTATTATTCTTGCACTTACTTCGCTTAAGTGAAGGAATAACAGCATGGCCAAGAAAACTGCACCGCTTCTGCCGGCAACTGAACGCTTGCTTGCTGACCTCGGCGAGCGGCTTAAGCTTGCCCGGTTACGACGCAAAATCACGGCCAAACAGGCCGCCGAGCGCGCCGGTATGTCCCAGATGACCCTTCGCGCCCTGGAGCACGGCTCGTCTGGCAGCACCATCGGTGCCTACTTGGCAATAATGCAGGTGCTGGGACTTGAGAAGGACCTGGCCAAGCTCGCTGGCGAGGATGAGCTTGGCCGCCATCTTCAGGATGTGAGTCTTCTTCCGGGCAAGAAGAAAACACTTACCGCTGTACGAGCCCCAGGCGAAGCGCCAACGCCTCAAAGGAGCACGCCGCAGGATCCGTTGGGGAAAGTCGCGGCTCACAAAGTGCGTGCCTCCGAGAAACCGGCGGCCTCCCAGGTTGTAATCCGAAGCGACAGTGGAGCAATCAGTAGCGACTCACTGGCTGCCTTGATCCCGCCTCGTCGGAGGACTGACAAGTAATGAGCACCATGATTGGGGTTTACGCCGACTGGGACGGGCTGGATGGGTCGCAGCGTCTCGGCTGGTTGCATGCTCGAAAAACTCGTCAATAGTCCTGGGCCTTTCGCAGCGTGAGCAAGACTACATGGCCCCTGCCTTCGCGAGAGCGCAAGGCTAGCTCGTCATTCCCCATAGCTCGATTTGTTAGCCTATAGGCATACAAAAATCTACTTTTTGTACGCCTATAGGCTAACTATTTTAGCGATGGACCTATGGGGAACATCTTGCCGTCTGGTCCACGGCTGATTTATTTGCGCCGATCTACCGGGCATCGAGTGGCACCGCCTGTTCCGGCTCGCCTGTATCGCTTTCGAACAGCCGGGCCAGCTCCAGGCGGGCTTCCTGCGCGGTCTGCCTGATCTTCGAGGTGTCGTCGCGTACCAGCCGTTGGGCGGCCAGCACCTGTTCATCATGTGCCATGAACTGCTGGATCCGGTGCTCGGCCTGGGTTGGGGAGATACCGAGTCCTTCCAGGGTGCGGCGGGTCATCTCCAGACTCGAATAAAAGGTCTCTCGCACGGGCTCGGCACCGGCATCGAGCAGTTGGTGCACGTGCTGTCGATTGCGGGCCCGGGCCAGGACTTTGACCTGTGGATACAGGCGCTGCACCGCTTGCGCGGTCTTCACGGCTTTCTCCGGGTCGTCCAGGGCGACGATGAAATATTCGGCCTCGCCGACCTTGGCGGCACTCAGGATTTCCGGGCGCAGGGGGTCGCCATAGAACACCGGCGCGTGCTCGAAGCTGCGGGTCATCTCGATGGTATCGATCGAGGTGTCCAGCGCGACGAAAGGAATGTCCTGCGCATGCAGGATCCGCGCAATGATCTGGCCGACGCGACCCATGCCGGCGATGACCACTCGCGGCCCTTCGCTCTGGATCGCCTTGAGACTTTCCGGCACCTCCCTGGTCGGCTGTGGACGCGTCTTCAGCCCTCGCGCGCAGGCCAGCAGCAGCGGAGTGACGGCCATCGACAGGGTGATGGTCATGATCAGGGTATCGTAGGTGCGGGCATCGAACAGCCCCAGGTTCTGGCCAAGCTTGAATACCACAAAGGCGAACTCCCCGCCGGCGGCCAGTACCAGGCCCAGGCGCAGTGCCGCGATGCGCGACAGACCACCGGCCATGCGTGCGACGAACATCAGCAAGGGCAGCTTGAGGGCGATCAGCAGGAGGGTCAGGCCGACGATCAGGCCGGGATTCTCGAACAGCAGCGCCAGGTTGGCGCCCATGCCCACGCTCATGAAGAACAAGCCCAGCAGCAGACCCTTGAATGGCTCGATCTGTGACTCCAGCTCATGGCGATATTCCGAGTCGGCCAGCAGCAGGCCCGCAAGGAACGCCCCCAGCGCCATCGACACTCCCGCCAGTTCCATCAGCCAGGCGGTACCGAGCACCACCAGCAGTGCGGTGGCGGTGGCGACTTCCGGCAGGCCGGTGCGAGCCACGGCGCGGAACAACGGGCGCAGCAGGTAGCGACCCCCCACCACCACTACGGCGATGCTGCCGAGCACCTTCAGCCCGTGGGCCAGGCCGCTTTCGCCGGTGGCCTGCGCGCCGGTGACCGCCAACAGTGGTACCAGGGCGATGAGGGGGATGGCGGCGATGTCCTGGAACAGTAGGATGGCGAAGGCGAGCCGGCCGTGGGGGCTGTTCAATTGGCGGCTCTCGGCGAGGCTCTGCAATCCCAGTGCCGTCGATGACAGTGCCAGGCCCAAGCCGAGGATGACCGCCGCCTGGAGGGTCTGGCCGAAGGCGACGATGGCCAGCGTGCCGATCACCAATCCGGTGAGCAGCACCTGGGCCAGCCCGACGCCGAATACCGCCTTGCGCATCAGCCAGAGGCGCTTGGGCGATAGCTCCAGGCCAATGATGAACAGCAGGAATACCACCCCCATCTCGGAGAAGCTCGCGACGTTTTCCGCGTTGCCCAGCAATTTCAGCGCCTGTGGGCCGATGAGTACGCCAGCCAGCAAGTACCCGAGCACGGCACCGAGCTGAAGGCGCTTGGCCAGGGGAACGATGATGACGGCGGCCATCAGGAGAATGACCGAGGCCTGCAGCAGGCTGCCTTCATGTGGCATGGGAGAGCTCCCTTGATTCTGGAAAATACAATGCAAGCCCGCCAGCATGCAGCCTGGCGGGCAAATTGTCGGGAGAATCAGCTCAGGGTGCGCTGCGGTGCGTTGTGCACCATGGTGTAGGCGTAATCCACGCCCATGCCGTAGGCGCCGCTGTGCTCGCGCACCAGATCCATCACCGCGTCGTAGGTTTCCTTGTGCGCCCAGTCACGCTGGAACTCCAGCAGTACCTGCTGCCAGGTCACCGGGACGGCACCGGCCTGGATCATCCGTTGCACGGACATGTCGTGGGCTTCCTGGGTGGTGCCGCCGGACGCGTCGGTGACGATGTACACCTCGAAACCTTCGGCCAGGGCTTCCAGGGCCGGGAAGTTCAGGCACACCTCGGTCCACAGTGCGGCCATGATCAGCTTCTTGCGACCGGTGGCCTTCACCGCCTCGACGAATTTCTTGTCTTCCCAGGAGTTCATCGAGGTGCGCTCGATCGGCTGTGCGCCCGGGTTCACTGCCAGCAACTCAGGCCAGATGTAACCGCTGAAGCTCTTGGTTTCCACCGAGGTATAGATCGTCGGTACGTTGAAGATCTTCGCTGCCTTGGCCAGGCCCACGGTGTTGTTCTTCAGCGTCTGGCGATCGATCGATTGCACGCCGAAGGACATTTGCGGTTGGTGGTCGATCAGGATCAGGGTGGAGTTGGTTGGGTTGAGCAGTTCGCGGTTGGACATGATTGATTTCCTTATGAGTCGGGAGTGTTGAGAGATTGAATTCGGCAGCAGCTTGTCGTTTCGGTCAGTGGCTGCGGCATGGGTGTACTTTATTGTTCAATATCTCTCGGGACAATCCGGCAAAAAAGGGAATCATTGATTCTAATAAAGAGACAATTCGCTCAGTGCCCGAGGGCGCGTGACAAGCCAGGTTGGCTTGTCACGGTAGAGGTCTAGACCTCCCCCAGCAATTGATCGGCGATACGAATGCTCAGCGCGGCGCCGGTCAATGTGGGGTTCACGCAAGACGACGAGGGCATCACGCTGGTTCCGGCGATAAACAGGTTGGCGTGGTCATGGCTGCGGCAGTCGCGGTCGACCACCGAGTTTTTTGGATCGTCGCCCATGATGGTGGTGCCCATGATGTGCTGGCGGTTCTGGAAGTTGACATCGGTGCCGAGGATATCGGCGTCGAGCAGGTGGGCGAACTGCTTGAGATCCTCCAGCGCCTTTTCCTTACCGGCATGCCAGTAGTCAGGGACACTGTAGTAGATCTCCGGCATCGGCAGGCCAATCGCATCGAAGCGCGTCTTGCTCGGGGTGATGCGGTTTTCCGGCAGCGGCAAGGTCTCGAAGTCCACTGCCCAGTTCAGCGAGCGTGCCGATTGCAGGCGTATCTGTTCGTCGAGCTTCGAGCCGAGCACGCCCTTGGCGATCAGGTTGCTGGTGATCTGCGAGGTCGGGACCGTGTTGCGGACCTTGATCTTGTAGCTCGGGTAGTCCTTGCGGAAGGCGCCGTCGCGGCTGTTCAGGTACACCAGCAATTGGGTCGGTCCCTCGCCGGGCCACATGTCCTCCTTGGTCATCACGTTCATGCTGACGCCGGTGTGATCCATCAGGTTGCGGCCGACCTGGTCGGAAGTGTTGGCGATACCGTTGGGGTATTTCTCGGACGTGGACATCAGCAACAGCTTCGGCGATTCGATGCCATAGGCCGCCAGCACGAAGTAACGGGCGGTCAGGCGATGCTGGGTCTTGTCCGGGCGCATGTACCAGATCGCGGTAATCTTGCCATCGTCGCCGGCCTCGATCTTGTAGACCACCGAGTTGTCCAGGAGCTTGGCGCCATGACGCTCGGCCTCGTCGATATGCATCGAACCATCGTACTTGGCGGCAATCGGACAGACCGGGTTGCAGTTGTTGTTGCCTGCGCACGGCGGGCGCTTGCCATAGGGGCGGGTGGCACGGCCATTGGGTTCGAGGATCGGGTGGTAGCCACCCTTGCTCAGCAGGGTCGAGAGGCGCTGGAACATATAGCTCGGCTTCAGGCCCTGCATCGGGTAGGGGATCGAGCGCGGCGGATAGGCCTTGCCACCCTGGCCGCTTTCGTCCTGGCCATCGACCCCGGAGACGCCCAGCTCGGTTTCGGCACGGGCGTAGAAGGGCTCCAGTTCGTCGTAGCTGATCGGCCAATCGCGCCCTCGGCCATAGAGGGCGTTGAGGCGGAAGTCGTTGGGTAGCATGCGCCACAGCGAGGAGCCGAAGTGCCAGGTGGTGCCGCCGACCACGCGCAGGTAGGAGGTGTTGTATTTGACCGGGCCGACCTGCTGCAGGTAGTCGCCATAGGTGGACGGCGCGTGCGGCAGGCTCGGATAGGGCGAGCCGGCACCCTGCAGCTTGGTATTGGCCAGCGACAGTTTGACTGCGGAATTGCGGAAGGTCTCGACGATCTCGCGACGGTTCACCCGCGGGCCTGCTTCGAGGATGATCACGGATTTGTTCGCCTTGGCCAGGTTGCTGGCAATCAGGCCACCCATCACGCCGGAACCGATGACGATCACGTCGGCGTCGTAAGCCATGCTGCTCATAGTTTGAAATCCTGAGTGTCGGCTGGCTTGCTGCCCCAGGAGTCGGGGCCGCCACCGTAAGTTGGGATGATGAGGATGCCGTGGGTCGGGCGGTACATCAGTGCCTCGGCGTAGCTGACCAGCTCGGCGTCGGCGAGCTCGCCGACGGTGCCCAGATACCAGGCCGAAATGATGCTGGTCGCGGTCGCCTTCAATGATGGGTCGGGGTTGGCCAGGGCGAGGTATTCATCCACATGCTTGAAGCCCTGTCCGACGATCAGTTGTTTGAGGGCAGCGACATTGCCGCTGAAATTCGCCGCGCGCCGGCTCAGGGCGCGGTAGTAGCGTGCCGCCAGGACCGGGTTGACCGGTCGGCTGACCAGGAATTGCGACAAAACGATAAAGTCCTGGTCGCTTTCGGCCATGGCCATGACCGGTTGCCAGGGGCCGAGACCGCCGACCAGGGCCGCCAGGCCCAGGGTGACCGAGCCGCTTAGCAGGCTGCGGCGGGACAAGGCATGGGAGGGGGCGGATGGAACGGGCACGTGCTTGTCAGTCATCGAAGTTTCCATTGCTCAGGCTTCCCTATACCGACGGCGAACATTGAACCTGAACAGGGCCAGGATGATCAGCAGGCCGAGAATGATCAGGCCTGGCACGCTGAGCTGCGCCAGCACGGCGAGCGGCGCCTTGGGGCCGCCCTCGCGTACGCGCGCCACATCGGCGGCGGTCACGCTCGGTTCGGGATTGCCGTAGTGGGACAGGACATAGTTGCTGACATCGGCGATCTGCTGGTCGTCGAGGCGATCGGTGAACCGCGCGTCGGGACCGAAGGCCGGCATATCGATTGCCACGCCGTCGACTTCGCGGTGCACACCGTAGACGATGGTCGCGATCAGGTTGTCGCGGCGGCTGGTCGCGGTGTTATGGAACAGTGATGGGTACTCGCGGGTGCCCTGGCCGTTGGCCTGGTGGCAGTTGGCGCAGGTGCCGCTGAAGATGTGCCAGCCCGGATTGTCCTGCGGGTTGCCGCCGCGCAGGCTGAGCTCGTCGCTCGACGCCTGGCCGAAGGTATGCCGGGCCTGGCGCTCGTCGCTGGTGATGGGGCGGGTCTGCAACAGGTAGGCCGCGATGGCCTTGAGGTCATCTTCGGCGAGGTACTGCAAGCTGTGCTCGACCGCCTCGGCCATGGGGCCGGCAGCCTGTGCCTTGCCCTCGACATGGCCGCTACGCAGGTAGGCGACGATCTCGTCGTTCGACCAGGCACCGATCCCGCTGGTCTTGTCCGAGGTGATGTTCGGTGCGTACCAAGTCCCCAGCGAGCCGCCGGACAGCGCCTTGTCATTATCCGCGGCCATCAGGAAGTTGCGGGGGGTATGGCAGGTGTCGCAATGGGCCAGCGCATTGACCAGGTAGTCGCCGCGATTGACCTGCCTGGATTTGCCCGGATCCGCCACGAAGCGTTCCTGGCGGTGGAACAGGAGGTTCCAGCCGAGCATCGAGGTGCGGATATTGAACGGAAAGTCGAGTTCGGTCTTGCGGCTGGGCATATCCACCGGCGCGACTTCCTGCATGAAGTACTGATACAGGGCGGCGACATCGCTATCGGTCAGCTTCGCGTAGGACGTATAGGGCATCGCCGGGTACAGGCGGGTGCCATCCGGGGTCACGCCGTCGCGTACGGCGCGGGAGAAGTCTGCCTGGCTGTAATTGCCGATACCGGCGGTTTTCGAGGGGGTGATATTCGTCGAGTAGATGACACCCATCGGCGAGTTGAGTGGGTAACCGCCGGCAAAGGGCTTGCCTGCGTCGCTGCTATGGCAGGCCACGCAATCAGCGGCCACCGCCAGACGCTTGCCTGGCGAAGCACTGGCATCGAGCGCCTGGCCATGGGCCGCCAGGCTGACCGCCGTCAGGACCAGGCACCCTGCGATCGTAATCTTCATGGGTTTTGCCTTGCGCGCACCTGGCAATGGCTGACCCATCCTCTGCGGATGCATAGGTAACTCCTCATGGTTTGGCCCACACGCGTGATCTTGGTGGGGAGGGCCAAAGTTTTTTCCTAGTCATACGATGTCGTACATTGCGATCAATATTTCACATGAGGTAATCTTTCTCAACAAATATGGCAAATAGCCATTATTTATTTTTTCCAGTAGATGGCTCTGGAATGGGTATTTCAGCGTGATGTTGGCCGGAAACATCGTGAGTGCGATGGGACGGCAAGAAAGAAAGTTGTCCTTTTTGACTCCCTCATACTTGAGAGCCAGCGGGTGTTTTGGCTTGTGCGTTTGTGGCGTGGTACGACGTCATGTTCAAGAAAACGTGCCAGGCATTGCGCTGGCGGTGCCTGCACTGTCGCCAGGCGGGCCCGAGTGGCGATGGAGTACCGACACGGTCCCTTCACCTGGCATTACGCAGGGCGGGGAAATACACACATAACAGGGCTGTGCGATCAGCACCCTATGAGGAACCACCGATGAACTGGCTCAATGATGCAAAATTCTCGACCAAACTGATCACTTCCTTTGTCCTCTGTGCCTTGATCACACTCGCTGTGGGAATGCTTGGCATCAGCGGTGTTTCCGCGCTGTCGGCGCGCCTGCAGGCGGTGTTCGGCAACAACCTGGTCTCGGTCGCCAACACGTCGCAGACCAAGACCAAGGCGGTTGGCCAGATGCGCGACATGTACCGGCTTTATGTCGCCACCGCCGGCAATGCCCCGCAGAGCATGAAGGATGAGTTTCTCGCCTCGATGAAAGGCAACCAGTTGGCCAGCGAGCAGGCGTTTGCCGCGTATCGCAAAGGGCTCCTGGCTGAAGACGAGCGCATTGCCGGCGACCAGATGGCCCGCGACTGGCCGGTCTACCAGGCGATGGTGCAGCAGTATGTGGCACTGATGGCGGCCGGCGACCTGGAGAAGGGGTACCCCCTGCTGCTGGGTGACCTGCAGAAGGCTTATCGCAAAGTGATGGATCAGTTGACTATCATGATCGACTCCAATGATCGCCAGATCAGTGAAGATGCCAAGGCTGCCAAGCTTCAAGAGGTGTCGGCCAGGACCCTGTTGTACAGCGGCATTATCGCGGCCTTTGTAGCTGCGTTGCTGTTGGGCCTGTTTATCAGCCGCCTGATCAGCCGACCGATTGCCACGGCGGTCGATTGCGCGCAACGCATCGCCCAGGGCAACCTGACCCAGCCCATCACCAGCCCGCGCCGCGATGAAGCCGGCCAGTTGCTCCAGGCCCTGGGGGACATGCAGGCCAGCCTGAAGTCGACGATCCAGCAGATTGCCAGCGCTTCGGATCAGTTGGCTTCCGCCGCCGAGGAACTGACGGCTGTCACCGACGATGGAAGCCGTGCCTTGACCCGGCAGAATGACGAGATCCAGCAGGCGGCCACGGCTGTGACTGAAATGACCTCGGCAGTCGAAGAGGTGGCTCGCAATGCCGTCTCCACCTCGCAAGCTTCGCAATCGACCAGTCTGCAGGCCAGCAATGGCCGCGACCAGGCACGTAACGCGATGCTGGCGATCAACAATGCAACCCTGGAAATCACGTCATCCACCGGCTTGGTCAGGGACCTTGCCGTGCAGGTTCGCGATATCGGCAAGGTGCTGGACGTGATTCGCGGGATCGCCGAACAGACCAACCTGCTGGCCCTCAATGCGGCCATCGAGGCCGCCCGCGCCGGTGAGCAGGGGCGCGGCTTCGCCGTGGTCGCCGATGAGGTTCGCGCCCTGGCTGCGCGCACCCAGGCGTCCACCGGTGAAATCGAGAGCATGATTCGCTCGGTACAGAACCGTGCCGACAGCGCAGTCGAGGCCATGGGCAAGAGCCAGGCGCTGGTGACCGAGACCCAGGGCCTGGCCCAGACCACTGGCGAGGCCCTGGAGCAGATCGCCGACGGTATTGCGCAGATCAATGACCGTAACCTGGTGATCGCCACGGCTTCGGAGGAGCAGGCCCATGTGGCCCGTGAGGTCGATCGCAACCTGGTGAATATCCAGAATCTCTCGACCCAGTCCGCCGCCGGTGCGCACCAGACCAGCGCTTCGAGCCAGGAATTGTCGAACCTGGCCCTTTCGTTCAACACGCTGGTCAGCCGTTTCCGCCTCTGACCCTATGTGCCAGGAATGGTACTGACTTGCCCATGCACCGAATGCGTTCGGGTAGCTACTTAGCGGCCTGATGCTGGTTATTGCTGGGCTGGAGCCAGCCGCGCCTCCAGCTCCGCCACCTTCGCCTCCAGACTCTCCAGCCGCGCGCGAGTCCGGGCCAACACCACCATCTGGCTGTCGAACTCTTCCCGGCTGACCAGGTCCAGCTTGCTGAAGCCGCTCTGCAACAGCACCTTGAACTGGCTTTCGAATTCCTGGCGGGGCAGGGGTGTTTCACCGCTGAACAAACGGGAGGCGTGGCCGCTCAGGGCATCGAGGAAAGCTTTGGGTGCAAGCATGGCTAAGGTTCCGGAAACAGATTACCGACCAGTGTACCACGCAGTGTCTATAGTCATTTCCATGGGGCGGGCGCACGGTTATCGCGCATCGCGCTGGCGCAGTGCGCACCGTTGTTGTGCGTATAGCCCGGGCGCAACGTGCTTTTTCACCCTCCATAGCGACCAAGGGACTGAAATCATTGGTTTTTACGGAGCTGGCAAGCTTTCTGCTTAGTTGCCAGTGACCCATGCACTGATGCAGTCGCTGTGACGAATGCAGTGCGGCAGGCGAAGCTGGGAAGTTTTGCCGGCAGCGGTTAGCTGGCGTCGGGCGGTAGATGTGGACCGACGATGCGTTACAAAGCCAGGCACTGCGCTTAGACTTGAGTCGGGTTTGTTTTCCTGGGGCAAGTCCACCAATTCGGGAGAGAGTTTTCATGAAGCTAGTCACTGCCATCATCAAGCCGTTCAAGTTGGACGACGTGCGCGAGTCGTTGTCCGAGATCGGCGTGCAGGGCATTACCGTTACTGAGGTCAAAGGCTTCGGTCGGCAGAAGGGTCACACCGAGCTGTATCGCGGCGCGGAATACGTGGTCGACTTCCTGCCCAAGGTGAAGATTGATGTCGCCATTGACGACAAGGATCTTGACCGGGTTATCGAGGCGATAACCAAGGCGGCCAACACCGGCAAGATTGGTGACGGCAAGATCTTTGTGGTCAATCTGGAACAGGCTATTCGCATCCGTACCGGCGAAACCGATACCGACGCAATCTAAGCCGCCAAACCCCAACGCCCCAGGAGAAAACAATATGACTCTGCGTAAATTCGCAGGGCTAGGAGCCCTGTTGTCCCTCGTAATGCCGGCCTTGGCCATGGCGGCGGACCCGGTACCTGCTCCAGTCCTCAATTCCGGCGATACCAGCTGGATGCTGACCTCCACAGCCCTCGTGCTGTTCATGACGATCCCAGGCCTCGCGCTGTTCTACGGCGGCATGGTGCGTTCGAAAAACATTCTTTCCGTGATGATGCAGTGCTTCGCCATTACCGGGCTGATCACCGTTCTGTGGTTCATTTATGGCTACAGTCTTGCGTTCGATACCACCGGGATGGAAGCCAACGTCGTCAACTACAACTCCTTCGTCGGCAGTATGGCCAAGGCCTTCCTCGCGGGCATCACGCCGGCCAGCATCACCGGGCCGACGGCGCTGTTCCCCGAGGCGGTGTTCGTCACCTTCCAGATGACCTTCGCCATCATCACCCCGGCGCTGATCGTCGGTGCCTTCGCCGAACGCATGAAGTTCTCCGCGATGCTGGTGTTCATGGGCGTGTGGTTCACCCTGGTCTATGCGCCGATTGCGCATATGGTCTGGAGCGGCCCGGGTTCCCTGCTGGGCGACTGGGGCGTGCTCGACTTCGCCGGCGGCACCGTGGTGCACATCAACGCTGGTGTTGCCGGCCTGGTGGCCTGCCTGGTGCTGGGCAAGCGCAAAGGCTTCCCGAGCACCCCGATGGCGCCACACAACCTCGGTTACACCCTGATGGGCGCGGCCATGCTGTGGGTCGGCTGGTTCGGCTTCAACGCCGGTTCCGCCTCAGCGGCCAACGGCACCGCCGGTATGGCGATGCTGGTCACCCAGATCGCTACCGCCGCCGCTGCGCTGGGCTGGATGTTCGCCGAGTGGCTGACCCACGGTAAGCCAAGTGCCCTGGGCATCGCTTCGGGTGTGGTCGCCGGTCTGGTTGCCATTACGCCTGCTGCCGGCACCGTGGGCCCTATGGGCTCGCTGATCATCGGCCTGGCGGCCGGTGTGGTGTGCTTCTTCTGCGCCACCACGCTGAAACGCAAACTGGGCTACGACGACTCCCTGGACGCCTTCGGCGTGCACGGTATCGGCGGTATGCTCGGCGCGATCCTGACCGGTGTGTTCGCCGCACCGTCCATGGGCGGCTTCAACACCGCTACCACCGATGTCGCCGCACAAGTCTGGATTCAGTGCAAAGGCGTCGGCTTCACCGTCATCTACACCGCGATCGTCACCTTCATCATCCTCAAGGTGCTGGATGCCGTGATGGGGCTGCGTGTGACCGACGAAGAAGAGTCGGTGGGCCTGGACCTGGCGCAACACAACGAGCGTGGCTTGAACGTGTAACCGCACTGAAAAAAATGCCCGGCTTGCCGGGCATTTTTTTGCCTGGAGTTTGTCATTGAAAAAGGGACTGAAAGGATTTATCCAAAGGCATTACGGCCAAAACCCCAGGGCGTTTTTGTAAGGGTCGATTGCTTACAGCAAAGCAAGAGGATTAGGCGCTTTGCTTTTTTCCACAGCGCGCTAGAATGCGCGCCGAAGGGCGGAGAACTGTATGTGGCAACAGACCCTGATTACCTTGCGGGCCAGGCCCCGGGGTTTTCATTTGGTGACCCAGGAGTTGCTCGACGGTTTGCCTGAACTCCAGGCGTGCCAGGTCGGTCTTTTGCATCTGTGGCTGCAGCATACCTCGGCCTCGTTGACCATCAACGAGAATGCCGATCCGGCGGTCCGTCGCGACTTCGAGCGTTTTTTCAACCGGCTGGTACCCCAGGTCAAGGCCGATTATGAACACAACGACGAAGGCGCGGACGACCTGCCGGCGCACTTCAAGGCCAGTTTGCTAGGCTGTCAGCTGACTTTGCCGGTGACGGCGGGACGGTTGGCTCTGGGTAGCTGGCAAGGTGTCTATCTGGGCGAGCACCGGGATCATGGCGGTGCTCGTAAAGTCCTTGCCACCCTTTACGGTGACGGGGCATAAGCCGCTGGTATGCAGCGGATGTTGATTTTTTTCCGGCGGCCTTCGACAGTCGGCACAGCTGGGCTATAACTAATCTGCTTTTCGCAAGTCATGAGGTAGAACATGAGCGACGATGATCTGGAAAACGACGACCTCGAGGTCGGTGAAGACGACGAAACCGAAGAAGGTCTGGAAGCGGCGTCAGCTGAAGATGTAGATGTTGCCGATGACGACGGTGGTGATGCACCGGTACCGACTGCCAAGGGCAAAGCCAAGGCTGCGGTGTCGGTTGACGAACTGCCGAGCGTTGAAGCCAAGAACAAGGAACGCGACGCCCTGGCCAAGGCCATGGAAGAGTTCCTGGCGCGTGGCGGCAAGGTGCAGGAAGTCGAGGCCAATGTGGTGGCCGATCCGCCCAAGAAGCCCGATAACAAATACGGCAGCCGGCCTATCTGAGTCTCAGCGTCGGTTTTCTGCTTTGTTGAAAAAGCCCGCCGTCGCTGCGGGCTTTTTCATGGGCGGACAGAGGTGTTTGGCACCGGCTGCGCCGGTGATCGCGAGCAAGCTTGCTCCTACAGGGGCATGCGCTCAGGCAGGGATATTCCAACCGGCCAGCAGTGCCGGTAGCTCGCTCAGGCTGCGAACCTGTGCATCCGGCTGCCGCTCTGCTTCCCAGGCCTTGCCCGTCGGGTTGTACCAGATCGCCCGCAGGCCGGCCTGCTGGGCCCCGGCGATATCATCCCCGGGGTGATCGCCGATATGCACCGCCGCGCTGGCCGGGACATTGCCGCCGCGCACCAGGGCTTCGTGGAACAGCCGTGCATCCGGCTTGGCGATGCCGAGGTCTTCGGCACACAGCGCAAAGCGGAAATAGTCGGCGAGCCCGAGGCGGCGCACGTCGGCATTGCCATTGGTGACCACTCCCAGGGCAAAGGAGCGGCCCAAAGCCTCCAGGGTCGGCTCGACCTCCGGAAACACCTCGATCTGGTGCCGGGCGTGGATAAACACCTCGAAGCTCTCCTCCGCCAGCTGCGAAGCCTGCGCATGAGGATAACCGGCCTCTTCCAGGGCGTGGAACAGAACCCGCCGGCGCAAGGCGCTGATGCGGTGCTTGAGCGTCGGCTCCTTGAGCAATACCCGTTCGCGAATCGCCCACAGGTGTTCCACCGGCACGCCGCCCAGGTTCGGGGCATGCTCGGCCAGCCATTCACGCAAAACGGCCTCCGCGCTGTGGATAACCGGCGCGGTATCCCACAGGGTATCGTCGAGGTCGAAGGTGATCAGCTGAATCGTCATTACTCACTGTCCTTGCTGCGTTTGGCCCGGGGATGGGCGCTGTCATAGACGGTTGCCAGGTGCTGGAAGTCCAGGTGGGTGTAGATCTGCGTGGTCTTGATATCCGAGTGGCCGAGCAGCTCCTGCACGGCGCGCAAATCCTGGGACGACTCCAGCAGGTGGCTGGCGAAGGAGTGCCGGAGCATGTGCGGGTGCAGGTTCTGCCCCAGTTCTCGCTCGCCGGCGGCCTTGACCCGCAGTTGAATGGCCCGTGGACCCAGGCGACGGCCTTGCTGGCTGACGAATACGGCGTCGTCGGGGGGATTGCTCAGGGCGCGCAGCGGCAACCAGCTCTGCAAGGCTTCCCGGGCTTTGCGGCCGATGGGCAGGACGCGGGTCTTGCTGCCCTTGCCGTGAACCTGCACCAGGCCGTCGGCCAGGTCCAATTGCTCCAGATCGAGCCCGGTCAGCTCCGACAGGCGCAGGCCCGAGGAGTAGAACAGCTCGAGAATGGCCTGGTCGCGACGGGCGATAAAGTCATCCTCCACCCCGCCGTCCAGCAATTGCAGGGCGCGGTCGGTATCCAGGGTCTTGGGCAGGCGGCGTTCGCCCTTGGGCGGTGCCAGGCCGGTGGCCGGGTCGTGGGTGCAGAGGCCTTCGCGGTTGAGGTACTGGTACAGCCCGCGCACCGCCGACAGCAGGCGGGCCAGGCTGCGGGAGGACTGGCCCTGCTGGTGCAGGCGGGCGATCAGGCGGCGCAGGCGTTGGATATCCAAAGCGCTCCAGCTGCCGATCTGTTCCTTGGTGCAAAAGCCCAGGACCTTGTCCAGATCGCGGCGATAAGCCAGCAGCGTATGGGGCGACACCTGGCGCTCACTGCGCAGGTGCTCGCAGTAGGCGTCCAGCTGCCGCTCCATGGCTAGCGCACCGAGCGCAGGGCGGGGGTGAAGCGCGGAACCACGCGGCCCATGACTTCGGCGATGTAGCTGAGGAACAGGGTGCCCACCGAGCTTTTGTAGTGCTGCGGGTCACGGCTGGCCACGGCCAGGACGCCATGTACGCCCTGATAGCTGATGGCGACCACCGCGGTGGAGCCGATCTGCTTGCGTTGTTCTTCGCCGAACAGGAAGTCCAGCTCGTGCTCACGCAGGCTGCCGCTGATGCTCTTGCCTTCCGAGAGCAGGCCGCCGATGGCTTGCTGGGCTTCGGCATGGCTGACCCAGCGGCCCACCGGCATGGCGTTGTCGCCGAACAGGATCAGGCTGACGAAGGGCACCTGGAAGTCCTGGCGCAGGCTGTCTTCCACGGCCATGACCAGGTCATCCAGGCTGGTGGCGTCCATCAGCGCGAGGATCAGGCGGCGGGTCTTCTCGAACAGGCGATCGTTGTCCCGGGCCACATCCATCAGTTGCGACAGGCGATGACGCATCTCGATGTTGCGCTCGCGGAGGATCTTCATCTGGCGCTCGACCAGCGACACCGTATCGCCGCGTCGATGAGGAATGCGCAGCGCCGGCAGCAGTTCCTCGTGCTCGACGAAGAAATCCGGATTGGCCTCCAGATAGGCGGCGACCTGCGCCGCCTCAAGGCTCTGTGCAGGCGACTCGTTGGGCTGTTCGGCTGGAACCTGAGGCTGGTCGGTCATGGTATTGGCTCGCTTATAGACGCACTTGTCCTTCATACACCCGAACGGCAGGACCCGTCATCATCACCGGTTCGCCGACACCCGCCCATTCGATGGACAGGCGTCCGCCGGGCAGGTCGAGGGTCACCGGTGAATCCATCCAGCCCTGGCTGATGGCTGCCACCGCGGCGGCGCAGGCACCGGTCCCGCAGGCCTGGGTTTCCCCGGCGCCACGTTCCCAGACTCGCAGTTGTCCGCGGTGGCGGTCAATCACTTGCAGGAAGCCGACATTGACCCGGGCCGGAAAGCGCGGGTGATGTTCGATCTTCGGTCCCAGTTCATGCACCGGCGCGCTGTTGATATCGCTGACCCGCAGCACCGCATGGGGATTGCCCATGGACACGGCCGCCAGGTCGACGTTCTGGCCGTCGACATCCACGGCGTAGCTCGTGGCCTGTTGCTCGGCCTGGAACGGGATTTCGGCCGGCACCAGGCGCGGCGGGCCCATGTTCACGCTGATCTGGCCGTCCTGGCGGACATCCAGCTCGATGACCCCGCTCTTGGTTTCGACGCGGATCAGGCGCTTGGCGGTCAGGCGTTTGTCGAGCACGAAACGGGCGAAACAGCGCGCACCGTTGCCGCACTGCTCCACTTCCGAACCGTCGGAGTTGAAGATCCGATAGCGGAAATCCACTTCCGGATTGCTCGGTGCCTCGACGATCAGCAACTGGTCGAAGCCGATACCGGTGTGGCGGTCGCCCCATTGCTTGGCGTGCTTGGGCTGGATATGCGCGTGCTGGCTGACCAGGTCGAGGACCATGAAGTCGTTGCCCAGGCCGTGCATCTTGGTAAAACGCAGCAGCATGGTCTTACTCCGGCAGCAGGCTTTCGCCGGCATACAACTCGGCGAGCGTCTCGCGACGACGCACTTCGAACATCTGCTCGCCATCCACCAGCACTTCGGCGGCGCGGCCGCGAGTGTTGTAGTTGGAGCTCATGACGAAACCGTAGGCGCCGGCCGAGTGCACGGCCAGCAGGTCACCTTCCTCGAGGGCCAGCTGACGTTCCTTGGCCAGGAAGTCGCCGGTCTCGCAGATCGGCCCGACGATATCGTAGACCCGCCCGGCGGCTTCGCGCGGACGTACGGCGCTGACGCCCATCCAGGCCTGGTACAGGGCCGGACGGATCAGGTCGTTCATCGCCGCGTCGACGATGGCGAAATCCTTGTGTTCGGTGTGCTTGAGGTACTCGACCTGGGTCAGCAACACGCCGGCATTGGCGACGATATAGCGGCCCGGCTCGAACATCAGCCCCAGGTCGCGACCGGCGATACGCTCGCGCACGGCCTTGATGTAGTCGCCGACCAGCGGTGGCTCTTCGTCGCGATAACGCACGCCGACGCCGCCACCGAGGTCGATGTGCTGCAGGTAGATGCCGCATTCGCCGAGGCGGTCGATCAGCGCCAGCAGGCGGTCGAGGGCATCGAGGAAGGGCTCGAGGGTGGTCAGTTGTGAGCCGATATGGCAATCGACGCCCAGCACTTCCAGGTTCGGCAGCTGTGCGGCGCGGATGTAGACATCCTCGGCATCGGCAATGGCGATACCGAATTTGTTCTCTTTAAGGCCGGTGGAGATGTACGGGTGGGTGCCGGCGTCGACATCCGGGTTGACCCGCAACGAGATCGGCGCACGCACGCCCAGCTCGGCGGCCACTACTTGCAGGCGTTCCAGCTCGTCGGTGGACTCGATGTTGAAGCAGTGCACACCGACTTCCAGGGCGCGGCGCATGTCTTCACGGGTCTTGCCGACGCCGGAGAAGACGATCTTGTCGGCGCTGCCGCCGGCGGCCAGGACCCGCTCCAGTTCACCACGGGAAACGATGTCGAAACCGGCACCGAGGCGCGCCAGGACGTTCAGCACGCCCAGGTTGGAGTTGGCCTTGACCGCGAAGCAGACCAGGTGCGGCATGCCTTCGAGGGCATTGGCATAGGCGTTGTACTGCGCCTCGATGTGGGCGCGGGAATAGACGTAGGTCGGCGTGCCAAAGCGCTCGGCAATGGCGGACAAAGCTACACCTTCCGCGAACAGCTCACCGCCACGGTAGTTAAAAGCTTCCATGGTGATCCCTTAGTAGGTGTCGTGCTGGTGCGCTTTGGCCTGCGAGGACTTGGCCTGGTCGTCCGGGTTCTGGCTGCCATCGGGCAGATACAGCGGACCTTTTTGACCACAGGCGGAGACGAGGCAAGCGATCGCGAGGAGCGCAGCAAGGGAAGAGATCAGGCGCTTCATGGCGAAATCCTTTGAAAAAGCATTAATTGCGCCGGAGTATACCGGCCACCCGGCGGCTTGCCTATGCGGGCCGCTGCCCGTCCGGCGGCACCCGGGCACCGTTTGTGGATTATTGATGTCACTCTTGGCTTCACGTGGTTATGCTTTGCAATCGTCCGGGAGCGCTCGTATCTTGCGGCGCTTGAAGGGACACGCATTTTTCGAGGTTCGCGCAATGAGTTTGACTGAAGCCCGTTTTCACGATCTGGTCGATTCCACCCTGGAAAACCTGGAAGAAGTGTTCGATGAGAGTGGCCTGGATGTGGACCTGGAAAACTCCGCCGGTGTGCTCACCGCGAAGTTCGAAGGCGGCAGCCAGCTGATCTTCAGTCGCCAGGAGCCGCTGCGTCAGCTCTGGCTGGCGACGGCCAAGCCCACCGGTGGTTATCACTTCGAGTACAAGGAAAGCAGCAGCGAGGATGAAGACGGCAGCTATTGGTTCTGTGTGAAGAGCGAAGAGAAGCTCAACGAGATCCTGGCGCGCTTTACCCTGGAACAGGCCGGTGTCGACCTGGACTTCGAAGAGATCTGATCGTGACGCAGCAAACCGCTCCGGCACGCCCCGCCAAGCCGTTGTACAGCAACGTCAGCCCGGCCGTGCCGTCGCCTTGTGTGAGCCTTTGTCGGCTGGACGAGCAGAAAATTTGTATCGGCTGTTTTCGGCACGTCGAGGATATCCGCGAGTGGCGCGCGGCGGATGATGCGCGCCGGCGGGAGATCTGCGAGCAGGCCCGGCAGCGCCAGGCGCAGGCCTGACGGATTGTCGGGGGCAAACCCCTTCCGCCTCGGGTTGTGTATTTACGCCGCTGTGGTAGTGTCCGGGTACGCCTTGTGTCGACGAGGCCTGTGAAAACCCCGCCTTTCGTGGCGGGGTTTTGCTTTTATCGTGCAGAAAAAAGGAGTCTGCCTGGATCATGAGCACCGCACCTTCCATCATCCTCACCCGCCTTGACGTGCAACGTCTGGAGCGCCTGATCGACAGCCTGGACGAAACGCTGCCCGGTGTCATCGCGTTGCAAGCCGAACTGGACCGTGCCGACAGCGTGGTAGGCCACGAAGAAGTGCCGGCCGGTGTCGTGACCATGAATTCCCGGGTGCACTGCCGTGAAGAGGTCAGCGGCAAGGATTATCGCCTGACCCTGGTGTACCCGCAGGACGCCAATGCCGATGAAGGGCGGATTTCCATTCTCGCGCCGGTGGGCAGCGCCTTGCTCGGTTTGCAGGTCGGCCAGCACATCGATTGGCCCGCTCCGGGCGGCAAGACCCTGAAGCTGAACCTGCTGGAAGTGGAATATCAGCCGGAAGCCGCCGGCGACTTCCACCTCTGAGCCCACCCTGGCGCCCTCAGACCTGGTCCAGTGCCAGGTTCAGCGCGCTTTCCAGTTCGGCCTTGTAGCGCAGGTAGAGATTGCTCGAACCCTGTCCGTCACCGATCAGCGCACTCAGGTCCAGGTCGGTGATGTAGCAGCGGTAGCGTTCGATTTCCCGGCGCTGCCCGACGATTTCCCGGGCGACCGTGATAAACAACTGGTCGCCGTATTCCAGTTCGGAAAACTCCCGCTGATTGCAGTACAGGGTGACCTGGACCGTATCCGTCCCGGTTTTGCCGACAATCGCCTGGACGTCATAGAACGGCTTGTTGACCGGGGTTTGCGGCGCCGGCCGGGGTTCAATCCGGCGTGCTCGCCCGGGTCCCGAGGGCAGCACCTGGTAGTAGAGGATTTCCAGCGCCGCCGAAGACGCTGTCGTCTCCATGGGCATCAGCGCCTCGCGGCGGTAGAGAATCGACTGCAGGAAGCGTTGCAGCGGCACCAGCAGGCTTTGCTCGTCATGGAACGGCAGGCGCTGTTGCCAGAGGGCATTGAACTCATCCAGCACGTACAGCTCGGCGTAGGTGTCGTTGATCCGGTAGAACACCTGCACGCATTCGGGCTGGCCGATGGGCAGCACCTGCGCCAGGTCGTGCTCCTCCATCGCCCGGATGTCCACGTACAGCGGGCTGTAGGCGGACAGTTCCTGGTTCAGGTAGCTGAGCAACTCCGCCAGGCTGTCCAGGGCGATATGTTTGACACGGCCCTGCACCAGCTCCAGGACGTGATAGTGCTGCTGGACCTGGACCAGATAACGATGATTGAGGTTGCCGAGCAACAGTTCCTGGGCGGTGTTGAGCACTTCCTCGACCCGTTGGGCGATGAACTGCGCGCGGTTGTGGCAGAAGCAGCGCACCCGCAAGCGCGGCAGCTGGCGCCCGACCGGCAGGTGGTTGAGGTAGTTGCACAGGCAGTCGAGCAGCGCGTGAGGGCCGTCGTAACGGTTGATCAGCACTTCGTTCCAGCTGTTGAGCGTGACCTGGTCGAGGGTCAGCACCAGGTTTTCCCTGACGCCGGCGTAACTCAGGGAGTCGGTGCGCTCGGTGGTCATCAGGATATTCAGGTCGCGGTGGTGCTTGAGCGGGTCGACCCCGATATTCACTAGGATCAGCACTTCGGCCGCAATACTCGGGCGCAGCAACTGGTCCTCGCTGACGCTGCCCAGGGGCAGGGCGATGGTCTGTTGCAGGCTGCCGAGCAGGTTGAACAGTTCGAACTCGGTCAGGTCGCTGCTGCCGGGGTGCAGCGACAGGCGTGTGGTGGGGTCGATCACACCATTGCGATGACTCCAGGCCAGCAGTTCCAGCAGTTCGCGGCTGCGCTTGATCGGGGCGAAGTTTTCCCATTCGAGGGCATTCAGGCTGCCGTTGTACAGGGCCCAGTGGGTTTGCCCCGGTTCCTTGCGGTTGGGCGACTGGACCAGGGTAAGGGTGTCTTCGGCCAGGTCCGGGGCGATGCCGGGGTTGATGAACTCGATCTTGCCGGCCTTGCGCTCGAACGCGGCGTACAGACGGCGGCCGAGGACATTCAGGTCGCGCTTGTTGATCAGGCTGACTGCCTGCTCGGTGCGGGCGAACTGGGTCAGGAAGCGGTAGCTGTAGTTGAGTTCGTTGACCAGGGCCCGGCGTTCGGCGCTGACCTGGCGGACCTTCCACTGGCTGCGGCTGTCGAGCAGCGCCAGTTGCCGGCGGTCCCAGCCCCACTCGGCGGCCAGTCGCATCAGCAGCAGGCGCTGCCAGCTCTGGTTGCGCGTGCTCTGGCCGGTAAGCTTGCGGTTGACCTTCAGGTACAGGCTGCGCCGCACCAGTTCCAGGCGTTCCGGTTCATTGCGGGCCTTGAGGTACTCCTCGATACGTCGGTAGACCACGACATAGGGGTCCAGCTCGTCGAGGTCCAGGTGATTGGCGAACACCGCCTGCTTGAAGCGCAGGCTCAGGCACTCGACGTGGGGATGTTCGCTGGCGTAGACCTCGATCAGCAGCAGCTTGAGCACCGATTTGTAGGGCGACTCGATGCCTTTGAACAGTTGCCAGAGCCCGGCGCCGATAAATTCCCCCGGCGGAATCCGCGCCAGATGGCCGAGGTCGAGGGTTTCGTTGGCGCGGATAAAGCGCTTGGACAACAAGGTGTGGGTGTACTGGTCGTAGTGCTGTTCCTCATACACCGGCACCAGCCACCACAGCGGCGTGCGCCCGGCGAGCCAGATGGCGGTGCGGTAGAACTCGTCCAGCAACAGGTAATGCTGGGTGGTGCCGCAGTCTTCCGAACTCAGTTGCGTATCGCGCTCGCCGCGCACGAAGCGGCTCGGGTCGATCAGGAAGAAATGCGCTTCGGCGCCCTGGCTGGCGGCCCACTCCTCCAGCAGCTGGCACTTCTTGCGCAGTTCGGCCAACTCGCCCTGGCTCAGATCGCTGGCGTGGCAGACCCACATGTCCATGTCGCTCTGCTCGGCCTGGGCCAGGGTGCCGAGGCTGCCCATCAGGAACAGGCCGTGGATCGGCCGCGGTGGATTGCCGTGGCGGGTCTTGTAGGAAAACGAGCGGGTCAGGCGCTGGGCTTCGGCCAGGGCCAGCTCGCCGGGCTCATAGTCCGACAGTCCGGCCGGTGTGCTACCGGAGACATAACCGGGCAGCAACGGGTGATTGACGTGGAAAAACAGCGGCAGCAGGTTGAGCACCACCTGTTGGCGTGGTGACAGACCTTCGAGGGCACGACTCATGCGCCCCTGGTTGAGCTTCAGGAAGCGCGCACGCAGTTGGCTGAGGACTTTGCGATCGATTCCCTCGTCCAGGTTCGGGCGAATTTCGTGGGTACGCGTCATGTCTAACTCAAACCGGCTCGCGGGGCTCGAAAGGAAGGGGTTCGCAAGGGTGGCAGTTTAGCGCCGAAGTGCCAGGACGCTTAAACAGAATTTCTTCGTGCTGCCGGTTTTTCAGTGTTTTTGTCGTCGGCGCCCGCGAGATCCGGCAGAAGGAGATCCCGTGGGCGCGGCGAAGGGTCAGGCGGCTTCTTTGATCGCCAGGATGGTCAGCAGGCCTTGGGCATGCTCGGCTGCGTCACGGCCCAGGCTGGTCAGGTAACCGCCGTCGGCTTGGGTGATCAGCTCTTTCTCGAACAGGCGTTGGGCGGCGGCGATGGCTTTTGGCGCGGCGGTCTGATGAATTTTCAGGCCTTCCTGGGAATTGCCCAGATTGAACAGTGCAAGGATTTCCAGTTCGGCAACCAACTCAGGGGTATACGACATAAGGACTCCAGACTTTCTAGGAATTATTGGACGACAGCGCCCCTAAGGTGATCGCAGTTGAGCGCTCTGTCCAGTCTTCGATGTGGATGCGGTCGAACGGTGGGGACAGCGCCCCGGGACCGAGTGGTGAGGGGGCGATATCAGTGTAGACAGGGGGCGCTGCAAATCCAGTGGGGTTACTGAATCTCGGGAGGCAGTTCCGGCAGGGCACGCAAGGCGGTCTCGTACCATTCTGTATTGAACGGGCGATCTTCATCCAACATCGCATCGATCTCCACGGCCAGCACGTGGGCCATCAGGTTGAGGATCTCTTCGCGCTCGTAACCCACCAGGGTCAGCTTGTTGAAGATCGCCTTGGCCGCCGGCGGGTTATCGGTCTCGATCTGGTTTTCGATGGCCTGGACCAGGGTGCTTTCGGCGAACGCTTCGTCGTCGTTGTCGATATCGGTTGGCTCGCTCATGGCGGACTCCTCAAGGAAAGGCGGCCAGTTTAACTGCATTCAGGGGCGTGATGCTGCTGGCGAGAGAGCCTTCGAGGTTCTATAACTGCCGGGGCCAACCCCCTGCACGGCCTGGAGGCTTTGTGATGCTCAAACTTTATGGATTCGCGGTCAGCAACTATTACAACATGGTCAAGTTGGCGCTGCTGGAAAAGGGCCTGCCTTTCGAGGAAGTGCCGTTTTATGCCGGGCAGACCCCGGAGGCTCTGGCGATAAGCCCCCGTGGCAAGGTCCCGGTGCTGGGCGTAGAGCAGGGTTTTATCAACGAAACCGCGGTGATCCTGCCCTATATCGATGACACCCAGCCGGGGGTGAAGCTGCTGCCGGCCGATCCTTTCCAGCGGGCCCGGGTGTTGGCGCTGGCCAAGGAAATCGAGTTGTACATCGAGTTGCCGGCGCGGGCGTCGTTCGCCGAGGCCTTCTTCGGGATGCCGGTGCCGGAGGCGATCAAGGAGAAGACCCGGGCCGAATTGCTGCTGGGTTTTGCCTCGCTCAAGCGTCATGGCTCGTTCGGCCCTTATGTGGCGGGCAGCGAGTTCAGCGTGGCGGATATCTACTTTCTCTACAGCGTCGACCTGGCCTGCGCGGTCGGCCAGAAGCTGTTCGGGATTGATTTGTTGGCCGAGATGCCTGAGGCCAAAGCGTTGCTGGAACGCTTGCAGCAGTGGCCGAATGTGCGGCGGATAGCCGCGGACAAGGAAGCCGGGATGCCGGCGTTCCTGGCGATGGTTGCGGCCAAGAAATAGCTTTGTAGCGCTCATCAGGACGCCATCGCCGGCAAGCCGGGCTCCTACAAGGAGCGGGGCTCGACGGTATCTCGCGGTGAAACACGGTTCTGTGGGAGCCGGCTTGCTGGCGATGGCGCCCGCAAGATCAATACAAGGCTTGCCGGCCTCATCGTCGGCAAGCCGGCTCCTACACAGGGATCAGCGGCTGGCGAGCAGCGCCTGACCGCGGGCAACGGCCAACTTCACCTGCGCCGGTGCAGTCCCGCCGATATGGTTGCGGGCATTGACCGAGCCTTCCAGGGTCAATACCGCAAACACGTCGTCATCGATCTGGTCGCTGAACGTACGCAGTTCTTCCAGGCTCATTTCCGCCAGGTCCTTGCCGGTTTCCACGCCGTACTTCACCGCATGGCCGACGATCTCGTGGCAATCACGGAACGGCAGGCCACGACGCACCAGATAATCCGCCAGGTCGGTCGCGGTGGAGAAACCCCGCAGCGCCGCTTCGCGCATCACCGCGTGCTTGGGTTTGATCGCCGGGATCATGTCGGCAAACGCCCGCAACGAATCACGCAGGGTGTCGGCGGCGTCGAACAGCGGTTCCTTGTCTTCCTGGTTGTCCTTGTTGTAGGCCAGCGGCTGGCCCTTCATCAAGGTCAGCAGGCCCATCAGCGCGCCGAACACCCGGCCGGTCTTGCCGCGCACCAGCTCTGGCACGTCGGGGTTCTTCTTCTGGGGCATGATCGAGCTGCCGGTGCAGAAGCGGTCCGGCAGGTCGATGAACTGGAACTGCGCGCTGGTCCACAGCACCAGCTCTTCGGAGAAGCGCGACAGGTGCATCATCGCGATGCTGGCCGCCGAGCAGAACTCGATGGCGAAGTCACGATCCGAGACGTTGTCCAGGGAGTTGCCGCCGACCGCGTCGAAGCCCAGCAGTTGGGCGGTGTATTCACGGTCGATCGGGTAGGTGGTGCCGGCCAGCGCCGCGCTGCCCAGGGGCATGCGGTTGGTGCGCTTGCGGCAGTCGACCAGGCGTTCGTAGTCGCGGCTGAGCATTTCGAACCAGGCCAGCATATGGTGCCCGAAGGTCACCGGCTGGGCGGTCTGCAAGTGTGTGAAGCCGGGCATGATGCTGCCGGCTTCGCGCTCGGCCTGTTCCAGCAGGCCTTTTTGCAGGCGGGTGATTTCAGCCAGGATCAGGTCGATCTCGTCCCGCAGCCACAGGCGGATATCGGTGGCCACCTGGTCGTTGCGGCTGCGACCGGTGTGCAGCTTCTTGCCGGTGATACCGATACGGTCGGTCAGGCGCGCTTCGATATTCATGTGCACGTCTTCCAGGTCCACGCGCCAGTCGAACTGGCCGGCCTCGATTTCACCCTGGATGGTTTTCAGGCCGTCGGCGATGCTGTCGCGTTCGGCATCGGTCAGCACGCCGACCTTGGCCAGCATCGTGGCGTGGGCGATGGAGCCCATGATGTCGTGGCGATAGAGGCGCTGGTCGAACGTGACGGAGGCGGTGAAGCGTGCGACGAAGGCGTCGACGGGTTCACTGAAGCGGCCGCCCCAGGACTGGTTGGTCTTGTCGGTGCTCATGGATTCGCTCGTGATCTGCTGAAAGTGGGTTGCCGGAAAAGTTGTCACCGATCATAACAGGGTTGCGCCGAGGCCCGTCAGCCGGCCGGCGTGCACAGGGTGGATTTGCGGTCGTGGTGGATTAAATTTCGACCGAATCTGTCGAACGGCTTGTCGGCACGGGCGCGGGCGCAGAGACTGGGCCTATGCCTATTTCACGATCGACCGAAGGGCGTGACGCGCCCGCGACCCAGGAATTCTTCCTTCCGGAACTCTGCCTGCCCGAGGCGCTGCTGGTGCTGGTGGTGTTGGCCGAGCTGCTGGTCATGGTGCTGGTGCTGGCCGAGCCGATGCCCGTCGGTTTCGACTGGGTGCGCCTGGCGCTGACTTCCTTGTATGTGCAGTGGATCGTGCTGTTGTCGGCAGCGTTGTTGTGCAGTGCGCGGGCCTGGTTGGCGCGCTTGCGCCCGGGGCTGGCCGGGGTGCTGTGCTGTGCCCTGGTGGTCGGGTTGAGCCTGGCCTGTACCGGCCTGACCGAGTACTTTTCCCTGGCCGGCCCGCCCTCGGGTGAAGGTACGCTTGGGCACTATCTGCGCCATGGTTTGATCAGCCTCATCATGTCGGCCCTGATGTTGCGCTACTTTTATCTGCAGAGTCAGTGGCGTCGCCAGCAGCAGGCGGAGTTGCAGGCGCGCATCGAAGCCTTGCAGTCGAGGATCCGCCCGCACTTCCTGTTCAACAGCCTGAACAGCATCGCCAGCCTGGTGGTGAGCGATCCGCGACAGGCCGAGCAGGCCGTGCTGGATCTGTCCGACCTGTTCCGCGCCAGCCTGGCCAGGCCCGGCAACCTGGTGACCTGGCGTGACGAGCTGGAATTAGCGCAACGATATTTGTCGATTGAGCAATATCGTCTTGGCAACCGTCTACAGTTGGACTGGAGGGTGGGCACAATTCCAGAGGATTTGCCGATCCCGCAATTAACCTTGCAACCACTGTTGGAAAACGCTCTGATCTACGGCATCGCACCGCGCATCGAAGGCGGCGTGGTCAGGGTCGAAGCCGACTACAAAGAGGGAGAGTTCATATTGTGTATCAGCAATCCCTACGACGATGCCGCACCGCGGCAGGTGTCGGGCGGTACTCAATTGGCACTGGCAAATATCGGTGCCCGACTTACGGCACTTTTCGGGCCTCGCGCTAGTCTTAGCGTGGATCGCCGTGACGGTCGTCACTTCACCTGTCTACGCTATCCTTGTGCGAGACTCACGCAGGAATCCAGTGCAATATGAATGTCCTGATCGTTGATGACGAACCCCTGGCCCGCGAGCGCCTGAGCCGTTTGGTCGGCGAACTCGAGGGTTACAGTGTCCTGGAGCCCAGCGCCACCAATGGCGAAGAGGCATTGTCCCTGATCGAGAGCTTGAGGCCCGATGTGGTCCTGCTCGATATCCGCATGCCCGGCCTCGATGGCCTGCAAGTGGCTGCGCGGTTGTGCGAGCGCGAAGCACCGCCCGCCGTGGTGTTCTGCACCGCCCATGACGAGTTTGCCCTGGAAGCGTTCCAGGTCAGCGCCGTGGGTTACCTGGTCAAGCCGGTGCGCGCCGAGCACCTGCTCGAAGCGCTGAAGAAGGCCGAGCGTCCCAACCGCGTGCAACTGGCAGCCCTGACACGACCCGCCGCTGAATCCGGTGCCGGTCCGCGCAGTCATATCAGCGCCCGCACCCGCAAGGGCATCGAGCTGATTCCCCTGGACCAGGTGATCTACTTCATTGCCGACCACAAGTACGTGACCCTGCGCCACGAGGGTGGCGAAGTGCTGCTGGACGAGCCGTTGAAGGCCCTGGAAGACGAGTTCGGCGACCGCTTCGTGCGTATCCATCGCAACGCGCTGGTGGCCCGCGAACGCATCGAGCGCCTGCAACGTACGCCGTTGGGCCACTTCCAGCTGTTCCTCAAGGGCCTGGGCGGTGACGCGCTGATCGTCAGCCGACGCCATGTCGCCGGCGTGCGCAAGATGATGCAACAGCTTTAATCCGTGCCTTGCGCGTGGCGCAAGGTACCGTCTACCCGGTATTTCCAGGCCAGGGAGGCCGCTTATTGGCTGATACAAGTCAAAGCGGGCCGGGCCGAGCTGTTATTATCTGCCGTATCTATTCAGTACGGATCGATCCATGTCTTCTCGCGAAATCCGCATCGCTACCCGTAAAAGTGCGCTGGCCCTGTGGCAGGCCGAATACGTCAAGGCCCGCCTGGAGCAGGCTCATCCCGGTTTGTCGGTGGTCCTGGTCCCCATGGTCAGTCGCGGCGACAAGCTGCTGGACTCACCGCTGTCGAAAATCGGCGGCAAGGGCTTGTTCGTCAAGGAGCTGGAAACCGCGCTGCTCGAGCACGAGGCCGATATCGCCGTGCATTCGATGAAAGACGTGCCGATGGATTTCCCCGAAGGCCTCGGCCTGTTCTGCATCTGCGAGCGCGAAGACCCGCGCGATGCCTTCGTTTCCAATACCTTCGCCAGTCTTGAGGATCTGCCGGCCGGCAGCGTGGTCGGCACTTCGAGCCTGCGCCGCCAGGCACAATTGCTGACCCGTCGGCCTGACCTGCAGATCCGCTTCCTGCGTGGCAACGTCAACACCCGCCTGGCCAAGCTGGACGCCGGCGAGTACGACGCGATCATCCTCGCCGCCGCCGGCCTGATCCGCCTCGGTTTTGAAGATCGCATCACCTCGGCCATCAGTGTCGAAGACAGTTTGCCGGCCGGTGGCCAGGGCGCGGTGGGTATCGAATGCCGCAGCGCCGACACGGAAATCCATGCCCTGCTGGCACCCCTGCACCATGCCGACACCGCCGTGCGGGTCACCGCCGAGCGCGCCTTGAATAAACATCTGAACGGCGGTTGCCAGGTGCCGATTGCCTGTTACGCCGTGCTCGAAGGCGAGCAGATCTGGCTGCGTGGGCTGGTCGGCGATCCCAAGGGCGGCCTGCTGCTCAGTGCCGATGCCCGGGCGCCGCAAGCTGATGCCCAGGCCCTCGGCGTGCAGGTCGCACAAGCGCTGCTGGCCCAGGGCGCGGACGCGATTCTCCAGGCCGTCTATGGCGAGGCTGGCGAAGAGTGAGTGGTTGGCGCCTGTTGTTGACCCGGCCGGCGTCAGAGTCGGCGGAGCTGGCGAGCGCCCTGGCCGCGGCCGGGATGTTCAGCAGCAGCCTGCCGCTGCTGGAGATCGAACCCGTGCCCCTCGACGGTGCCGGGCGGACGATGATCTACGACCTGGCCCACTACAGTGCGGTGATCGTGGTCAGCAAGCCGGCGGCGCGCCTGGCGGTTGAGCTGGTGGACCAGTACTGGCCGCAGCCGCCGTTCCTGCCATGGTTCACGGTGGGTGCCGCGACTGCGGGGATCCTCGCCGATTACGGCCTCGAGGTTGATTATCCCGCCGAGGGCGACGACAGTGAGGCCTTGTTGGCGTTGCCGACGTTGCAGCAGGCGCTGGCGTGCCCCGAGCCGCGGGTATTGATCCTGCGCGGAGAGGGCGGACGCGAGCTGCTGGCCGAGCGTTTGCGCGGCCAGGGTGCTAGTGTCGACTACCTTGAGTTGTACCGTCGGCTGCTGCCCGAGTATGCCGAGGGCATCCTGGCCCAGCGTGTCGCGGCGGAACGCCTGAACGCCCTGGTGGTCAGCAGTGGGCAGGGTTTTGAACACCTGCTCCAGTTGGCGGCGACGGCCTGGCCGGAACTGGCGCGCCTGCCGTTGTTTGTTCCAAGCCCGCGGGTGGCCGAAATGGCCCGCGCCGCAGGGGCCCAACATGTGGTGGATTGTCGTGGTGCCAGTGCCACGGCTTTGCTAGCGGCGTTGCGGGAGCATCCCGTACCCGCTCTCTAGAATGCAAAGGATGGACACGTGAGCGAAACAGCCTTGCCGAAAGAAGAAGCCCAGCCGGTGGTCGATACCCCGGTTCAATCGCCGGTGGCGCCCGTGGCGCGTCGTGGCAATGGCCTGGCGCTCCTCGCCCTGTTGCTCGGCGCCGCCGGCGCGGCGGCGGGTGGCTGGGGTGTCTGGCAGGTGCGCAACCTGCAAGCCAACCATCAGCAGCAGAGCGGACAACTGCAAGACCTGGGCAGCCAGGCGCAGTCCCTCAAGCTGACCGAACAGCAACTGGCCGCGCGCCTGGATCAGTTGCCGGGTGCCGGTGAACTGGAGGAGCGTCGTCGCCTGGTGACGCAGTTGCAGGGCGATCAGCAGCGTCTGAACCAGAAGCTGGAAAGCGTGCTGGGTGCCAGCCGCAAGGACTGGCGCCTGGCCGAGGCCGAGCATCTGCTGCGCCTGGCCAGCCTGCGCTTGTCGGCGTTGCAGGACATCACCAGTGCCCTGGCCCTGGTGCAGGGCGCCGACGATATCCTGCGTGAACAGAACGATCCGGGCTCCTTTGCCGCCCGCGAGCAGGTGGCCAAGAGCCTGGCCGCGCTGCGCAGCACCGGGCAACCGGACCGCACCGGCCTGTTCCTGCAACTGGGCGCCTTGCGCGACCAGTTGCCCCAGCTCAACGAGCTGGCGCCGGAGTACAAGGATCGCGGCGACTCCCTGCTCGGCCTGACCGCCGACGGCGATGGCGCCAGCCGCTGGGCCCTGTGGTGGGATGAGATCTCGCGTTATATCCGCATCGACTTCAATGCCAACAAGAACATCCGGCCGTTGCTCGCCGGGCAGAGCCTGGCGCAGGTCCGTCTGGCCCTTGGCCTGGCCCTGGAACAGGCCCAGTGGGCCGCCTTGAACGGTCAGGCCGGGGTCTACACCCAGGCCTTGACCGAGGCCCGCGACGTGCTGACCGGTAGCTTCAATCCGGACAATCCGCAGAGCAAGGTCATGCTCGAGCGCCTGGCCGAGCTGAGCAAACAGCCGGTGACGGTGGTCACGCCTGATCTGGCCGGAACCCTGGCGGCGGTGCAGGCCTATCTCGAGCGGCGACATGTCGAGATCGAGACCCCGGTCAGTCCGAGCGTGACCCCGGTCGAGGGGACCAGCCCATGAAGCGCTTCCTCCTGATCCTGGTACTGGTCGTCGCCATTGCGGCGGGCCTCGGCTATGCGATCTCGCGGCACGCGGGTTACGTCCTGATCGCCTATGACAGCTTCCGTTACGAATCGAGCCTGTGGGCCTTCCTGGCCGTGCTGCTGCTGGCATGGCTGGTGCTGTGGCTGGTGAAATTCCTGGTGGGGTTGGTGACCACCTCGGGCTCCGTGGCCAATCCCTGGTCCCGGCGCAATCGCAGCCGGCGCACCCAGGTGGCCATCGAGCAAGGCCAGATGGACCTGGCCGAGGGCCGCTGGGCCAGTGCCCAGCGCCATTTGCAACGGGCCGCCGAGGCCGAACGCCAGCCGCTGCTGTACTACCTCGGCGCGGCCCGGGCGGCCAACGAACAAGGCAAGCACGAGGAGTGCGACAGCCTGCTGGAGCGCGCCCTCGACCGCCAGCCCCAGGCCGAGTTGGCGATTGCCCTCAGTCACGCGCAGTTGCAAGTGGACCGTGGCGACAGCGAGGGGGCTTTGAATACCCTGCAGGCCATGCACGAGCGTCATCCCCATAGCATCCAGGTCCTGCGTCAGTTGCAGCGCCTGTATCAGCAACGTGGCGACTGGTCGGCGTTGATCCGTCTGTTGCCGGAGTTGCGCAAGGACAAGGTGCTGGCCAAGGCTGAACTGGCCGAGTTGGAACGCCGTGCCTGGGGTGAGAATCTGAGCCTGGCGGCCCAGCGCGAGGACGGCGAAGCGGGCCTGCAGGCGCTGGAGCGGGCCTGGCAGCAATTGAGCTCGGCCCAGCGCCAGGAGCCGCCATTGGTGCTGGCTTATGCCGAGCAACTACGCCAGCTCGGCGCCGACGCCCAGGCTGAAGAAGCCCTGCGCGAGGCGCTCAAGCGCCAGTACGACAGCCATCTGGCACGTCTGTACGGCTTGTTGCGCGGACGTGACCCGGCCCGACAGTTGCAGACTGCCGAAGGCTGGTTGAAAGACCATCCCGAGGATGCCAGCCTGTTGCTGACGCTGGGACGCCTGAGCCTGCAAAACAGTCTGTGGGGCAAGGCCCGCGACTACCTGGAAAGCAGCCTGCGGGTGCAGCGCCACCCTGAAGCCTGCGCGGAGCTGGCGCGACTGCTGGCCCAACTCGGTGATACCGAGCGCAGCAACCAGTTGTTCCAGGAGGGCCTGGGTCTGTTGGACAAGCGTCTGCTGGCCTCGCCACTACCGGTGTGAGGTGGCCTGGAAGACGGGATGCGGCTTCAGGCATCCCGTCTTTGCGTGTCAGGATGCTTCCCTTGCCGTGACGAAGTCTGATTCCTACTTCTGGATTAATGGTTTCATAGGATGTCCGTCGGTAATTCCTTACAGGCTTAAGGAATTGTCTGCTCTGGCTCGCCTTGAAAGGGCCAAGGGCTTTCCTCTACCGTAACTGCCTGTCTCTCCTGTTACGGATAAGCCATGTTCTTGGCCCGCTCACGTTCTCTGTTCTCCCTGGCCTTGTTGACAGGTGCCCTGGTCATGGGGGCGTCGCTGTACCTGGAGCGTGTGACCGGGCTGGAGCCTTGCTCGCTGTGCATCGTCCAGCGCTTTTTCCTCGCCGGGTTCTGCCTGGTCAGCCTGGTGGCGGTGCTGCACGGCCCGGGCCGTATCGGCCGCTGGGTCTATGGTGGCCTCGACCTGCTGCTGGCCCTCGCCGGTGCCGCCACGGCGGCGCGGCAGGTCCTGTTGCAGCGGGTGCCGGCCGAGCAGCTGATGATCTGCCAGCCTGACCTGCATTGCCTGATCCAGCAGGTACCCACCCTCCAGGCGTTCAAGTTGATGTTCCGGGCCACGGCCGAATGCGCGGAGATCCAGTGGACCCTCTTTGACCTGAGCATTCCCGAGTGGAGCCTGCTGGCTTTCGTGGGTATGAGCCTGCTGATGATCTATCAGCTGGTGGGGCCGGATTCGGTGTCGGGCGGGGCGTAAAAGTAACCGGCAGTCGTGCCTCGGATTAAACACTTGTATGAACTTTCTCTCCTGCGTACCTTGAAGCAGGTGTCGAGCGGGCATAATCTGGCCCGCATCGCGTTATCGCAATCAGCTTGTTCTGTTTGGCCAAGTCAGGAGCCTCGATGTGTCCGAGGCGTCGGTCGGCATGACCCAGAAGGGAAGAGATCACCATGCTCGAAAGTTGTCGGAATGCTCAGGAACGCTGGGGTGGAGTGCATCTGCTGATCGATCGCTGGCTCAAGGAGCGT
The DNA here is from genome assembly GCF_023242345.1 of Pseudomonas sp. MWU12-2037. Taxonomy (NCBI): domain Bacteria; kingdom Pseudomonadati; phylum Pseudomonadota; class Gammaproteobacteria; order Pseudomonadales; family Pseudomonadaceae; genus Pseudomonas; species Pseudomonas sp. MWU12-2037. The sequence goes on along the minus strand of NZ_JALLIZ010000016.1, from coordinate 74,239 downwards.
CACGAGCTCGTGGGGGCCTACGATGCCCTCGGTGCCGAGCCGGGTGCACTGGCGCAGAACCCCAAGCCCTTGCAGGAGTTCTGCGGTCTGCTGGTTGACTATGTTTCGGCCGGCCACTTCGAGATCTACGAGCAGTTGACCGGCGAGGCCAAGGCCTTTGGCGACAAGCGTGGCCTGGAGCTGGCGGAGACGATCTACCCGCGTATCGATGTGATTACCGAGAAGCTGCTGGCCTTCAACGATCTGTGCGATGAAGGCGAGTGTGTGGCGCATAAATTCCAGGAACTGGGCGGCTTGCTGCACGAGCGCTTCGAGCTGGAGGATTGCCTGATCGAAGTGTTGCATACCGCGCACAAGGAAAAGGCTGAAGCCCAGGCCTGATCCCGATGGCTACACATGAAAACGGTGCGCTCAGGCGCACCGTTTTTCGTTCTGGTGCCAGCGTCAGCTGGCCACGCCGAGCAGCTCGATTTCGAACACCAGCGGTGTGTACGGCGCGATCAGATCGCCAGCACCGTCGGCGCCATACGCTTGTGCCGAGGGCAGTACCAGACGCCATTTCGCACCGACAGGCATCTGGGGCAGGGCGCTGCGCCAGCCATTGATCACACTGTCCAGGCGGAACCATTGCGGCTGTCGGTTCTGATCGAACACCGTGCCGTTGGGCAGGCGTCCGACATAGCGCACCTGGACCTTGCCGTTGGCCGCGACTTTTTCTCCGCTGCCAGGCGTCAGTTCCGTCATCAGGATGCCGTCGGCCAATTCGTGGACGCCGGGCTTGGCCTTTTCTTCAGTGAGGAATTTTCGCTCGGCTTCCAGCGCGATTTCGCTCTGGGGTTTGGCCGCGTCCTGAGCGACCTGGGCATCATGCGCGGCGAGAATCTGCTGGATGCGTTCGTCCTTCAAGGCCAGCGGCTTGCCCTGGTAGGCCTGCTTCAAACCGTCGAGCAGGGCCTTGATCTGCAGGTCCGGAGCATCCTGGCGCAGACGCTCGCCGAGGCTGGCGCCGAGGCTGTAGGCCAGGTCGTGGGCGTCATCGTTCGCGACCTCTGGCGCGGCGTGCGCAAGCGACCAGAACACACACAGTGACAGCAGAAAATAACGCGGCATAAGCACTCTCCGACCTCAGGTTCGGAGGATTATGCCAGTGCTCTGGATGAGTTGTTGAAGAAGCATTTTTCAAGGCATGCAACGCGGGCCCTTCGATACTGTCAACATGCCCTAGCGGCGGTAGTCCCAGAGGGCTAGTATGAGCCGCATTCACATCAGTCAGGAGGTACACCATGTCGGCCACCAAGAAGCCCGTAAATACTCCGTTGCATCTGCTCCAACAGTTGTCGGGCAGCCTGCTCGAACATCTGGAAACTGCTTGCACCCAGGCTTTGGCTGATGCTGAAAAACTGCTCGCCAAACTGGAAAAGCAACGCGGTAAAGCCCAGGAAAAACTGCACAAGGCGCGGACCAAATTGCAGGACTCGGCCACTGCCGGAAAAGCCAAGGCACAAGCCAAAGCCAAGAGCGCGGTCGGCGAGCTCGAAGAGTTGCTGGACAAGCTGAAAGCCAGCCAGTCGGACACCCGTGGCTACATCCTGCAACTCAAGCGCGATGCCCAGGAAAGCCTGAAACTGGCCCAGGGTGTTGGCCGTGTGAAAGAGGCTGTCACCAAGGCACTGTCGACTCGTGCTGCCAAACCTGCCGCGGCTAAACCCGCTGCCGCCAAACCCGCTGCCGCCAAACCGGTTGTCGCCAAGCCTGCTGCAAAAGTGGCTGCTGCCAAGCCTGCTGCAAAAGCTGCTGCCGCTAAGCCAGTTGCTGCCAAGCCCGCTGCAAAAGTGGCTGCCGCTAAACCAGCCGCTGCCAAGCCCGCTGCAAAAGCTGTAGCTGCCAAACCGGCCGCCGCCAAGCCAGCTGCAAAAGCTGCTGCCGCTAAACCTGCCGCCGCCAAGCCTGCTGCAAAAGTGGCTGCTGCCAAACCAGCCGCTGCCAAGCCAGCTGCAAAAGCTGTAGCTGCCAAACCGGCTGCCGCCAAGCCTGCTGCAAAAGCTGCTGCCGCTAAACCGGCCGCTGCCAAGCCAGCTGCAAAAGCTGTTGCCGCTAAACCTGCCGCTGCCAAGCCAGCTGCAAAAGCTGTTGCCGCTAAACCAGCTGCTGTCAAGCCCGCTGCAAAAGCCGTGGCTGCCAAGCCTGCCGCTGCCAAACCGGCCGCAAAGCCTGCTGTCACCGCCGCCAAGCCAGCCGTAGCAGCCAAGCCGGCGGCACCTGCATCGGTCGCGCCCGCCAGCGTCGCCGCAGCCGCACCGGCTGCTCCAGCGCCAGCCGCGCCTGCTGCCGTAACCCCGACCAGCGCTTCCTAAGCCTGGTTCACCGCGACGCGCAGCTGCTGCAGCGCGTCGCTATTCAGGCCTGTGGCCTGGGCGGTCACCGCCTCCAGCCACGTGTCCAGATCTTCCGCGCCGACCTCGGGCCAATCCCGAGCCAACGCTTCCAGTCGCTGCAACAGCTGCTGCTCGGCGGCCAGTTCCAACGCCTTGACCTGATCCCTCAGCACTTTCAACTCGACGTCCTCCAAGGCCGCCGTGCGCCATTGCGTGCGCAACTGCCGCAGTGGCTGCACCACCTGGTCGTGCCAGGGCTCGGCGAGAGCCTGCAATTGCCCCGCGCGTTCGGCCTCGCAGCGCACTCCGCGTCGGCCCAGCCAGGCCGCGCAGAGCAGCAGGCAGACATTCGCCCCCTGGGCCTGGAGCACCAGGCAGGTTTGTTCCACGCCGGGCTTGGCGTAAGTGTTCAGGGAAAACGTCCACAGGTCAGCATGCATGGTGAGATCCGCGCCAGTTGCGAGGGAAGCTGGTAGACTCCGCCGCCATTATGATTCGACTTCAGAACCTGACTTTACAGCGTGGCCCGCAACGTCTGCTAGAAGACGCCGAGCTGACCCTGCACGCCGGCCATAAAGCCGGCCTGATCGGTGCCAACGGCGCCGGCAAATCCAGCCTGTTCGCCCTGCTGCGGGGCGAGCTGCACCCGGACTCGGGTGATTGCTTCCTGCCGGCCGATTGGCGTATCGCCCACATGCGCCAGGAGGTCGACACCCTCGAACGCCTGGCGGTCGACTACGTGCTCGATGGTGACGTGCGCCTGCGCCAGGTGCAACACGACCTGGCGGCGGCCGAGGCGGTCCATGACGGCGCCGCCCAGGCCCGTCTGCACTCGGAGCTCGACAGCGCCGACGGTTACACCGCCGATGCCCGCGCGCGCAAGCTGCTGGCCGGCCTGGGCTTCACCAACGACCAGATGGACCATCAGGTCTCGGCATTCTCCGGTGGCTGGCGGATGCGCCTGAACCTGGCGCAGGCGCTGATGTGCCCGTCGGACCTGTTGCTGCTCGACGAGCCGACCAACCACCTGGACCTCGACGCGATCATCTGGCTGGAAGACTGGCTCAAGAGTTACCCCGGTACCTTGCTGCTGATCTCCCACGACCGTGACTTCCTCGATGAAGTGGTCGATCACGTGGCCCATGTCGACCAGCGCAAGATCACCCTCTACCGGGGTGGCTACACCGCGTTCGAGCGTGCCCGTGCCGAGCGTCTGGCCCAGCAGCAACAGGCCTACGAGAAGCAGCAGGCGCAGCGCGCGCACATGGAAAGCTACATCGCCCGCTTCAAGGCCCAGGCCACCAAGGCCCGCCAGGCCCAGAGCCGGATCAAGGCCCTGGAGCGGATGGAAGAGTTGTCCGCGGCCCACGTCGATTCGCCGTTCGACTTTGTCTTCCGCGAATCGCATAAGATTTCCAGCCCGCTGCTCGACCTGTCCGACGCACGCCTGGGTTATGGCGACAAGACCGTCCTGGAGAAGGTCAAACTGCAACTGACCCCGGGTGCCCGGATCGGCCTGCTCGGCCCCAACGGCGCGGGCAAGTCGACGCTGATCAAGAACCTCGCCGGCGAGCTGTCGCCGCTGGCGGGGCGCATGACCCGTGGTGAAAACACCGTGGTCGGCTACTTTGCCCAGCACCAGCTCGACTCGCTGGACTCCAAGGCCAGCCCGTTGCTGCATCTGCAACGCCTGGCGCCGACCGAGCGCGAGCAGACCCTGCGCGACTTCCTCGGCGGTTTCGACTTCCGTGGCGCGCGCATCGACGAGCCGGTGCTGAACTTCTCCGGTGGCGAAAAGGCCCGCCTGGCGTTGGCCTTGATCGCCTGGGAGCGGCCGAACCTGTTGCTGCTCGACGAACCGACCAACCACCTCGACCTGGAAATGCGCCTGGCGCTGACCATGGCCTTGCAGGAGTTCAGCGGTGCGGTGCTGGTGGTCTCCCACGACCGTCACCTGCTCAAGAGCACCACGGATAATTTCTACCTGGTGGCGGACGGCAAGGTCGAAGAGTTCGACGGCGACCTGGAAGACTACGCCCGCTGGCTGGTGGAGTATCGCCAGCGCAATGCGCCGGTGAGCAATACGCCAGTCAATGCCGACAAGACCGACAAGAAAGCCCAGCGCCAGCAGGCCGCCGCGTTGCGTCAGCAACTGGCGCCGCACAAGCGTGAAGCCGACAAGCTCGAAGCCGAGTTGGGCAAGCTGCACGAGAAGCTGGCGAAGATCGAAGCGAGCCTGGGTGACAGCGCGGTCTACGAGGCGGCGCGCAAGGATGAGCTGCGTGATCTGCTGGCCGAACAGGCCAAGTTGAAAGTGCGCGAGTCCCAGCTGGAAGAAGCCTGGATGGAAGCCCTGGAGCTGCTGGAAAGCATGCAGGCGGAGCTGGAAGCGTTGTCCTGAGCGACAAAAAACGATAGTCAATTTCACGCCCACGGATTAGCTTAGGGGTTTGTAACAACTCTTGAGATCCGAGGTGCGTGATGCTGCTTGAGACATGGCTGGCCTTTTTTGCCGCGTGCTGGGTAATCAGCCTATCCCCGGGTGCCGGTGCCATCGCCTCGATGTCCAGCGGCCTGCAATACGGTTTCCTGCGTGGCTACTGGAATGCCCTAGGCCTGCAACTGGGCCTGGCGGCGCAGATCGCGGTGATTGCCGCGGGCGTCGGGGCGATCCTGGCAGCCTCTTCCTCGGCTTTCTACGCCATCAAATGGTTCGGCGTGGTCTACCTGGTGTACCTGGCGGTCAAGCAGTGGCGCGCGTTGCCCAGCAATATGGCTGAAGAGTCGACGATTCGTCCGGTGGGCAAGCCGTTGACCTTGATGTTCCGTGGTTTCCTGGTGAACGTCAGCAACCCCAAGGCCCTGGTGTTCATGCTGGCGGTGCTGCCGCAGTTTATCGATCCCCATGCACCGCTGGTGCATCAGTACCTGATCCTCGGCGTGACCATGATCGGCGTCGACATGATCGTCATGGCTGGCTACACGGGCCTGGCGGCCAAGGTCCTGCGCCTGTTGCGCACGCCCAAGCAGCAGCGCCGGATGAACCGTACCTTTGCTGGCTTGTTCGTGGGGGCGGCGGGTTTTCTGGCGACCTTGCACAAGGCGACCACCTGAAGCTCATCGTTGCCTGAGCGGACGCCTTCGCGAGCAAGCTCTGCTCCCACAGGTTTTGTGTCGACCCCGGAATCCGGGGACACCCTGTCCTCTGTGGGAGCGGAGCTTGTCGAGATGCCGCACCGCCGCGAAGGGGGCGACTCGGTTGCGGATCAGTGCAGAACCCGTGGCGCCTCATCCGGCGGCAGGTTATTACGCAGCGGCGGCGCTGCCCCCGGGCCCATATCCGGCCCACCCAACTGCAGGCTCAACTGCCGTGCCACATCCTCGCCCAGCGCCTTGGACACATCGCGGATCACCCGTGGACGGTTCAGCGACACGTGGACATCCCGGCTGTTGACCAGCTTGGTGTCCTGGCCTTCGCCCATGGCGGTGAACGCCGAGGTGATCTCGTAGGTGCGGGTATTGATCAGGCTGAAATCGCCCACCAGGGTCAGCCCCAGCACTGCCGAGTAGCTGTTGGTATTGGCCAGCTCGTTGATGTCCTGGGTGAAGTCGATGTCCGACACCGTACCGAACAGCACGTAGTCGGCACCCTTGAAGTTGCCGCCCTTGATCCGCTTGATGACGTCGTAGACATCGCCCTTGGAACTGGCGGTATAAGGCGTGCCCTGGATCAGCTGGAACATCCCGCTGCGCAGGATCTCGCCCTTGATATCGCCGGTGAAGCGGCGCAGCTCGCCCTGCTCGATATAGCTGTTGCGGCTTTCGTACTCGTCATAGCTCGACGAGCCGTTGGCGCCGTAATAACTTTCCTGGTGATTGTCCCGCGCCGAAATAGTGTGGATGTACTGCTCCACTTGCGCCTGGTACGCCAGGTCCGCCACCGCCACCTTGGGCGCGGCCTGGACGCCAAAGGCGCAGACCAGGCCGATCATGCCAATCCATGCACGCATTGTTCAACGCTCCGTGGTTTTGCGGATCTCTTTTTCGTCCATCCATTCGGCCAGGCCGCTTTCGACGTCGATCAGTTGCAGGCTGAACTTGTAGAACACGTCCTTGTAGTCGCTGCTGCGCTTGACGATCGAGCTGATCGAACCTTCCAGGCGATACTTGGCGGCAATCATGTTGCCGGTCTTGCTGACGGTGCTCTTCTTGTACAGGCCGCTCTGGTTCTGCAACTTCAACTGGTCGACCTGGCTCTGCATCTCGGTGTTGTCGCTGGCGAAACGGGCGGTGCCGCTCTTCATCAACTGGGTCTTGATCGAAGTGGTGATCTCGCGGGTATCGATGTACTCGCTGGTCTTGTTCTTCACATCGTAGACCTGCACCACCGGACGCCCTTGCAGGACACCGGACTGGGCCAGGGAGCGGGTCATGGACTCGGCGATCATCTGCAGGTCGGTGGAGCCGAACTCGTTGGTCACCAGTTCCACGGCCTTGGTATCGCCGTAGCTGATGTTTCCGCCGCCCAGTACGGGCGAGGTGTTGTTGGCGCAGCCGCTGGCCAGCAGGGCGACGACGGCGAGGAGGGACAGGCGTGCAAACATGGACTGATTCTCTTCAAAAGGACGCGAGAGGGCGGCGTCGACTCAGGGGGTTTTGACTTCAAGACGGAAATCGGTGGCCTTGGGCGTCGGGGCGATGGCCGGCAGGAAGGTGCTCTGGGCGCCATACAGGTTCAGGGTCTTCCAGACTTCGTCGTCACTCACCGGGAAACCGTCGTTGCCCAACCAGGCAAAGCGGTAATACATCATCTTGTTCTTGGTGCGGGTGTTGCTCAGCTGCACCTTGACGGTCAGGAAGCCGTTTTCCCGGGCGACGCGGATGGCACCGACCTCGATGTTCTCCATTTCGCCCATGGCGACGATCTTGCTCGCCGCGCTACCGGGGGCCGGTGGTGGTGGCGGCGGGGTGACGCACCCGGCCAGCAGGGCCAGGGCAACGGCAACAGTCAGTTTGAAACGCATGCACGAGACTCCTTTCTTCAAGGTTGTTTGAGGCTGGCCACGGCCGTTGGCCCGGCATCCGCCATCCGCACGGTGGCGACACCGCTGGTGAACACCTGGTTGCCGACGGCGCGCAGGCTGATCACCTGATAGCGTCGGTCGACGGTGAAGGCCACGCGGGAACCGCCGAGGGCGTTGGGCAGGGTCACCTGATGCTCACCCTTTTTCAGGCGCAGGCGTAGCACTTGGGTGGTGTCCGGCAGGGTCCGCCAGGTGCGGGTGTCGGCGCCTTCTAGGACCGCGGAAGTGATGCCCACGGCCAGGCCGGCCAGCGGATTGGTCTTGTTCAGCTTGGCCTGCGCGGCGCCGCGGCTGATGGCCCGCACGCTGGTGCGCAGGATGATCCCCGGCATGTCGTCACGCAGGGCACGACGGGACATGGCGGTGGTGCTGTTGAGCAGGGTCAGGTTCTGCGGCAGGCCGTCGACGCCGATCTGGGCGAAGGTGGCCGTCGAGGTGTCGGCCTGGATGACCGGGAACGACAGCGGGGTAATGACCAGATGCTTGTCGATCGGCAACGGCAGCGGAATGCTGATGGAGGCACGGGACGGCGCCAGGCCGCTCTGCACCACGATCAGGATGTCGCTGTCGTCATCCTTGCCGGCAGGCTTGTCGAGATTGACCAGTGCCTGCTCCAGCAGCGGCGTGTTCGGGCGCAGTTCGATGGCCTGGCGATAACCGGGGGCGGCGAGATCTTTCTCGCCGATGGCTTCGTAGACGAACCCGGCCAGGTAATGGCTGAACGCGCTCTGGTAGCTGTTCTTCAGGCCGACCACTTCCGGCGCGTCGAGGCTGGCCACCGGATAGCCCTGAAGGTCCTTGTACTGGGTCTTGATGCCTTGCTGGTCGGCTTCGGTTTCGCTCTTGAGGTATTGCTTGTCGCGCAGATCGGCGATCACCGCTTCGCGCTCATGGGTTTTCTTGATCGCGATACGTGCGCCGTCGAAGTCGTTCAGGGCCAGCTGGTTCAGCGCCATCTGCGTGGTCAGCATGACCTTTTCGTAGTCATAGCCTTCGTAGCGGCGGACCTTGTCGTTGATCAGGAAGCTGCCGAACTGGGCGAGGTACCTGGCGCTGTCCAGTTTGACCGCGTCTTCCCACTGACCCACCATCTGGTCGGCGCTGCCCCAGGCTTTCTGGCTACCGGCCAGGTCACCCTTGGCTTGCAGCAACTCGCCTTTTTCGAAGAAATACAGCAGGTCCTTGTCGGCATCGCCGTTGTTCTTTTCCAGCAGGGCCAACGCCCCGTCAACATTGCCCGAGGCCAGTTGCTGGTTGGTTTGCGCCAGTTCGGTGTCGTAGCTGCGCATCATCGAACAGCCGGACAGCAAGGTCGCGGCGCCGAGGGCGAACGAGAGGAGGGCACGGGATGCCATGGGATCTTCCCTGATGAAAAAATCAGCCGAGCATGCTGGTCGGGCTGAGATGGACCCATTGAGAGGGAAAGCGGCTACCCTGCCAATTCCTCATTAAACGAGGAGCTTTTAATGCCATATCGCAATAACGAAGGCAGGGCAGTATAACCATGGCTATTGGCTATGTAATGGCTTTTTAGCGTCATCCGGGCAGGAGGAAGACCTGGTTGCCGATGACCCGCAGGCTCACCACCTGGAAGGGATGTTCGATATTCAGGCTGACCGGTACCGCGCCTTTGACACCTGGCAGCAGCAATTTGTGCGCGCCGGGCTTGAGGCGCAGGCGCACGACCTGGGTGTTGTCCGGCAGGGTGCGCCAGGTGCGGGTGTCGGAGTCACCGGTGAAGCCCTGGTAAACCGACGAAGCCTTGTCCGGCTTGCGTTTGTTCTCCTTGGCTTGCAGTTCGGCATTGAAACGCACGCTCGCAAGGGCGAAGTTGATGATCGCGGGCATGTCGTCGTGCAAGGTGCGCAATGACATGTGGGTCGTGCTGTTGAGCAGGGTCAGCGACTGTGGTTTGCCATCCACGCTGATCTGCTTGAGGGGCGCTGTCGACTTGTCGGCTACCAGCACCGGAAAAGGCTGGTTCACGGTGATCGCCTGGCCGTCCTCGGTTTGCACCTGGATGGGCACGCGCAGCGAAACGAGCGCCGGGGCCAGGCCGGTCTGGACGACGATCAGCACGTCGCTGTCAGGAGAGGTGTCGGCGGGTTTGCCCAGGTTGGCCAGGGCTTTTTCCAGCAGCGGTGTATTGGGCCGCAATTCGATGGCCTGGCGGTAACCCGGCGCGGCGAGGTCGCGTTCGCCCAGGGCTTCATAGACGAAGCCGGCGAGGTAATGGCTGAACGCACTCTGGTAGCCGTTTTTCAGGGCAATGACCTGCGGCGAGTCGAGGGTGGTCACCGGGTAACCCTGCAGGTCCTTGTAGCGCAGCTTGATGCCTTTGGCCTTGGCCTGGTCTTCGACCGCCAGGTATTGCTTGTCACGCGCTGTGGCGATCAGGGCTTCGCGTTCGTGGCTTTTCTTGATATCGACGCGGGCGCCGTCGAAGTCGTTCCGGGCCAGCTGGTTGAGGGCCATTTGCGTGGTCAGCATGACCTTCTCGTAGTCATAGCCCTCGTAGCGATGAAACTTGTCGCCGATGAGTCCGATGCCGAGGATCTGGTCGAGCCCCAGGTTTTTCAGGGTGGCGACGACCTGCGTCCCTTCTTCGTACTGGGACACCTGTTGGTCCGCCGTGCGCCAGGCGTCCTGGCTGCGGGGTAGATCGCCCTTGAGCCGCAGCAGTTCGCCTTTTTCCAGGGAATAGAGCAGGTCCTTGTCGTCCCAGGGGTTGTGTTGCTCGAGCAACTGCAGCGCGCCATCGACGTTGCCCGAGATCAACTGCTCGTTGGTGGCCTGGAGTTCCCGGTCGTAGTTGTGCAGCAGTCCGCAGCCGCCCAGGAGCAACGCACAGGACAGCAGTGTGAGTAAGAGGCGCGAGGGCATGGCGTGTCGGTCCTTTCCTTGGCTGACGGGCAGTGGGACTTGAGGGCGGGGATTATGCACAAAGCCGTGGTCGAGATGGCATTCTCATGGCCATCTCGATACATGACCCAGAGCAAAACATTGAGGAATCGGACCGATCAGGGTTGAGCCAAACGTATTGAGAGGGAACAATGTGTTACTTCGCATTTAGATTTAGGCTTTCCATGACTTTTCCCTCTCGTTTCCTCGCGTGGCTGATGCTGCCGCTGTTCGCTCTCTGCAGCTTCAACCTGTTGGCCGAAACAGCGGAGGGCGCACCCCAGGCCCTGCATCTGCTGGACTATATCGGCGCCGATTACCCGCCCACGGTGCACGCGGGCCAGGTGGTCGACGATGGCGAATACCGCGAGCAGCTGGAATTTATCAAGGTCCTGCAAGGGCTGGTCGCCTCGTTGCCGGCCAAGCCGGAACAGGCTGAGCTGGTTCAGGGTATCGAGGGTTTGCAGGCGGCCGTGACGGCTCGGGAGGAGGGTGAACGCGTTGCCCGCCAGGCCCGGCAACTGGGGGCGAAGCTGGCCGTGGCCTATGAAGTCAGCCAGGCACCGATCATCACCCCGGACCCGACTCGTGGTGCGCCGCTGTATGCCCAGCATTGTTCGGTGTGTCACGGCGAGGCGGGGGCGGGCGACGGTCCGGCCGGTGTCGGCCTGACACCGCCACCCGCCAACCTGCGCGATGCCGCGCGGCTGGATAGGTTGAGCCTCTACGCGATCTACACCACCCTCGGCCTGGGTGTCGAAGGCACCGATATGCCGGCGTTCGCCGACCAGTTGGATGAGCGTCAACGTTGGGACCTGGCGACTTACATTGCCGGATTCAGTGCCGCTCCTGCCGCCGCCAACGACGGGAAAACCTACAACCTGGCCGACCTGGCCCGTTCGACGCCGGCTGAAGTACAGGCCGCCGAAGGTCCGGCCGCCGCCGTCGCCTTCCGTGCCCAGCGCGCCCAGCCGCCCCAGGTCAAGCGCGGTCCGGGGCAATTGCTCGACTACACCGCGACAACCCTGGACAAGAGTCTCGCGGCCTACCGCGCCGGCGAGCATGAGCAAGCCTACGACCTGTCCGTTGCTGCCTATCTGGAGGGCTTCGAGCTGGTGGAAAGCTCCCTGGACAACGTCAATGCCACGGTGCGCAAGGACACCGAGAAGTCGCTGATGGCCTATCGGCAATCGTTGCAGGACGGCTTGCCGCTGGAGCAGGTCGAGCAGCGCCTGGATTTTGCCAAGGGCAAGCTCAAGGAGTCCGCCGATCTGCTGGGCAATGATGGCCTGAGTCAGTCGCTGAGCTTTATCTCCGGGTTGCTGATCCTGCTGCGTGAAGGCCTGGAAGCGATCCTGGTCCTGGCGGCGGTGCTGGCTTTCCTGCGCAATACCGGCCAGCAGTCGGCGGTGCGCAGCGTACATGTCGGCTGGGGGCTGGCGCTGGTCGCCGGGTTGCTGACCTGGGCGGCGGCGGCTTACCTGATCGATGTCAGTGGCGCCCAGCGTGAATTGCTTGAAGGCTTCACGGCTTTGTTTGCCAGCGTCATGGTGCTCTGGCTCGGGGTCTGGATGCATGACCGCCGGCACGCGGCGGCCTGGCAGGACTACATCAAGAGCAGCCTGGTCAGTGGTGGCGGGCGCTTCGGCTTTGCGCTGCTGGCGTTCTTCTCAGTGTACCGGGAATTGTTCGAAGTCATCCTGTTCTATGAAACCCTCTGGTTGCAGGCGGGGCCGGCGGGACATAACGCCGTGCTGGCCGGTGCCGGCACCGCGCTGGTGCTGCTGATCGGCCTGGCCTGGGTGATCCTGCGCGGTTCGGCGAAGCTGCCGCTGGCGTTGTTTTTCGGGATCAATGCCGGGTTGCTGTGCGCCTTGTCGGTGGTATTTGCCGGACACGGGGTCAAGGCATTGCAGGAAGCCGGGATCTTCGGTACGCGGCCGGTGGCGTTCTTTGAATTCGACTGGCTGGGGATTCATGCCGACGCCTACTCGCTGGGTGCCCAGGCGTTGGCGTTGCTGGCGATTGGGGTGCTGTACAGCCGCAGTCGGTTGGCGGAAAAGCGTCGGGTCCAGGCGGCCTGATAATGCGGGTTTGCCGGCGAAGACGTTCGTATGAGCGGCGCAAGATTCGAGGGCCTCTTCGCGGGCAAGCCAGCTCCCACAGGGGCCGCGTGAACCTACAGGGAGCGCGTTCGACGTTCCCTGGTTTCTGGCGTTAAATGTCTACAGCTTTGGCATTCATTGTCAGCGGATTTTCCCGCCATAGCCCCTAATCTTTGCAGATCGACTCTGGAAGGTTGGCCCCATGGACTTCGTGCCTTACGCGGTACCGTTTTTCATTGCATTGATCGTCATCGAGCTGCTCGCCGATCGCTGGCGTGGCGTGAGCAACTATCGCATGGCGGATGCCATCAACAGCATGAGCACCGGCGTGCTGTCGACCACCACCGGGCTGTTGACCAAGGGCGTCGGGATCCTCACCTACGCCTTTGCGCTGCAGCACCTGGCGCTGTTCGAGCTGTCCGCGCAAAGACCCTGGGTCTGGGTGTTCGCCTTTGTCGCCTACGACTTCTGCTACTACTGGCTGCACCGTATGGGGCACGAGCGCAATATCCTCTGGGCCGCCCACTCGGTGCATCACCAGAGCGAGGACTACAACCTCAGCACCGCCCTGCGCCAGACCAGCACCGGCTTCCTCCTGAGCTGGATCTTCTATCTGCCGCTGGCCGTGCTCGGCGTGCCGCTGGTGGTGTTTATCAGCGTGGCCTCGCTGAACCTGTTGTATCAGTTCTGGGTACACACCCGGCACGTGCCCAAGCTGGGTTGGTACGAGTGGTTCTTTGTCACGCCGTCCAACCATCGGGCGCACCATGCGCAAAACGCGCTGTATATGGATCGCAACTACGGCGGGGTGTTTATTCTCTGGGACCGCCTGTTCGGCACCTTCCAGGAAGAGGACGAGCGCGAGCCGGTGATCTTCGGCGTGACCACGCCGCTGGCCAGCTGGAACCCGCTGTGGGCCAACCTGCAGTTCTATGCGCAGCTATGGGCCGATGCCCGGCGTACGGAAAGCTATTGGGACAAGCTGCGGATCTGGTTTATGCGCACTGGCTGGCGTCCGGCCGATGTCGCGGCCAGATACCCGCTGAACAAGCCGGACCTGAGCCAGTTCCGCAAATTCGAGGTGCCCCTGGAGATCCGTCAGCAGATCTACCTGGCCCTGCAATTCGCGGTCTATGTCGGTTTGGGCAGCTACCTGATGAACTTCGGCGAGCATTTGCCGCTGGCGGCGCTGCTGCTGGGCTGTGGCACCCTGGTGCTGGGGTTGTTCGTGCTCGGCGCGGCGCTGGAGAATCGCCCCTGGGCGTTGCGGCTGGAGCTGGTCCGCCTGGCGTCCAACCTGCCGTTGGTCTGGTGGGCACCGTTGGTCGGGCTGTGGCCAGCCAGCCCATTGGGCTGGATCGGCGTGTTCAGCTACAGCCTGTTGAGCCTGATCGGCCTGTACTACTGCAGCAAGCCGCGGGTCATTCGTCTGGCCGGTTCGTAGTTTCGGCCAGGCGGGCCTCGGCCCGGGCCAGGCGCGCGCTGCGGATGCGTCGCCAGCTCCAGAGCAGCAGGCCGGCCACCAGCAGGCCGCCGAGCACCCACAGCTCGTATTTCTTCACGCTGCCGAGCATCCCTTCGAGAATCGCCCCGAAGTGATAGGCCGCCGCCGCCAGGGCCGCGGCCCAGATCGCCGCGCCGATGCCGTTGAGCAACAGGTAGCGGCCCGGCGGATAACCCGACAGGCCGATCGCCACCGGCATCACCGTGCGCAAACCGTAGACAAAGCGGAAGGTCAGCACCCAGATATCCGGATGGCGGCGGATATGCTCCAGCGCTCGATCACCCATCAATTGCCAGCGCGGCTTGCGTGCCAGAAGTTTGCGGCCATGCTTGCGCCCCAGGAAATACCACAGCTGGTCGCCGGCATAGCTGCCGAAGAACGCCACGATAACCACCAGGTTGATGTCCATGTATCCGCGGAACGCGAGGAAGCCGGCCAGTACCAGAATGGTCTCGCCTTCGAAAAACGTGCCGAGAAACAAGGCGAAGTAGCCGAAATCCTGCAGAAATTGTTGGAGCATTGTCTGGATGCTGGCGAAATGAACGCGCAGCCTAACCCTTCGAGGACAGAGAGGAAAGTGTCGAAATGTGTCTCGACGTTAACATTTCCTACAAGGGTAGCGGCTGTGGCGACGGGTCGCAGGAGTAAGCACAACTGTAATTCCTTCGTCATAATGGCCGCTTATAACTGCCATGCTCGCCCGCTTGTGCGGGCTCAGGAGTCTGCCGTGAGCTTTACCCCCGCCAATCGCTTGTTTCCCGCCACCCGCCTGCGTCGCAATCGCCGTGATGATTTTTCTCGCCGCCTGGTGCGTGAGAATGTTCTGACAGTCGATGATTTGATCCTGCCGGTGTTTGTGCTGGACGGTGAGAATCGCCGCGAAGCCGTGGCGTCGATGCCAGGGGTCGAGCGCCTGACCATCGACCTGCTGCTCGAAGAAGCGGCGAACTGGGTCGAGCTGGGGATTCCGGCACTGGCACTGTTCCCGGTGACACCGCCCGAACTCAAGTCCCTGGACGCCAGCGAGGCCTGGAACCCGGAAGGCATTGCCCAGCGCGCCACCCGCGCCCTGCGTGCCCGCTTCCCGGAACTGGGGGTGATCACCGACGTCGCCCTGGACCCGTTCACCACCCACGGGCAGGACGGTATCCTCGACGAGCACGGTTACGTCCAGAACGACATTACCGTCGATGCACTGGTCAAGCAGGCCTTGTCCCACGCCGAGGCGGGCGCCCAGGTGGTGGCGCCTTCCGATATGATGGACGGACGCATCCAGGCGATCCGCGAAGCCCTGGAACTGGCCGATCACGTCAACGTGCGGATCATGGCCTATTCGGCCAAGTACGCCAGCGCCTACTATGGACCTTTCCGCGATGCCGTCGGCTCGGCCCTGAACCTGGGCAAGGCGAACAAGGCGTCGTACCAGATGGACCCGGCCAACAGCCACGAAGCCCTGCATGAAGTGGCCGCCGACCTCGCCGAAGGCGCCGACATGGTCATGGTCAAGCCGGGTATGCCGTATCTGGATATCCTTTTTCGGGTCAAGGATGAATTCAAGGTGCCGACTTTTGTCTATCAGGTTAGCGGTGAGTACGCCATGCACATGGCGGCCATCCAGAATGGCTGGCTGGGCGAAGGCGTTATTCTTGAATCCCTGACCGCTTTTAAACGGGCGGGTGCCGATGGCATCCTGACCTACTTTGCCGCCCGCGCCGCCCAACTGCTACGAGAGCAGAAATAGCCCTCACAGGAACACTCGATGAATACCGAAGGACTCAGCGAAGTTGAAGTAAAAGACGCTCAAGCGGTGGTCGAGCCGATCGTCGAAACCCCGCCGGAGCTGGAACCCGCGCCGGTGGTGGTCGAAGCCCCCCATGTGGCGGTGCCGTCGGCGGTGGTGATTCCGAGCCTGGATGACAGCAGCCTGTATATCCACCGTGAGCTGTCGCAGCTGCAGTTCAACATCCGTGTGCTGGAGCAGGCGCTGGACGAGTCCTATCCGCTGCTGGAACGCCTCAAGTTCCTGCTGATCTTCTCCAGCAACCTGGATGAGTTCTTCGAAATCCGTGTCGCCGGGCTGAAGAAGCAGATCACCTTCGCCCGCGAACAGGCCGGCGCCGACGGCCTGCAGCCGCACCAGGCCCTGGCGCGGATCAGCGAGCTGGTGCACGGGCATGTCGATCGCCAGTACGCGATCCTCAACGACATCCTGTTGCCGGAGCTGGAAAA
The DNA here is from genome assembly GCF_023242345.1 of Pseudomonas sp. MWU12-2037. Lineage (NCBI taxonomy): Bacteria > Pseudomonadati > Pseudomonadota > Gammaproteobacteria > Pseudomonadales > Pseudomonadaceae > Pseudomonas > Pseudomonas sp. MWU12-2037. The sequence goes on along the minus strand of NZ_JALLIZ010000016.1, from coordinate 58,041 downwards.
ACATCAGGTCCGCTTTATCCGCCGCCGCTACTGGACCACCAAGCTGAAGACTTGGGTCCGTCGTTATTTCCGTGACGAGATCGCACCGATCATCACCCCGATCGGCCTCGATCCGACGCACCCGTTCCCGTTGCTGGTGAACAAGAGCCTGAACTTTATCGTCGAGCTCGAAGGTATCGACGCCTTCGGTCGCGATTCGGGCCTGGCGATCATCCCGGCGCCGCGCCTGCTGCCGAGGATCATCAAGGTACCCGAAGACGTGGGTGGGCCTGGCGATAACTATGTATTCCTGTCGTCGATGATCCACGCACACGCCGACGACCTGTTCCAGGGCATGAAGGTCAAGGGCTGCTACCAGTTCCGCCTGACCCGCAACGCCGACCTGGCGCTGGATTCCGAAGACGTCGAAGACCTGGCCCGCGCCCTGCGCGGCGAGCTGTTCTCGCGCCGCTACGGTGACGCCGTGCGCCTGGAAGTGGCCGATACCTGCCCGAAACACCTGTCGGACTACCTGCTCAAGCAGTTCAACCTGAACGAGAGCGAGCTGTACCAGGTCAACGGTCCGGTGAACCTGACACGGCTGTTCAGCATCACCGGCCTGGACAGTCATCCGGAGCTGCAATACACGCCGTTCACTCCGCAGATCCCGAAACTGCTGCAGAACAGCGAGAATATTTTCAGCGTGATCAGCAAGCAGGACATCCTGCTGCTGCACCCGTTCGAATCCTTCACCCCGGTGGTCGACCTGCTGCGCCAGGCGGCCAAGGACCCGCACGTCCTGGCCGTGCGCCAGACCCTGTACCGCAGCGGCGCCAACTCGGAAATCGTCGACGCCCTGGTGGACGCGGCGCGCAACGGCAAGGAAGTCACCGCGGTGATCGAGCTGCGGGCGCGCTTCGACGAAGAGTCCAACCTGCAACTGGCCAGCCGCCTGCAAGCGGCCGGTGCGGTGGTGATCTACGGCGTGGTCGGCTTCAAGACCCACGCCAAGATGATGTTGATCCTGCGTCGCGAGGCCGGCGAGATCGTCCGCTACGCGCACCTGGGCACGGGTAACTACCACGCCGGCAACGCCCGCCTGTATACCGACTACAGCTTGCTGACCTCCGACGACGCCCTGTGCGAAGACGTCGGCAAACTGTTCAGCCAGTTGATCGGCATGGGCAAGACGTTGCGCATGAAGAAGTTGCTGCACGCGCCGTTCACCCTGAAGAAGGGCATGCTCGACATGATTGCCCGGGAAACCCAGTTCGCCGTCGAGGGCAAGCCGGCGCACATCATCGCCAAGTTCAACTCGCTGACCGATCCGAAGATCATCCGCGCGTTGTACAAGGCCAGCCAGTGCGGCGTGCGTATCGATCTGGTGGTGCGCGGCATGTGCTGCCTGCGTCCGGGCATCGCCGGGGTCTCGCACAACATCCAGGTGCGCTCGATCATCGGTCGCTTCCTCGAACACACCCGGGTCTTCTACTTCCTCAACGGCGGCGAGGAGCAGATGTTCCTCTCCAGCGCCGACTGGATGGAGCGCAACCTCGACAAGCGTGTCGAGACCTGCTTCCCGGTCGAGGGCAAGAAGTTGATCCTGCGGGTCAAGAAAGAGCTGGAAAGTTATCTCACCGATAACACCCACAGCTGGAGCCTGCAGTCGGACGGTCGGTATATCCGTAACACGCCGACCGGCAACCAGAACGCCCGTAGCGCCCAGGCGACCTTGCTCGATCGCCTGAGCAACCCGCTCCTCAGCGTACGTTGAGGGTAATGTTGACTCGGGTCAGCCACTCCGCTTCCAGCGCGAAGTCGGCCTGAGTCAGCTGGTTCTGCTCCAGCCAGTCCTTGGGAAACACCACATCCAGGCTATCGCCGTCGGCACGCAAGGTGACCTGCGGCATTTCCTGGGTGCCACGGATGTGATGGAACAGGATCGCGAAGCGCAGCAGCACGCACAGGCGAATCAGCTTGATGCCTTCATCGCCGAACTCGGCAAACTTGTCCTTGGGAATATTGCGTCGGTGCCCGCGCACCAGCAGGGCGAGCATTTGCTGGTCTTCCCGGGAGAAGCCGGCCAGGTCCGAGTGCTCGATCAGGTAGGCGCCGTGCTTGTGGTACTGGTAGTGGGCGATGTCCAGGCCCACTTCATGGACCTTGGCGGCCCAGCCCAGCAGTTCGCGCCAGACCCCGTCAGCCAGTTCCCAGGCATCCGCCACCTGGTCGAAGGCGTGCAGCGCCTTGCGCTCGACCCGTGCCGCCTGTTCCAGGTCGACGTGGTAACGCTCCATCAGCGAGCTGAGGGTGCGTTCGCGCACGTCTTCGTGGTGATGGCGACCCAGCAGGTCGTAGAGCACGCCTTCGCGCAGGGCGCCGTCGCAGTGGTCCATGCGTTGCAGGTCGAGGGCGTCGAAGATCGCTTCGAGAATCGACAGGCCGGCCGGGAAGATCGCCCGGCGGTCGGGCTTGATCCCTTCGAAATCGATTTTCTCGGCATCGCCGAGCTTGAACAGCTTGCGCTTGAGCCAGGCCAGCCCTTCGGCATTCACTTCGCCGCTGCCCTGGCCGCCGGCCTTGAGGGCCAGGCCGATGGCGCGGATGGTCCCGGAGGAGCCGATGGCCTCATCCCAGGTCAGGCGGTGCAGGGCGTGCTCGATGCTCATGATTTCCAGGCGCGCCGCCGTGTAGGCCTGGGCGTAGCGGGCCGGGGTGATCTTGCCGTCGCGGAAATAGCGCTGGGTGTAGCTGACGCAACCCATTTGCAGGCTTTCGCGCAGCAGCGGCTCGAAGCGCTGGCCGATGATGAATTCGGTACTGCCGCCGCCGATATCGGCCACCAGGCGCTTGCCCGGGGTGTCGGCGAGGGTGTGGGACACACCGAGGTAAATCAGGCGGGCCTCTTCACGGCCGGAAATGACTTCCACCGGGTGACCGAGGATTTCCTCGGCGCGGCGGATGAATTCGCCGCGGTTGCGGGCTTCGCGCAGGGCGTTGGTACCGACGATGCGCACGGCGCCCAGGGGCATGCCGTTGATCAACTGGGCAAAGCGCTTCAGGCAGTCGAGCCCGCGCTGCATGGATTCTTCGGTGAGCTGACGGTCCTCGTCGATACCGGCCGCCAGCTGAACCTTCTCGCCGAGGCGCTCCAGGATCCGGATCTCTCCGTTCTGGGCCTTGGCCACGACCATATGGAAGCTGTTGGAGCCCAGGTCGATGGCGGCGATCAGGGACAGATTCTTGGCTTGGGAATGCGGCATGGTTGAAGGATCTCGGTCGATAACCTCGCCATCGTGCCACGATCAGGCCCGGACGCCAACGTAGGACGCCTGTGAGCATCAGGCCTGGGGCTTGCAGCGAGGGGGTTGGAAAATCATTACTTCAATTTTCCTACATAAATATTTCATATTGATGACTTGGGTCATGACTTGTGACGACAGCGATATTTATTAAAGTTGGCGGTGTTTGTCTATCCGTCGTACCAAGAGCGTGGCCGCTTCCGGTTTTCTTGTCAGGTGCCAGCGTGGAAACTAGCGGCCGGCGATTATGCCGGGGTGTTAATTATTTATCGGACTGCAGTCGGGAGGCCTAAGCGCTGACTCTTTTTCGGGTGTGAACCTGGATTGAATTCTGCAGTTCTGAATAACAAGCATCTGCTTACACTTGATAATAGGGAGTAGGAAAATGAAGTTGGTATCTGGATGGACGCTCGGTGCTCTGTTGGCTGTACTGGGGGTCAATGCCAACGCGGCGGACTTGTTGGTGAAGGGGACCATCGTCCCGGCCAGTTGCACACTGAGCCTGCACAATGGTGGTGTGGTCGATTTCGGGAAAATCCGTGCCGCTGAACTGAGCGCCAATGCCTATACGCGCCTGCAGCCCAGGGGCGTGCCTTTTACGGTCAATTGCGACGGCGGCACCCGGGTGGGGGTGAAGACGCTCGACAACCGCTCCAGCAGCAAGGTCCCGGGCATCCTGCAGGCGGCCCTCGGCCCGGGCTATAACGATGCCTACAACTACGGCCTGGGGACCACGGCGGTCGGTCAACGGGTCGGCGGCTATGCCCTGAGCGTGAAGGATTCCGTGGCGGATTTCCCGCTGGTCAACACCATTGTCTCGACCAATAACGGTTTGAACTGGAGCCGTGGCAACGGTGCCTTGGGCCAGTATCAGAACATCATGTCCTGGAGCGGCTTCTTCGCTACTCATCCGGCGTCGGTACAGCGGGTCAGCGGTACCCTGGAAGTTCAGCCGGTGATCAATAAGACTTCCGAATTGGATGTCACCCAGGAGCTGTATCTGGATGGCTTGGCCACGTTGGAACTGCGTTATCTCTAACTTTCGTTGATGTCAGTAATCAGGCTGCCGGCACAGGACTCTGTGCCGGCACTCTCTTTCTATGTCTGTTGAATAATAAAAATAGATTCGCAAGGAGCGTATTGCTTGAAAGTTGTGCCTCTTATGCCGATGTTCAGTTCATTGTCTATCGGTGTGCTGTTCTTTTTCCTGGGCGTGTTCTGGAGCGCCGCCCGTGCCGATGGCATGCAGCCGGAAACCACGGTGGTGATCCTCTATGAAGAGGAGGGGGAAGCCAGTATCCAGATCAAGAACACCGACAGCGGTCCGGCCTTGCTGCATTCGGCTGTCGAATCGATTCCCGAGGATCTTGAGTCGCTGGTGGTGATCACGCCCCCCGTGACCCGGGTCGACGCCGGCGAGACCCAATTGGTGCGGTTTCTCAGCGCCAACGGCGAGCCACTCAAGACCCAGCGCCTGAAACGCGTCACCTTCGAAGGTATTCCCCAGCGCAAGATCGGGCCCGGCGCTACCGTCGGCGTCACTCTGCGCCAGAACCTGCCACTGATCCTGCATCCCAAGGGACTGGCCCGGCATCCGGCGCCCTGGAAGGAACTGACCTGGCACCTGGAGAAGTCCCGGCTGGTGGTGCGCAATGACAGTCCCTATGTGGTGCGCCTGTCGCCGGAACTGGAACTCAACCCGCACAAGGTCAGCGTGATGCTGAGTCGCGATTATGTCCTTCCGGGGGAGACGCTGGCGGTGGAAATAGACACGACTCAGCCCACGGCCACCTCGGTCACGCTGCAGCCGGCGACTGTCTATGGTTTTGCCGTGGCCCGTCACGAAGCGCCCATTCTGCTCGAGGCGCTGTGACGTGGGATCCCTAGGCAAGCCTGCCCCTGTCTCGAGGCTGGCGAAGGTACTGGCGCCGGGCCGGGGCCTGGTGAGCGGGCTGGGCGTCGCGGTCTTGCTGGGACTGGGCGAGCCGGTCGCCGCCGAGAAAAAGGACGATACGGCTGACGCGGAGTTTGACCTGTCGGTGCTTTCCGAGCGCGGTCTCGATCCACAGGTGGCCGACTATTTCCGCTCGGCGCCGCGCTTTCGTGAAGGAGCGCAGCGGGTGACGCTGGAACTCAACGGCAAGCGCCTGGGGCTGGCGGAGCTGCGTTTCGACCGGGACGGCGAGTTGTGTTTCACCTCCGGGTTGCTGGACAAGGCCGGCTTGAAGAGGCCCGACGTTGGCGCGGATGCCGATGAGGACGCCTGTCACGCCTTTGTGCGTGAGTACCCGCAGACCCAGGTCATCCTGCGACCCAACAGCGAGGAGGTTTTCCTGCTGGTGCCGACCCAGGCCCTGCGCGGACCGGAGCTCGACAGCGGGGTCTACGCCCGTGGCGGCACGGCCGGACTGCTCAACTACGAGGTGCTGGGTTTCGATACGCGCTCGCGCCAGGGCGGCGGGCGTTTCTTCTCGGCGACCACCGAGGCCGGGTTCAATGCCGGCGACTGGATTGTCCGTAGCCGTCAGTTGCACGTCTCCAATGACGGGCAAGAGCAGACCGAGCATCTGTATGCCTATGCGCAGCGGGACTTCCGACCGTGGCAGACGACCTTCCAGGCTGGCCAGATCAACAGTGCCGGGCCGGTGTTTGCCGGGGTCCGGCTTTCCGGTGTGCAATTCATGCCCGATGGCGCGCAACGAGGCCAGGCCGGGCGCGGTGTCCTGGTCGAGGGGGTGGCCTTCGACGCGTCGCGGGTCGAGGTTCGCCAGTCCGGGGCTTTGATCCATACCAGCCTGGTGCCGCAAGGCCCGTTCAGCCTGGGCGGCTTGCCGTTGCTCAATGGCACCAGTGACCTGGAGGTCAGGGTGATCGGCCAATCCGGCAGCGAGCGCCGCTTTGTCGTGCCGGCCGCATCCTTTCCGGGCGCCACGGCGGTCCAGCCCGGTTACTACCTGTCCCTGGGGCGACTGCGCGGCGCCACCGGTCGCGGCGAAGAGCCGCCCTTGCTCGCCACCGGCAGCGGCACCTGGGGACTGGGCGAGGCCACGTCATTCAGCGCCGGGCTGCTGGGCAGCGATGACTACCGTGCCAGCGGCTGGGCGCTCGACAGCCGCCTCTGGCAGCAGGTCGGTGTCGGCCTGCGCAACAGCCTGTCCCATGACACCCGGCGTTCGCTGGCGGGGAGCCAGAACAGCCTGTCGTTGAACAGTCCGTTGGGGGCGGGTGTCGACCTGGACCTCAGTGCCACCCTACGCAGTGCCGGCTATCGCGATCTGCTGCAAATCGGCGAGGTGGGGCTGGCGGACGATCCCGGCTCACGCTTCAAGCACCAGTACACCGCCGCGCTGGGCTGGTCGGCCCCGCAACTAGGTGGTTTCAGCCTCGGTTACTCGCGCAGTGTGATGTTCGACGGGAGCTTGTCCCGGCGTCTGCACGGCACCTGGAGCAAGAGCTACCGCTACGCCAGCCTGAGCCTCAGCGTGGATTCCGACGTCGGTTCGGGCGGCGACCGCCATGCCGTCGACTCGGGCCTGGGGCTGCGGTTGGGGGTCAGTGTCCCGCTGGGCGGCGACCGGCGCATCAGCAGCTACCTCAATCGCCGTGGCGAGCGCCTCGATATCGGCGGCGACTACCGCGAGCGGGTCAACGATACCCTCAGCTATGACCTGGGGCTGGAACAGGACCTCAAGGGCGACCGGCAGATCACCCGGGGCAACCTGAGCCTGATGCCGCGTTACACCCAGGTCGGCCTGGGGGTGACACGCAGCGACTCCAGCAGTAGCTACAGCGGACATTTGTCCGGAGGCCTTGCGCTGCACGAGGGCGGCCTGACGTTCTCGCCCTACGCGATCCAGGAGACCTTTGGCGTGGTCTCGGTGGGCGATCTTTCCGGCGCCCGGATCACCACGCCCCAGGGGCCGGTCTGGACCGACTTCAGCGGCCAGGCGGTGGTCGCCGGTCTGCCGGCCTACCGCAGCAGCCAGTTGGAAGTCGACACCCGCTCGTTGCCACGGCGGATCGACCTGCGCAACGGAACAAAAAGCCTTGAAGCCGGGCGCGGCTCATTCAATCGGGTGGATTTCGCGGTGGTGAAGGTTCGACGGCTGCTGCTCAAGGTCACTGATGAAAACGCCGAGCCGTTGCCCCAGGGCGCCTCGGTGTTCAGTGAAGACAAGGCCTTCCTGACCACGGTGGTCGGCGGCGGCATGATTTTTCTGAGCGATGTCGAGGCCGGCCAGCGGCTCACGATCAGGCGGGCGGATCACACGGCCTGCACGCTGCCGGTCGAAATACCCGAATCCGCGGACAGCGATCGGCTTTATGAAACGGCCACGGCGGTTTGCCGGGCAAGTCAACCCTATGGAAGACCTCTATGAACTCTCGTGTCCGCGTGGTTTTACGGCGTTGTTGCGTCGCGCTTGTCCTGTTTTCAGCCCCCGCCGGGGCCAATGACTGCACGCTGTCGCTGAGCCAGTCGCAGATCGAACTGGGTGCACTGCGCCCGGGAGCTTTGGCAATGGCGCCCGGCCAGCCTGACCTGTTCCTCGGGACCCGGCGGCTGAGCCTGAATATTGCCTGTCCCTGGCCGACCTCGATGGTGTTGCGGTTCGATGGGCCGGCGGCGGGGCCACAGGCCTTTCGTTTTGATCGCCAGGGGCGTTTCACGGTCGGCCTGAGCAATGCCAGGCTCGACGGCAAGCCGGTGAGCCTGGCCTCGGCGCAGCGTCCGGCCGAGGCCTCTGCCAGCCACCTGATGGCGCCGGGCCAGAGCCTGGTGGTGCTGGCCCGGGACCTGCCGGCCAAGGGGCGGTTTTTCTCGGCGCAGGTGGAGATCGACACGCACCTGCCGGTCAGCGCGACCCGGGTGCGCGACGAGACGTCGGTCGAAGGTCGCGGGCGTTTCGAACTGCTGCCGGGCGAATAACCACTCAGGCCGGCTGTTCCACGCTGCCGATAAAATTCGCCAGCTCCGGCGTTTGCGGACGGGCGAACAGCTCCTTGGGATCGCCCACTTCATGCACCTTGCCCTGGTGCATGAACACCAGCTTGTCGCCGACTTCCCGGGCGAAGCGCATTTCGTGGGTGACCATGATCAGGGTCATGCCCTCCTTCGCCAACTGGCGGACCACGCTGAGCACTTCATTGACCAGTTCCGGGTCCAGGGCCGAGGTGATCTCGTCGCACAGCAAGACCTTGGGCGACATCGCCAGGGCCCGGGCAATCGCCACGCGTTGCTGCTGGCCGCCGGAGAGACGATCCGGGAAGGCGTCGAACTTTTCCCCCAGGCCGACCCGTTCGAGCATCTGCCGCGCCAGCTCGGCGGCCTTGGCCTTGGGCATTTTCTGCACCACCTGGGGGGCGAGCATGACGTTTTCGCCGACGCTCAGGTGCGGGAACAGGTTGAACTGCTGGAACACCATGCCGACCGTTTGCCGCAGGCTGCGCAAGTCGGCGCGGGCGGCGTCCAGGTAGTGACCGTCGACCTCGATCACCCCGTCGTTGATCGACTCCAGGCCGTTGAGGGTGCGCAGCAGGGTACTTTTGCCCGAGCCGCTGCGACCGATGATCGCCACCACCTGGCCTTCCTCGACGCTGAGATCGATGCCTTTGAGCACGTGGTGATCGCCGTAATACTTATGCAGGGCAGAAACTCTAAGAAGCGGCATGCAGTCTCCTTTCCAGGTAGCGCGCACTGAGGGACAGGGGGTAGCACAGGGCGAAATATCCGAGGGCTACCAGGCCATAGATCGTGAAGGGTTCGAAGGTGGCGTTGGCGAGCATGCCGCCGGTCTTGGTCAGTTCGGTGAAACCGATGATCGAGGTCACGGCGGTGCCCTTGATCACCTGCACCGAAAAACCCACGGTCGGCGCCACGGCAATGCGCAACGCCTGCGGCAGGATCACATGGCGCAGTTGTTCATACGGGGTGAGCGCCAGGCTCGCCGAGGCCTCCCACTGGCCGCCCGGAATCGACTCGACGCAGCCGCGCCAGATCTCCGCCAGGTAGGCGCTGGTGAACAGCGTCAGGGCGATGGCCGCCGCCAGCCAGGGCGAGATGTCCACCCCGAGCAAGGCCACGCCGAAAAACACCATGAACAGTTGCATCAGCAGCGGGGTGCCCTGGAACAGTTCGATATAGGCCCGGGAGAAACCCCGGGCAAAGCCGTTGTCGCTGATGCGCAGGACCATCACCAGCAGCCCGATCAGTCCGCCGCCGACAAAGGCCGTCAGCGACAGGGCGACGGTCCATTGCAGGCCCGCCAGCAGGTTGTTGAGGATGTCCCAGAAGGTGAAATCCATCAGCGGTTCCTCGCGATGTAGCGGCGTCCCAGCCAGTTCAGCAACTGGCGGATCAGCAATGCCATGACCAGGTAGATCAGGGTGGTCAGGGTGTAGGTTTCGAAGGCGCGGAAGTTGCGTGACTGGATGAAGTTGGCGGCGAAGCTCAGCTCCTCGGTGGCGATCTGCGAGCAGACCGCCGAGCCGAGCATGACAATGATGATCTGGCTGCTCAGGGCCGGCCAGACCTTGCCCAGCGCCGGCAGCAGGACCACATGGCGAAAGGCTTCGAAGCGGGTCATGGCCAGCGCCGCGGCGGCTTCCAGTTGTCCGCGGGGGATCGCCTGGATACCGGCACGGATAATCTCCGTGGAATAGGCGCCGAGGTTGATCACCATCGCCAGTACCGCCGCCTGCCACTCGGAAATCTGCAGGCCGAGGGATGGCAGGCCGAAGAAAATGAAAAACAGCTGCACCAGGAACGGCGTGTTGCGGATCAACTCGACGTAGACGCCGAAGATCGCCGCGAAGGGGCGGATCTGCCAGGCCCTGACCACCGCCCCGACAATGCCCAGGCTGACCCCGAGCAAGGTGCCGATGGCGGTCAGCTCCAGGGTGAACAAGGCGCCGCGCAACAGCAGGTCGGCGTTGTGCAGCACCGGCAGGAAGTCGAACTGATAAGCCATGGGGCGGACCTCAGGCAAGCGCGATCAGAGATCGGCCGGAAGCGGTTGCTTGAGCCACAGCTGGGCGTTCTTCTCCAGGCTGCCGTCGGCCTTGGCCGTGGCGAGGATCTGGTTCACTTTTTCCAGCAGCGCCGGTTCATTTTTGTTCACGCCGACGTAGACCGGCGAGTCCTTGAGCTTGACCTTCAGCGCCGGAATGCGTTTCGGGTTGCGTTCGGCGATGGCGACCATCACCACGTTGCCGCTGGCGATCAGGTCGACCTGCTTGGCCAGGTACGCGGCGATAGTGGTGTTGTTGTCCTCGAAGCGTTTGATGGTCACGCCTTCGGGGGCCACGGCGGTCAGCTCGATGTCCTCGATGGCGCCACGGGTGACACTGATGGTCTTGCCCTTGAGATCGGCCAGGCCGTTGATCGGCGCGTCCGGCGGACCGAACACCGCGAGATAGAAGGGCGCATAGGCCCGGGAAAAGTCGATGACCTTCTCCCGCTCCGGGTTCTTGCCGAGGCTGGAAATCACCAGGTCGACCTTGCCGGTGGTGAGGAACGGAATGCGATTGGTGCTGTTGACCGGGGTCAGTTCCAGCTTGACCTTGAGTTGTTCGGCCAGCAGCTTCGCGGTGTCGATGTCCAGGCCACGGGGTTTCATGTCCGGGCCCACCGAGCCGAACGGCGGGAAGTCCTGGGGCACGGCGACCTTGAGGGTGCCACGGGCGATAATGTCGTCCAGGCCATTGGCGTGGGCGGGGGCCTGGCTCAGCATCAGGCTGGCCAGCAAGGCAGTGAGCAGGGCGCTACGGCGTTTGGTCATGGCAACTCTCCGAATCCAGAAGGCGATCTCTGTCCGGGGCAGTGCACAGCCCATGCCACACTTGCCCCAAGCCGTGCCCCCGCTGCTGTGGCAGGGTTTTTCATGGTCTTACTGGTCTGAACAGTTGCGGGGCTTTCGCACCCTTATCGAGCATGGGTTCGCGGCGTTGAACCAGCGCTGGGCGTGACTTGCCGGATCTTGCCAATAGCTTTACAACTAGCGCTTTCCCGGACTGACAGCTGAAAAAAACGATGAATTCGATCTCCCGCGCCGTCCCGGAAGTGGCGCTGCAAGCTATTCGCAAACTGATTGCCGACGAGGGTTTCGGCCCGGGGGACGTGCTGCCTTCGCAGCGCGACCTGGCGCTGCGCCTGGGGGTGAGCCGGGCGTCGCTGCGCGAGGCATTGTCGTCCCTGAGTGCCCTGGGAGTGATCAGCGTGCAACCGGGCAAGGGCGTCTTCGTGCAGGCGCCGGTGGAGTTGGCGCCTGCGGCCGGTGGCCTGGCCTGGCCGTTCGCGGCCCAGGCCTCGGCGGAGGATATCTTCCAGTTGCGCTATGCCCTGGAGGGTTTTGCCGCCGGCCTGGCGGCGGTGACCTTGACCGCCGATGAGCTGGATGCCTTGCAGGACAACGTCGAGGCCTTGCGGCTGGAGCTCAAGGCCGGGGATTTCGAGGCGGCCGCGCGGCTGGATTTCGATTTTCACCGACGCATCCTGCTGGCCAGCGGTAACCAGGCCATGGCCGGTATCCTCAGTGCCAGCGCCGAGCTGTTCCTGGAAAGCCAGAAGTTGCCGTTCATCCGTGCGGAGCGGGCCATGGAAACCTGGCAGGAGCACCGCAAGATCCTCCGCGCCCTGGCGCGTCGCGCCTCGGGGCCGGCACAAAAGGCGATGCAGGAACATGTGCGCAATGCCGCCCTGCGCACCGGTATTGCCTTCGTCACGCCCGGCTGACCGTTGGTATTTGTGTGCGGGGGCCGTATTGGCTATACCCAAACTGATCATTTGTCATAGTTAGACTCAATCAACTGCGGCTTCCTGTACGTAGGAAGGACGGCTATGATGGGCAACGTTTTTTTTGGCTTACAAATCCGGAGACTTCCATGAGCAGCGATCTGATCAAACACGTTAGCGACGCTAGCTTCGACGCTGATGTACTCAAGGCCGAGGGCGCTGTACTGGTCGACTACTGGGCTGAATGGTGCGGTCCCTGCAAGATGATCGCCCCTGTGCTGGACGAAGTTGCCGAGACCTACAAAGGCAAGCTGACTATCGCCAAGCTGAACATCGATGAAAACCAGGAAACCCCGGCCAAGCACGGCGTGCGTGGTATCCCGACCCTGATGCTGTTCAAGAACGGCGAGATTGCCGCGACCAAGGTCGGCGCACTGTCCAAGTCGCAACTGACTGCGTTCCTCGACGCTCACCTGTAAGGTCGGCATCGGCAAAAAAGGCCCCGCAAATAGCGGGGCTTTTTTCGTTGTCAGGGGCTAGACGTTCACAATTGCAGGTGTTACATTCGGCCCCGCACTGGTTTCTCCACTGCCCCCTGCAAGCCGTCGCCGACGCTCTCCTTTTCGAACAAGTACGCGATCCTGTCGCCTTCTCTGCGGCGCGGCCTCATTAAGCCAAAAGCTTAATTTCTCCCCCCTCCATAAATGATTACGTCATTCCTATATGAATCTGACTGAACTCAAGCAAAAGCCGATTACCGAACTGCTCGAATTGGCCGAACAGATGGGCATAGAAAATATGGCCCGTTCGCGCAAGCAGGATGTGATTTTCTCCCTGCTGAAAAAGCACGCGAAAAGCGGCGAGGAAATCTCCGGTGATGGCGTGCTGGAGATCCTCCAGGACGGCTTCGGCTTCCTCCGCTCTTCGGATGCCTCCTACCTGGCCGGCCCGGACGACATCTACGTCTCGCCGAGCCAGATCCGCCGCTTCAACTTGCGCACCGGTGACACCATCGTCGGCAAGATCCGTCCGCCGAAGGAAGGTGAGCGTTATTTCGCTCTGCTCAAGGTCGACACGATCAACTTCGATCGTCCGGAAAACGCGAAGAACAAGATTCTCTTCGAGAACCTGACGCCGCTGTTCCCGACCGTGCGCATGAAGATGGAAGCCGGTAACGGTTCCACCGAAGACCTCACCGGTCGCGTGATCGACCTCTGTGCGCCGATCGGCAAAGGCCAGCGCGGCCTGATCGTGGCACCGCCGAAAGCCGGCAAGACGATCATGCTGCAGAACATTGCGGCGAACATCACCCGCAACAACCCGGAAGTGCACCTGATCGTCCTGCTGATCGACGAGCGTCCGGAAGAAGTGACCGAAATGCAGCGCACCGTGCGCGGCGAAGTGGTCGCCTCGACGTTCGACGAGCCGCCAACCCGTCACGTGCAAGTGGCCGAAATGGTCATCGAGAAGGCCAAGCGCCTGGTCGAGCACAAGAAAGACGTGGTCATCCTGCTCGACTCCATCACCCGTCTGGCCCGTGCCTACAACACCGTGATCCCGAGCTCCGGCAAGGTCCTGACCGGTGGTGTCGACGCCCACGCCCTGGAGAAGCCAAAGCGTTTCTTCGGTGCCGCGCGTAACATCGAGGAAGGCGGTTCGCTGACCATCATCGCCACCGCGCTGGTTGAAACCGGCTCGAAGATGGACGAAGTGATCTACGAAGAGTTCAAGGGTACCGGTAACATGGAACTGCCCCTGGACCGCAAGATCGCTGAAAAGCGCGTCTTCCCGGCGATCAACATCAACCGTTCCGGCACCCGCCGCGAAGAGTTGCTGACCGCCGACGACGAGTTGCAGCGCATGTGGATCCTGCGCAAGCTGCTGCATCCCATGGATGAAGTCGCTGCCATCGAGTTCTTGATCGACAAGCTGAAACAGACCAAGACCAACGATGAGTTCTTCCTGTCGATGAAACGCAAGTAAGTCGAGCAGGGCCGCAAAAGCCGGGGAAACCCGGCTTTTTGCTGTCCGGGTGTTGTTCGATTGCGCGGTATCGGGGCGAACCGGGTAAACTGCCCACCCCGAACGCCACGGATCTACGAGGCTCACGCATGCAGTATCGCGACTTGCGCGACTTTATCAGCGGCCTGGAACAGCGCGGCGAACTCAAGCGCATCCAGGTTCCGGTTTCCCCTGTCCTGGAAATGACCGAGGTCTGCGACCGCACCCTGCGGGCCAAGGGGCCGGCGTTGCTGTTCGAGAACCCCACCGGTTTTGATATCCCGGTACTCGGCAACCTGTTCGGCACGCCCGAGCGCGTGGCCCTGGGCATGGGCGCCGAAGCGGTCAGCGAACTGCGGGAAATCGGCAAGCTGCTGGCTTTCCTAAAGGAGCCGGAGCCGCCCAAGGGGCTCAAGGACGCCTGGTCCAAGCTGCCGATCTTCCGCAAGATCATCGCCATGGCGCCGAAGGTGGTCAAGGATGCGCCCTGCCAGGAAATCATCATCGAGGGCGATGACGTCGACCTCGGCAAGTTGCCGGTCCAGCATTGCTGGCCGGGCGACGTTGCGCCGCTGATCACCTGGGGCCTGACGGTCACCAAGGGGCCGAACAAGGACCGCCAGAACCTCGGCATCTATCGCCAGCAGGTGATCGGCCGCAACAAGGTGATTATGCGTTGGCTTAGCCACCGTGGCGGTGCGCTGGATTATCGCGAGTGGTGCGAGAAGCATCCGGGCCAGCCGTTCCCGGTGTCGGTGGCCCTGGGCGCGGACCCGGCGACCATTCTCGGCGCCGTGACCCCGGTGCCGGACAGCCTCTCCGAATACGCCTTCGCCGGCCTGCTGCGGGGTAACCGCACCGAGCTGATCAAGTGCCGTGGCAATGACCTGCAAGTGCCGGCGTCGGCGGAAATCGTCCTGGAAGGTGTGATCCATCCGGGGGAAATGGCCCCGGAAGGCCCTTACGGCGATCACACTGGTTACTACAATGAAGTCGACAGCTTCCCGGTGTTTACCGTGGAACGCATCACCCACCGGATCAAGCCGATCTACCACAGCACCTACACTGGCCGGCCACCGGATGAGCCGGCGATTCTCGGCGTGGCGCTGAACGAAGTGTTCGTGCCGATCCTGCAGAAGCAGTTTCCGGAAATCACCGACTTCTACCTGCCGCCGGAAGGTTGCTCGTACCGCATGGCCATCGTCACCATGAAGAAGTCGTATCCGGGCCACGCCAAGCGCGTCATGTTGGGTGTCTGGTCGTTTTTGCGACAGTTCATGTATACCAAGTTCGTTATCGTCACCGACGACGATATCAACGCCCGCGACTGGAACGACGTGATCTGGGCCATCACCACGCGCATGGACCCCAAGCGCGACACGGTGATGATCGATAACACGCCGATCGACTACCTCGACTTCGCCTCGCCGGTGTCCGGCCTGGGTTCGAAGATGGGGCTCGATGCCACGCACAAATGGCCCGGCGAGACCACGCGTGAGTGGGGCCGGGTGATCGTCAAGGATGAGGCCGTGACCCGACGGGTCGATGCCATTTGGAATCAGTTAGGAATAGATTGATGCGTGTGACCTTGCAGCCGTCCGGCGCCGTGCTTGAGATACGGCCCGGCGAGCGGATTCTCGACGGTGCCCGGCGCCTAGGCTATGACTGCCCGCAGAGCTGTCGCAACGGCAACTGCCATGTGTGCGCCGCGCTGCTGGTGGAAGGGCGGGTCGCGCAGGCCGGTGACGTGCGTGACCACGGCGAGTTCTACACTTGTATTGCCGAACCCCTGGAAGACTGTGTGGTGCTCTGGGATGGCGTGCTCGCGCAAGGAGAACTGCCGGTGCGCAAGTTGGCCTGTCAGTTGATCGAATGCGCCGAGATTGGTGGTGATGTCTGGCGCGTGCGCCTGCGCGCGCCGGCGGGCAAGCCGCCGCGTTATCACGCCGGCCAGTACCTGATGATCGAGCGCGACAACGGTGAGAAATCGGCGTTTTCCCTGGCCTCGGCGCCCCATGCCGGGCGCGATCTTGAGCTGCATGTGCTGGTGCGCGAAGCCAGTGCCCAGGGTTTGATCGAGCAGTTGCAGCGCAATGGCATGGCGCGGGTCGAACTGCCGTTTGGCGATACCCACCTGGCCCAACTGCCCGAGGGGCCGCTGGTGCTGATCGCGGCGGGTACTGGCATGGCGCAGATGAGCAGCCTGATCGAGCATTGCCGTTCCAGTGGCTTCCAGTACCCGGTGCACTTGTACTGGGGCGTGCGCCGGCCCGAGGACTTCTACACGTTGGAGCATTGGGAGGAGTGGAAGCAACTGCCGAACCTGTTCCTGCACAAGGTGGTCAGTGATCTGTGTGGCTGGGAAGGGCGTTGCGGGATGCTGCACGAGGCGGTCCGCGAAGACATTGCCGACCTGTCTGGGGTGAGTGTCTATGCCAGCGGCTCGCCGGCGATGATCTATGCGACGTTGGATGCACTGGTGAACGCCGGGATGGATGCACATCAGATGCGTGCCGATGTGTTTGCCTACGCGCCCAGGCCTTAGTGCCTGGCGTTTGATTCTTCTGCGCCTGTTCCATCGCCTTCGCGGGCAAGCCCTGCTCCTACAGTACGGCGTCGATTGCAGATTTTGTGTACGACACAGAACTGTAGGAGCAGCGCTTGTCGGGACGCCGTATCGCTGCGAAGAGGGCTTCAAGACCGCTGCAAATCCCTCAGAAACGCACCCCGGCGGTAAGCATCGCCGCATTAAAACCCAGCAACACCACCTCCGCCGCCACCGGCCCGTAATGCGCGCCGACGGAAGGAATGATCACCGGCGCAACGCCCAGGTGATTCAGCGGGATCTTGTCGCGATATTCGCCTTTGTATCCCTGAAGTAAGCCACCTGTGACTTTCAGGTACACCGGATAGTCGGCGCTCTCGAATCGTTTACCCGCATAGGCGTAATACGAGCGCTGGCTGAACGAGTTGCGAAACGTCGCCGCCCCATAGAGAAACCCCGAGGCGTCATTGCGCTCCAGGCCGATCAGGTCCTGGTGATTATTGTGGTCCGGGTCCGGTGAGAAGTGACGGGTAACGACGCTGGTTTGCAGGTACCAGAAGCCCTTGCCAGCCGCGTCCGAATCGTTCGACGCCCAGGCGCTGGGCGCCAGCAGAAACAGGCACAGGGCTTGGATAAGGA
This sequence comes from Pseudomonas sp. MWU12-2037, assembly GCF_023242345.1. NCBI lineage: Bacteria > Pseudomonadati > Pseudomonadota > Gammaproteobacteria > Pseudomonadales > Pseudomonadaceae > Pseudomonas > Pseudomonas sp. MWU12-2037. The sequence continues at coordinate 40,844 of NZ_JALLIZ010000016.1, read as the reverse complement.
GTGATGGGTTCATGGTCATTGGCCCCTGGTGAAACCGTAGCGATTGAAGTAGGCGGCCGTTATACGTAAGTCCAAATCGGATTATCAGATCGTGGCCTCTGAAATATCTGTAGGGGTTTTCCCGTACGCGATGTTTAGCTTATCGTTATATGATTTTGATATTTAATTTATTTGTTACATAACATTAGGCTATATGCCCATCGGACCACCGGCTTTGTATCTGCCAATCAACACCACAATGACCGACACCGTTCGCCACACGGACCGATCGTGCGAACTCGGGGCAAGACGCCTCGACCTTGGATTCAAAGGGGAGCGGTATGGGGAGCAACACGCAACAACGTTTGTACACGGCGATTTTGTCGGCACATTTGCTGACCGCCGCCAGCGCTTTTACCTTCAGTTCGACGGCTGCCGCCGAGTCGGAAAGCGCCGAAGCGCCAAAGCTCGACACCGTTATCGTCACCGGCACGCGCTCCCAGGAGCGCACGGCCAGCCAGTCGCTGTCGCCCATCGATGTGATCAGCGGCGACAGCCTGCGCGGCACCGGCTCGGATGAGCTGGGCACGGTGCTGGCGAAGTTGATTCCGTCCATCAACTTCCCGCGGCCGAGCCTGGTGGACGGCGCCGAGCTGGTGCGCCCGGCGCAATTGCGCGGGCTGTCACCGGACCAGGTGCTGGTGCTGGTCAATGGCAAGCGGCGCCACACCAGCGCCTTCGTCAACCTGGGTGGCGCGGTGGGCCGGGGTTCGGCTCCGACCGACCTGAATGCGATCCCGCTGTCGTCGATCGACCATATCGAAGTGCTGCGCGATGGCGCGTCCGCCCGCTACGGCTCGGACGCGATTGCCGGGGTGATCAACATCATCCTCAAGAACGCCGACCACGGCGGTTCGATCTCCAGCAAATTCGGTGAATACAAGAAGGGCGACGGTATCCAGCGGCAGATCTCCGGCAACAGCGGGTTCGCCATCGGTGACAACGGCTACTTCAACCTGTCCGGCGAAGGTGCCGACAACGATTACACCAACCGTGCCGGTAACGACTACCGTCCCGCCAGCGTCGGTTCCACCACCTATGGCCAGCAAGTGTTCCGCCAGGGGGAGCCGGCCAGCGACGAAGGCAAGCTGGCCTTCAACTCGGCTTACAGCTTCAACGACGCCGCCGAACTCTACAGCTTCGGTGGCTATAGCAAGCGCAGGGGCGAAACCGCCGGCTTCTATCGCGCCAGCAATGCCTCGAACAACCTTCCGGCGATCTACCCCAACGGTTACCTGCCGCTGATTCGCGGCGACCTCGAGGACACTTCCCTGGTGGTCGGCCTGCGTGGCCTGCTGACGGATAACTGGCACTACGACCTGTCCGCCAACTACGGCAAGAACCAGTACGACCTGAGCACCGAGACGATCAACACCTCCCTGGGCCTGAACACCCCGCGCAAATTTGAAAACGGCACCCTGAGCAACGACCAGCGCCAACTGAGCCTGGACCTGTCGCGGGAATTCAGCCTCGGCTGGCTGCCGTATCCGGTGTCCGTGGCGTTCGGCGGCGAATACCTGCGCCAGGGTTACCAGATCAGCGCCGGCCAGCCTGAGTCCTATTACCAGACCGGCAGTTCCGGCCTTGGCGGCTTCCGCGAATCGGATGCCGGCAGCTATTCGCGGCATAACTTCGCCCAGTACCTGGACCTGGAAACCAACTTCACGGAAAAACTCAGTGCCTCGGCGGCGGTACGTCGCGAGGACTACAGCGACTTCGGTGCCAACGTCAGCGGCTCGTTGTCGGCGCGCTACGATTTCACCCCGCAGGTGGCCTTGCGCGGCAGCGTCTCCAACGGCTTCCGCGCACCGTCCCTGGCCCAGCAGAACTTCGCCTTTACCTCCTCGCAACTGATCGGCTCGACCGTGCAGGAGACCGGGGTGTTCCCGGCCAACGGCAAAGTGGCGCGGTTGCTCGGCTCCGATGATCTGAAACCGGAGAAATCCCGCAACTACAGCCTCGGCCTGGTGCTGCAGCCGACGGACAACCTGACGCTGACCGCCGATATCTACCGGATCGATATCAGCGACCGCATCAGCCTGTCGTCCAACCTGTCGCTGAACAACGCGGCGATCGCCTATCTGCAGGCCAACGGTGTGGGCAATATCAACTACACCAGCGCCCGCTACTTCACCAATGCAACCAGTACCCGCACCGACGGCATCGACCTGGTGGCCAACTATCGCTACCAGATGGACAACGGGGTGCGCTGGAACAGCACCCTGGGCTACAACTTCAATCACACCAAGGTCACCGACGTGAAGGCCAACCCGGCGATTCTCAATCAGTTGGGGGTCAATCTGTTGCGGGTCGACCGCCGTGAAGAGCTCGGTCTGCTGGGTGACAGCACGCCGGAGCAGAAACTGACCCTGGGTAACGACTTCAACTACGGCAACTGGACGCTGCACACGACCCTGGTGCGTTATGGTTCCTTCACCAGCTACCAGGCCGATCCGACCTATGACCAGACCTTCAAGGCGGCCTGGCTGCTGGACCTGGCGGCGGACTACAAGCTGAAGAACTGGACCTTTACCCTGGGCGGCGACAACGTCACCGACAAATACCCGGAGAAACTCAATGCCTACGCCAGTAACGGTGGCAACCTGGCCTACAGCACTTTTTCGCCGTACGGTTACAGCGGTGCGTTTTATTACGGTAAAGTGACTTACAACTGGTAATGATCAGGAACCCCGCGCAATTCGTCATGACCGCTATCGATCCCGCGTTGTCGAGTTTGGCCTATCCGCCGCGCCTGGAGCTGGGGGCGCAACTGACCCACGAGCAACTGCTCTGCTCCATGCAGGCCACCATGGCCCGGCACAAGGGCGGACCGGTCTGGCTGTTCGCCTACGGCTCGTTGATCTGGCGTCCCGAGTGCTCCGCCGTGGAGCGGGTGCGCGGTCGGGTTCATGGTTATCACCGGGGCTTGTACCTGTGGTCCCATGAACATCGGGGCACGCCGGAGTTTCCGGGGCTGGTGTTCGGCCTCGATCGTGGCGGTTCCTGCAGCGGTTTTGCCTATCGGTTGCCGGACGATCAGCTGGAGGCGTCGCTCTATGCCTTGTGGCAGCGGGAGATGCCGGTGCCGTCCTATCGGCCGCACTGGCTCAATTGCCGCCTGGCCACGGGGCAGACGGTTCAGGCGCTGGGTTTCGTGCTCGAGCGGCACTTGCCCAGCTATGCCGGCAACCTGCCGGACCATGTGCTGAACCAGGTGCTCGAAAGCGCCTGTGGGCGTTATGGCACCACCCGCGACTACGTCGAGCAGACCGCCAGCGCCCTGCGCAGCCACGCCATGCCGGATCGCAATCTGGAAGCGCGACTCAAGCGCTGCCGTTCGGCCTCGCATTAATATCACGGCGATGTTTAAAACCATTCAGTGAAATATACCGCCCTATTTTTATAATCTTCAAAAGCGCTATTTGATATCGATGTGGAAGACGTTATCAAAGAGAGAGATTCTTTGTGGGGCCGTTTTTATATTCAAGAATTGTTTCATTATCCGCGTTCATGAATGAGCTGGGGCAGTGCTATAACGAGTGATCTTTTGCACTCGGGTAAAGCTCCATATGAAACTGAATATAGTGCGTGGGCTATCTGCCATTGTCAGTACCGGCATGCCAATACAACATGGCCGAGCCTTTCAGCGTGTGGCTGACACTCACGAGTGTGTCATTGCCGTGCGGGCCGTGGGGCCTTGCGCCACGGGGTTGTTGTTGGAAAGTTATGCCACCAAGGGCTTTCACAATAAAGCCAAAAGTTGCACCTGGGGGCCGATGGCCGGGTTTGTCCTGGCGGATCCAAGATTTACCAAAAACCCGGATATCGCCAGTCAGCGTAAAGCCTTGCAAGGAGCAGTCAGTTCAGGGGGCGACGAGACGCCGTTGTATATAACCAATGAGCGGCGCAAGGCACTGGAAACTCAGCTGAAGTGCATGACGCTGGTGGGTGGGAATAACCAGGAAATGCGTTATATGGCGTCTGGTCCAACGGGTGTTTCCATGAGTTTCATATTGAAATATACAACGGGTGTGGCGGGCACCAAGGGCGAGGGACTCTGGGGCGTGTTTTATGGACCGCAGGAAAGCCGCCTGTCCAATAGCCTGACGGGACTCAACCAGGCACAGGATCGGACAAACCTGCTCCCGGTCATGGCCATTGTCGACCCCTATTGCCCGGTGGAGGTGCGCCAGACTTATCGGGCCGCGACCACCTGTGATTATGACCTGTGGGCGGTTTTCCCCCGGCGCAGCAGCTATTCCCGCTCAGGGGCGGACCGACGTCGGGTGCCGGGCAGTGATCGCCTGCGTCAGGGGCTGAAGTCTTTTATCCAGCATGAGGATCCCCACCTGGGCAACATCACGCCACGTATCAATCTACTCCGGACCGCGCTGAACACTGCGGTTCGTACGGAAGGCTATCAGGGCGGAGATGTGGTGCACCACAGCGACGAAGCGGGGCGTCCGCTGGTTTCGGACATTGATTTTCCCTGCCTGTTCTTTATCCCCCATGAAGAGGCCTATTGCGCCCGGAATGTGCACGATGTGAAGCACTTGCTCAGTGTGTTGAGCTTTGACTATGTCCTCGGCCTGAATCCGGGCTGGCATCGTCAATTGGGGCTCTCAGTCAGCCGGGAAGGACACTACGAGGTTTAGCGTCGCTTCCCGTCGGTATCAGCCGGGAAACGCCGGTTCATCGACCTTTTCGCTGCGGGACTCGATCAACTGCCCTTTGTGGTCAAAGCGCAGCACGATCAGCCAGTCATATACATCCTCCGGCCAATGCTTTTGCCCGGTCAGCTTTTTCGCATCGCCACCGAAGGCCTCGATCAGGTTGTCGATATGCCCGTGGTGCCAGGCGATCAGTACCACCGGAACGCTGTTGTCCTTGCCCAGGGATTTGACCAGCTTGTCGACCTCGTCGTCGGCATAGGGTTGTTCGATGGGCAGGTTCAAGCGCTGCGACAGCGGGGTGAGGGTCAGGCGTGGCCGGTCGCTTTCCTTGCTGTCGCTGGTGGCAATCAGGCGTTGCGGGGTCAGTTGTGTGCCGTCCAGCGACAAGGGATCGAAGTAGCTGGCGTAGGCCTGGGCCCGATGTTCGCCCGCGGGGCTGAGCCCGCGACCCTGGTCGGGTTTTTCCGCGTGGCGGACGATCAGCACCGTGACATCGTTCAAGCCGACTTCCTTGTGGGCCATGGCCGGTGTGGCGAGTATCAGCGCCGAGAAAGCGAGTACTCCGGGGAGCAGGGTCTGTAGCAGTTTGAGCATGGATTTGCCTCGATGGGATGCAGGGGCGCGCTCGTCATGAGCGCGCCCGGGCCATGGGCAAAATATAGCGGTATTCAGGCAGCGTGCCGGGTGAAACTGTCGTCAGGTGCTCAGCGCACCTGCACCACCACTTTGCCGACGGCCTTGCGCTGGCCCAGGTCATTGATGGCCTGGGCGGTCTGGGCCAGGGGATAGGTCTGCGATACCAGCGGCTTCAATTTGCCTTCGGCAAACCAGTTGAACAGTTGCTGGAAGTTGGCGGCGTTGTCCTGGGGCTGGCGCTGGGCGAACGAGCCCCAGAACACCCCGATCACCGCCGCACCCTTGAGCAGTGCCAGGTTCACCGGCAGCTCCGGGATTCGCCCGCTGGCAAAACCCACCACCAGCAGGCGGCCGTTCCAGGCGATGGAACGGATGGCCTGGTCGAACAGGTCGCCGCCGACCGGGTCGTAGATCACGTCGACGCCGTTTCCGTCGGTCAGGCGCTTGATTTCATCCTTGAGATTGTCCTGGCCATAGTTGATCAGCTCATCGGCGCCGAGGGCCTTGGCCACCGCCAGCTTCTCCGCGCTGCTGGCGGCGGCGATCACCCGGGCACCCATGGCCTTGCCGATTTCCACGGCGGCCAGGCCCACGCCTCCGGAGGCGCCGAGTACCAGCAGGGTTTCCCCCGGCTGCAACTGCGCACGCTGCTTGAGGGCGTGCATGGAGGTGCCGTAGGTCATGCTGAAGGCGGCGGCGGTGGTGAAGTCCATGGCGGGGGGGATCGGCAGCACGTTATAGCCGGGCACTTTCACCTCTTCGGCAAAACTGCCCCAGCCGGTCAGGGCCATCACCCGGTCGCCGACCTTGAGGTGGCTGATCTTCTCGCCCACCGCGACGACCACGCCGGCCGCTTCACCACCCGGGGAAAACGGGAAGGGCGGCTTGAACTGGTATTTGCCCTCGATGATCAGCGTATCCGGGAAGTTCACCCCGGCGGCGTGTACCTGCAGCAGGATCTCGTTCTTCGCGGGCACCGGGCTGGCGACCTCTTCCAGCACCAGCGTTTCGGCGGGGCCGAAGGCTTTGCAGAGCACGGCTTTCATCGGGCTATTCCTTTGGGAGTGATGGCCGATAAGTGTAGGTGTGTGAGTCGAAGGGTCAACGAGCATGCCCCACCCTGATAGTCCGCCATAAGCTTTTGCTTGGGCAGGGCGGTGCGGGTCGCTATGCTAGGCCGCAAACCGGATAAGGAGCGAATTGTGAAAGCGTTGATCATGTTGATGTTGGCCTTGTCCCTGCCGTTGGCGGCAGTGGCGGCGGAAGAAGCCAAGGAAGGGGAAGGCGCGGGTCCGAAAGTCAGCTATATCAGCCTGACGCCGCCGTTTGTCGGTAACTATGGTCTTGATGGCAGTCCGAAACTCAAGGTCTACAAGGCCGATGTGGCCTTGCGCGTGACCGGCGAGGAAGCGGCCAAGGCGGTCAAGGCCAACGAGCCGTTGATCCGTAACCAACTGGTGGCGCTGTTCGCCCAGCAGACCGTGGATTCGATGAGCAACGTCGACGCCAAGGAAAAGATGCGCCAGGAAGCTCTGAAGCAGGTTCAGCAGGTGATGAACGACGAAACCGGCAAGCCGGTGGTCGAGGACCTGCTGTTCAATAACCTGATCGTTCAGTAAGCCTAGGACGCCAGGCTCCTGCGGAACCGCGCCAGGGCCACGCTGAAGAACACCAGGCCGATGCCCGCCAGCGCCAGCAGGTCGGGCCAGACCACGCTGACCCCGGCATCGCGGAACAGGATCGCCGACGCCAGGCTGACGAAGTGCGTCGACGGCGAGCCCTGCATCACCCATTGCAGCCAGGTCGGCATGCTGTCCAGCGGCGTGCTGCCGCCGGACAGCAGGAGCATGGGGATGATCACCGGGATCGCCAGCAGGCCGAACTGCGGAGTCGAGCGGGCCAGGGTCGCGAGGAAAATCCCCAGGGCCGTGCTGGCGAACAGATACAGCGCCGTCACCCCCAGGAACAGGCCCAACGAGCCGGCCAACGGCACGCCCAGCGCGCCCTTGACGATCACTTCCAGCGATACCCAGGTGCAGATCACCACCACCAGCAGGTTGCTCCAGATTTTCGCCAGCATGATTTCCAGGGCCGTGAGTGGCAGCACCAGCAGGTGATCCAGGGTGCCGTGCTCGCGTTCTCGCAGCAGTGCGGTGCCGGTGAGGATGATCGCCAGGATGGTGATGTTATTGACGATCTGGATCACCGCCAGGAACCAGCCGCCCTCCAGATTGGCGTTGAACAACGCCCGACTGGTCAGTAGCACCGGCGTCTGGCTCGCGGCGTCGGCCTGGCCGCCGTACTCGAGGAGTTCGCGCTGGAAGATCCGCCCGATATAGCCGGCACCCATGAATGCCTGGCTCATGGCGGTGGCGTCGACGTTGACCTGCACGGTGGGTGAGCGGCCGGCCAGCAGGTCGCTCTGGAAGTTGGCCGGGACATTGATCACGAAGGTGTACTGGCCGCTGTCCAGGGCCGCGTCCAGGCGGTCGTAGGCCAACGGCGCCGGGCGCTGGAATTCCGGCGGCTGCAGGGCATCGCCCAGTTTGCGCGACAGCGCGCTGCGGTCCTCGTCCACCAGGGCGACACTGGCGTTGTGCACGCCGATCACCGAGCCGGCCGCGGGCATGTAGATCGCCACGCTGAAGGCATAGAACAGGAACAGCAGCAGGACGCTGTCATGGCGCAGGCTGGTCAGTTCCTTGATGCCGAGGCGCAGGATATGGGCGAGCTTGTGCATCAGGCCTCCTGCTTCTTGAGCATGAGCAGGCTCAGGCCGGTAAAGGCGACGAAGAACCCGAACAACGCCAGGCACTGCGGCCATAGTTCGCGCAGGTCCAGGGCCTTGGTGAAGGTGCCGACGGCGATATCGAGAAAGTGCCCGGCGGGGAACAGCATGCCCATCAACGCGGCGCCGCCTTCCAGCGACGAGCGCGGCACGATCAATCCGGAAAACTGGATGGTCGGCAGGCTGGTGATGATCATGGTGCCGAGGATCGCGGCGATCTGGGTGCGGGTGAAGGCCGAGATCAGCAGGCCCATGCCGGTGGTTGCCAGCACATAGAGCATGCCGCCCAGGGCCAGGGTCAGGCCGCTGCCCTTGAAGGGCACGCCGAACAGCCAGCGGTTCATCGCCACCAGCAGGGCCAGGTTGATCAGGCTGACCACCAGATACGGCGCCTGCTTGCCCAGCAGGAACTCCAGGCGGGTCAGGGGCGTGGCATAGAAGTTGGTGATCGAACCGAGCTCCTTCTCCCGAACAATGCCCAGGGCGGTGAGCATCGCCGGGATAAAGGCCAGGATCAGCGCCATGACGCCGGGGCCGATGGCATTCACGCTGACCACGTCCTGATTGTAGCGAAAGCGGGTTTCCAGTCGGGCGGCGGGGCGGGCGTCGTAGGCCGGGCTGCTTTGCGCCGCCAGTTGCTCAAGGTTGGCCTGGTGCACGGCCTCGACATAGTTGCGGCTGGTTTCGGCGCGGAACGGCATGCCGCCGTCCAGCCAGGCGGCGACCGTGGGCTGGCGCCCGGCATACAGGTCGCGGCCGAAGCCCGGGGGGATCTCCAGCGCCAGCTTGATCTCCGAGCGTTGCAGGCGCTGGTGCAGTTGCGCGGCATCGCGGATCGGGGTTTTCTCTTCGAAGTAACGCGAGCCGCGGAAGGCTTCCAGGTAGGCCCGGCTTTGTGGCGTCTGGTCCTGGTCATAGACGGCGAAGGCAAGATTTTCCACGTCCAGGGAAATCCCGTAGCCGAAGATCACCATCATGAACAGCGATCCCAGCAGGGCGAAGGCCAGTCGCACCTTGTCGCGCAGCAGTTCCTTGCCTTCGCGGCTGGCCACGGCCAGCAAGCGTGCCGGACTGAAACCGGTCTTGTTCGGTGCCAGGCCGGACGACGGCAGCGCTGTGTCACCGCTGGCGGCCTGCGGTTCCGGCGAACTGCCCTGCGCCTGCTCCAGGCAGCGGACAAAGGCGGCCTCCAGGGTGTCGCCGTGAAACTGCCGTTGCAGGGCGTCCGGGGTATCGCAGGCGAGCACCTGGCCGGCATGCATCAAGGAAATGCGGTCGCAGCGCTGGGCTTCGTTCATGAAGTGGGTGGAGAGAAAGATTGTCACCCCCTGTTCCCGGGACAGCTCGATCAGCAGGCGCCAGAAATCGTCCCGTGCCGCCGGATCGACCCCGGAGGTGGGTTCGTCGAGGATCAGCACTTCCGGGCGATGCAGTACCGCCACCGCCAGCGACAGGCGTTGGCGCAGGCCCAGGGGCAGGGCGCCGGACGGCTGGTCGGCGATCTCGCCAAGGTTGAAGCGCCGGATCAGTTCCTCGATCCGGGTCGCGCTGTCGGCCTTGGGCAGGTCGAACAGGCGCGCGTGCAATTCAAGGTTCTGCCGCGTACTGAGTTCGCCGTACAGCGAGAAACTCTGGGACATGAAGCCGACCCGCTTGCGGGTCGCCAGGTCCGCGGCGTCCACCGGTTTGCCGAGCAGCGTGGCACTGCCTTCGCTGGCGGGCATCAGGCCGGTGAGGACCTTCATCGTGGTGGTCTTGCCGCAGCCGTTGGAACCGAGAAAACCGAAGATCTCGCCGCGACCGATGGCGAAGCTGACCTTGTTCACCGCCGTGAAGTCGCCGAAGCGCAAGGTCAGTTCGTGGGCTTCGATGGCGATATCGGTCTGGCCGGCGTCCCGGGGCGGGATCACCAGGGGCTGGTTGTCGTGGCCGCTGTCGCCCTGGAAATGGGTGAATGCGTCGTCGAGCTTGCCGCTCGCGGTGCTGGCGGCCAGTTCCTGGCTCAGGCCGGCGGCGATCAGGCGGCCACGGTCGAGCATCAGGCAGTGCTCGAACTGTTCGGCCTCCTCCATATAGGCGGTGGCCACCAGCAGCGTCAACTGCGGGCGCTGGCGGCGGAATTCATCCACCAGTTCCCAGAAACGCCGCCGCGACAGCGGGTCGACGCCGGTGGTGGGCTCGTCGAGGATCAGCAGGTCGGGGTCGTGGATCAGCGCACAGCACAGGCCGAGCTTCTGCTTCATGCCGCCGGAGAGTTTGCCGGCCGGCCGCTCGCTGAAGTGCTCAAGGTCGGTGGCGCGCAGCAGGCTGTGCATGCGCAGATCGCACTCGGCCTTGCCCAGCCCGAACAGCGTGGCGAAGAAACGGATGTTTTCGCTGATCGACAAGTCGGGGTAAAGGTTGCCTCCCAGGCCCTGGGGCATGAAGGCGATGCGCGGGTACAGGCTGCTGCGGTGGCGGCGCTCGTCGATGGCCCCGCCGAGCACCTGCAACTGGCCTTGCTGGAGTTTCTTGACCCCGGCGATCAGTCCCAGCAGGCTCGATTTCCCGGCGCCGTCCGGGCCGATCAGGCCGCAGCGGGTACCGGCGGGCAGGCTGAAGGCGATGTCGATCAGGGCCTGCTGATCGCCGTAGCGATGCTGGATGCCACTGGCTTGCAGCGCCAGGTCGCTCATTTCAGGTTGGCCGGCCAGTCCACGGGACTTGTGCGCACGTAACCGGCGCCGGGCATGCCGGGCTTGGCCTGGGGCACGGCGGCGGGTTCGGTCAGGCGCAGTTTGACCCGGAACACCAGTTTCTGCCGTTCGTCGCGGGTTTCCACTTCCTTGGGGGTGAACTGCGACTTGGCGGCGACGAAGGCGACTTTCGCCGGCAGGGGATGTTCGGGCAGGGCGTCGAGCAGGATCCGCGCGTCGTCGCCCTGGGTCAGGCGGCCGACCACGGAGGCGGGCAGGTAGAGGTTCATGTACTGGTCGTTGGGGTCGATCAGCAGCAGCACCCGGCCGCCGGCGCCGAGGACTTCTCCGGGTTCGGCCAGGCGCAGCTGGATAATGCCGTCGAGGGGCGCACGCAGGCTGCTGTCATCGATTTCGCTGGTCAACTGGGCGACCTGGGCCTGGGCCGCGCCGATGGCGGCGTTGGTGGCCGAGACCTGGGCCTTGGCGGCGGTCAGCGCGGCGGTGCTGGTGTCGTAGCGGGCCTGTTGCTGGTCGATCACCTGGCCGCTGGCGAAACCACGCTGGGACAGTTCGCGAAAGCGCTTGAGCTCCTGGCCGGCCAGCAACAGTTCGCTTTGGCGCAGTTGCACGTTGGCCTGGTTGGCGGCGAGGTTCTCGCGGGCGCGCAGCACTTCGGCTTCGGCCTGGTTGCGCTGGGCTTCGAGGGTGCGGGTGTCGAGGCGGGCGAGCAGTTGGCCCCGGGTGACCTTGTCGCCTTCGTTGACCAGCACTTCGGCCAGCCGGCCCGGGGTTTTGCTGGCGATCTGCACTTCGGTGGCTTCAAGGCGGCCGTTGCCCATGCCGAGGCCTTCGGGCAGGCGGTCGTGAAGGGACTTCCAGTAGCCGAAGCCACCAGCGGCGGCCAGCAGCACGAGCAGGGCACCGGCGAAAAGACGGGAACTGTGTTGATTCATCGACATTACGGCATCCTGCGTCAGTAGCGTCCAATTTTGACCGGATACGCGGCGAAACGCGTTGATATTGGTCAAATGAGCGGCAAGCCTAACCTGAATCGGGTGGGGGATGCATGGTCGGATGATGTGTTGTCAGTGCGGGCCTCTTCGCGGGCAAGCCCTGCTCCTACAGTCCTGCGTCGTTCAGCCCACTTGTGTACGACACAATACTGTAGGAGCAGGGCTTGCCCGCGAAGAGGCCGGTAGCTTCAGCGCAAAGCCAGAACCGCTGCCCACTGTTCAGCTGTGACCGGCATCACCGATAATCGGCTGCCTTTCTGCACCAGCGGCATCTCCGCCAGCTCGGCCTGCTGCTTCAGATAGCCGAGCCCCAGCACCTTGCCAAAGGTCTCCACATGGGCCACCTGCAACGCGCTCCAGGGATTCTTCTCGGCACTGGCCTTGGGGTCGTGATACGGACTCTCCGTGTCCAGCGCCGTCGGGTCCGGATAGGCCGCCGCGACGATCCGACCAATCCCGGCAATCCCCGGCTCCGGGCAGCTGGAGTGATAGAAGAAAAACTCATCACCGGCGGCCATCGCCCGCAGGAAATTGCGCGCCTGGTAATTGCGCACGCCATCCCAGCGTGTCTCGCCGAGCTTGGCCAGGCCTTCGATGGACAGTTCGTCGGGCTCGGATTTCATCAGCCAATAGGCCATGGTTTTGCTCCTTGGGCAATTTGTCGGGCAATTTCGGGCACTAACCGACGGTCGGTTGACGCCAGTGTTTGCGTAGTGCTTCACGTTATCGCAAAATGCCGGGATTTTAAGCTTGACGCTGCTGCACGGCCTATAACGAAAACCGTTGCTGTCATCGTGGATCATTTGCCTAGGGGGGCAATCGATGAAACGCAAACCGGATTTACTATGGATTTTGGTGATTTTGTTCGGTTTGGGCGTGGTCACTACGGGCTATGCCCAGGGCCTCTGGTCCGGCAAGAAAGACGTGCCGGTGGAAATCGTCCAGAAGCTGCCTCAGCAGTCGACTCTGTTCAAGCGCTGATCCCGGCGGTTCTTGCCGGATCCAGCCGATTCTTTATTGCGCGAAATACCAAGCGCGGTCGGTGACCGTGCCCTGTAACGGCACATCCCAGCTGGCCTGATTCAACTTCGCGACTTTCTGGCATTCATGGGCCAGCCCCAGCAGCGTCGGCTTGCGCCAGCTTTGACGGCGGGCCAGGTACGCCAGGCTGCGGTCATAGAAACCGCCGCCCATCCCCAGTCGTCCGCCCTCCACATCGAAACCCACCAGTGGCAGCAGCACCAGGTCCAGCGTCCAGACCTTGCGTTGCGCGGCCAGCTTGACCCTTGGCTCAAGGATGCGAAAACGATTGGGTTGCAGCTTCTCCCCCGGACGAATGCGCTGGAACACCATCCGCGTGCGCGGCCAGGCGCTCAGCACCGGCAGATAGGTGCGTTTGCCGCGTCGTTGAGCTTCACGCAGCAGCAGGCGCGGATCGATCTCGCCGTCGGTGGGCAGGTACAGGGAAATATGGCGGGCGCGGCGAAACAGCGGGTGTTGCGCCAATTGTCGATACAGGCCGCGGGCCGCCTGGCGTTGCTCGCTGGCGCTAAGCGCGCGGCGGGCCTTGCGCAGCAGTCGTCGAAGTTGCGGGCGGGAAGGCGGCGCAGGTTCGGTCATGGCATCGGGCTTGGGCAATCGAGTGGCCAGGACGGCAACTCGTTAACACCAATGCCGGCAGTGAAAGCCGGCACTGGGTTGAAATCAGGCTCCCCGACGTACCGCTGTCGGCTTAGCCCTTGAACCCGAGAGTTCAAGGTGGAAGTTGCAGGAGGCCTTAAGGCTTTCCGTCCAGCGGACATGCGCACCGGCCCCAACGTGCAACTCCCGTGGTTTTGCGAATCGGCTCAGGGACATCACCAACTGGCAAGCACTCCAGGGAGTGGCATCAGTATACCCGAAACTCGCTGTAGGAATCAGCCTTTGCTGTTATCCGGATCAGTGGACAGCGCCAAATCGACACGTTCGAGCAGATCACGCACCTGTTCGCGGGTCGAGCCGCTGGCCTGCACATCCGGGCGTTCCTGGCGGTGCAGCAGGTCGTGGGTAATGTTCAGCGCGGCCATCACGGCGATGCGATCGGCACCGACGACTTTGCCGCTGCTGCGGATCTCGCGCATCTTGCCGTCCAGGTAGCGAGCGGCACTGACCAGGTTGCTGCGTTCTTCCTGCGGGCAGATGATCGAATATTCTTTATCGAGGATCTGCACGGTCACGTTATTGCTTGAACTCATGAGTCTTGCTCCAGGGCTTTGAGGCGCGAAATCATGGATTCGACCTTACGCCGGGCGATTTCGTTTTTTTCAATGAGGGTTGCGCGCTCCTCGCGCCAGGTCTTTTCCTGAGCTAGTAAGAGTCCATTTTGGCTTTTTAGTTGCTCGACCCGGGTAATCAACAGTTCGAGTCTGGCCATCAGCGCGTGCAGGTCGGTGTCTTCCATCGGGTATCCACTGAATATGACTGATGAGCGGTAGTAATCACAGCGCGGAGCAAACGTTTGGACGGCCGATGGTCTGGCTCGTGCGCGAATGCTAGGATACAAGGCCTTCATTCTAGACATTGCGCCGCTTGGCGCCTAGCCGCCCATGCCCATTCAGAATTCCCCGTATAACGCCTTTGCCACCCTGCTGAGCACCAGCGGTCATCCTGTCTCGCCCGCCGAACTTCACGGCCTGTTGCTCGGCCGCAGTTGCGCCGGTGCCGGCTTCGAAGCTGACAGTTGGCTGGTGGACGCCGCCGAGCTGCTCGAAGGCGAACCGCAAGACAACGTGCGCAACGCCCTGATCGGCCTGCAAGAGATGGTCAAGGGCGAGCTTACCAGCGATGACATGACCGTTGTCCTGCTGCTGCCCACCGACGATGCGCCCCTGACCGAGCGCGCGATTGCGCTGGGCCAGTGGTGCCAGGGTTTCCTCGCCGGTTTCGGCCTGACCTACCGCGCCAATGCCCTGAGCGCCGAGGCCACCGAGGTGCTCCAGGACCTGGCGGCCATCGCCCAGGTGCAGGAAGCCCTGGAAGAGTCCGACGACGGTGAAAGCGACTATATGGAAGTCATGGAATACCTGCGGGTCGCGCCGCTGCTGCTGTTCACCGAAATCAACAAACCGGCTGAACCGGCTGCCAAGCCTTCTCTGCACTAAGAAGCCTTCAGACAGGGAGCTCCATCTGCCCATGATCCATATCCCGAAAGCGGAATACGCCCGGCGCCGCAAGGCCCTGATGGCGCGGATGGAACCCAACAGCATCGCGATCCTGCCGGCCGCCGCCGTGGCGATCCGCAATCGTGATGTCGAGCATGTCTATCGCCAGGACAGCGATTTCCAGTACCTGAGCGGCTTTCCCGAGCCCCAGGCGGTGATCGTGCTGATCCCCGGCCGGCCCCACGGCGAGTACCTGCTGTTCTGTCGTGAGCGCAATGTCGAGCGCGAGCTCTGGGACGGCCTGCGCGCCGGCCAGGAGGGCGCGATCCGCGACTTCGGTGCCGACGACGCGTTCCCGATCAACGATATCGACGACATTCTCCCGGGCCTGATCGAAGGGCGCGACCGGGTCTATTCGGCCATGGGCAGCAACCCGGAGTTCGACCGGCACCTGATGGAGTGGATCAACGTGATCCGTTCCAAGGCCCACCTCGGTGCGCAACCGCCGAACGAATTCGTTGCCCTGGATCATCTGCTGCACGACATGCGCCTGTATAAATCGGCGGCGGAAGTGAAAGTGATGCGCGAGGCCGCGGCGATTTCCTGCCGTGCCCATGTGCGGGCGATGCAAGCCAGCCGCGCCGGATTGCATGAATTCAGCCTGGAGGCGGAGCTGGACTACGAGTTCCGCAGGGGCGGGGCGAAGATGCCGGCCTACGGTTCCATTGTCGCGACCGGGCGCAACAGCTGCATCCTGCACTATCAGCAGAATGACGCAGTGCTCAAGGACGGCGACCTGGTGTTGATCGACGCCGGTTGCGAGATCGATTGCTACGCCAGCGATATCACCCGTACCTGGCCGGTCAACGGGCGATTTTCGCCGGAGCAGAAGGCGATCTACGAACTGGTGCTGGCGTCCCAGGAAGCGGCTTTTGCCGAGATCGCGCCGAACAAGCATTGGAACCAGGCCCACGAGGCGACGGTGCAGGTGATTACCGCCGGGCTGGTGGAACTGGGGTTGCTGCAGGGCGATGTCGACGAGTTGATCGCCAGCGAAGCCTACAAGGCTTTCTACATGCACCGTGCCGGCCATTGGCTGGGGATGGATGTGCATGATGTCGGCGACTACAAGGTCGGCGATCAATGGCGCGTGCTGGAGGTCGGCATGGCGCTGACCGTGGAGCCGGGGATCTATATTTCCCCGGACAACCAGAACGTGGCGAAGAAATGGCGAGGCATTGGCGTGCGCATTGAGGACGATGTAGTGGTGACCAGACAAGGCTGTGAGATTCTCACCGGCGGCGTGCCCAAGACCGTGGCCGAGATCGAGGCGCTGATGGCGGCTGCCCGGATCCAGGCGGCATGAGTCGGGTCAATCTGGCGATCATCGGCGGTGGCCTGGTCGGTGCCAGCCTGGCGTTGGCCTTGCAGGCCGGGGCCAAGGCCCGGGGCTGGAAGATTACCCTGATCGAACCGTTCGCCCCCGGCGACAGTTATCAACCCAGCTACGACGCGCGTTCTTCGGCGCTGTCCTTCGGCGCCCGGCAGATCTATCAGCGCCTGGGTGTGTGGCAGTCGATCAGCCCGCGCGCCGAGCCGATCAAGCAGATTCATGTGTCCGACCGCGGGCGTTTCTCCACTGCGCGGCTGTCCGCCATGGAGGAGGGCGTGCCGGCCCTGGGTTATGTGGTGGAAAACGCCTGGCTGGGGCAATGCCTGTGGCAGGCCCTGGACCAGGACGTGATCAGTTGGCGCTGTCCGGCCGAGGTCACCCACCTGCAACCGCTGGAAGATGGCTATCGCCTGACCCTGGGGGATGAAACCCAGCTGGACTGCGACCTGGCGATCCTGGCCGACGGTGGCCGTTCCGGGTTGCGCGAGCAGTTGGGGATCGGCGTGCGCAAGCGGCCTTATCACCAGAGTGCGCTGATCGCCAATATCACCCCCAGCGAAGCCCATAACGGCATGGCCTTCGAGCGCTTTACCGACGAGGGGCCGATGGCCCTGCTACCGTTGCCGGAGAATCGTTGTGCGCTGGTCTGGACCCGTCTCGGGATGGATGCCCAGCGTCTGGCCGCACTGGACGAACGCAGTTTCCTCGCCGAGTTGCAGGGGGTGTTCGGCTATCGCCTGGGCACCTTGCGCCAGGTCGGCGCGCGGCACCTGTACCCGCTGAGCCTGGTGGAAGCCGAAGAACAGGTGCGTGCGCATCTGGTGGTGCTGGGCAACGCCGCCCATAGCTTGCATCCGATTGCCGGGCAGGGCTTCAACCTGTCCCTGCGCGATGCCCAGGCCCTGGCCGAGGCCTTGCTGGCGAGCACGGCACCCTTGGGCGACCTGAGCACCTTGCAGGCCTATCAGGAGCGCCAGCGCCTGGATCAACAGCTCACCGTGGGCTTCTCCGATCAGGTCACCCGCCTGTTCGGCAATGCCCAGCCGCTGGTGGCCCTGGGGCGCAATATCGGCCTGTTGGGCCTGGACCTGCTGCCGCCGGCCAAACGCTGGTTCGCCCGGCAGGCGATGGGCCTGGGTACCCGTTCCGATGTCTAGGACGTTGCCGGGCCTGGAATGCGCCCGTATCCACACCTCGAACCCTGTAGGAGCGGGGCTTGCCCGCGAAGCTTTAGGCGGCCTCAAGGCCCTCTTCGCGGGCAAGCCCTGCTCCTACAAGGTCCGCATAACCTTCACTAAGGCTTAAAGCATGGAAATGCGCGCAGATGTGCTGATTGTCGGGGCCGGAATGGTCGGAAGTGCCCTGGCCCTGGCGTTGAAAGACAGCGGGCTGGAAGTTCTCCTGCTCGACGGCAGCCCCCTGAGCGTCAAGCCGTTCGACCCGCAGGCGGCCTTCGAGCCGCGGGTCAGCGCGCTGTCCGCCGCCAGCCAGCGGATTCTCGAGCGCCTTGGCGTATGGGACGGGATCAGCGCCCGGCGGGCCAGCCCGTACCGCGACATGCAGGTCTGGGACGGCAGCGGCACCGGGCAGATTCACTTCTCGGCGGCCAGCGTGCATGCCGAGGTGCTCGGGCATATCGTCGAGAACCGGGTAGTCCAGGATGCCTTGCTCGAGCGTTTGCATGACTGCGACATGGGCCTGCTGGCCAATGCACGCCTGGAGCAGATGCGCCGCTCCGGCGACGACTGGCTGCTGACCCTGGCCGATGGTCGCAAGCTGCGCGCACCTTTGGTGATCGCCGCCGACGGGGCCAATTCGGCGGTGCGCCGCCTGGCCGGCTGTGCCACCCGCGAGTGGGACTACCTGCACCATGCGATCGTGACCAGCGTGCGCAGCTCGCAACCGCACCAGATGACCGCCTGGCAGCGTTTTACCGATGACGGTCCGCTGGCATTTTTGCCCCTGGAGCGTGATGGGCAGCAGGACTGGTGCTCGATCGTCTGGTCGACCACGCCGGAGCAGGCGCAGCGCCTGATGCTGCTGGAAGAGGAGGCCTTCTGCCGGGAGCTGGAGCGGGCCTTCGAAGGTCGGCTGGGGACCGTGCTGTCGGCGGACTCACGGCTCTGTGTGCCGCTGCGTCAACGCCACGCCAAACGTTATGTGGCCGAAGGGCTGGCGCTGATCGGCGATGCCGCGCACACCATTCACCCGCTGGCTGGCCAGGGTGTGAACCTGGGCTTTCTTGATGCGGCGGTGCTGGCTGAAGAACTGCTGCATGCGTGCGAACGTGGCGAGCGGCTGGCGGATGTGCGGGTGCTCAGCCGTTTCGAGCGGCGGCGCATGCCCCACAACCTGGGGTTGATGGCAGCGATGGAAGGTTTCGAGCGGCTGTTCCAGGCGGACTCGCTGGCACTGCGCTGGCTGCGTAACACCGGGTTGAAAAGCGTCGAGCAGATGCCCGAGGCCAAGGCGCTGTTCGTGCGCCAGGCGCTGGGGCTGACGGGCGACCTGCCGGAGCTGGCCAGGGCCTGACGGGCCTCGTGCAACATCTGGTAACTCCTCCGTCCCCGGTTAGGTTTGAGAAGCGAAATGTGAGTCACTATCATTTCGCGCTCATTTCGAAATCGAGAGACCGCTCCCATGTTGGCACCGAAGCGTCTACTGACTGCCCTGGCCCTTTCCCTCATGGCCGGCACTGCCCACGCCGCCGACGAAGTGGTGGTCTACTCCTCGCGCATCGACGAACTGATCAAGCCGGTCTTTGACGCCTACACCGCCAAGACCGGGGTCAAGATCAAGTTCATCACTGATAAGGAAGCGCCGCTGATGCAGCGGATCAAGGCCGAAGGCGAAAACGCCAGCGCCGACCTGCTGCTCACCGTCGATGCCGGCAACCTCTGGCAGGCGGAAAAGATGGGCATCCTGCAGCCCTTCACATCCAAGGTGATCGACGCCAATATTCCGCTGCAATACCGTTCGTCCGCCCATGCGTGGACCGGCCTGAGCCTGCGTGCGCGGACCCTGGCGTATTCCACCGAACGGGTGAAACCTTCCGACTTGGGCACCTACGAAGCCCTCGCCGACAAGCAGTGGGAAGGCCGCCTGTGCCTGCGCACGGCGAAGAAGGTCTACAACCAGTCGCTGACCGCCACGCTGATCGAGGTCCATGGTGCCGAGAAGACCGAGCAGATTCTCAAGGGCTGGGTCGGCAACCTGTCCACCGATGTGTTTTCCGATGACATCGCCGTGCTGGAGGCGATCAATGCCGGGCAGTGCGACGTCGGGATCGTCAACACCTACTACTACGGTCGCCTGCACAAGCAGAACCCGAACCTGGCGGTCAAACTGTTCTGGCCGAACCAGGGCGACCGCGGCGTGCACGTGAACCTCTCGGGCATCGGCCTGACCCGGCACGCGCCCCATCCGGAAGCGGCCAAGGCGCTGGTGGAGTGGATGACCACCCCCGAGGCGCAGCGCATCTTTGCCGACGTGAACCAGGAGTTTCCGGCCAACCCGGCGGTGCCGCCGTCGGCGGAAGTGGCGAGCTGGGGCAAGTTCGTGCCCGATACCTTGCCCGTCGAGATTGCCGGCAAGCGCCAGGCCGAGGCGATCCGCCTTATGGACAGGGCTGGCTGGAACTGACTGGGTAGTACAAACCCTGTGGGAGCGGAGCTTGCCCGCGAAGCTTTTGGCGGCCTATAGGGCCTCTTCGCGGGCAAGCTCCGCTCCCACAAAGAGCATCCAGTCTGTCCCTTTGCGTAGCCTTTACCGAGAACTTCCTTGGCCCATCCCGTCCAACGCCGCTGGTACCTTCCGGTATTTGCTGTCGCCGCCCTGGTACTGCTGCCGCTGAGCGTGCTGCTGTTGTCGTGGCAGTCGATCGACCTGCAGATCTGGTCCCACCTCTGGGACACCCAGTTGCCGCGTCTGCTGGGCAACACCCTGACCCTGGTGCTGGGCGTCGGGCTCGGTGTCACCTTGCTCGGCGTCAGCCTGGCCTGGCTCACCAGCCTCTGCGAGTTCCCTGGCCGGCGCTGGCTGGACTGGGCGCTGATGCTGCCGTTCGCCATCCCGGCCTATGTGCTGGCGTTTGTCTTTGTCGGCCTGCTGGATTTCTCCGGCCCGCTGCAGAGCTTGTTGCGCGAGTGGTTCGGCAGCGGCCTGCGCCTGCCCCGGGTGCGCTCCACCGGCGGGGTGATCCTGGTCCTGGTGCTGGTTTTCTACCCCTACGTCTACCTGCTCGCGCGCACCGCCTTCATGGCCCAGGGCAAGGGCCTGATGGAAGCCGCCCGGGTGCTCGGGCAATCGCCCTGGCAGGCGTTCTGGCGGGTGGCGTTGCCCATGGCGCGTCCGGCCATCGGTGCCGGCGTGGCCCTGGCACTGATGGAAACCCTGGCGGATTTCGGTGCCGTCGCGGTGTTCAACTTCGACACCTTCACCACCGCCATCTACAAGACCTGGTACGGCTTCTTCAGCCTCTCCAGCGCCGCGCAGTTGGCCAGTCTGCTACTGCTGGCGGTGATGCTGGTGCTCTACGGCGAACGTCGCGCCCGTGGCGCCGTACGCAGCGGCAATGAACGCCCGCGGGCCCAGCCGCTCTATCATCTGCACGGGTTCAAGGCACTGGCGGCCAGCGCCTGGTGCCTGCTGGTATTTGCCTGCGCCTTTGTCATCCCGCTGCTGCAACTGCTGGTCTGGTTCTGGCAGCGCGGTCGCTTCGATCTCGATGAGCGCTACACCGGCTTGATCCTGCACACCCTTTACCTGGGCGTCATGGCGGCCCTGATCACCGTCGGCGTGGCCTTGCTGCTGGCCTTTGCCCGGCGCCAGGCGCCGACCCGGCTGATCCGCTCCGGGGTCAGCCTGGCCAACCTCGGCTACGCGCTGCCGGGCTCGGTGCTGGCGGTCTCGATCATGCTCGCCTTCAGCTATCTGGACCGGGTGCTGGTGATCCCGCTGTCGGGCTGGTTGGGCGGGTCGGGCAAGCCGTTGCTGCTGGGCAGCCTGTCGGCCCTGCTGCTGGCCTACCTGGTGCGCTTTATCGCCGTGGCCCATGGTCCCTTGGAAAACAGCCTGGCCCGTATCCGACCGTCCTTGCCCGAAGCGGCGCGTAGCCTTGGGGTCAGTGGGCCAGTACTTTTTTGCAAAGTGTATCTGCCGTTATTGCTGCCCGGCGCCTTGAGCGCGGCGCTGCTGGTGTTCGTCGATGTGCTCAAGGAAATGCCCGCGACCCTGCTGATGCGCCCGTTTGGCTGGGGCACGCTGGCGGTGCGGATCTTTGAAATGACCAGCGAGGGGGAGTGGGCGCGGGCCTCGCTGCCGGCCTTGACCCTGGTGCTGGTCGGCCTGTTGCCGGTGATCGGCTTGATTCGTCGCTCGGCGCATCGAATCGGCTAGGTGTCATGGCTCCCCCTTGCGGCTACAATGCGCGGCATTCGGTGCGGTCCGTCTGACAGACCGGGTACGAAACAGGACTCAAGGCCCCATCGATAAAGGGCTCAAGCCGGTTTCCCACCCGTCCGCGCCTTCGCCACGCCCGGAAGGAGAAACCCATGGGACAGCGTACGCCTCTCTATGACCTGCACCTCGCCCTCGGCGCGAAGATGGTCGATTTTGGCGGTTGGGATATGCCACTGCATTACGGCTCGCAGGTCGAGGAGCACCATCAGGTGCGACGTGACTGCGGTGTGTTCGATGTCTCGCACATGACCGTGATCGATATCACCGGCAGCCAGGCCAAGGCTTGGCTGCGCCATCTGCTGGCCAACGATGTCGAGCGTCTCGACGGCCTCGGTCGCGCCTTGTACAGCGCGATGCTCAATGAGCACGGTGGGGTGGTCGACGACATGATCGTCTATCGCACCGAGAGCGGTTACCGCCTGGTGGTCAATGCCGCGACCCGTGATCAGGACATGGCCTGGATGCAGGCCCGGCTCGGCGGCTATGACGTGCAACTGCACGAGCGCCCGGAGCTGGCGATGCTGGCGATCCAGGGGCCACAGGCCCGGCACAAGATCGCCGAACTGGTGAGCCAGTCCCGCGGCCAACTGATCCAGCAACTCAAGCCCTTCGAAGGTCGCAGTGACGGCGACTGGTTTATTGCCCGCACCGGCTACACCGGGGAAGACGGTCTGGAGATCATCCTGCCGGCCGACCAGGCCCCCGGCTTTTTCAACGATCTGGTGGGCGCGGGTATCTCGCCCATCGGTCTGGGCGCCCGGGATACCTTGCGCCTGGAAGCCGGCATGAACCTGTACGGCCAGGATATTCACCAGGACGTTTCGCCGCTGGCGGCCAATATGGCCTGGACCATTGCCTGGGAACCGGCTGATCGCGACTTTATCGGGCGTGGCGCCCTGGAGGCGGAAAAAACCGCCGGCGCCAAGCTCAAGCTGGTCGGCCTGGTGCTGGAAGAGCGCGGCGTTCTGCGGGCTCACCAGGTGGTTCGGATCGCCGAGATTGGCGAAGGAGAGATCACCAGTGGTAGTTTCTCTCCTACGCTAAGCAAGTCGATTGCGCTGGCGCGTGTTCCCGCCGCCACGGCTGATCGCGCTGAAGTTGAAATTCGCGGCAAATGGTACCCGGTTCGCGTGGTAAGGCCGACGTTCGTGCGTCATGGTAAAACCCTGATCTGAATTTTCCGGCGGGCCCTCAATCGCTCCGCCACTGATACTTAAATGTGAGGACACTGAATATGAGCGATATCCCTGCTGATCTGCGTTTTGCCGAAAGCCACGAGTGGGCCCGCCTGGAAGCTGACGGTAGCGTCACCGTCGGCATCAGCGACCATGCTCAGGAAGCCTTGGGGGATGTGGTGTTCGTGGAACTGACTGAAGTCGGTACCGTGTTCGCCGCCGGCGAGGCTGCCGGTGTGGTGGAGTCGGTGAAGGCGGCTTCGGATATCTATTCGCCAGTGTCGGGCGAAGTGATTGCGGTCAACGAAGCGTTGTCCGGCGAGCCTGAGCTGCTGAACTCCGATCCGCACGGCGCGTGGATCTTCAAGCTCAAGCCGAGCAATGTGGCGGAGCTGGAGAAGTTGCTGGATGCGGCGGGTTACAAGAAGGCTATCGGCGAGTAATTCGTCAGGTTGACCGCGTTATCGTTCATCGCGAGCAAGCTTGCTCCTACAAGAGCAGGCGTGCTCGCGATCACGGTGTTACGGCTTCAGGACTGCCTTGACCGCCGCCACCGAACGCTCGACATCGGCCTTGGTCATGGCGTTGAACATCGGCAACGACACGATCAGGCGCCCGACGCGCTCTGCGATCGGGAACATGCCTTCCTTGAAGCCGCGTTCGCGGTACAGGCTCAGCAGGTGGATCGCCGGGTAGTGATAACCGATGCCGATGCCGCGCTGCTTCATCTCTTCCATAAAGGTCGCCCGCGCCGGCTGGCCGTCCTGACGCTCCGGCAGTACCAGCTGGAACATGTGCCAGTTGCTGTTGGTGAAATCCTTCACCGGTAGCTGGGCACCGTATTTCTCTTCGAAATCACTGCCAAAGCACTCGAAATAGTACTCGGCCAGCCCGCGGCGGTGCGGGGTGATGGCATCGATATGGGCAAACTGGCCCAGGCCGATGGCGGCGGCGACGTCGGTCATGTTGAATTTGCCGCCCAGCACGTCCACGTCCAGGCCGTCATGGCCGGTACGGGTCACGCCCTGCAGGCGGTACTTCTCGGCCAGACGGGCCTCTTCGGCGTTGTTCAACACCAGGCAGCCGCCTTCGGACGAAGTGATGTTCTTGTTCGCCTGGAAGCTGAACGACACCAGGTCACCCAGGGCGCCGATCTTCTGGCCGTTCCATTCCGAACCCAGGGCCTGGGCCGCGTCTTCGACGATGCGCAGGTTGTGTTTCTTGGCGATGGCGTACAGGCGATCCATGTCCACCGGCAGGCCGGACAGGTAAACCGGGATGATCGCCTTGGTACGCGGGGTGATGGCGGCCTCGACCTTGTCCAGGTCGATATTGCGGGTTACCGGGTCGATATCGGCGAACACCGGGGTCGCGCCGACTTCGATGATCACGTTGGCGGTGGCGACCCAGGAGATCGGCGTGGTGATCACTTCGTCGCCCGCGCCGATACCGGCGATGCGCAAGGCGATTTCCATGGTGCAGGTGCCGGAGTTGAAGGTGCGCACCGGACGCCCGCCGAAGTATTCCGACAGTTGCGCTTCAAAGGCCGCGACCTTCGGACCGCTGGTGATCCAGCCGGAACGCAGGACATCGCCCACGGCGGCAATGGTCGCTTCGTCAATGGTCGGTTTGGAAAAAGGCAGGAAAGGAAGTTCGCTCATGGGGTCGTGACGTCCGATGTGAAGGCCGACAGTGCTCTACCGGCAGTGAAGAGTAGACAGCAAGGCTGCAATGCTGGCGATGATACTGTTTTAAGGTGAAAATTCGGTGCTTTTTTTGCTGTCCGGACGCTGAACGAGCACGTCGGGCCGGTGCCTGGGTGTCGATCGGCGGTTTCTGCCGGGCAACGCAAAACGCCGCGGGTAAGCGGCGTTCTGGTTTGTGGGTGAAGTGTTTGAATCAGTCTTCGGCGACGGTGTTCTTCGCCAGGATGGCGTTGGCCAGTTGCATGTCGGTGACCTTCAGGTCCGGGTTTTCGGCCCGCAGTTTTTGCATCGCGGCCTCCAGATAAGGGCCACGGATGCCGCCATTGCTGGCGACGAAGCTGCTGGCATCGTCCTGGGAGGCGGCCACCAGCTTGTGGTCCTTCCTGAAGGTCAGGTAGGTGGAGCCGGTGGTGGCGCCAGAGGAAAGGACGTTGCGCCAGAACTCGTCGGCCATCGCTGCGCCGACGGGAAGGGTAAACAAGGCCAATGCGACAACTGCTGTTTTGAGACGCATGAGAGTGACTCCGGTGTGGGTATCTGAAAGGTTTGATGCTCGCCGTCGCACTGTAGTTCCATCGGCCTTACTGAATCCTTTCCACCCGCAGGGTACTGCCGTCCTGACCAACCACCCGAACCTGGGTACCCACCTCGCTATCCGGCCCGATGGCCATCCAGACGCTGTCACCGACCTTGATCTTGCCGCGCCCGGCGACAATGGCGACATGCACCACGAAGGTCTTGCCGATCAGGTCGTGACCACGCTCATTGAGTCCCGGCTGGTCGCTGGGCCGGGCGTTGTTGCGTTGGCGTTTCCACCAGAGCCACGCGGTCAGGATCGACAGCACGCCGAACAGCAGCAACTGCAAGGTCCAGTGCAGGCCGGGAATCAGGTAGGTCAGGACGCCCACGGCCGCGGCGGCAGTCCCCACCCACAGCAGGTAACCGCCGGCGCCGAATATCTCGAAAATCAGCAACAGCGTGCCGAGGGCCAGCCAGTCCCAGAACGACAGGTGTTGCAGGAATTCCCACATGGGTGTTGCCTCAGGGTTTCTTGCTGTCGAAGGTGGCCTTGACGATCTCGCCGATGCCGCCTACCGCGCCGATCACCTGGCTGGCCTCCAGCGGCATCAGGATCACCTTGCTGTTATTGGCCGAGGCCAGCTTGCCCAAGGCGTCGATGTATTTCTGCGCGACGAAGTAGTTCACCGCCTGCACGTTGCCCTTGGCGATGGCCTCGGATACCACCTGGGTCGCCCGGGCTTCGGCTTCGGCCTGGCGTTCACGGGCTTCGGATTGCAGGAAGGCCGACTGCCGGGCGCCCTCGGCTTCGAGGATCTGCGCCTGCTTCTTGCCTTCGGCGGTGAGAATCGCCGAGGCGCGCAGGCCTTCGGCCTCGAGGATTTGCGCGCGTTTGACCCGCTCGGCCTTCATCTGCCCGGACATGGCCGCCATCAGGTCGGCGGGCGGGCTGATGTCCTTGATCTCGATGCGGGTCACCTTGATCCCCCATGGCGCGGTCGCTTCGTCGACGGTACGCAGCAGGCGTTCGTTGATGGCGTCGCGCTGGCCGAGCATGGCGTCCAGTTCCATGGAGCCGAGCACGGTGCGGATATTGGTCTGCAACAGGTTGCGGATGGCGTGCTCGAGGTTGTTTACCTCGTAGGCGGCCTGGGCGGCGTTGACCACCTGGAAGAAGCACACGGCGTCGATCTGGACCGTGGCGTTGTCGGCGGTGATGACTTCCTGGGGCGGGATGTCGAGCACGCTTTCCATGACGTTGATCTTGCGCCCGATGCGGTCCATGACCGGGATGATGATATTGAGGCCCGGCTTGAGGGTGTTGGTGTAGCGCCCGAAGCGCTCCACCGTCCATTGATAACCCTGGGGCACGACCTTGAAGCCCATGAACACCAGGGCAATGGCCAGGCCGACGAAGAGCAGGAGTACGCTACCGATTTGCATGACGATTCCCTGTTGCAAGTGTTGATCGAGAAGGCTGTTACCTTGAGTGTAACGGGGCTTGCCGGGATAAAAAGTGTTTACTCGGCAATGGACGCATGTCGTGACACTTTCATCAGCGCTGCTCGCTCTGCGGCGTGACCCGCAACACCTCCTCGACGGTGGTCAGCCCCGCCGCGACCTTTTGCGCGCCGGACAGGCGCAGGCTGCGCATGCCGTCCTTGAACGCCTGGCGACGCAGGGCCAGGAGGTCGGTATCGGCGTGGATATGCGCTTTCAGGCCGTCGTTCAGGACCAGGATCTCGTAGACCCCGGCGCGCCCGTGATAACCGGTGTCGCGACATTCCAGGCAACCGACGGCGCGCTGGGCACCGCTCGGCATTGGCGCCTGCCAGGGTCGGGTCAGGCTTTGCCAGTCGTCTTCTTCCAACTGGGTCGGCGCCTTGCAGTGCGGGCACAGGGTACGCACCAGGCGCTGGGCCATGACCCCGAGCACGGTGGCCTTGATCAGGTAGTGCGGCACCCCCAGTTCCAGCAGGCGGCTGATGGCGCTCGGCGCGTCGTTGGTGTGCAGGGTCGAGAGCACCAGGTGGCCGGTGAGCGCGGCCTGGATCGCCATTTCGGCGGTTTCCAGGTCGCGGATCTCGCCGATCATGATGATGTCCGGGTCCTGGCGCATCAGCGCGCGCACACCGCTGGCGAAGGTCAGGTCGATATTGTGCTGGACCTGCATCTGGTTGAAGGCCGGCTCGATCATCTCGATCGGGTCCTCGATGGTGCAGAGGTTGACCTCCGAGGTCGCCAGTTTCTTCAGGGTGGTGTACAGCGTGGTGGTCTTGCCCGAGCCGGTGGGGCCGGTGACCAGGATGATGCCGTTGGGCTGGCGGGTCATGTCCTGCCAGCGGCGCAGGTCGTCGGCGCCGAAGCCCAGTTGGTCGAAATCCTTGAGCAGCACCTCCGGGTCGAAGATACGCATCACCATCTTTTCGCCAAAGGCGGTGGGTAGGGTCGACAGGCGCAATTCGACTTCGCCGCCGTCCGGGGTCTTGGTCTTGACCCGGCCGTCCTGGGGCTTGCGCTTTTCCGCGACGTTCATCCGGCCCAGGCTTTTCAGGCGGCTGACAATCGCCATGGTCACCTGGGGCGGGAACTGGTAGACGTTGTGCAGCACGCCGTCGATGCGAAAGCGCACCGTGCCCTGTTCGCGACGCGGCTCGATATGGATATCGCTGGCCCGTTGCTGGAAAGCGTACTGGAACAGCCAGTCGACGATATTGACGATATGGGCGTCGTTGGCGTCCGGCTCCTGGTCGCTGGCGCCGAGGTTGAGCAACTGCTCGAAGTTACTCGGATTATGGTTTTTCTGGTCGACCAGGCTGGCCCCGCTGACCGACTTGGCCAGGCGGAAAAACTCCACGGTGAAGCGCTGGATATCCACCGGGTTGGCCACCACCCGGCGAATCGGCAGCTTCAACACATGGCTGAGGTCGGCTTCCCAGGCCCGCACATAGGGCTGGGCGCTGGCGATGGTCACGCCGTCGCGGTCGACCGACACCGCGAGGATCTTGTGCCGCTGGGCAAAGGCGTAGGACATCAATGAAGTCACCGCCGCCACGTTGATCTTCAGCGGGTCGATGCGCAGATACGCCTGGCCGGCATGGCGGGCCAGCCAGAGGGTGAGGTTTTCCAGGTCCAGGGGTTTGCCGGGACGACTCAGGTCGGCCAGTTGCTGGCTGGCGATGAACTCCAGCGGATGCTGCTGGGTATCGCGCGCGGTACGCCGGGTGGCCAAGGCCTGTTCGGCCGCCTCCTGGCTGATAAAACCCTGGGTCACCAGTTCGCGCAACAGCTCGTTGAGATCCAGCCAGCGGTCCTGGGGAAGGGGGGCGACGGGCATGCGGGCTCCTATTCGGTCGGTCCTGCAACCAGCGATTCAGACGTAGTCCCTGTCTGATCGTCAATTGCCAAGAATAGACGCGAGGCTGCCTGACGTTGGCGTCGATACCAAGACAAAGATTGCGATTCTTTTCAAAAAAGCCGTCAGCCCGCGGCCTGTGCGCTGTGCCGCTGTGCGCCTTGGGTCGGTTGCAGGGCCACGGAACAGACGCTGATCAGGTTGCGCATTTTTTCACCGATGACCTGGGCGCGGTGCCAGCTCAGGCCGTCCAGCACGATATCGATCGCCAGCAGTCCGTCGTCCTGTTGCGCCTGGACCTGTCGCGGGGTCAGGAACTGCAGGGCAAACAGGTTCAGCAGGCGGCAGAGCAGGTCCGGCTCGGCTTCGGCGAGGACCTGGTAGCGCACCTGGCAGTGGGCATTGCCCGCCGCCCAGACATCGGCACGGGTGGGGGCGTCATGGAGGGCTTTGGGAGAAGGCATGGTGGATTTCCTGGGGCGGCGACGGGATAGGCTGGGGGAATTTTTACACGCCGAGCCGGGTATTTCTTATCTATGATGAGCTGATATGGTTTGATCAGGACATGATCTATTCGCTAATAGCCTATTAGAGGGGTTTTTTATGCAGGGCGAGCTGGACACCTACGACCGCCGGATCCTGGCCTTGCTGCAAGAAGACGCCTCGCTTTCCAGCGCGCAGATTGCCGAGCAGGTGGGGTTGTCCCAGTCACCCTGCTGGCGGCGGATTCAGCGGCTCAAGGAAGAGGGGGTGATCCGTGCCCAGGTGACCTTGCTCGATCGCAAGAAAATCGGCCTCAACACGCAGATTTTCGCCGAGGTCAAACTCAACGCCCATGGGCGCTCCAACTTCACCGAGTTCACCGAGGCGATTCGCGGTTTCCCGGAAGTGCTGGAGTGTTATGTGCTGATGGGGGCGGTGGATTTCCTGTTGCGGATCGTCACGGCGGACATCGAGGCCTATGAGCGGTTTTTCTTCGAGAAGCTGTCGATGGTGCCGGGGATCCAGGAGGTCAACTCCATCGTTGCCCTGTCCGAGATCAAGTCCACCACCAGCTTTCCGGTATTGCGCCCGGCCTGAAGATTCATTGGGCGAAGGCGTCCTTGACGAACACCAGGACCGGTTTGCCGTTCTGGGACAGGATCAGCACCGTGTAGCGCTCTCCCGATTCCAGCGGGCCCAGGCTCAAGGGCGCGGTGACCAGGGTGCCGTCGCAGAAGCCTTGCACGGACAGTTTGACCGGGTTGACGTCGCGTCGCTCCAGCAGACCGGGGTTCAGGTCATGGAAAATCGGCTGCTCCTTCCGACCTGCACGACGCAAACCGCCGCCGGTACAGTCCGGGTCGGCGTTGATCAGCGCCAGCGACGCCTGGAGGCCATTGAAGTCTTTCGGTTGTTCGCGCACGGTCAGCAGTTCAAAGCCCTTGTCGCCGGGGACCACCACGAAGGTCACGAACTCGCCGGGGGCCAGGTTCAACTTGACCGGCACGCTGACCCCGGCACTGCTCAAGACGCCCGTGACCGGCTTGTCGGCGGGCACCGCGGAGAACACCGAGACCACCGATGGGGCCAGTGTCGAAGGTGTCTGTTCGCCCTCCGGGAGCACGTCGAGGGGGCTGTCCAGGGCGTTGACGAAGCGGATGAAGGCCGAGTCCCGGCTCGGCCCGGTGGGATAGAGCGCAGTATCGCCGTGGGCGGCAGCGAAGCTTATCAGCGTCGCCAGGCCCAACAGCAGTTCGCGTATCCGATTCATTTTCCCGCTGCCTTGAGCGCCGGTGCCTGCAACAACGCCTTGACGATGTCCTCGCTCCAGGTCTGGTAGCCGGTGCGGGTCAGGTGCTGGCCGTCAATGGTCGCCCACTGGCCCTTGGTGGAGAATTGCAACGAATCGATATAGCTGCATGGCGCGACGTTTTTCGACAGGAAGTCCGACATCGTCTTGACCCGTTCGTAGGTCTTGCCGTACATACCGCCCTCGCTACCCCAGTTCGGCCCGACCCAGACGCAGGGTGTGTGGTGGGCGGCGATGGCCTTGACCAGGCTGTCGGTCTGTTTCCAGATCCAGGCCTTGGGGAAACTCGGTTTGTCGTAGCTGGCCATGGTGTCGCCCATGACAATCAGGGTGACGTTGGGTTTGTCGCTGTCCAGCAAGTCGCCGATCGAGCGGGTCGATGCACCGACCAGCACCGTGGCCTCGGCCGTGCCCCGGCGTTCGGCGCCGCCGCAGGGGCTGGGCGTGGCCTTGAGCCAATCGCCGGCATTGGCCCCGCAAATGCCCAGGGAGTGGACCTGGGCGCCCTGTCGGCTGAGGGCCTCGTGCAGCGGGTTGAGCAGGAAATCCGGAGTGGCCAGGTGGCTGTCGCCGATGATCAGGATGGTCAGGCCCGCCAGTACGGATGAGGTTGCCACGGTGCACGCTCCCTGGAGTCAGTTGGAGTAAGGCGAACGATAGGGGCTGACCGGCAAGGCCATGGGCCCGGTCATCTTCTCGAACAGGTAACGCAGGTACAGCTCGGCGTTCACCTGGCGGTAATCCTGGGCGTTATCCACCCCCAGCGAACCGCCGAGCAGCACATTCGAACCGAGCCGGTATTCGCCCGCCGCATTCAGGTTGTAGCCGATGCCGGTGCTGTTCTGGCCCGGATACGTGAGGTTGTTGGCGGCCTGCTCGGCGCTGTGGCCGGGAAAGTAGTCGGCGCCTTTCTGGTCGATATGCTGGACCCCCAACGCACCACTGAGCTTGTAGGTGAAACGGTCGGTACGCTGGGACCAGGTGACCGGGACCGCCATGGAGAAGAACGTCTGCGGGCTGAAGTAGCCGCCGTGGCCGTAGGTAAAGAACCCCTGGTTGTTCTCGTAGGACAGGGCCGAGGTGCTCAGGCCCACGGTCAGCTTGTCGTCGGGCTGGTTGTCCAGGTACCAGTAGATCCCGCCGCCCAGTTCGGCGCGGGTGTTGGACTCGACGTTGTTGCCGACCAGCTTGTGCAGGGCGCCGTAGCCGTAGACCCCGACTTCCTGGTCGTCGTAGCCGAGCTGGACACGTCCGCCGTTGGCGGTCACGCCACCCCACTTCACGCCGGTCCGCCGGTCCTCGGTGCCGGCGAATGAGGTCACGCTGTCGGTGACCGGGCGCCGCGACAGGGCGATGCTGTAGTGCATGTTGGGGCTGGATACCAGCGGCTGGTCCAGGCTCACGCCGCCGATCACGGTGTTGTAGGTGAAGCCCACCGGGCTCACGCCGATATCGGCCTTGATGCCGTGCTCCGGGTTCTCCACTGCCACGGCCATACCCACGCCGTTGGCCTGCTGCGAACCGGGGGAGCCGCTGGCCAGGCCGCTGCCGAAGCGGGTGAGGCTGTCGCTCTTGACGCTGCCGGCGTGCAGCGAAACCGGCGTCACCCGCAACGCCACGCGATTGTCGCCGGCGGGCAGGTTGGCTTCGAACGGCGTTTCGACATCGGTCAGTTTGCTCAGGCCCGATTCATTGTTGTTGCTGCGCACGCTCAGGCCCTGGGCGATATAACCGCTGCGCTCCTGGAGAATTTCGTCCAGCGCGAGCTGCGCCGGGCTCTGGTTCAGGCGCGCGGGGTCGTCTGAACGGCGTCCGGGGGCAAAGGGATTGGCGCTCGGTGCCGGGTCGCTGTCCAGGCCGCTGTCGGGCACGGCGTCCGAGGCACTGTAGAGCTGCGGGGCCATGGCCGGGTCGGGTGGCATCGTATCGGCGGCCTCGCTGCCCGGCGCCAGCGGATCGGCTATACGGGCGGTACCTCGACGCGGCTGCCCGGTTTGATTGCGGAACGGGTTGTCGCTGTCGTCGTCCTGGCTGTCGAAGGGCTGGCCGTCGCGGCGTTGACCGCCCTCGATGGCCACGGCCTGGCGCAGCAGTTCGGCGGCCTCGGCACTTTTGCCCATGGCGCGGTAGGTTGCGGCGGCGCTGGTCAGCACCTTCGGCACGCCCGGCTTGAGCGCCAGGGCGGTCTTGAGGGACTTGTCGGCCTGGGCGTAGTCGTGGTCCCGGGCGGCCAGGCTGGCCACGCTCAGTTGCAGGTCGGCGTTGTGCGGGTCGTTCTGCAACAGGGGTTTGTACAGGGCCATGGCTTTGGCGTTATTGCCGTTGGCGGCATACATCCGCGCCAGCGCCGAGATCGCCTGGGTGTCATGGGGGTATTGCTTCAGCGTCGGCTTGAGCAGGTCGTAGGCCCCGGCCAGATTGCCTTTCTCGCGCAACTGGTCGGCCTGCTTGATGCGGTATAGCTTCACCAGCTCGGCGTAGTGGCGGTGATCGCTGTCGTTGAGGCGAGCCCCTTGCAGGGAGCGGAGGATATCCGCGGCATCGTTGTCCTGGTCGGCCTTGAACAGGATGTCGGCGTACAGCAGTTGCAGTCTGGCGTCGGGACTGGGGGAGCGCTCCACCAGGTCGCGCATCAGGGCCACGCCCTGTTGCGACTGACCGGCGTCGATATAGGCCGAGGCCAGGATCGCCACCCGATCCGGCTTGCCGGCGGTCAGGGCCTGGCTGCGGGCCAGCAGCGCCTGGGCTTCCTGGCGCTGGCCGCGCCTGAGGTTGTCGACGGCGGCTTCGGTCTGTACATGCAGGGCGATCTCCTTGCCCAGTTCGTCCATTTCGCGGCTGCGCCTGGCTGGCGGGATGCGTGCGAGGCTGGCCTGGGCGTCCTGCCATTCACCCAGCTGGGCCGAGAGCAGGGTCCGGGTATACAGCGCATCGGGTTGGTCGGGGTGGCGTTTGAGCAGGTCGTTGACCTGGTCCTTGGCGGCCTGGGTGCGGCCTTGCCCCAGGTAGATCCGGGCCAGGGCAAAGCGCGTCCAGGTATTGCCCGGGTCGTCCACCAGGGCCTGGCGATAGGCTTGCTCGGCGGCGCGCAGGTCGCCGCGCTGTTCGGCGAGCCGCGCGACCTGGGTGGCGCGCAACGAGCGGATGGACACGGCGGAGCCCAGGTGGGCCTGGTCCGCCGGCGGGATCGAGTCGATCAGCTTGAGCGCTTCATCGGCTTTGCCCTGCTGCGAGAGCACCGCGATCAACCCGCTGAGGGCTTGAGGGTCGTCGCGATGGCTGGCGAGGATGCGCCGGTAGCTGGCCTCGGCCTGGGCCAGATGGCCTTGCTCGGCCTGCAAGTTGGCCAGTGCCACCTGACTGGCCGGCTGGCCGGGGTTCTGGCTGGCGGCCTGTTCGATCATTTTCCGCGCCTGGTCCTCACGTCCGGCCTTTTGCGCCTCGCTCGCGCCGGCCATCAGCTGCCAGTAACGGACGTTGTCCAGCGCCTGTTTCCAGGGATGCCCGCCGGGCTGCTGGGTGGCCCGCAGCAGCAGGTCCTCGGCTTCGTTCAGGCGGTCCTGCTTTTGCCGCAGGACACCCAGGCCGCCGAGGGCGTCGGGGTCGTTGGGTTTTTCCTTGAGACGGGTTTGAAACGCCTGCTCGGCGGCGGCCAGGTCACCGCCCTCAAGCGCCTGCAGGCCTTGGGCGTCCTGCGGGTCGCGTTGCCAGGCGGGCACTTTGCGGGCGGGTGCCGCACTGCTGCGGGCCAGGGTCTTGCCCTTGTTCATCAGGTCGCGGATTTCCTTGTCGTTCGGGTGCGCGGCGAGGAACTGCTCGAACAGCGGGACTTGCGCCGGCGCCGGCGGGCCGATCCAGGTCAGGGCGAAGCGCCAGGTTTCGTTGGCGTCACCGCCGACATCCTTGTCCTTGGCGAGGACCGCCAGGCGGCGGATGCCTTCGGCCCGGGTGTCGAGGTTGCGGACCATGTGCTTGGCCAGGAACAGCGCCACGGCGCGGTCGTCCGGGCGTTCGCGCAGCAATCGTTCAAGACCGGCGCGGGCCTCCTGTTCACCGCCCTTGGTGTAACCCAGCAGGTAGTAATACTCGCGGGCCAGGGTGCCCTGGGGCTGCCGACCGTTGAGCAACTGGCGGTAGACTTTCACCGCTTCGTCGTATTTGTCGGCGTCCACCAGTTGCCGCGCCTGGGCCAGCAGTCGGGCCTGCTCATCGCTGCCCAGGGCAATGTCCTGTTCGAGTTGCTGGGCCTGGCGGGGCTGCGGCACCAGTGCCTGCAAACGGGCCAGGTACTTTTTCGCTTCCTCCGGGCGCTTGAGTTGGACGTTGCTCAGCCCCAGGCCATAGAGCGCTTCCGGTTGATCGGGGGCGATCAGCAGCAACTTGTTCCAGGCGTCCATGGCCCGGTCGGGGTTGTTCTGCGACTGCCAGTAGCGCCCTTGCTCGATCAGTTGCGCTTGTGGATCGTCGGCCCGGGCCTGAAGGACCGGGCTGGCCAGGGCAAACAGCAATGTCAGGGTGAGGGTGTGGCGCATGCCTGTTCTCCCGCGCCGTGGATTCACGACAACCGCCGTTTGGCCTGGGCCCGCAGCCCCAGGAAGATCAAGGCACAGAGCAGCACGAAGCCGATCAGGACCGCGAGCAGCATCCCGCTCAGATGCCGCGACAGCAGCAGCTGCAAGTGCCGGAACCAGCCCAGGTGACCGACGTAGTACGGCTGGTCGGCGGCCAGGGTGGTGATCTGCTTGTCCTGGATCACGGCCAGGCTGCCCTGGATCAGGTCCTTGTAGTCATCGCCACCGATCATCGCTGCGGTGACCTCGGTCAGTCGCGCCGGGTCGCTGCTGGCGACCACCACTACACTGCGGCCGTTTTTGAGCGGCGACTCGAAGCCCGCCAGATAAGGCGTGCCTCGGCCCGACCATTCCAGGGTGGCGCGGGTCTTGCGGATCGCCGCTTGCGAGTCGGGGCTGAACCAGTCGTGAATGCGCAAGGCCAGGTCGCTCAGGTCGAAGAAGTGCCGGCTGCCTTCGCTACGGGCCGGCAACGCGTCGGCCCATTGCTTGAGCAGGGGCTGGTCGTTGCCGGTGGCGAACACCAGCAGGTCCTTGTCGCTGACCCCCTCGACGTCACGGGCCTGGATCACTTGCAGGCCGGTGGCCGGATAACCGGTGGATTCGCCGAAACGCCCGAGCACGGTGAGGAAGGCGCTGAGGGTCGCGGGCTCCTGGGTGTCGGGCATCACCACCGCGGTTTCCGAGAGGTCGGCCAGGCGGGTGAAGGGGAAGCCGCTGTCGCGGAACTTGCCCAGGTCGGGCATCGCCGTGTAGTGGTCCAGGCCGCTCAGGTCGATGGTCGAATCGCCTTCGATCTGGCCGCGCATGTCTTCGACGATGACGTCCCGGCATTCGCCTTGTTTGACATAGTCGTACAGGTAGCGCATTTGCAGCTGCGACTCGTAGGTGGCGATGTCCAGGGGCAGGTACATGCTGGCTTCGCGGGGCAGGCTGTCGTCTTTCTTCAGCCACTCGAGCAGGTCCGGGCTGCCGTTGAGATTGGGGATCGACGGCAATTGCATCGAACGCACCAGGTGGTCGTTGAGGTGCACCAGCAGTGCCGAGTTGGTCGAGAACTGCTGGGGCGTGTAACGGTATTTGAGCAGCAGCGGAGCGCCGCGTCCGCGCCATTCGAACAGGTCCGGCGCCAGGCGCAGGGCAATTTTGATGTCCTCGGGGCTGTAGCCGGAGACATGCAATTGCCGGGCGTCGACCAGCTCGCCGAGCTTTACCGGCCGGTCGGTCGGCAGCCAGTTGGGCGCGTCATAGGGCACGCGCACCGGCAGCGGGTCGAGGTGGTCGATCAGCGCGGTGGCACCGGACAGCGACTGGCTGCCCAGGGCGACGGCCGTGGCGGCAATCTTCAGTTCAGCGTCGTTGCGTCCGCTGATCACCAGCAGCTTGCCATAGGGGTCGTTGGGGTTGGTCATCATGGTCACGCTGGGGCCGCTGGCCGGATTGCTCGACAGCTCGCCCAGCGCCAGGGTTTCGCGGTGGGTGACGAAGACAATCGCATTGCCCTTGGCCGGCAGTTGCCCGACGCTGGCGGGAAAGGTCGCGGTGCGGTAGCTGGCCAGGGCGCCGAACTTGGAAGCGATCGCCGCGGCCGCTTCCAGCTTGGCGGGGCTGGGGTTGGCGTCGAAGACGAAGGGCAGGACCAGCGGGCGCGCATCGTGGCGGTCGAAGAACGGCACCGGCAGCAGGGCCAGGTCATTTTTCAGGGCGATGGGCGAATACTGGATATTCAGCTGGCTGTCGTTGCCGACCCTGGCCCACAGGCTCGAGTGCAACGGGTCTTCGCACTGCATCGTGTAGTGCCCGATCAGTTGCAGGTCCAGCCGGTTGAAGTCGGTGATCAGCCGCGCGGGGATCTCGACCACCCGCTCCAGGTCCTTGCCGGCCTGCTCCCGGGGTAGCGGCAGGCTGACGGCGACCCTGTCGTTGACCAGCACGTTGATCTGCGACAGCTCGGGCAGCATCAGCGCCGAATAACCGTAATGCAGGACCACCTGGACACCGGTCACCACCTGATCGGCGCGAATCCCGAAGTCGACGCTGTCGGTCGACTCGACACCGCGCAGGTACAAGGGGTCACGGCGTCCCAGTTGCTTGAAGGTCAGGCTGTAGCTGTTCTTGTCACCGGCGATCACCGGGGCCTGGCCAGTGCCGGCGGCGGGGCTGCTGCGGTTGTCTGTTTGCGTCACGGCGTTGCCGGAGCCCGGATAGACGCCGCAGCAGAGCAGCAACAGGAGGGCGTAACGAATGCAGCGTCCATCGCTGCCAGCGGAGAATATCGGGCTCATGGCGTGTCCAGGGCAGGTGCTGAGGAAGAGGTGCCGGAGCGCCGCCGTTCGAGCGCCTGGCCGGGTAATCTGAGGGTTGCCTTGAGCAACTCGGAAACGCCGTGCACGGCGATGACGCTGATCGCGCGCAAGGCCTTGAGTGGCGAGTCGGGGGTGCTGGTGCCCCAGTTCCGCGCCCAGGTGTCGGCGCGGGAGAAGGTCAGGTGGACCAGGTCGCTTTGCTGGCTCAAGGTCATCGGGTCGAAGCGGATGCCGACCGTGTTGCCGCGGCTGAAGACCACGCTGCCGTCGAAGTGATAGTGCTGCTGGTGGCGAAACAGCGAGACCCGCAGCGGTGTACCGAGGGGAATCGATTGACCTGGTGCCAGCTTCAGGCCCAGGCCGCTCTGCGAAAAGTCCTGGGTGTGGCTGTGATACTCGGTGCCGTCGGCCAGCCGCAGGCCGACCGGCAATTTCGCCTCGATCCGGGGGTCGGCCCGTACCTGGCGGGTTTCGCTGGCGACCGCGATGGCGGCGGCGCACATCAGGGCGTTGTACAGGGCCCAGACCTGGTTGAGCAGCACCGTTTCATCGGTGGTGACGTCGGCACCGAGGTAGTCGTAGACCCCGTACACCACGGCAGCGATATTCAGGACCAGCAGCACGATGTAAGGCCGGGCCATCTTCCAGTCGAAGAATCCAGGGTGCAGGTCGCCGCCCTTGTCGGTGACGTTGAAATGCCCGGATTTTGGCTTGAGTATGCCCATCAGCACCGGCGTCAGGATGTACCAGGCCAGCACCGTTTCGTAGACCTCGTTCCAGTACGAATGGCGGAAGCGCCCCTGGATGCGCGAGTTGGTCAGGTTGGCCAGCAGCAGGTGCGGCGCCGCGTAGGCGGCCACCATCAGCGGCGCGGCATGGAAGATCTGCGCGCCGAACACCAGGTAGGCCAGGGGCGCGGTGAGAAACACCAGGCGCGGGAAACCATAGAAAAAGTGCAGCATGGCGTTGCTGTAGCAGATGCGCTGGCCGAGGGTCAGGCCGCGGCCGAGCATGGGATTGTCGGTGCGGAAAATCTGCGTCATGCCGCGGGCCCAGCGCACCCGCTGGTTGATATGCCGCGAGAGGTTTTCGGTAGCCCTGCCGGCGGCTTGCGGCAGGGCCAGGTAGGCGGTGTTGTAGCTGGCGCGGTTGAGTTTCAGCGAGGTGTGGGCGTCTTCGGTGAGGGTGGTTTCGTCCATCCCGCCGATGGCTTCCAGCGGTGCCCGGCGCATCAGGGCGCAGGAGCCGCAGAACATCGCGGCGTTCCATAGGTCATTGCCGTCCTGCACCAGGCCATAGAACAACTCGGCTTCGTTGGGCACCGCCTGGTAGGTCTTGAGGTTTTTTTCGAAGGGGTCCTGGGAAAAGAACACGTGGGGTGTTTGCAGCATCGCCAGCTTGGGGTCCTTGAGAAACCAGCCCATGCTGATTTGCAGGAAGGAGCGCGAGGGCACGTGGTCGGCGTCGAAGGCGGCGATGTATTCGCCGTGGGTGACCTTGAGCGCCGCGTTGAAATTGCCGGCCTTGGCGTGCAGGTTATTGTCGCGGGTCAGGTAGTGGGCGCCGACGCTCTCGCAGAACAACCGGAATTCGTCGCGATGACCGTCATCCAGCACATAAACCTTGAGCTTGTCTGTCGGCCAGTTCATCCGCAGCGCGGCGAACACGGTGATCTTGACGATCTCCAGGGACTCGTTGACGGTGGTGATGAACACATCGACAGTGGGCCATTGCGCCGGGTCTTCGCTGAGCAGGATCGGCCGGCGCTTGAGCGGCCAGGCGGTCTGCACATAGCCGAACACCAGCACCAGCAGCGCATAGAGCTCGGCCAGCACCAGGGTGTAGCCGAACAGCATGTCGTGGAAGTTCTCCAGCTCCAGGGTCTCGGTCAGGCGCCAGTACATGTAGCGCAGCGAGGCGATCAGCGACAGGCTGATCATGGCAATGATCGGCAGGTGACCTTCGAAGCGTCGCAGGACCAGGACCGCGATCACGCAGGCAAGGCCGAACAGGGTTTGCTGGAGCAGGTCCGCGGGCGCGCTGATCACCCCGGCCAGGACCACGGCGCAGAGGATCGCGGCGCACAGGATCAGGCCCAGGCGCAGTGGCTGCGACCATTGGCGGAGGTGGTGCAGGGCGGTGCCGAGCAGGCGTTGGACGCGGCGTTCGAAGGTCATGGGTGCTGTGACTCCAGCTGATCGTGGAGCTTGTCGGCGATGGCCAGGAGGTCCTGGCAGCCGCGGGATTCGGCGGATTGCTCGAACGGATTGCATTCATAGGCCAGCGCCTCGGCGATGGCCTCGTCCCAGGTGATCGTGCCGAGCAGTTGGGTTTTCAGTTGGCTCTCGAGGATCTGCGCGATGTCCACGGACAAGGGGTGGGCGTTGTCCACGCCGTTGATCACGAACCAGCAGCTTGCCGGCCTGTCACCGCCCAGGTGGGGCTTGATCGCCGTGATCAGGCGCTCGAGGGCGGCGTGGGAGGCCGCGTCGGGCCGGACGACGGCGATCACCAGGTCGGCCATGTGCAGCGCCTGCTGCTGATAGAGCGTGCTGCCGGGAGGGGTGTCGATGATCAGTGTGTCGTGCTTGCCTAGGGCCAGTTCGTTCAGGTGGCG
Source organism: Pseudomonas sp. MWU12-2037 (assembly GCF_023242345.1). NCBI lineage: Bacteria > Pseudomonadati > Pseudomonadota > Gammaproteobacteria > Pseudomonadales > Pseudomonadaceae > Pseudomonas > Pseudomonas sp. MWU12-2037. The sequence continues at coordinate 983 of NZ_JALLIZ010000016.1, read as the reverse complement.
GGCCAGCCAGTGCGGGTCACCTTCGAGCTGGTGTTCAAGGGCTTGCAACTGTTGCGGGTCGTTCTCGCCGAAGGCCAGCAGCCGGGTGTTGGCGTAGCCGGTTTGCGCAAGATCGTGCCAGCTGCGCTGTTCCAGGCTGGCCTGGCAGATACCTTGTGCGGGTGGGCGGGTGCCCAGGTGATGGTATTGCGCATTCTGTGGGTCGAGTTCGAGGACGATGGCCTGCCGGTCAGTGCTGTTGAGCAGGATGGCCAGGAGACTGGCCAGGGTGCTGCGGCCGACGCCGCCACGGGTCGAGACTACCGCAATGATCCGACCGGGAACCTGGGCGGCGAGGGCCGGCTGGGGTTGTTGCGTGGCCTGCGCCTGGCGTTGCCGGGCGAGATCCTGGAGCAGTGTGCGCAGGGACGGTGCTGCGGTTGTTTCAGGCGCGCCGGTATCACCCTGGACGAGCGGCGGCGAGGTCGGTTCGGCAGGCGTGGGGGCTGGAGGCTGGGGGGCCGCAGGGGTGGGCGCTGGCGTTTCGGTGAAGACCCGGGCCACCTCGATTTCCCGATAGCGGTCGGCCTTGGCACCGAACTTTCCCATCAGGTTCGCAACATCATCGTCGTCATCTGAAGGCTGCATGACAGCACCCATCCGTACCATTCTAAGAAAATCTTGAAAGGGGACAGATACGGCTAATCACACAATGCCGTCGTGCTGCATGCCTACCGGGCGGTGGGCAAACGATGGTGTTCTTAAAGGTGTCGCCTGAACGTCTTGCGATAGAACCGAAGGCACTTAGTGTTAATCCAGAGTGCTTTATTGATCTATCAGGTTCAAATGTAGACCAGATTTACCGATGCAAGAAATTTTCGGCGTGTGTCATGTCGAACAGCGCACGGTTGTGGCACGTTTACCTGTAGGAGCCGGCTTGCTGGCGATAGCGATTTATCAGGCGACAACGATGTTGGCTATCTGATCGCATCGCCAGCAAGCCT